>CAZURK010000001.1:0-222937 GCA_964623055.1 uncultured Pirellulaceae bacterium
CACGCCAATGGTTCCGCGTCGACACCATCCAACACGTAGCCTCGTTCTACCTGAAATTCCTGCCTTACTTTCAGGGCTCGGCCGGTGCGGCCGGAACTGCCGCGAACCGCCGCTCATGAGTTCTCTTATGACACGGCTACGGGGCGGCGCAGGGTTGCGTCAGTTCGGCGAAAGCCTGTTTCGACTGCTCGATCAGTTCGATGTAGTCCGAGTTCTCGACGTCCTCGCCCATCAGTTCGACGTCGAAGAAGCCGTCGTAGCCGGCTTCGGTCAAACGAGCGACGATCTCCTTCAACGGAAGGTGTCCTTGGCCCAGACGGCATCGGTTCTGTTCACCGCACGGCGGGCGTTTGGCGTCGCCCAGTTGGACGATCGCAATCAGCGGGACAATCTCGTGGATACGTTCCAGAACGGCCGGGTCCTGTCCCAGATGGTAAGCGTCAAAAGTCAGCTTCAACTGAGAGCAATCGACCGATTGCAGCAATTCGATCGACTCATCCAGGTCCGTCAAGAAGGTCCATTCCCCCGCGCAGTCAGCGTGCATCGGCTCGACGGCCAACGCGATCCCGCATTCGCTGGCAACGGGTGCCATTTCCTTCAGCGCGCCTTTGAACAATCGCCGGGCATGATTGTGCGTGTGGCCGGAGCGTGAGCCGCTGTAGACGACAAGGGCGGCGGCGTTCAGATCGGCAGCGAGTTGCGTCGCTTCGATGGCGTCGTCGACGCTATCCTTGTATGTCCGGCCGTCGCTTCCGGTAAACCCTCCGGCCCACAGGAGGCTGGACACGGTCAGCGGGCTATCGGCCAGCAGTTCGGCCCCTCTTTCTTCGCCAAAATCCGACAGCTTCTGCCGCCATACTGCGATCCCGTCGATCCCCGCGGCAACGTAGTTTCGAACGTCTTCTTCAAACGACCAACGAAAGGTCGTGATCTCGTTCATTGACAGCCGGGCCATCCGTGTGTGCTCCTTTCAATTCCGTCGCCCAAAGCACTCCACCGAGATTGGTACTTCCGTGACAGCGAGGTAGTATGAGAAATCGCCGGGCCGTTGTAAAGCACAACCGACGGCCATCAGAATCTGAACGACAATTCTCCGGCTATGACGCACGGCGTGCTAGCACCAAATGGCTCTTCCAGGTTTTTGGCGTGGTTTATGGAGCCTCGGTCTTGGCGTCTGAGCCCATTTCACGCAGAACTTTATCTGTGTGATTCGGCTTTTCGCCGAGCCAGTTCGTCGCGGATCCTGGCTGCCAGTTCGTACTGCTCCTTGGCCACAGCATCCTGGAGCTGTTCGTCAAGCGTACGGCCCACATCGTAGTGATCACGCAACGATTCGCGCAAGTCCGTGAGTCGGGCAACCAGTTCGTCGTCTTCGAACACGTCCTCGGCATCGTGCTCGGTGTACAGGTCACGCAGGTCATCCAGGCCAAGATTGATCTGGTGCACGGCGGCTTCGGGCCGGTCTTCCTCCAATTCGGCCAGGGCGGCCGCCTGGATGCGATGAAATAGTACAAACGGACGGTACTGCTCGTGGGACATCGTCCACTGTTCGTCGGGCGAATGGTTCTGGCAGAAATCCATCAGCCCCAATGTGTGGTCGGCATCCGCCAAGGCGTGTGTGAACATCTTCAGGCTCAGCCAGCAGATGCGACGGTGATAGAACTGAACGAACTCGCGGTCAATCGCGTGACATTGCTCCTCGTCCAGCATCATGTCGTCGTCACGCAGTTCTTCGGCCAGCAAGTAGTCGTAGTAGGTGTCGAATCCAAGCGGCTTGTCGCCGTCCGGTCGTCCCGCCGTTTCGAGCTGCAAGACGCCCATGTCGATCCGCATCTGGATTACGGTGCGACCATCATCACCTTTTGCCGAACGGACATTCAGTGTGTCCGGATCGTACGGCCATCGGTGCAAGATCGCGTCAATATTGTTCTTCTCTTTTTCCGACATCACAGGTCCATTACGCTAAAAATGCGGAGTCGCATATGTCGCTCGGGGGATGCGTCGCGCGCCGTCCATATATCCCATTATATACAGAGACCCGCCGCTGACCGATGGGGCAATCGCAGACGAAGATGGGGAAAGAGGGAAAGAAAGAGATCGACTCGCGTCGCGGCCGCAGGCAGGCAATGCGGAAGTTGTTGGACGCGCTCGCTGTGAACTCTCGCCAATGCGTTCGGGTAATCCTGTGACCCCATTTACACTATCTAGTTTCATTGAGGGGTTTCCGTTCGAGCGGGCTTGCCATGATGCAAACAAATAAGCAGTTTTCGATGTCGTTGCGAGATCGTTGGAATCATCTTCCACGGTTGGTGTTATTTACCGTAGCGATGTGTCTTTGCCAGGGTGGCGTGCCGGGAGTTGCGGCACAAAGCGGGACGCCGCACACGTTTTCCGCCGACGCCTACACCAAGCAGATTGCTCCGCTGCTCGCACAGTATTGCGGCGCGTGTCACGGTAAAAAGACGCAGGAAGCCGACATCGCTTTCCATAAATATCCGAATGTCGATTCCGTCCGGCAGGACGCCGATACATGGGCTTCGGTCAAGGAGATGCTGGACTTCGGCGCCATGCCTCCTGAAGATCAGAAGCAGCCTACCAGCAAAGAAAGATCACTGCTGTCGGACTGGATCGAAGCTGCTCTCCGCTCGAAGCCTCGGAACGTGCGCGATCCGGGCCGAGTGACCATTCGCCGTCTGAATCGGGTCGAGTACGACAACACAGTTCGTGATTTGACGGGTCTGGATCTTCGGCTGTCCGAGAACTTCCCTTCCGATGACGTTGGCGAAGGCTTTGATAACATCGGCGATGTGCTGTCGCTACCGCCGCTCTTGTTCGAGAAGTGCATGGACGCTGCCGAGCAAATCGCGACCACGGCAATCCGCGAGAGGCCCGAGGATCTTCCCGAGAGCCACCGGCGCATCGTGCTCGCGGCGCCGGGTAGTGGGAAAACGCCTGAGCAGGCTGCTCGTGAGATCCTGACGCCATTCACCAGCCGCGCATTCCGGCGGCCGGCTCGGCCGGAGGAAGTGGAGCCGCTCGTCAGACTGGTCAACCTGTCGATGGAGAAAGGCGATTCGTTCGAGCGCGGCATCCAAGTCGCCATCTCTGCGATTCTGGTGTCGCCACATTTCCTGTTTCGTGTCGAAACGGACCCGGAGCCCGATGAACCAACCAAAATCCGCCCGTTGAGCGATTACGAACTGGCTAGCCGTCTATCGTATTTTCTCTGGAGCAGTATGCCGGACGAAGAACTTCTCTCGCTCGCCGAGCGCGGCGTGCTGCACGAGGAAAAGGTCCTGGAGGCGCAGGTGCAGCGAATGCTGCAGAACAGCAAGGCACAATCGCTGGTCGAGAGCTTCGGCGGACAATGGCTGAACCTTCGCAACTTGGATGAGATCATACCCGATCCCGCCAAGTTTGGCCCATTTGATGACGTACTTCGCCGTGACATGGTGCGCGAAACCGAGATGTTTTTTGCCACCGTGATGCGAGAGGATCGGAGCATCCTGGAATTCCTGACTGGCGATTTCACTTTCATCAACGAGCGTCTCGCCAGACACTACGGCATGAACGGCGTGAGGGGTGAGACACTGCGAAAGATCACTTTGCCCGATGGTAAACGCATTGGATTGCTGACGCACGCCAGCATCTTGACGCTAACGTCCAACCCGACGCGAACGTCGCCGGTGAAGCGTGGCAAGTGGATCATGGAGAACGTATTGGGTACACCACCGCCTGATCCACCGCCTAACGTACCGGCCTTGGAGGAGACCCAGAGGGCGGAACCCGACTTGTCCTTGCGTGAACAGATGATCTTGCACCGCGACAATCCCGTGTGTGCGTCGTGCCATCGGCAGATGGACCAGTTGGGATTCGGTCTCGAGAACTTCGACGCCACGGGGCGGTGGCGCGAGAAGGATGGCAAGTTCCCGGTAGAGGCTTCCGGTGAATTGCCCAGTGGCGAGAAGTTTTCGGGGCCGGCCGAATTGGTTCAAATCCTGGCCAAACGGAAGCATCAGTTCACCGAAACGCTCGTTTCAAAAATGCTGATCTACGCTCTGGGACGCGGCATAAGACCCTACGACCAACATGCGATCAACTGGATCGTCAGGCGAGTTGAGGACGGCGACTATCGTTTTTCGGCTGTAATCACGGGGATCGTCATGAGCCGGCCGTTCCGGATGCGGCGAGGCGATGGAGGTGCGGAATGAGCACATCGCGACTTGAACGAAGGACGTTTCTGAAAGGGCTGGGGCTCAGTATGGGCCTGCCGTTGTTGGAGGCCATGATACCGGATCGCTCGGTCCACGCAGCGTCTGCGAACCGTCCACCGGTGCGTATGGCCTTCGTTTTCTTTCCCAACGGGGCGATCATGCCCAGTTGGACTCCCGCCGAGGATGGCGAGAGCTACAAGCTGAGCAAGACGCTCGAGCCGCTCGCCGAGTTCAAGGGTGACATGAACGTCCTGACCGGCTTGGCTCAGGACAATGGCCGCGCGAAGGGCGACGGCGCCGGCGACCACGCCCGCTGTGCCTCGTCCTACTTGACTGGGGCCCATCCACGCAAGACGTCTGGGGCTGACATTCACGTGGGCGTGTCTGTCGATCAGGTCGCTGCGCAGAAAGTCGGGCATCTAACGAAACTGCCGTCGCTGGAACTGGGCATCGAAAAGGGCCGCAACGCCGACAATTGTGATTCCGGCTACAGTTGTGCCTATTCGTCAAACATCTCGTGGAAAACCGCCACGACGCCCATGGCCAAGGAGATCCACCCGCGTCTTGTCTTCGAGCGTCTTTTCGGTGACGCCAAACAGTCGGAAGAAGGGCGTGAACGCCGCGACTTCTACCGTAAGAGCATTCTGGATCTCGTGGCTAATGATGCCGATAGACTGAAAGCGAAGCTGGGGATTACGGACCGGCGGAAAATGGACGAGTACTTTTCCAGCGTCCGGGACCTGGAGCGCCGCGTTGTTCGCGCAGAGCAGCAAGCCGAACGGGTCCGGCCTGATTTTGAAGTACCGGACGGAATCCCGCGCGACTACCAGCAGCACGTCCGCTTGATGTTCGACCTCATGGTGCTGGCTTTTCGCACGGACGTGACCAGGATTTCTACCTTCATGCTAGGAAACGCCGGCAGCAACCGCAGCTATCGTATGGTCGGCGTTAGCGACGGCCACCATCAGATATCTCACCACCGCAACAAGAAGGAACTGATCGACAAGATCCAGAAGATCGACGGTTTCCTGGTGGGCGAATTCGCCTACTTCCTTCGCAAGCTGAAGTCCGTGGAGGAGGGAACCGGAACGCTCTTGGACCACTCGATGATTATGTACGGCAGCGGTCTCAGCGACGGCAACCGCCATCACCATCACAATCTGCCCGTGGTCCTGGCAGGCGGCGGCGGAGGCACGATTCATACCGGTCGGCACATCAGCACAGGTAGCGAAACGCCCTTGAACAACCTGTTCCTGTCGATGTTAGATCGCGTCGGTGCTGATGTCGCGAAGCTCGGCGACAGTTCCGGCCGGCTGACTGTCATCGACGCATGACGACGGAACGGCAGCGGGCCTGGTGCTTCGTCTGCAATGGTCGTTAGGACGGCGGCGATCCCAGTTCGATCGGCAAAACACGAACGTCGTCGCCGACCGTTATCGTGACCTCCCACGTTCCGGAGGGCACTTCGATGTATTCCCGGGCCAGTTGTGCCAACGTCGATCGCCTTACTGGTGAAGCGTTCGGCTGCGCGATCTCGAAACGGGCTCGCTCGGCGATGCGCGGATCACCAGGGCTCGAAATGTCACACCGCACACGCCATCGTTCGGGCGAAGCCGCGCGTTTGAATCCCATTGACAACAGGTACCCCAATTCGTCCACAGGGATCTGCCAACAATACTCTTCCGACGCAGGCTCGCTTTCGCCCGGCGTCTCGGCATCGCGGCCCCTCGTCGCAGATCGGCTGCTTCCGCGCGTCCGCACAGCGGCATAGGCGGGAACCGGACGCGGTCTTGGCGGCCCCAGCAGCAGTTCAGCACCGTCGGCCATCAATTGACCGGCATTATCCCACCAGACTCGGAGACGCTCGCGAAGGACAGAACGGCGCGGTCCGGCGGCGACGCCCGGTTCCGATGCCGCTGCAAGCGCCTCGGCCCCAATTGCCAGCGGTTGGCCCCAGACTGGTCGCATCACATCCCGAAGAAAATCAACCAACTCTCTGACAGCCGGCTTTGTGTTCATCGCCTCCTCGACAGCACGGCATTCCTCATCGGAACACATCTCGTCGACATACGAAGCTAGCGTGATGTCATCGACATCACCCCAGAGTTCCGTCCGCGCCTCGCGGTGGGCGCGCAATTTGTCGAAGGTCTGTCGCCAGCGTTCTTTTTCTTGATCAGAGGTACTCATATCAAGGACTCCCCTTACATATAGGCGAGCACGAAACCGGCGAACGCAAGGATTTCCACAGGATTACTGCATAATTCTCCGCGATCAGTCATCCGTCAGATATCCCTTCAAAACACGCACAATGTCGGGAATCAACCTGCGCAACAGCTTGAGTCCGTTTTCTTTGACTTTCAGTCGCCACGCAATACTGTCGGCAAACTTGCTGACATACCCATCGATCGACCGCACACTAACACCTAGTTCGGATGCAACGTCTTTTCTGGTTAGTCCTTTTTCGAGGAGTGTCCACGCAAGCAATTCTCGTTCAGGAAGGGTCTTCCGATATCTTTCGATCCACGCCAGCAGATTTGCAGCCTCCTCCTTTCGGATCAGATGCTCGTCCGGACCCAGATTGCCATCGGCCACATCGAAGTCGTAGCCGTCAGAGACTGGTGGTCTCCGCGCCACTTTACGCAGGTAGTCGATAGCTGCATGTGCCGTAATGGTCGCCAGATAGGAACAGAACCTCGCTTTTCCGTTCCAGCGATGCAGGCCCGCGTCGATGCGTATCCACGCGTCCTGGGTGACGTCGTCCCACGCTTCTTTGTGCGCGTGGCCCAGCTTCTTCCGGACAATCCCTTTCACGAGCTGTCCAAACCTGGTTTGCATCCGTCCTGCAGCACCCGGAGCGTCTCGCAGGCGGTCGCTCACAAGCGATGGACAATCCATCGGCGGTGGGTGACAGCAAGGGAAAGGATCTGGCAGCAAGTCCGGCATACACGACTCCCAAATCTGCGCTCGATACCTGCAACACTAGAGACGGTGTTCGACAACGGGCCGCGAACGATCGCTGCGCATCATCACGATTATGATATCATACTCTCTGGCGACGCCCTACGATACTCGGCAGCAAATGAGCCGCCGCTGAACCGATAGACGACGGAACGGGCATGGGTGCAGCCTGCGGGAGTTCTTGGAAAGAAATGCAGGTGTCGCGCATACCAGTCGCACAGGCCGTCAGCCGGACCATCGGTAGCTTGCCGCACTGACGGAGACGGGGATCATCTCCTCCAGGCTGTGTGGCAGGATTCCCGCCTGCCTGTGTTGACCGTGCTCGGTAGCGACGGCGCCGAGCGGTTTCGCACCGTCTATGCTGCCTCGTGTTCGGATCGCTTCCAGCGTCGGATTCGGGGGAGAGAGTGTGGCCAAACGCCGCACGCCATCGCGCTGGAATCGATGGCCGCAGTACTTGAATACGACGCCGCGCTCGGCCGCGGAGATCGGTATGACGAGCGGGATGAGGCAAGAACCGTCAGCACCCACTGTGACTAGCGAATCCGGATGCTTGTCGTTTGGGAAAGCCAGCCTGTCTGGGTCCGCCATAGTTGCTTCGTCCGTGCTGGATGCCTGCGTGTCCGGGACTGCACCGGTTGGCTCCCACACCACGTTCACCTCGACGCGGGCTTCGGGTTTTCCGCCATGCAGCAACGCCAGTGCTCCAACTTGCCCGTTGACCCGTTCGGATTTGTCTTCGAGGACCGTCATCGATGTCGGCTCGCCGTCACCGCCGCGTGTCAGTCGGTAAGGTAACGCGCGGGGTGCTTCGGCGCGAAAAAATGCCTCGGCCAGAGCGTGGGTCACGAAGTCGTCGACAATCTGGTCGCCTCGCAAGAGCTGGCCAAGACCCATCTTACGCATGCGCACGCGGCCTTCGGCAAGCCGGCGTGCGATCCGGCAAAACGAGCAGTGAGCGAGGTGCCGCGAAAGCGTCTCCGTGCCCGTCCGGAAGACTCTGGGCGGCTGGTCTTTTGCCACGGACTCGTCCCACTCAGCGATCGCAGCGCAGCAATAGTGTTCGAACAGCCAACTACGCTCCGGGCTCTCCAGCCAACCTTCAAGCTCCGCCACATCCTGGCAGTTGAAGAGTATTTCGCTGAATTCCCTTCGCAGTCGCTGAATGCTCTCCAGTTCCCGTCGGAGCCGTTCCGGATCGTGGAACTCCTCACTTATCTGACGTTCCTCGTCCCGATACGCGCGAAGCGCCAGATCTGCAGCGTCGCCGTGCAGTTGTAGAAGCTGGCCGTGTTCGCACGTCGTCTTGTCTCGTCCGTGACGGCGACTCGACGAGCCAGC
The DNA here is from genome assembly GCA_964623055.1 of uncultured Pirellulaceae bacterium. Classification (GTDB taxonomy): domain Bacteria; phylum Planctomycetota; class Planctomycetia; order Pirellulales; family Pirellulaceae; genus JADHUC01. The sequence goes on from CAZURK010000001.1 coordinate 8,514, forward strand.
GTTCTTCGAGGCTTGACTCATCGTTCACTCGCTTTCGATCTCGCGCTTCACTGCAGTGAAAGGAGCCAATGCCGCCCTGGTCGGCGACGGGCGCAGCCATCCTGGCTCCGCGGACGAGACGTCAACTTGGTGGCTCGAGCAATTCCTCCAGTAAGTCATCGTCGTCGTCCAACCACTTCCGCAATATCAAATACGCCAAACCCCGCGGTCGCGAGTCGGTGTCGCCGCCCCGCCTCGTATCGCCGGGACGCCGCGTACGGCGGCCTCGGACAAATCCACGCACGAGATCCACCGTGGCTCGCCCGGCTCGTTCCAGGCACTCGGCAGCGTCGGGCAAACCGGCCCCGTGAGCGTGATCCGAGAAAACCGGATACGATGCCGCAATCTCGTCTGCGAGTCTATATAACCTAGAGTACGTCTTCTCGATATCCCGTTCCAGTACCTGGATCTGGGAAAGTGACAGCCCTTTCGAATGGTGTTTCTTCTTTCCTCGGAGTTCCGCAACCGCTCTTTCCCGCCAGCAGTATATGCTGAGCGTTCTTCTCAGCAGCCCATACTGGGCCCATAGGATCGGGTTCTGGCTCTCGGACTCGACGAGAGCCGCGCGGAGTCGGTCCAGCAGGCCCTCGACCTTCCTAACGAAAATCTGGTCCTCGGCCCTGATTCGACTGTGTCTTCGGCGACTTTCTGCTCTTATCTTGCGTTTTTCCTCTGCGGACATCACGCTGTCTTGTGGATTCTCGGCGGCGCAGTTGGCGATGTTCAGGATGTCCTGGATCAGCAGAGTCACCCACCCAGCACGGCGTCCGCCGCCGTAGAACCGCCTGATCCGCGGCGTCTGCCGGTGAAGAGAATCCTCGAGTTCCTGATACAGGTCTCGGCACAGGGTCTCCGCAACATCGCTCGCAGGCCCAGCAAAAACAGATTCGAGCAGGACCTGAGCAGCGATGTACCTTCGCGAACGGCGGCGCAAGGGGCCCTCGGCAACCTGTTTTGACAACTTCTCGTGGCCCAGCAAGTACCGCCATGCGCTGGCGATCTCCATGCCGATCGAGTAGGCAGAAGGCATTCCGGGGGCCCCGGCCGCATGGGCAGACGCCCACGCCAGATATCCGCGCTCGATTGCCTGGTGCATGTGTTCCAGAATGGTCGGACCAAGCGGCAGGATCCGGCGATAGTAGGGCGGGCAAATCGTCTCCCAGAGTTCGCGAATCGACCCAAACGGGCGGCATGTCGCCATGGCGTTGATCAAGAACAGCCACGCACGGCGCTTCGCAGCCTCGTTCGGTCGCTGATCGCCGCCTGAGGTGAATATAGAGGGTTTTTCCTCGATCAACTGTCTCACCCGTGGGTCAATTGCGTCGGACCACGGACCGATGAACATTATCCTGAAGACATCGGCCTGCCGGGGCACTGGCAGCACGGCGAGCCAGGCAGCGAAATCCGCATACGGTAACGGCGATAGACCAGGAGCGGGGTAGCGGAACTCTTGGCGGGTAAGCCAAGCCTGGAACCGCTCGAACTCGCCGGGGCCGGACGCCGGATCGTTGGAGCTTTCCAAAAAGCCGACAACTTTCGTGTATTCCTGGAGGAAGATTCCCACAGCGCGAAGGCCCGCCTCGTACTCGGCCAGCCGTACCATCAATCGCAGTGTGTGCTCCAGGGCCGGTTGATCGGGATGCGCATTGTTCATCCGTTCGGCAATTTCGGCTGGGCCCAGTGTTGCCAGGGCCTCCCTGACTTCGCAAAGGTCGTCGCCTGTCGGAGGGAGGAACTGCGCGGCATCAAAGGCGGGCTGGTACATAGCGGGCCAGTCGCAGATGTCGTCCCCGTAGTTGCGCAATGCCTCCACAACATCACGCGAGGCGGCTTCACGGAATTCCGACAATGCCTCCAAAAGGCACTCAATCGGCTCCGGAGCCAGTGCCAGGCTCAGTAGCTGTTCGACCCGGTGTTCTACGCGTGCTGTCTTGGCTAGCGTTCGATGTTGAAGCGAGTGTACGAGACTGCTCAAGCATTCGCTCAGGCTGGCAAACGAGTCGGCACGCGGCAGGGGCTCAAGTCGTTTCAGTCTGTTGTAGACTTGTCGGTACTGCGCCAACGGATCAAGAAGATGCTCGATGGAATCGCATAAGCGTCGCAATTCATCGTCTTCGGTCGACTCGCGAATCTTCGACGACAGGGTCTCCACACGATCCGCCGCCGACCTGGCGGGCCCCTCGGCCTGTCGGCGGCACGCGGTAATCAGGTCGCGATACGCCTCATGCAGTTCATCGAGTAGCCCGCAGACCTCGTTCGCGCCCTGGGCGGATGTGCTGGATCGCGCCTTCGTCAGATTGTCCCTGATCGCCGTCAGCGACGATGTCGCCGGCATCGCGCACAGGAACTGTTCGGCGATTTCCAGGCAATCTGCCAGTTGAGCTCGGACTGCGGCGCTGCACTCCGGATCGTCGGCGTCCCCCAGGTAGGCAATCAGCTCGGCGTCGATCGTATTCAGCAGATCGAACGTCGTGGCGATATCGGAGTCCGTCTCGGGAACAGAGAAACGCCTGAGATGAGCCACGGTGCGTTCAAACAGCGCACGAATATGATCAAGCTCCGAGTCATTGGGCTCGCTGTCACGCTGCGGCTTCACGGCTCTGAGCATTTGCAGGCAACCCGCTGCAGCGTTTCGGAGGTTGGCCCAATGGGGTCTCGGGAGATCAAGCTCGGCGAGCGTTTCCGTGGATTGCCTGAGGAGAAGATCGTCCTGTCTGGGTAGTCGGTCCCCGGTGCATCGTATGTAAGCCTTGATCGCGTGTTGTAGTCGGTACAGCCGTTTGCGGTCCACCTTCCACACCAGCGGTAACGCTCCTTGGGTAATCGGGTCGCGTTTCAATTGGTCCTGCAACGAATACCACGACTGCAACATGGCGGCGGCTCTGCCGGCCTTGATGAGTATCGCGCGCAGGCTGTTGTCGGAGACGGCGGTCAGGAACTGTTCCATTGTTTCCTGGAACGCCCGCCATGCCTTTCTGTCGCGGAACAGGTCAGAAGTTTCCAGGAACTTGGTCAAGCTTGTACATAAGGCAACGGACCTCCTCAGGGCGAGGATTTCGCGCAGCAAGCTCCTGATTCGGCCCATTGTCAGCTCTGGTGGGCTGAATCTGCGTATGGCGCGGAGTGCGCGAACCAGATTTGACCGTGGGAAATCAAGGATTGCAGTCCCCACATTGGCCGCATGTCTGGAATTCAGCTGCCTGAGTTCCGCCAGTGCACCGCGGATGGCGCCATCGCGAAACGGCATTTCGATCAGCAGTCGCTCGGATGGATGATAGTCTTCCTCACCAACAAACCACAATGCGATCCTCAAGCAGTCCGCCCAACCAAGTCTCGGCATAAGCGTGCGTCCTGTGCGCTTGATTAGAACAAGTGAGCCTACCCCGACGCTATGTTATAACCGTTCGGCCGTCTGTGCAACCATACGCCCGGCGATTCCGCCACGCAGTCGCCATTCGCTTGCCGTCAGGCGAAGACACTGTGAACCGGCTGCATCATTCCCCACTGCCCAAACAATTAAGGCGCTGCTTCTCGCTCGGTCGGACGAAGTAATTTCAGAAATCGATGCGTTCTTGAAGCCGCCGAGCTTCATCTTGAAGAAAAATCTGAATTTTGTGCTGCTTACGTAACACGTTGCGCCACCGTCCGCCATTTCAGTAGATGCAACGGTTCCAATGCCGCGCCGTTCTTTCTGTTCTGAGTTGATATCCGTCCACAACTGCACCCAGTTCCTGACGTAGGTTGAGACCATGAAAAGAAGTACAGAAACCCTGAATTCCCTGTCGTTCGAAATCCATTTGGCTCGCTTTGGCTCCGATCCACCGTATGACCCCTCGTCATCGCCTTGGGGCCAGGGCAAACAGAAGTCGAGGTACCAGCCCCTGAGTATTTCAGAGAGCGATGGGATAGTGTGGTTCGCGCCGAATGCGAAGTCGCAGTCGCTCAAGCGGGTTCCCAAACGCTCAGGTGCCTCCGTTGGCTTCAGCTTCGTGCGGAACCGCGGAAAACCAGCACTTGCGATGTTGCCGAACTCGGAGGGTCAGTTGGTTAATGCAAGGCCGGCTCTGCCTCTCAATATTTTGGCAGTGAAGGACTGCGTAGTTCTCGGCCCGGCGGTTCACGCCTATGTCACCGAACGGATCCGTCCTTACGTCGGTCCCCCGCCGAAGTCGCTCATAGGAGAGCTGTGTCCGTTTTGCAGGATTCCCTTCACGGCAGACACAACGATTGCCACTTGCAGGTGCGGGGCCGCCTACCACTACGAGCAGCCCTCTGACCAGAGCGACGTAGACCCCAAAGAAATCCTGCTTTGTTTCGAGAAAGTCCGCAAATGTACTGCCTGCGCCAGGCAGCTAACCCTAGAGGAACATTTAGCATGGGATCCAGCAGAACTATAGACGTCGCTGGTGAAACCACGATCCCCACCGGGTGTGTGAAGTGCACCAGCGAAAACAATGATTCAAGGACAGCTCCTGACCCCGCCTCCGCAACAAATGGCCCGAATGTGTGGCCTCAGTTACCAGAGTGGCGGCGCTGGGGCGGTCCTGTCGACACCACCACGGTACTGCCCAGCCTCGACACGCCGCTGAAGGGACTGCCGTGCGACCCTGCTTTGCTGCGGGACCGGACGGCTGCGGTGTTCGGGCTCGGTGCCGTCGGTGGTGTCGTCTTCTCCGAATTGGCCAACATCGGCGTAGGGACACTGGTCGGCGTTGACCCGGATACCTACGGCGAGGACTCATGGCTGACCCAGCCCTGCCGAGTAACCGATGCCGGACAGTGGAAGGCTTGGGGACGGGGCGAGGCGGCGCATGCCGCTAACCCCCAAGCAACGGTTATGACAGCAGTCGGCTGTGCCCAAGATGTTCCTCTTAGCATTCTTCGCCGAGCGGATGTTCTGGTAGTCGCAGGCGACAATCTGGAACTACTGGTCTGGGCTGGCGTACTTGCTGGGCGTCTTGGGCTACCCCTTATTCAGGGTGCCGTCCACGGCGAGACAGCTACGTGTTTTGTCCGAGTGTTCGACAGATCCAAGCCTGACGGACCATGCCCTGCGTGCCTGGTTGGCAGTGCAGAATGGGGTCGAATGAAGGCCAGAGAAGGCTGCGACCTGAAAACGCTCAGCCTCTTGGGCAACGAGTCGACGCGGACCCTCCCGACGGTCTGCCGCACCACAGCCGAGTTGGTCGCGACCGAAGCCCTGATGTGGCTAGCCGGTACGACCAAAAACGCCCTTCGCGATCGAGAAATGGCTCTGTCGCTATACGGCCATCGCGTCTGGTGTACCGACCTTCCGCGGAGCGAGAATTGCAGGTGCCCCCACGAAACGTGGTCTTTGGTGGATCTTGATGAGCCCCCAGCGGATTTAACCCTGAAGGACCTGCTCCAGCGAGTCACCGGCCCCGATGACGGTGACTCGCCGACACACCCACAGATTCGGTCCGAGCTGCCTTGGATCACCGCCGCGAAATGTGGCAAGTGCGGCCAGGCAAAGCGAATTCACCGTTTTGCACGCCTCGGCGAGCCGGTCAGCGTTTGCCCCTGCGGGGCACAACTCGTGGCCGACCGTCTGGGGATGACGGGGTTCGTGATACCGGAAACGGACCTGAAGGACTGCGTGGCCAGTCCCCTTACTGACCTTGGAATCAACGAGGGCTCGTCGATTGGCATCTCGGTCGGCGACGATTGGACCTACTTCTTTGTGGATGGCTCGCTCGAAGTGAGCGCAGCCATCGAGACTCTATCAACCTCATGAACGCTAATCGGACTGCGCCACTTCGATGGTGGATTGAAGCCTGAAGCGCAAGCGAAGAAACGAGTTGTGCCGTTAGATCTTCGCTTGCGCTTCAGGCTTCAGTTTCGACGCTCCGGCCACCACGGTGGCGCTGTCCAACCAACTTAGCAGGGAGCAACGAATAATGACTCAAGCGACAATCGCTCGGACACCCAAGTCCGAGCAAAACGCGGCGCTGCTCCGGCGCGCGTTAGCATCGAACAACGGCCCGCGCGACTGGCGCCAATGGAAGGAGGGGGCGGCGTGGGAATTAATCGAACTGGTGAACGGTGCACCGAGAATGGACTTGTTGGGCATCTTCGTCGACGGCGACTTCAGGGTGAACTACCAGATCGCGATGCCTGTACCCCGCACGCCGGAAGGTGGCCGCCTGCGAATCGCCAATCGAGCAGTGTTCCACATGATGTACCTGGAGAATTGGCGATGGGAGACGCCGCCGACTTTCCTGCCGCTCAGCATGCTTGACCCTGACGACGTGTTTCACCCCAACTGTAGGCCTGCCGGTGAACTTCCGTTCGACATGCCCGCGCAGATGCCGGCATCCAGGGCCATGGTATGCCTTGGGCGATTGCCCCCATGCATATCACCAAAGGAAATCGCCCTGCTCGGGTACTTCGCGGTGACCCTTCAGGATCGGGCCATGGACGAGTTGGATCCCGAGGGCGTCTTCAACCCGCAAGCATGTCAATACTACCGCGACCATGACGAGTACCTGCCGCTGACGCGCGCCGGGTTGCTTGATCCGTGGCCGGAAAGCGAAGAAGGAGGCGTCTCATGAAAGCAGTGATTGCGAAGGAAACCGCCGATGCGCTGGATGTGGACATCGTTCCGACCAAAGACCGGCACCGAATCACCGAAAAAGGGCTTCGGGCGACGGCGCGCCATTGGCGCGGGTGGGTGACATTCAGGCGGGAGTACGCGCTCCGGGGCGGCGGGCTGCACTTGGCCGAGCACGCGGACTGGCCCGGACCCGGGAAACTGGTACAGAACGACCGAGTCAAGCGGAAGAATGGAAAACGGATTCCGCTTGGCACCTATCAACTGCAGTTCTATTGGGACAGTGGATTCTATGCGGGCCACGAAGCACTCCGGGACGACGATCTCGCGGAAGGCAACAAAGCGTTCAGGGTCGCGATGACTCGGAGCGTGGCGAAGTTGATGAATCAGACAAACTGCGCCCAATGGAAACCACCGGAAGCCGAGCAGTTGTCCAAGTGGCTGCAAAAAGCCGGCTTCCAACCGGTCATAGACCAGCAGCGGAACGTCCGGATGACGCTCAAGCGTACGGGCCTGACCAGCCAGGTGCGGGTCACGTGCCGAAAGGGCTGTCTGCGTTTTGCATTGGTGCTTGGCCGTTGGCACAAGCTGTCACAACCCGCCGAGAAGGCCATGCAGCGTCTGGTCAGCGAGTGCAACCGGCGTGTCCGTCTGGCCCGCGTCTCTTGGGACAAGGACGACAAGGGCGCCGCCATCTGTGCCGTTGCAGTGGACTTGACCGGGATGCCGTGGTCTGACGAGTTGGCCAATTGTGCCGGCGAGTTCTGGCAGACGATGGTCGGCAAAGCGTGTAACGCGCTTGAAGCCGCGCTTCACCAGCTTGGCCTGGAACTGACAGTGCTGGCAGATCCCGCCAACGAAGCTCTTGCCAAGGAGATATCTTCGGGTGGCTGAATTCAGAAGCCGGCTTGAACCTGTCAAGCCGGAACAGGATGTCGTTTTTAGGGTCGGCACCGGGCCGGCCTGTTTTTGTTTGGCTCGTACCTGCAGAAAGGAGGTACGTCTTATGAGTGCCGTAGAGTCGTCCGTTGTCGACCCGCTTCGACTGTGCGCGGTCGATGTGACGGGCACGAGGTCTGTTGAGTTGGAGGGTGTTGATGGACACCGGTTGGCCGGAGAGGTCGCCATGAGTCTTGCGGCGGAGATGTCTCTGCCGACAAACAGTCCATGGGCACTCCGCGATGACGACAAGGCGAAGATGCTGGCTGACGATGAACCCATCGGCAAACAAGTCGAGCGCGAAGACGCCAACGTCGTTGTTGTACCGAAAAGCCATCTCGGCGCCCTCTGATCTATTCAGGATGGGTGCGGCCCGGGCTTGGTTCCGGGCCCACCCGTCCGCTTACACCTACGCTCCGCCAAGGGCTTGATCGTAATGTTGCGATACAAGCCCGACGCGCAAGCGAGGGAAGCCAGCCCAAGTCCTGTCACCCCGCGGTGCCGTAACAGTGTTAGTGGGCCCACTCGGTCTGCCGAACAGTTCAGCGGAAGACCCAGTGCGCCTACTACTGCTTGTGCTGCGACATCATAGGAGATCCAAAACGTGAACAACGGAAAAACTGTCATCATGGCCGACGGGTCGGAGCTAGTCGTCGATCTGATGTCGCTGAAGAAGGGCGACGATGGTCGGTTCCTCGGTCGTGAAGTAGTCCAGCTCTCGGACCTGAATCTGGTGCGAGACGAAACATGGCTTGACGGCGTGAGAAAGGGGGCGCTGACACCGCTGGAACCCTCCGTCTTCTCGATGAACATCGTGCCGGGCGACCGCCGCGAAGAAGGCATCGCCGGCTACGGCGTCGAACTGAGCAATAACGGCGAACAACATTGTCGGTCCTTCTCGATCCACAGCCTTTCCGCAGTGGCAAAGCGCCAGCTTGCGAGGCTGTTGGAGCGCGAGACCGTCGATGCGGATGTTCAGTGCGGTTATCGCCTGAATACGGTTCCGTCGGCCTCCGCGTCTTCCGCCATCGCGGCTGACGAGGAAGAGTGCAACTTCATACCCGCCAGCAAGCTGGCCAAACGCGTCACGCGGCGGACCAAACCGATCGTGTTCGAGGACGCATCGCTCGCTGACTACATGCGGCGAAGCGAACTGATCGCTCGGCACAACGGATCGGGCGAGAAGGAAAACGGTGAATCACCCATGCCGGTATTCACCACCCGCGATGTCTGGAAGCAGGGTTACCAGATGTCCAGGCGCGGCGGCGAATGCGAGTCCGCCGCCGTTTTGACCGGTCGGCTCATGCGCGATGTCGACTCGCCGGAGATCTTCCTGGTCATCGACGCCTGCATCGAAGCCGAACATGCCGAGGAATCGCAGGTTTCGGTGACATTCACCGGCGACACCTGGGCGCGAGTTCGCGACGTGCTCGAGCAGCGCCGGAAACGTCTCGGCCGACCGCACGAGCGGATCTGCGGCACCGCCCATTCACACCCTTGGTTGCCTGGCAGGAACGAGGAAGGGGACAACACCTGCGACACGTGCCCGAAGGCCTCGACCTGCGATCGTACGACCGCAGTGTCCAGCCAGGCAGACTTCAACTTTTGGCAAACAGTGCATGGAGCGGGCCAACCTTGGTCTGTGCTCCTGATTCACGGGCTGACGGCGGCGGGTGAAGACGACTGGCGCCTGTATCACCTGGCTGATGGAGCGCTGGTTCCCAGAAACATCCGTTGCCTGAAAGACTGAAAAACAACACTACGTCAAGGAGAAATCAATGAGTGTAAAGATGCCGAAGAACCCGTTTGACCTGGCGAAAGGTGTCCCCAAGAGTCTTGTAGGCACTTTGCTTGCGGCTAAGAAGTCACCGGAGGAATGTGCCAGTATGCTACTGCACGTGTGCATGGAAAACATGGGTGACCCCGTCACGATGCACACGCTGTTCGCCGAGTTGTTTAGGAACCTGAAAGATCACACGTCAATGGCGGAAGCCGAAGCGATCAAGGCCGAGTACGAGGAAGCCCTCGAAGAACTCAGGAACGGTCCCGTACGGCCGGCCACGTTCGTCGGCAAAGCGACGATCGGCGCACCCGGCAGCAAGCCGCGAGCCGAAATCGTCACAAACGACGGAAACCAGCGGTACCCGGCTCTTTCTCCCGACGTGAAGCTGAAGGATCTTCAACGCGGCGAGATCGTTTACCTGGATGCGGAAGGCAAAGTGCTGCTAGGCCAAACCGGAAGCGTGCCACAAACCGGCCAGGAGGCGCAATTCGTCCGTAGACTTAGCGGCAGCCGGTTTGTTGAACTACGACACCGTGAGGAACAGTTCGTCGTCCGTGCGTCGCAGCCGATACTGGACTGCGTGGATGCCGAAGAAATCAAGCGCGGCGACCGCGTGACCTTCTGCACGCGGCGCGAGTTCGCCTTCACGGTGGTGCCGGACGACGACGATCGAACACACCGATTCATCCGTCAGGAATCCGTGCCCAACGTCGTGGCGAGTCGAGACATCGGCAGTCCCCACTGGTCGCTGAATTGGCTGCTCAAGAGGACTAACATCCTGTTGAACCGCGAAGACCTGCTCAAGCGTTTCGATCTCCGGCCTCGCGTTGGTCTCCTGATGGCAGGCCCGTCGGGCACAGGGAAGACCCTGACAATCAGGGCTTTTCTGCATGACTTCAACGAAATGCTGGTCAAGCGGACAGGGCGGGACGACATCGGCACGAGGGTGGTTAGAATCAAAACGTCGGATTTGCTAAGCCCCTGGTTTGGGGAGAGCGACATCAAAATCGATAGGCTGTTCACGGACGTCTACGAGTTGGGTTCCACGGAGGTCGAGACAGCCGACGGCGAACGTTTGCTGCTCCCGATTGTACTGATCTTGGAGGAGTGCGAAGCGATCGGTAGGAAGAGAACGGAAGGCGATGCCAACGCAGTGTACGATCGCGTGATCGGCACACTTCTACAACGCCTGGACGATCCCACCGACGACCTTGGCAAGCTACCGCTAATCACAATCGCGACTTCGAATCGTCCTGACATCCTGGACATCGCGATGTACAGACGTTTAGCAAATATGGTGGCCCGCTTCCAGCGGCTGGACGGCGAGGCGTTCTTCGCCGTGTTGTCCAAGAAGATCAAGCCCACCTACCCGATCGTGTCGAACAACGGGCATCGGAAGGACGCCCTTCGGAAAGCATTGCTGGACGAGGTCTTCTCGGCCTTCTACAGCCCGAACACGGAGGAGCCGCTTATCGAGGTGACGCTCCGCGACGGCGCCAAACTGAACAAGTCCACACGGCACTTCTTCACAGGCGCGATCGTCGAGCAGGGTGTGTCCGAGGCGATCGACCGAACCGCCTTTGCGGCCGCCGAGTCCGAGGACGAAGGCGTGGGTCTGTCCGCAGACTTGATCGTCGAAGCGCTTTCGCGCCAAGTCGGCAACTTGGTCGAGAACCTCACGCCTCATAACGTGGCCGAATATGTCGATCTTCCCGACGCGGCCCGGGTTGCAGACGTTCGACGGCTGCGGCCCTCCAACGGCCGTTTCTCGACTTATATGTTCTAACTCCGAACGCATCTGCGAACGTCGGACGCAGACTTCGGTATCGATGCCCTCTAGGGAACGCTCTCCATTGTGTTCCCTGCAGGGCGTAGCACTATTCGCGTGGCTTCGGGTGCCCAGAGAATTCGTTTGGTGAGAGGGGGAGAACATGAGATTTCACCAGCAATTGGACGAGGCTCTGCGGCAATCGCTCGAAGACCTATTCAGCAGGTTTGAAATTCGACCGTGGCGCGGGTTGTTTGAAGGATGCGACCACTTTTGGCGCAGGACAAGTCGAACGAATACGAATTCTGCGTACGAGCATCGCGTTGTCACCTTGTTTGAGAGCTTCAGAAATCCGGCCGGCCACCTTGCGAACCTACCCTTGATCCCGATCGCAATTTGGAGCGAGCAATTCAACAACCCACATGTTCTAGGAGACGGACCATGAAACCGATAGAGCAGTTGGACGACGATATACGCCAATGGCTCGACAAGCATAACATCACGATACGTTTCCCACGTGCTCCGATGATTCAGTTGGACGGTGTGAGCGTTGGCGAGGACTTCAGCAAGCCCTGCACCAATGTTCTGTTGCGACACCTGGATCACGGGAGCGGTCGTTGGGATGTGTATGTCGACGAAGATTTCTACTACGTCGGCAACGACCCTGAACGCCGCGGCTGGTTCTGCGGCCAGAAGGCATCGCGTTGGTCCCGTTTGCAGCTCACCAGACCGGTGAGCGGCGACGTGAACCACGCGATCATGCAGGGTCTGGAACTAGTCGAAAGCCCGGTGCTGAGGCAGATGCCCGAGGTGGTCGCAAAGAGATTGCTCGAAGCGCCACCGGCCGAAGCCACCTCGCCGGGAACGGAATGTCAGCTCGATCGCTCGGAGCCATCGCCGCCGCCGATCCAGTTGACGGACCAGCAATCGGATACTGTCGAACGAATTGCCGAAACGGTTTGCCGCCTGATGCCGCCGACATGCCCGCTCCTGTTGGGCGCCTGCGGATCAGGAAAAAGCTCGCTGGCCCACGCGGCCTCAGCGCTTCTTCGTGAACGAGGCGTGGTGCAGCGTGTGTTATCGTTGTCAGGCGCCGAAGTGAGCTGTGGCGCCATATTCCAGGCACAGCGGGACGACTGCCTTCGCGACACGTTGAAGCAGGTCCGCAAAATGTCCGACACGCTCGTCGTGATGGAACATTTTGAATTGGCGTGCTGTGGGTCGCCCGTGGCGGCGTCCTTGATCTGCGACGCACTAGACGATGGTCTCCGGATGATTGCCGTCGCCAATCCCGGGGCAGGTCGACATATCACGCGATACCGAGCGTTGATGCGGCGGTTGGAGCCGATCCGCGTCCCAGCGCTGGAATCCGCGGATCTGCGGCGACTACTCAAGGAGCACGCGGCAAACCATCCACTCGGTGGCGAAGTCGACGTTTCACCCGAAGTGCTGCCGGTAGTGCTGGAACTAGCCCAACGGCGCCGTGGAGCCAACCCCGGCTCGGCTCTGTCGTTGATGGATGCCGCCGTAACGCACGCCAAGTGGGCGGACTCCAAGTTCGTCGGCCCCGACGATGTGTATCACGTGGCTCAGACGCCGCCCGACTAGCGTCGTGTGTGAGGCCACACCTGCAGGTGTGGCCTCCTTCTCTTCATCTCCAACAACCTCGGCTCAGGGTGATCCCTGAGCCGGCTCAGACAACGTACGTCAATACCTACACCACAATCCAACTGTTCAGGAGAAATGCGATGACATTTGAACGCGAAAGAGATGGTGATTTCTCGACGGGAGCTTCGCCCTTCAGCGACGACTTCGCCGCAACGGCCACGATTGGCGAAGGGCAAGTCAACGTGATTCACGGCATTTATGCCCATTCGTACCCGCTTGCGGGTATGACCGTGGCCGAATGTCGTGCGGAGTTGCAGGAACGTCTGAGAATCGATCCGGAATCCACGGCCGTGATCGATGGCGTAGAAATGGATGAGGGTGCAACTATCCATGAGGGTCAGGTTCTCAGCTTCGTGAAACGCTCTGGCGAAAAAGGATGAGTTTCATCTCGCCTACCGACGGCAGAGGGGCGCGTGGCGGGTCGCGGTTTTCGCGATCGCCACGCGGATCCTCCCGATCGAATCCCGGACTTCATCGACGAAAGGTCGACTTATGCCTGACAAACTGATCATCGAGAACAAGAAAGCAACGGTCAAGACCACGGAAGGGCAGACCATACAACGGGACGAGCGCGTGCTTGTGGACATGTTCCGTGCGGAGTTGGTTCCCCCATTGGGCAATGTCGCCTTTCCCGACGGCGTCAAATTCGTCGAATGGCAACCGCCGTTCCTGGGCGTCGTTCATCAGATGCCGCCACACGTACGCTGCCTGCGGTGGATTGACGGCAGCTCACCACAGCAATTCGGCCCGGGAACCACCTATCGTTCGGTTCGCATAGGCATACCGTACTCGATCACGTTCGCGGTCTACTACGCCCACGGCCGATCACTGGCGATGTCCGCGCACAACGAACTGTACTTCCGCAACGAGCCGCTCCGTACACGCGACGACAAACTCTGCTACCCGGCGCTGCTGAACATCTCGGCCATCAAGACCCCGGCAAGAGTGCGAGCCTGGATCTGTACCCAGTATCTTGCTCCGGCGCCTGGTTCTGATTGGACGACTCAGCTTGCCGGCCTCCTGGACCACACATGGAATGGGGGATTCAACCTAAGCAGCGAGCACCACGAAGGCGCGAGTTGGTATGGTGAATCTAGGGGGGTCCATAAGAACCTCCATCCAATTGAGAAGTGGGTCAAAGCGACGGAAAAGGACGAAGCGTTCGCTCTGCAGGTCCCTTGGAAGCCTGCGTCATTGAATGTGGGACAATTGTTGAACGCCATGTTGAGCGAGTGTCGGGAAACGCCCCATCCGCTGCACCCGTTCGCTCCGTCCAGGAAGCAGTCCACCGGCAGCATCGTCCAGCGGTTTCTCAATTTCGCCCAGATACGCCGCAAGAAGAAGACGGCCTAGCCCTCAGGAGATATTCATGTACCAGATCCCACTGTTTCTGCAAACCGACCCCAACACGCCGCGTCCCACGGATCCCGAATTCTACCGCTTGACCCGAGACGGATTGTTCTTCTGTCGCAACCATCCGTTCTTCGAAAGTGACGTCCCGGCGACGCACCTTCCATCCTGGCTGGCCGAGCACAAACCGAACTGCGTCCTGCGGTATCCCAAGCTGCCGGTCAGCGCCCTGGAATACATCGTGGGGTTCTTCCGTCGAATCTACGACAGGTACCAGTCCGAGGCGATCGTCTTGCTGCTGTGGAACATGCAGCGACGGCGTTACCGGATCTGTGTACCGCCTCAGAAGGCGAGCGTGTGGGAGTCCTCGTACGGCACACGAGTGGCCCTGGACGTCACGTACAAGGTGCCGGTGTCATTGCCGCCAGGCTGCATATTGGCCGCCTCGATCCATTCTCACGCGGATGGCGACGCGTACAGTTCCTGGACCGACCGCGACGACGAAGAGTACCGCGATGGTATCCACGTCGTTTGCGGCAGGATCCATCGCGAGCGGCCCGAGTTCCATATCCAGTTGGTCGTGGACGGGCACCGTTTCGACCTGGACTTCGACGATTTCTTCCGCGGCTTTGAACAGCGGCGGGAGCGGATTCCCAAGAAGTGGCTGAAGAAAGTGAAGTGCCTCGTCAAGCGGCCAAGGTTGTTCTGGGGCGGCAGCAACCAGGACAACAATCAAGACAAAGGTGACTATTCGTGCGACAGCACTACTACGAAAGGGACAAATGATGAATCCATATCCTGCTGAGTCTGATGGTTGGGAGACAGACGACCAACTGTACTGTGCACTGCCGGACGACGCCCGCATCGTAGTGGTCGGGTTGGGCGGAGCCGGCTCGATTGCACTGCCGTACCTCGCCATTTTTCTGAAGAGTTTGAACCAGCCGTTTCGGCTCGTTCTGATCGACGGCGACAAGTTCGAAGCTGCCAATGTCACAAGGATGCATTTCACCGAAATTGGCAACAAGGCGGAGCTAAGGACACAGGAGGTCCTCGATATCCTGAATGGCAGCGACGTCTCCGTCGTTGGGATACCAAAGTACATCACAGAAGAGAATGTCAGCGAACGGATTCGAGAGGGCGATTACGTGCTCACGTTCCTCGATAACCACCCAAGCCGGAAGGTTGTATCGGACTACTGTGACACGCTTTCCGATGTCACGCTGATCAGTGCCGGCAACGACGGTGTTGATCCCGAAAACGGCGAGCGCGGCACCTATGGCAACGTTCAAATCGCCGTCCGGCAAGGAGGCGAAGACGTGACCGCCCCCATCACCAAATTCCACCCGGAGATTGCCGATCCCGTTGGCGATATGCCCGGCGGGCCGGACTGCGGGCAACTGGCCGTCTCGATCCCGCAAATCCTATTCGCAAATCTGCAGTCAGCTACAGCCGCCCTCTGCGCCTTCTTCGCCTACACCTGCGGCCGGCTGTCCTACCAAGAAGTAGCCTTCGACATACTCGAAGGCCGCATGACACCCCAGTTGCCGCTGCCGGCAGGCCAAGTCGTCGGCCCGGCGGTGACTGTGTGACAACACGCATCTGGCCAACACACTGGATCCTCGAACTGGCCCGTGGTCGGCAATAGCCCCCCGCAGGTCGCCAGTACGGATCCAGTCGGTTCCTCCTAGTTCGCAATACCAATGCGGACTTCGAGGGATCGAATTCTCTCGACCACTCTGGTTTTCGCCGTGGGCGGGAAGGACGCCATCTCTGTACTGCAAACGGTCAGGATACGCGCGGCGTGCGCAACATCCGTTTAACGGCAAGCCGAAGGCGACTGCGCCGGCCAGAACAACGTCGCCTTCGGCTTGCCGTTAAACGGCTTTGGTTGCGGTTCTGCCGCGCCAAGTCCTTCGCTTTTCTGCGTTGTCGAAGCGCGGGCTCCGCGATTCTTGGCTACGACCGGCAATCAGGCCCCTTCTCCAGCCGCCGTGTCTTCCTGCGCCTTCTTCAACTTCGGCGCTTGCCCCGCAGCCCCCAACACTCTGTTGGTGTCCGCCACGTATTCGGCGTAGGCCTGCATGAACGTCCTGCCAGGTTCGCGCAGATCGATCTTGCCTGGGCTCTTGAGGAAGAACTCACGGTGGAGTGCGGTCCATATCAATCGGCAGTCGACATCGATGTTCACCTTGCAGATGCCCAATTCCACCGCCAGCGCGTACTGGTGTATGCGAACACCGCTGGTGTTTGCCAGGCTGCCCCCAGCCTTATTGACTCGCAAGACCCACTCGGGGGGCACGAGGGCGGCCCCGTGCAAGACCAACGGGAACTTGCCTCGCAACTCCTCTCGCAACGCCTCCTTAATTTTCTTCAGGTGATCAAAACGCAGAGTTTCGCCTTCGCTGAACTTGTGAATTCCATGAGACGTGCCGATGGCCACGGCCAACGAATCGCACTTGGTTCTCTCCACGAACTTCTTTGCTTCCCCCGGATCCGTAAGGCGAACGCTCCCCGAAATGTGCTCCTCGACGCCGCCGAGTTGCCCCAATTCGGCTTCGACCCTCACATGCTTCGAATGCTCATGGGCGCAGTCCACAATCGCCTTGGTGGTCTTTACGTTCTTGCGGAATACCTTGTCCGAGGCATCGATCATCACCGAGTCGTAGAGACCGGATTTGATACACTCCTCGCAGGTCGACTTGTCACCGTGATCCAGGTGAACGGCGAAAACGGCGTCTTTGTATTTCTTCGCGGCCGCCTCGATGATCGCCATCAGAAAACGTTCGTCCGTGTAATCCCGTGCGCCCTTCGAGATCTGGATAATGAACGGCGCGCTGAGTTCTCGAGTGCCCTCATCGCTTTCGGGATCAAGTATCCCGAGACTGCCGCGAAAAAGCCCCACAATCTGTTCCAGGTTGTTCACGTTGTAGGCGCCGACGGCATACTTGCCATACGCGTGCTCGAACAGCTCCTTGGTGTCGACCCTCACGCTTAATCCTCCGGCAGATCAAGGTCGCGGAGGAACGCGGCGAAGTCGTGGCCGACCTTCTCGTGGCGCAAAGCGTACAGGACGCTGGCCTTCAGGTGGCGCAGCGGGTCGCCGGTGGTGAGCCAGCGTCCGTTGATTGTGTGGGCGAGCATCCGGCCCTGCTGGCACAACTGGTTGTTGGCGTAGGTCAGGTACAGTTCGTCCTTGGCTTCGAGGTTGTGGCTCATTTCCTCCAGAATCTGGATCACGCGCCAGGGAAGCACAAATCGGCCGAGTTGTGCCAGGTTGGATGCCGCTTGGTCCGGCTTAGGCTTCTCGACAAGCGAGACAATTTCCGGGGGATCTGTGCTGTCCCTCAGCTCGGCTGACGCGTAACGGCGGATTTCGGAGTTCGGCACTTCTTGAAATGCGATCACACCGTCCGGTTCGTGCTGGGCGTACAAGTCGACCAGTTGCTTGACACACGGCGTCTCGGACAGCACAAGGTCATCGCCGAAGAGGTATACGAAGGGTTCGCCTTCGTCAAGGAATCTCTTGGCGGCCAGCAACGGAGTTCCATTGCCGTACGGCAAATGTCTGCCCTGCCGGACCACCGCGAAATTGGCCATTTGGGCAACCTTACGGACCACCGCCAGGTAATCATCTTTCCCCGCGTCGGCCAAGTGCACTTCCAGGTCTCGGTTGCTGTCGAAATGGTCCGCAACAGCCTGGGTGCCTGATCGCGTGACGAGGATGATCTCGTCGATCCCAGCGCCGATAATCTCCTCGACCAGATACTGCACAATCGGCTTGTCAACGATGGGCAACAGTTCTTTGGGCACGGCCTTGGTCGCGGGTAAGAAACGGGTGCCATAGCCTGCGACGGCGATTATGGCTTTGCGGATGGTCATCAGGCGTTTTCTCCTAACGCGGCCTATGTGAAAATTTAACAGTGCCCGAAAAGGGGGTGCAACCGGCATCCGCGGCCTGCTAGGTTGCCGCGTCTAGTTTCATGGCAAGCCCATTGGCTCCGTATCGCCCGGCGGTTGTTTGGACGGTCCAAACATTCGCACACCGGTAGTGTCCGTGTTGGCACTCCCAGTTTGGGCGGACAGGTTCCGCGTTTCGGGCGACACAGGTAAGATTACCAGCAGACGCCACGCTCTTCTAGAGTAGGCAATGCGACGGATTGCGAAAGCCCGGCACCGCACAGGCTGAACCACGACGAATCGGAGGACCAGCGTTGGAATCAGGGAGGCTCTACGCCATGGATCAGGCGATCCGTGTTCTGCACCTGGACGACGATGCCTCTGAGCGTCAATTGGTACGGGATGCGCTCGAAAGGCAGGCGAGTGTATTCCATCTGACCCAGGCGGACTCGCGGGAGCAATTCGAATCGATGCTGGCCAATGGTAATGTCGACGTAGCTCTGAGCGATTTCAACATTTTCGGCTACGAGGGGCTGGAGGTCATCGAGGTCGTTCGGCGGGTGTGTCCCAGTCTGCCGGTGATTATCGTCACCCGCAGCGGTTCTGAAGAAGTGGCCGTCGAGTCCATGAAACGTGGTGCGGCCGACTACGTGATCAAGACGCACGAGCATATCCAGCGTCTGCCCAGTACGATCTGGGCAGTTCTTGAGAAGAAGGCATTGGAGGATGGTCGCAAGCGAGCAGAGGAAGAGATAGACCGAATTGCCTGGCTCCTTTCCACGCGTATCCCGCGCGAGAGGGAGACGGCGGGCCAGTGGATGCCGGCCTACGGAGATCTGACGAAACTGAACTCGCGCCGCGAAATCCTGAATGCCGTCGGGCAAGAGCCGCTTCTGGAGCTCGGGGCGGAACTCATGGACCTCATGGGAACGTCGGTGGCTGTACTGGAAAAGAACGGCGACTACGCTGCGGGGATGCTCTCGTCGGGTTGGTGTCGTTACCTGGACGAGGCATCAAGGCGACTGTGCAAGACCGGCGACAACGCGCGGGCAATCCAATCTGGCAAGTGGCACTGCCGCGAGTCATGTTGGCGCGAAGCATGCTCGGAGACCATCGCGACGGGCAAAGAAGCCGACACCGCATGTCGAGGCGGCATCCGTTTGTACGTTGTCCCAATTCGAGCTGGCGATGAAGCCGTTGGGGCAATCTGCTTTGGATACGGTGATCCTCCGGCAGACGACGAAAACCTGAGGAAGATCGCGGACAGATTCCATGTAGATCGCGAAGAGCTCCGCGCGAGAGCCGCCGCGTACCATTCACGACCGCAATACGTCATTGACTTCGCAAGAAAATGCGTGACTTCGGCGGCTAGGCTGATCGGCGAGATTGTCGAGCGAAAACGAGCCGAAGAAGCCCTGCGGGCACAACAGGAGAGAGCGCAGCGCTACTTGGACATCGCGGGCGTCGTTTTTGTGGCGCTGGACACCGAAGGAAAGGTAACATTGCTCAATCGGCGTGGCGAGGAGTTGTTGGGGTATAGCGCTTCGGAACTCATCGGCAAGAACTGGTTTGACACGTGCCTTCCCGCGAGACATCGAGAGTCCGTCTGGACCGTGTTCCAGCAGTTGATCGCGGGTCACATTGGTGCTGTCGAATACTACGAAAACTCCGTTCTCACGAAATCCGGCGAAGAACGCGTCGTCGCCTGGCACAACACGCTCGTTCGCGACAAGACCGGCGGGGTCCTCGGCACGCTCAGTTCCGGCGAAGACATCACGGAGCGCAAGCAGGCAGAAGGGGCACTGAGACGGTCGGAGGCCAGATATCAGGACTACTACGACAACGCCCCCGACATGGCCGTCTCTGTGTCGGCCGAAACGGCCCAGATTCTGGACTGCAACCAAACAGTGGCCAACGCTCTAGGCTACACAAAGCAAGACATCATTGGGCGGCCCATTTTCGATATGTACCATCCCGATTGCATGGAGGACGTGGAGAAATCGTTTCAGTCTTTTGTGGAAACAGGGGAAGTCCACAATGCCGAGCTTCAGCTTAGGGCAAGAGATGGTAGCAAGATAGACGTCAGCTTGAATGTCACGGCAGTGCGCGACGAGGACGGGAACATCGTTCGAAGCCGCTCTGTTTGGCGAGATATCACCGACCGTAAATGGGCCGATAGGGCCTTGCTGGAAAGTGAACAGAGGTTTCGGGCCATCTTCGAGCAGGCTGCCGTCGGTGTTGCGCAGATCGAGACGCAGACGGGACGATTCGTGAGAGTCAATCAGAGATATTGTCAGATCGTCGGGCTCGAGCCCGAAGAGATGACCACGACGACATTCATGGCTATCACTTACCCGGACGATCTGCAGGAAGATCTGGATAGCGTGGAGAAGCTCAAGAGCGGCCAGATCCGCGACTTCACCATGGAAAAGCGGTATTTCCGGAAAGACGGGTCTATCGTGTGGGTGAATCTGACGGTGTCGCCGATGTGGGACATTGGCGAAGAGCCCACCTATCACATTGCCGTGGTGGAAGATATCACTAGCCGCAAGCATGCGGAAGCAGAAACACGCAAGGCTCAACGAGAGCTGCTCGACCTGCAGCGTCGCGAAACGGAGCAGGTCGAAGCCGAACTCGAAAAGGCTCGCGAGGAGCTTGTCCGACAAACGCGGCTGGCGGCGATTGGTCAGGTTTCCGCGAGCATCGCCCACGAATTGCGGAATCCGCTCGGTTCAGTGCGCAACGCCGTCTACTACCTCAAGCGGCACACGCCGAAGGACGACGCCACGGTCGCGGAGTTCCTGGACGTTATCGACGACGAGGTGAGCGCGTCGGATCGCATTATCGGCAATCTCCTGGAGATGACCCGTGCAAAGGCGGCCACGAAACAGGTGTTTGATTTGGCCGAGTTGGTCAATGATGTGTTTTCCAAGGCGAAAGATGCCGAACAGATTTCATGCCGGATCGAGTTGGCCCCCGATCCGTTTGAGGTCCATGCGGATCCCTACCAATTGAGGCAGGTGATCGTTAACCTGGTGGACAACGCGGTGCAGGCCATGGGTGGGCAGGGGCAACTGCACGTGAACGTGGCTCGTAGCGATGATTATGATGTCATCTCGTTTTGCGACACGGGCCCGGGAATCCCGCCGGACGTACACGAGAGTCTGTTCGAGCCGCTGGTGACAACCAAGGCGAAAGGGGTAGGCTTGGGCTTGACCATCTGTCGCCAGATAGTCGAAGGCCACGGTGGGACAATCGACGTGGTCGATCACGAAGGAGGGGGGGCGGCATTTCGCGTGCGATTGCCGCGTTAGGAGAGGATTATGCCATCAGTATCTGTGAACGACGCAACGACGAAAATCTTGATCGTGGATGATGAAATGAACATGCGGCGTACGCTGGCTGCTATCCTAAGCGACGAGGGCTACGAGGTCGCAACAGCCGCAACTGGCGAGGAGGCAGTGGACCTTTGCAGCCGGGAACAGTTTGGCATCGTCCTCATGGATGTGCGCATGCCGGGCATTGACGGTGTCGAGGCATTCCGGCAGATCCGGCGGCATAGGGAGGGCGTGCGTGTGATACTGATGAGCGCCTTCAGCGTGGAACACTTGAAGGAGGCGGCCCTGGATGAAGGTGCGATCGCCTTTC
Organism: uncultured Pirellulaceae bacterium; assembly: GCA_964623055.1. Classification (GTDB taxonomy): domain Bacteria; phylum Planctomycetota; class Planctomycetia; order Pirellulales; family Pirellulaceae; genus JADHUC01. The sequence goes on from CAZURK010000001.1 coordinate 30,177, forward strand.
TGCCGAAACCGCTGGACCTGGAAAAGGTGGTTCATCTGGTGGGCGAAGTAAAGGACACGGCCATCCTGGTGGTCGAAAATGACGAGGGGACCGCCGACGCGCTGAGCAACAACCTGAAGAAGCAGGGATACCGAGTGACGGTTACTGAGTCGGCTCACGACGCGCTGGAGCTTGTCGAGCAGATCCGTTTCGATCTCGTATTTATGGACGTGAATCTCCCTGCGATGAATGGCCTGGAGCTATACTTGGCCATCAAGGACATCACGCCATCGGCCGTCGCCATTATGATCACCGGGATGGAGGAGGAGTTCGAAACGCTGGCCAAGGAAGCCGTTCGCCGCAATGCCTACACGATTGTCAGAAAGCCGTTGGACATAGACCATGTACTGGAGCTTCTGGAGCGGCTCACGGGCAGGCGAGCTTCGGGCGATTTACGCAAGCCGCCGTGAGTTTAACTTGGAGCTATTTGTCGCTTAGCCTATCAAACTAGTTCACCCACCGGGCGAGCAGTCTGTCGACATAGCGTAGGTCAGGCTGTGCCTGACACGATGCCTTGGGGTCGGCATGCACAGCATGCCCTACATGTTGTACTGAAGTCTTCCGTTGCCGACTGAACCGACAGACCGCGAGCCGGCAGGGGTGAAGTCAAGCAGTCGAACCACGGAAAAAATGCTTTGCGTTCGGGGAAGGGACGGAGCCTAATGACAAGTGACGCAGACAAGTCACGTTTCTCACGTCTGCTGATCGTCGATGACGATACGAATCAGCTTCGTACGCTCACACGGGTTTTCGAGGCCGAGGGATGCGACGTTGTGGCCTGCTCGACAGGGGCCGAGGCGTTGGAGCACCTTCACAGCAGGGATGTCGGAGTGGCCATCGTGGATCTCCGCCTGCCGGATCTGACCGGCACCGAACTGTTATCCGAGTTGGAAGCGTCCTGCGGCTTGGCACAGGTGATCATTCATACGGCATATGGCTCGTTCGAGTCGGCTAAAGAAGCGGTCAATCTGGGCGCGTTCGCGTACGTAGAGAAAGGTTCCGACCCCAACGAACTGATACATCACGTCCACAGGGCGTTCCGATCACGATTAGAGGAATATACGACCCACTTGGAAGCTGCCGTCACGGAACGAACACGGGAGCTGCAGCAGGCGAATGAAGCTCTTCGGAAGGAAGCCGCCGACCACAGGCGAACCGAGGATGCCTATCGGACGTTGGTGGACAACTCGCTGCAAGGGCTGTTGATGCTGCAAGACGAACGGCCGGTGTTCGCCAATCAGGCCATGGCCGAGATTCTGGGATGCACGATCGACGAGATTCTGGCGATGTCAGGCGAAGAGTCGCGAGAGAGAATCCACCCAGAGGATCGAGAGCGGGTGTGGAGCAACTATCACCAAAGGCTCGCAGGTAGCACTCCACCGCCGCATTACGAACACCGCATCGTCCGTGGGAACGGCGAAGTACGCTGGCTGGAGATCTTTGCCAGCAAGACCGATTTCAATGGCCGACCCGCAATCCAAACCGCGTACGTCGACATCACAGAGCGCAAACAGGGTGAGGAGGCGATCCGGCAAAGCGAGGCGCGATACCGAGCGATCGTCGACGACCAAACAGAGTACCTGTGCCGATTTCGTCCCGACGGGACGTTGACGTTCGTGAACAGAGCAATCTGCAAGGCGCTTGGCAGAACGCCTGAGGAGTTGATCGGGCAGAGTATAACACCGTATGTGCATCCGGACGATTTGGCGACGGTGATGGAGCGTCTGGCGATGCTGACCCAAGAATCGCCGGTCCAGACCCACGAAAACCGCAACGTGCTTCCTACGGGAGAGATTCTGTGGGGGCAATGGACCAACCGCGGCGTTTTTGGCGAAGAGGGCAAGCTGGTAGAGATTCAGTCGGTTGGGCTTGACATCACCGAGCGAAAGCAAGCCGAAAGGGCCCTACGCGATTCGGAAGCCCTGTACTCGTCTCTGGTCGAGACGCTGCCTCTGAACATCAACCGCAAGGATCTGCACGGCCGAATCACTTTCGCAAACAAGAAGTACTGCGAGTTGAAGAATCGTACGTTCGATGAGTTGATCGGCAAGACCGTCTTTGATCTCTTTCCTAGAGAACTGGCAGATAGGTACCATCGCGACAATCAGATGGTGATCGAAACGCGGCAAGTACTCGAACGTATCGAGGAGTACCGGACCTTAGACGGGACGACAAGGGTTATGCAGGCTGTCAAATCCCCTGTGTACGACGCAAACGGCGTGGTCGTCGGCGTCCAAGGAGTGTTTTGGGACGTGACCGAACGAAAGAGAATGGAGGCGAAACTGCGACAGCGCGACAACGAGCTGGCCCACTTGGGACGACTCCACACGATGGGAGAAATGGCCGCCGGGCTGGCTCATGAACTGAATCAGCCGCTCTACGCAATTACCAACTACGTGACGGGAATCACGCTGCGTCTGCGCGAGGCAGAGGTGGATCGCCAGAGCCTGGCCGAAATGATGCTGAAGATCTCTGGACAAGCCAGGCGCGCTTCCGAGATAATCAAGCGTCTCCGCAACACGGTTCAAAAATGTGAACCACGCAGATCGTCAACGGACCTGAACGAATTGTTACGGGACGTACTTCCGCTTGTCGAGCATGAACTTCGCCAGGAAAACGTCTCCGTACACTTGGACCTGCAGGAGGGACTGCCGCTCGTGCTTGCGGATGCCATTCAGATTCAACAGGTCGCTTTGAACCTGATCCGCAATGCCCTGGACGCGATGCGGGATGGACCGTCGCGCCCGAGGCAACTGACGCTGACCACCGTAGCCGCGGACGGCGAAGCGGTCGAGGTTCGTGTTGGCGACTCGGGCAAGGGGCTGAGCGAAGAACTCCGCCACCAGGTTTTCGACGCGTTTTTCACAAAGAAGGCCAATGGCCTCGGCATGGGGCTGGCCATCAGCCGAACGATCGTGGAAACTCATGAGGGCCGAATCTGGGTGACACCTAATACGCCACACGGCTGTGTATTCCGTTTTGTGGTACCGACGACTGCAAGCAAGGGCTGAATTGTGCAAACCAAAGACACCGTTTTCCTGGTCGATGACGACACAGCAGTGTTGGACTCGATTGGCTACCTCCTGGAGTCAGCCGGGTATGATGTCGAGGCGTACGCCTCGGCCACCGAATACCTCGACGGCCTTGACCCGCAGAAGAACGGGATTCTGGTGCTGGATTTTCGCATGCCCGAAATGACGGGTCTGGAACTCCAGGAGAAGCTCGCTTCGCTGGGGGCACGCATTCCCATCATCTTCGTGTCGGCTCATGGTGACATACCGACGAGCGTGCGGGCGATGAAAGGGGGCGCTTATGATTTTCTCGAGAAGCCCGTGGACGGGGAACTGCTGATGGAACTCGTGCGACGAGCGCTGGAGAAGGATGCCAAACGTCGCCAGCAAGGACCGGACAGGGCCGAGTTTGAAATGCGACTGGCGCGGCTCTCGCCGCGCGAGAAGGAGGTCATCGAATTGCTGTACGCCGGCAAAGCAATGAAGCAAATCGCTCTGCAATTCGACATCAGCGTGCAGACCATAGCCAAACACCGCAAGAGCATACTGGAGAAGATGGAAGTGGACGGCGACGCCGAACTGGTCCGATTGCTCGCAACCTACCGTCTGCAGGAGCCCTGAGCCCGACTCGGTTATAGCGACGACGGTTCTTCGTCCACGATTCCACCGAAAGATATCGTTTAACGGCAAGCCGAAGGCGACTGTGTACCCGATTCCCAAGTCGCCTTCGGCTTGCCGTTAAACGCCCCGGCCGATGGCCGCAAACAGGATTTGGAGTGCGACGACCCGTCGTCGCTTTCTGATTTCCGTCGACCCTACCGGCGGCTTTCGCGTTCATTTGCCGAGCAACGCCAGTGCCTCCAGGATTCGGTCCACCTCTTCCGCAGTGTTGTAGTGTACCAACCCGATGCGCACCATACCGTCGGGCTCCAGGCAAAGCGTCTCGGTCAACTGCAGCGCGTAGTAATTGCCTTGCCACACGCAAATGCCGCGCTGGCCAAGGTACTCGGCCAACTCTGCCGATCGTTTTTTCGCGTGCGTGATCGACAACGTGGGCAGGCGTTCGGAGAAACGGTCCGGATCGGTGATCCCCCAGATGCGTACGTCCTCCAAATCGGCCAGTCCTGCGACTAGTCGTGCGGCCAACTGCCGCTCGTAGTCGCCGATCACAGCATACGCTTCGCGCAGAGCCGCACGACGGTCCAGACTGTCGTCCGACGTATGCCGACGGCCAACGTCAGCCAGATAATCGACCGCGGCCAGTGTGCCCGATATGCCTTCGTGGTTCTGTGTGCCGGTCATCCATTTGCCGGGTAACGAATCCGGCGCGGGTCGCACCTTGTAGGCCGACAGTTCTTCCAGCAGTTCTCGTTTCCCCCACATCGCCCCAACGTGTGGCCCGAAGAACTTGTACGCCGAACACGCCAAGAAATCGCACCCGAATGCGGCTACGTCGACCAGCGAGTGTGGCGTAAAGTGCACTGAGTCCAGAAAGCTTAGCGCCCCGGCTTCGCGGGCCCACCGACAGATATCCGCGGCGGGGTTGATCGAACCGACCGAATTGGACGCGCACCCGACCGCCACCAGACGCGTGCGATCGGTAATCTTCGAGCGAAGATCTTCCAGATCCAACGTGCAGTCTTCGGGGTGAAGACCCACGTAGCGGATCGTTGCTCCTGCATCTTGTGCGGCCAGGACCCAGGGGGTCACGTTCGCGTCGTGGTCCAGTCGTGTGACGACCACCTCGTCACCGGCCTGCCAAGTCTTGGCCAGTGCACGCGACAACGCAAACGTAAGCGTCGTCATGTTGGGCCCGAAGTAGACGGTCTCGGGATCTTCGGCGCCCAGCAAATCGGCCACCGCACGGTGCGCTTCGGCCAACATGGCGTCACTGTCGCGAGCGGTCGGGAACAGACCGTCGTGGTTCGCGTTGTTGTGCGCGTAGTAGTGCCCGACGGCGTCGATCACGCATTGCGGCACCTGCGTACCGGCAGGCCCATCGAAGTAGACGATCGGACGACCGTTGACTTCGCGACGCAGGGCCGGAAACTGGCTCCGGCAGTACTCAAGTAGCTCGTTCGTCCACAAATCTCTTCCCCTTGCCTTCAAAACGCGGCAGCGACCCGAGTGGTACGCACTGCACTTCGACTTTCAGCCCCAGCCGCAAACGAAGTTCCTTGGCGACACGGTCCGGTTTGTCCAGGCGATCCTCAATCTCCACGGCCAATGCGTCCATTTCGCCGACCCGGTGCGCCACCATGCGGTATTCCACGATTTCAGGAAAGCTGCGCAGAATCTGCTCGACGGAACTCGGAAACACGTTCACGCCGCGGATCACCAGCATGTCGTCCGCACGTCCCAGCACGCCGCCCTCCAATAGGACAAAGCGATTGTCGCCCGGTGCGTTCCACGTGGGACGAACGAGATCCCCCGTGCGGTAGCGGATGACGGGGCTGCCGGGGCGGCCCAGGCTGGTCAGCACCAATTCGGACAATTCTAATTCGCCAGCCGGCTGTCCGGTCTCGACCGAAAGGAACTCTGCGATGAACTCGCTTTCGGCCACGTGCAAGCCCCGGCGCTCGCTGTCGGCGTACCCCCACGGCCCCACCTCGGACGCGCCGGCGTGGTCGATCACTTTGGCGTCCCACGCACTCCCGATGCGTTCACGAACCGACGGCAGCGAACCGCCCGGCTCGCCCGCAACAATCACTTTCTGCACGGCCAGTGCCGTGGGATCGATCTGGTTCTCCGACGCCACCTCGACCATGTGCAGAGCGTAGCTGGGCGTGCAGAAAATGGCCGTCACGCGGCAGATCTGAGCCATCTCCAGCCGAGCCAACGTATTGAGCCCGCCGCCGGGAATCGCCAGAATGCCACGGGCAACAGCCGCGTCGTGGGCGCTCCAGAAGCCTATGAACGGCCCGTAGGAGAACGCGAACAAGCCGCGATCGCCCGCCTTCAACTCGGCAGCGTCCAGCACGTACTGCCACGTGTCAGTCCACCATTGCCAATCCTCCGCCGTGTCCAACACGATCATCGGCCTGCCGCGCGTCCCGGACGTGCGGTGAAAGCGGACGTACTCGGAGATGGGATACGTCAGATTGGCCGCCAGAACATCGTGCGCGGCGCCTGCCAACTCGTCTTTGAATGTAAACGGCAGATCGGCCAACTGCTCCATCGACTCGATCGGCAAGCGCAAGTCGGGCAACTTGTCGTGGTAGAAGCGGTTTTGTGGTAGCACCCTGGTCAACAGGGCGTTCAACTTGTCCAGTTGGTACCCCGCCAACGCTTCCGGATCGAGGCGTTCCAGTTCCCGTCGCTGTTCGAAAGTGGTGCTTATCATACGGAGAATCATACGATTTGGCGCCCTTATGCGAAAGGCAGCCGAGCCGATTCGTCCGTTCATGGCACAATGATCCGGCGCAAGTTCCGGTGTCACCGTGAACTCAACCCATGCATTGGCTCTTGTGTAATGCGGCTGGATCGGCAAAATAGTCAAGTTTGCGGATGTCCGGCCCGTGGAATCTCGCATCCCGTACCGCGCATCTCGAATCCCGTATCCCAACAACTTCTTCAATCCCATGTCCGACGAACCCCGCAAGGGCTCGCTGCTGGTCATCTTCCTCACGGTTTTCATCGACCTGCTCGGGTTTGGCATGGTTCTGCCGCTTCTGCCGATCTACGGCGAGTTCTTCACGGAAGACCCGATGGGGTGGCGGTTGGGACTGCTGATGGCGAGCTTCTCGATGATGCAGTTCCTGTTTGCACCTCTGTGGGGCCGACTCTCGGACCACATCGGTCGGCGGCCGGTGCTGATGATCGGGCTGGCGGGTTCGGTGGTCTTCTACACGTTGTTCGGAATTGCCACGATCCGCGGCAGCCTTGCGCTACTGTTCGTTTCGCGGATCGGAGCCGGCATTGCTGGTGCGACGATCCCCACTGCCCAGGCGTATATTGCCGATTCCACATCGCTGGAGAAACGTCCCAAAGGGATGGCGCTGATCGGCGTGGCGTTCGGCTTGGGTTTTACCTTCGGACCCGTGTTGGCATTCCTGGCGGTTCCCACCGGGCGCGGCGACCCAGGACCCTGGCCGGGCTTCGCCGCGGCAATTCTATCGGCCGCGGCATTGTTGCTGGCGGTTTTCAAACTGCCCGAATCCAAACGCGCCGATAGCACCTCGGCGGCACGCAAGCTACTTGATATGGAAGCCTTTCGACAGGCAGTCACGGTTCCGTCGATCGGGATGTTGTTGATGGTGGTATTCTTGTGCATATTCACGTTCGCCAATCTGGAAACCAGTTCGTCAATATTGATCTGGGGCGACAAAGAAGCCACGGACAGCCCGTTCTGTTTCACCTGGGCGCAAGTGTGTTTGACTCACGCATACATCGGCTTCACCCTGGCCGCAATCCAAGGCGGGCTGGTCCGCCGCTTGGCGGGCAGAATCGCCGAAGGCAAGTTGGCCACCTTCGGTGCGGCGGTCAATGTGGTCGGGTTTGTCATCATGGTCGTGGCCATCAACTGCGCTTCCGTCGCTCTGTTGCTGGGGTCGTTGGCCGTCATCGTGACCGGAGTATCGTTCATACAACCGAATCTGAATTCCCTGCTATCCCGGCGGAGTGATCCGAAAAGACAAGGCGTCATCTTGGGAGCCGCCCAAAGCGTCAATGCGCTGGGACGTATCCTCGGATCTGGGATCGGCATCCCTTTGCTGAAACTGGACTACACCATGCCGTCATACGTCGGTGCCGGTTTGATGGCAGTCGTGCTGGTGCTGGTGATCGTTGCCTCACGTAGCGGAGGTGACTACCCCGGTTGAACGATCCGCCGGAGATAATCCCGATCGACGTTGGACGTCAGTTGTTTGTTGACGATTTTCTCATCGAGTCGGCGACCGGCTGTTCTTCTGCGCCAGCGGGCGGAACGCCAAGGAAGACACAACCGGCCTGGCCTTCTTGCGCCGAGACGGCTTCGCCTCGATGCAGACCGACGACGACGGGACGCTCGCGCCGATTCTCGAAGGCGTACCGAGGAGCTGCTCGATCCACGTCCGGCTCGATGCGCTGAGTTCACCCGGCGAATCGTAGCACATCGCCCTGTGGCGTCTTCTCCTCGGTCACGGCGCGGCGTCCAGGTCGTACAGCCGGTAGGTCTTGGTGATCTTCGCGCCGCCCTTCTCCAAACTGCGGCGCGCGGCTCGGTTCGACTCCAGGATCCAGGACAATTCCACTTCGCGAATTCCCGACTTCAGCAATGGCGGCACCAGCCCGTGCAGCAGCGTTATCCCCACTCCCCATCGCTGGTACTCAGGCAACACGTTGGCCGCAATCACGCGTGCTTTCTTGATCCGGTGCTTCTTGCACAACAGACGGAGAAATCCGAAAGGAAAGAGCCGGCCGTCGATCTTCTTGATTCGCGGATTGTAGTCTGGTAGGCAGAAGATGGCGCCGGCGACTTTGCCGTCGATCTCCGCCGCGATTGCCAGATCGGGCACGATCAGGTGGCGCAACTCGCGGGCCGTATGTCGCACCTCGGCCTCGGACATCGGCACGAAGCCCCAGTTGTTGATCATCGACTGGTTGTAGACGGTCAGAAACGTCTCGACCTCCTCCAGAAAGCGGCTGGTGTCCAGCGGCCGCAACACCACGCCCTGGCTTTCGATGATGTGCTCGCACAGGTCCAGAAGCCGTTCTTCCAGCTTCGGCAACCACTCGATCCGCCCCCAATAGGCGTATGTATCCTGCGTCTTGCGGAAACCGTACCTTTCGATCAATGCGGCGTAGTACCGCGGGTTGTAGGTCATCATGAAAAAGGGCGAGCTGTCGAAGCCGTCGACGAGCAGGCCTGCTTCATGGTTCAGCGAGGGATTGGTCGGCCCGCGGAGCCAGTCAATGTCGCGCTGGGCAAACCAGCCGCGCACCGCGTCGAACAGGGCGTCGGCGACCTGTTGATCGTCAATACACTCGAAGAACCCAAAAAAGCCTCGCCGATCCTGCTGTTGCTCGATGTGGCCGTGGTTGAGGATCGCCGCGATGCGGCCGCAGACCTCGCCATCGCGATAGGCCAGGAAGGTCTGCGCCTGGTTGCGTTCGTAAAAGGGGTTGTACCGGTAGCCGACGAGTTCTTTCTGGTTGCGGCGCAGCGGCGGGATCCAGTACGGATCGTCGCGGTAGAGCGTCCAGGGGAACCGCAGAAACTGCTTTTTCTGGCGGCGCGTGGCGACCGGTTGAACGACCAGATGGGACATAAGCGGACCAAGCCCTCGGGAATCGCTTCAGATTCTTGCGGTATAATTTGCGCGCGGCGCGCACATTACTTCGGATCGGCAGGCTTCCGTTTAAATGCGTCGGCGGCCTCTTCGGCGTTCACAACACGGTTGTAGATTCGCAGGCCAGAGATCCAACCGTTCACCTGATACGGTGCTGACGGTCCTCCGCTGTATTGACCAACGTGCAGCGGCCCGTTCCAGGTCGCTTGGATGATGTGGCCGGGTTTCTCGGCCACTTTCTGGCCGTCTTGGAACAGACGAGTGGTGCGGCCGTCGAACGTTCCGACCAAATGGGTCCATCGCCCGAGCGCGGGCTTGCCGCCGTCGCAGTCGATGCCGCCCACGTGCCAGCGCCAACCTGCCCCAATCCGCTGCAGGAACCAACCGGCTTGGCGCCAGTGCCCGCAACTGACAATGACCGGCATCTGCGATTCAGCGGTGAAGTACACCCAGAACTCGACCGAGAGCCGCGTATTCAAATCAAACTCCGGCTGATGGGCGAATGTGACATGGCCTCCTTGGCGAATGTCAAGCATGCCGTCTGCGATCTGTGCCTTACCGTGCACGGTTCCGGGTGCAGTGCCGCCTCCGTAGAGAGAAGCGTTTGCGTTTTGCGCGAATGTGGCTTCAAAGACCGGCTCCTTGATCTCCGGCAACGCCGCGGCTACTGCGGGCGAGGAAGATGCACTTTCTGCCCCTCGCCGGTTGACTGCGCGCACGGCATACGCATGTTCGACGCCAGCCGAGAGATCCACGTCGGTGTACTGCAGTCGGGCAACCGGTTCTGTGGTCAGGCAGGCGAACTGGTCGCTACCGGCCTTGCCACGATAGACGTGATATCGCAAACAAGTGTCGCCCTGCTCCAGCCACCGTAATTCGACGCGTCCTGGAGCCGATTTCGCTTTCAAACCCGTGGGCGGCGGCGGTTCGGGCAAAGGCGGCACGGAAATGGATGTGCGGATAGGCTGACTACGGTCATCGTCCGTGACAAGGACCAGTGCGTAGTGGTTTAGCCCTTCCGGCACTTCGGCGTCTGCGAATTCAAATAGCCGCGTGGCTGTGACCAGTGTCTCGTCAGTAGGCGTGAAATCAGCTTGTGCACTTCGGTGGATCTCGCTGCCCAGCCCTATCGTTTCCGCCGAACGCTCCCACGAGAGATGCACAATACTCTCGACATCCACGCGTGCCTCCAGCGTTGGCAGCGACTCGGGCAGCGACGGCGGCAACAGACGCCGGCAACTGCCCGCATTGATTTCTGCGCCGGGCATGTCGGAGCGCGGCGCGGCCAGGGCCCTCCGGCGTCCATCGCTGATAATCGCAAGCATGGATTGATAGTGTGAATCGTTGGTCGAGGCGAAGCTTACGACCGGTTTGCCTTCGGTATCCCGAGGCGACGGCGTCTGCGGTGCGAAGGACTCTAGCGGCAGATCCGCGTGTACATACCCGCCGGTCCGCAGGATATGGATTCGTTGACGACCGGGATCGACCTGTCGATCGCGACACATCCCCAGTCCCAAGCCGTCGGCGCCTTCCGGAAGCGGGGCACGCAGAATCCGGCTCCGCTCCGGATGCTGGAGGTTGAACCAGTCGTTCTCGAACATGGTAACTTGGCCGTTCTTTCCGTGGCATCGCACGCATCCGGCGCTCTGCATTTCCGCAATCAGTGCGTTTTTCACGTCCGGCCAGGCGTTGATCTTGCATCCATGATCGGTGTAGTCCCACGTACCGTGGTACAGGCCGTTGGTGTCGATCCAGGCCATCAGCAAGTCGCGTTCGGTTCGATTGAGATTCGCAATGTGTTCGTCGTGACCGGAAACCAGAATTTCTGCCAAAGGCGCGGCGCCGGAACCGTGAGATCGAGGCTGGAAGATCTGTGCGGACCATCGGGCCGTGCCGTTCATGCAGTCGATGCCCGAGATCCAATAGGCGATCAACTGAGTCTCCCGGCGGGTCACAAGGTTCTCGTAGCCGATATTGAAATATTCGGTCCAGCCGCCCGACAGATCCATTCCCGCGGCAATCCCTTCTTCTCCGCCATGGCAACGCACACAGTGTTTGTCCATTATCGGCTGAATCATCGAGGGATAGTCGATGAAACCAGTTCCCCACGACTCCGGTTTCGGCCGGACCGGCCGCCGCGAGACCGCCAGACGGTCGCCCGAGTTGGCTGGCGTGTGGTATTTGTGCTCGTGACAACCGATGCAGGATCGAGTTACACCGGGTGCGGCTTGGACAAAGGTCCGCATGCTCTGCACTAGCCGTCCTTCGTCGTCCAACGCCTGCAAGTAAAGGGCTCGTCCGGCCGGCACCTCGAAATAGGCCGATCCATCCTCTTCGACCGGTACTACGCCCAGGTAGTTCTTTGCGCTGAAGGCCAAGATGGCGCTGACCAGAAACGTCTGGTTCATAGCTCCGCCCGGCGTAGCGCTGGTGCGCGATGTTTCTTCGATCACGCGCAGCCATTTGACTTCGCCGGGCTCGACGCCCGTCAGACCCTCGTAGACATCCTGTACGTACAAGCGGCCGGTCACTTCTTCGTGTTGTCGCCCGTCGGGGATGATCAGTGGTCGCGGACGCGGTTTGATCAGCATGGGGGAATGGCAGCAGATGTCCGGTTCGGCATGGACCAGTTGCCGATGGCCGTGCCGGTCCATGATCTCGATGGCGTTGAATGGGCTTCCTGCCGGTCGGCCGCTGAAGAGAATCACGTCTCCGGACAGCGGCCAGGGCTCGCACGAATCGCCTCGATCGAATGTCGGATCGTCTGGAGTTTCGAAGTTGGTCATGGCCCCCGGGCTGTTCTTGCCCAGTCGCGTGTCGAGGATCCCAATGGTCCCTCGCGGCGGAGCGTTATGCCGAGTCAGCGATGCCGCGACCAAATGCGGTAAGCCCGGTACCGGGCGCGCGTCCAGCAACGCCTCAGGATGGACCATATTGTTGGCAAACATGGCCGTCTCGTTCGTGCCGTCCGGGAAAATGGTCCACAGGCTCTGCTGCGTTAGCGCCGTTTTGTCCACGTATTCCCAGCGACCTTGAAGGATCCGGCCATCCGGCAACACGCAAGGGTCGAATTCATTCACGTTGTTCACCGACAGCGTGCGGATGTCCGTGCCATCGGCGTTCATCACGTGCATGATGTCAACACCCTCGTTGGCACACGGCACCAAGCCATGTTGCCTCGTCGAAGTGAACACAATCCGACCGTCCGGCAAATACGCCGGGCTGACATCGTGCACACCGCCGTGCGATCCACGGTAGTCGTCTTCGCAGGGACAAGGGTCCGTCAGGCGTCTGAGGCCGCTGCCGTCGACCCCAATTTCGTAGATACTGGTGGATCCGGCCGCTTCGCCCTTGAAGCAAAACAGAAGTCGCTTACCGTCCCACGAAAGCTCCGGATCGCTGTAGATCCCCTCGCCCAGCGTCTCTGGGGTAGTCGGGTCGATCACCGCTCGGACCTCGTGCTCTTCGAGTGGATCGCTGGGGTTTTCGATCACATAGATCCCGCCGCCCGGCTTCCATTTGTAGAACGTGTCATAGATGTGGATACCGACGTACGAGTGCCGTTTGGTGAACAGCAACGGTGCGTCAAGCAGGCCCGTCAGTTGAGGCGTCTTTTCTGTCGATTCCCCGGCCAAGGCTGGCTGCCATACGATCGCTCCAATGGTGAGGCCCACGAGTATCGCCAAAATCCATGTCTTATTGCTCATGCCGTTCCTCGCGATCATGATTCAAGTGTGCATTTCCCGGACGAACTGTCGCAACATTATGACTGACGCATATGCCGCGGGTCAATGAACTTCAGCACAGTTCCCAAGCCGGCGTCCGCGGCTGCCGTGCCGTCGGATCGTTTAACCGCAAGGCCAGCGGCCTGCGCGGGAGTTGACCTCGGCTTGGCATCCCACTCTACGCTGGAGAGAAACGCTACCCAACGTCCTCGCCGACGCGCGGCCCGTTGGGCACTGCGGTTAAACGAAGGGAGCATAACCCGCTAGACTTCCTCCGGCATTCGGTAGTGTTTTCGAGCAGCGGCTTTCAGGTACTTGTTGGCGTCGTCGTTGTTGACGAACTTCTCGGTCTTGCCGTCGAAGACCAGTTTCTGATTGCCGCTGCGGTGAGCGATGTTGGCCAGATGCTCCAGGCTGGCCGACAAGTGGCCTTGTACGATATTGGCCTTCGGCTGGTTGCGCGTGCGGATGCAATTGACGAAATCTTCGATCGCCTCGGGGTCTCCCTGCCGGCCGTAGTCGCTGGCCACGGCCTGGCCGTCGGCTGTCATGGCTTGCCAACCACCTCCGTGGCGGCCGAGGTACATCAGTTGCTTTGTGCCGTAAATCTCGATTCGGGTCGAGTTCTGCGGCCAGTAGGGGAACTTGTCGCCATCGCGGATATCCGGCGGCGTTTTCTTCATGTACCCGCGACTGAACCCCGTTGTGTCGAGCGTCATCGCCAAGTTGTCAAACTCAAACGTGACGATCAGGCAGTCGGGCATTTCGCCGCCGTCGTCGTAGCGCCAGCGGCCGCCGTAACTGTTGACCGCATTCGGATGAGGCGGATCGCCGATGGCCAGACGAGCCAGGTCGAGGACATGGATCGCGTCCGAGTTGTTGCCGCCGGAATAGTCCCAATAGCCATACCACCCCCGATGCACCTGGCGATTGTAAGGACGCTCGGGAGCCGGTCCCAACCAGGCGTCCCAGTCCAGCCCCTCCGGCGGATCGCCGTCCGGGACCTTTTTCATCGGATACCCGCCGTAGACGCTGCTCTGCATGAAGAACAACTTCACCAGGAACACGTCGCCCAGGTTGCCGTCCTCGATGTACTTACGTGCCGATGCTGCGTACGCCGTGGCACGGGACTGGGTACCGGCCTGGACAATGCGTTTGTACTTCTCTGCGGCTTCAACCATCTTGCGGCCTTCTTCGACTTTGCGCGAGATGCACTTTTCCACATACACATCTTTTCCCGCCTGGCACGCCCAAACGGTGGCCAGCCCGTGCCACTGCTCGGGTGTCGCGACCACGACCCCGTGCACGTCCTTGTCGTCGAACACACGCCGCATGTCTGCGACGTACTTGGGAGCAAATCCCTGGATCTGCTCGAAATCCCTGGCAGCCGCCTCGCCACGCGGTTTCTCCGCGTCGCAGACGTACTTGATATCCACATCCTCGCGAGCCGCCAATTTCCTGGTGAACCCACGACCACGCCCTCCGGCCCCGATCAACGCGATCACCACATTGTTGGCCGCCGATTCAGCCCCCGTCGCCCTCCGTACCGACGCCGCGGTGGCCAGCGCCGCAGCGCCCGTCATCGAGTTCTGCACAAAATCCCTGCGAGTGAGTTTTGCTGACATAGTCGATCTCCTTGTTTGTTGAAGCACAGAATCCCACACGTGTCGCGTCCCGCCTAGCGGCAACATATTTGTTGAGTATTTCGATCTCCGATTCACCGGACGTGCTACGTTCAATCGACTACAGTATCACGGACCGCGCGGCCGGTTTCCAGTATGTGACCTCTGCAGTAGCCAGTTTCGTTCATCGGCCGCCTAGGGTGACTTCTTCCGCGAAGCCAGCTAAGCTTTGTCGTATGTTGTACGTCTTCGTTGGATGAATCAGAAGCAGTCAACGCTCGCAAGTCGCGTGCCGACAGAACGAGAATGAGTTGACTTGTCTCTGGGAGCAAGCGGAGGTTTCCATGATGTCAGATTTTCCGATTTCTTCGAGACACCACGTCTCTTTGGTCATTGGTGCTTGGGCATTGGTCATTCTCCTCACAGTGTCTGCCGCGGCCGAATCACCCATCGACATCGGCTCGCGACGGGAGCTGTTCGTTGACGACTACCTGATCGAAAGTCTAAACGGTGCACGGCTCGTGCTGCATCGGCCGGTCGATCGGCAGGTGGCTATCGTCCACGACGAGCCGTGGGAGGGTAATATCTGTTGTGGTCACACGGTGTTCCAGGACGGTGATATCTACCGCATGTACTATCGCGGCAGGCACCACGATTTCGAACAGGGCAAAGAGACACACCATTTTTGTTGTTATGCCGAAAGCAAGGACGGCATCCACTGGACCAAGCCGAAGTTGGGCATCGTCGAGTTCAACGGCTCGAAAGAGAACAATATCATTCTGGCCGGTCGCGACCGGTTCAACCTTGCGCCGTTCAAGGATACGAACCCGAACTGCAAACCGGACGAGAGTTACAAGGCGATGACCAACGGTCACGGTGGCATGGATGCCTACAAGTCGGCGGACGGCATCCACTGGTCGCCCATGGTCGAAGGGCACGTGATCACCAAGGGTGCGTTCGATTCGTTGAACCTGGCGTTCTGGGACGAATTGCGTGGCTGCTACGTCGAATTCCATCGCGGGTTTCGCAACGGCATTCGCGACATCATGACAGGAACTTCCGACGACTTCATTCATTGGAGCGATCCTGTTTGGGTCGAGTATCCCGGATCGCCGCCTCAGCACATGTACACCAATGCGATCAAGCCGTATTACCGCGCTCCGCACATTCTGATGGGCTTCCCCAAGCGGTTCGTGCCCAGTCGGCGAGGCACTAGCCATCCGATTCCCGGCGTGTCGGACGCGGTGTTGATGACTAGTCGTGACGGGCTGAACTTCCACCGGTGGGACGAGGCGTTCATCCGTCCGGGCGTTCAGGAAGAGCGATGGGTCAACCGCAATAACTACCCGGCCTGGGGAATCGTGGTTACCAAGTCGCACATGGAAGGGGCACCGGACGAGTTGTCGATCTACACAACCGAAGGATACTACTCGGGCGACAGTTGCCAGTTGCGCCGCCACTCGATCCGAATCGACGGATTCGTATCCGTCCAGGCACCAGCGACCGGCGGCCAACTGATGACCAAGCCGATCGTGTTCGGCGGCAAGCACTTGGCGATGAATTTCGCCACGTCGGCCGCCGGTAGTATCCAGGTGGAAATCCAAGACAAAGACGGCAAGCCTATCCCCGGTTTCACACTGGCCGACTCACCCGAGATCTTCGGTGACGATTTGGAGCGAGTCGTTACGTGGAAAGACGGTGCGGACGTGAGTCGATTGGCGGGCAAACCGATCCGCTTGCGGTTTGTCCTACAGGATGCCGACCTGTATTCGATCCGCTTTCGATGATGGAGGCCTTTTCTCAAGGCGAAATATACACACCAGCAAAGCGCCGCTAGTCCGCTCGGCGCAAGTGCGCCTTCTTCGACCTTACTGCATATCGAGAAGGCCGGGACTACTTGCCGCTCTTGCCCTTCCCTTTGGGTGGGACGATTCGCGCCGAGTCGAGGCCGAAGACGGGGACGCCGTCCGACGTCTCACCGAGCAGCAGTGCTTCGGTACTGTCCGCGTCCATCGCGCCGAAATCTGTCAATTCAGGCACGCTGAAAAACAACTGCAGGTCCTCATCGCCGTCTCCATCGACATCCTCGACGGCGCTGCGAACAGGAAGCACGGGCACCCCCATGCCAGACTCGGGATCGGTCAACACCGGATCGCCAAACAGAACGGTGTCGTCAGCCACATCCAAGGCGACGAAATCTTCCGTGGTGAGAATGGCCACCGGCAGTACGCCGTTGCTGCCGAGGTTGATCGAGTTAGGATCGCTGCCCGGCTTGATGTCGATGACCACTTCGATCTCGGTGACGCCCTCCACTAATCCGGTGACCATCCAAGCCTCGCGTTGTCCACTGGGGTTGTAAGCGACTCCCACAATTGTGTTGCCGTCGTCCGAAATCCCGGTCGCACTTTCCAGCATCCAGCCGGTCAGGTCAATCCCGTACTCACTCTCAAGGACATCCTTGACGCTACGCATGCCATTTACGGGGTCCCAGATGAAGGCTTCGTAGCCCGAGGCAGAACGGCTCCATCCCACTACGACCAAACCATCGGCCGAGACGGCCTGGGCGTGGCTATAGAAACTTCCCCCCGGGAGGTCGCCCAGACCAATCATGCCGACCGCTTGGGACCAAAGGAAGGCTTCCTCGCCCGAGGCAGATTGGCCGGCCCCCACTACCACCGACCCGTCGGCCGAGATGTCGGTGGCGTTGCTACGGAAACTGCCGCCGGGCAGGTCGCCGAGCCCGACCATGCCGCCGGCTTGGGTCCAGCGGAAGGCTTCGTCACCCGAGGCAGAACGGCTGGTGCCGGCCAACACTGAACCATCCGCTGAAACGCCATAGGCTGTACTGAAGAAGTTTCCGCCAGGGAGGTCGCCCAGACCGATCATGCCGCCCGCTTCGGTCCAGCGGTAGGCTTCCGACCCCGACGCGGACTGGCTGGAACCGACCACGACCAGCCCATCAGCCGACACGGCCGGGGCGTGGCTATAGAAACTTCCGCCGGGCAGGTCGCCCAGACCAATCATGCCGCCGATTTGGGTCCAGCGGAAGGCTTCGCCGCCCGAGGCAGATAGGGCCGCGCCCACTACGACCGAACCATCCCTCGAAGCGTCCATAGCGTAGCCCCCGAACGCTCCCCCGGGCAAGTCGCCCAGCCCGACCATGCCGCCGGCTTGGGTCCAGCGGAAGGCTTCCCAGTCCAAGTCAGTCATACTCATACCCACCACCACCAACCCGTCGCCGGAAACACCGAATGCGAGGCTGTCGAAACTCCCGCCGGGCAGATCGCCCAGGCCTTGGAACTCCGCAGCTTGGCCGGGCCACACTGCACCAAAGACCAACAGTAGGCCGAGCAATCCTACGAAGCACCTGTTACAGGACATCGCTTCACCCTCCCATACTGACAACCTTTGAAACGGCTCTTTAAACATGGTACATCTCCTTTGCTGGGAGTCGGTCTGCCGTACAATTGAAATGCCATGCCTCTGGGCGCGCAGACCAACCGCCCGGAGGATGCCAGGCCGGTGAGTTGTGTGCTTGGCGGCTCGCGCTCACCGGCCGCTTCTCGATCACGGTCTCGCACTATTCCCAGCTACTAAGTTCCGTGTTTGCATTGCAGCAATGGGCGGGAGGGCGAGGCTCCTGCCGAGCCGATTCTTGCCGTGTTCCGCGCGTCTGCGGCTCGGCGGGAGCCTCGCCCTCCCATTCTTCGATTACCGGAAGCTAGCAATGGGAATGTCACTAGTAACTCAGTTCACTCGATTATGTTTTGTTCTGGAAGTGTCTCGCTGATGCCCAACAGTTCTTCCGCTTCGGCACGGAACCGAAGCAACTCTTGATCGTCGGGCTTGTTCTTCTCCATCCACTCGACCGCCTTGTCGTACCACTGGCGGGCTTCTTGTTTATGACGCGCCGCTTCCTGCGCCGCGGCATCGTCTTGCTTATCCGCCGGCCCGTCCGCCTCTTCGTTGCCGTCCCTGACACCTGCTCCCTGACACCTGGCACCTGAACTGCCCAGTTGCCAATGGGCCATGGCCAGGAAGAAGAAGTCAAAGCTGTTGCCTCCTGAGCCAAGTTCTATCGACTTCCCCAGCGCCGCAATAGCATCATCGCAGTTCCCCGCGCGATAGTGGGCCGCGCCATGGGTGTTACGGTAGCCTCCTTTCTCGGGCACTAATTCGACAGCTTTCTTCGCCAGTTCAACCGCCCGGGGCGGATCACGCACTTCGGCCGGACCGGTGGCCAGAAGCCAAGCCAGGTTATTGTGCGTGAGGGCGCTTTTCGGGTTGAGCTTCAGCGCCTCGCGGTATTGTTCCACCGCCTCGTCTGGCTGGCCGGCGGCTGCCAGCGACAACGCCAAACTGACGTAGCTACCGGCGAGGTCCTTCTGGTGGCCGGGCTGATCCGCAAATTCATCGGCGAGAGTTTTCAAAAGCTCATTAGCTTTGCCAAAGTCCACAACGGCTTCGTCGGCTCGCTTCAATGCAGCGTAAATGCGACCACGGTTGGAATACACCTTGGCCTGAGCGGCATCGGTCGTCAGCGAGATTGCCTTGGTCGCCAGGTTCAGAATCCCCTCACGGAAGCTCTCATCGGGACACTCGGCCACAAGTGATGGTGCGATCCACGTAATATTGCTCGAATCGTCCGGGGTCAGCTCAACAGCCTTGGCGATGTCGGCCAATGCTTTCTCGTACTCGCCCAAGCGGAAACGAACATATCCACGTTTCTTGTATTCCCACGATCGGAAAGGCTTGAGTTTCAGCGCTTTGTTCAAATCGGCCAATGCCTCCTGGTACTGTTTGCGTGCTGTGTAGAGACGCGCCCGCCCAATGTAGATCCACACATCGTTCGGATTCTTCTCTTGTGCCACCATGAAATCAGCAAGGGCCTTGTCGAACTCCCCAAGACCTCGGTGAGCTTCCGCACGAAGGCGATACCCCTGGCGATTCCCTCTGCGAATTGCGTAATCGGCTTTTTCCAACGCTCGCTGATAATCACCTTTTGCGCAGTAGACCGACCAGAGAATCTCGTGCACGCCTAACTTGGATGGGTCGATTTCGAGTGCCTTTGTGCAATGGATCAAGGCCCGCTCATGATTACCGAGCCTGGAGTACATATGCCCAATAGACGCGTGATAGCCCGCATTTTTGGGGTCCAGACGGATTGCCTCTTTGGCGTGGTGAAGGGCACGGTCATGGTCGCGGAATGTGGCGGGCGTCACACCGGCAAGGAAATACGCCAATGTCGAATGTCTTTGGGCATTCTCTGGCTCAAGTTCCACGGCTTTCTCATAGTCTACCAAAGCCTGCTCGAACTTGTGTAGCGATTCGTAAGCCTGCGCACGCTGGACATACGCCCCGGCATCGTTGGGATCCAATTTGATCGCCTTGCTGAACGCGCGTTCTGCTTGCTCAGTCGCATCCTTCGCCCGCGGTGCCCAACCGTCGGGGCTCGCCTGTGTGTAATAGGCCCTGCCCAATTCCTTGAAGTATTCAGGGTTGTCCGGCTCAAGTTCTACCGCTTTCTCATAGTCCGCCAGGGCTTTGTCGAACTTCTTGAGCCGCTCCCAAGCCTGCGCACGATCGAGGTATGCCTGCGCATCATCGAGATCGGCTTCCGCGAGCTGGGAATAGAGCTTAGCTGCCTCCTCATCCCGACCGGCTTGCGCGAGCAAATCGGCGAGTTGGAGCTGGGTTTCAAATAAAGTCGCGCGATAGTGACTCACATCGGGGAATTGTGCAATCTGCTTGTCTCGTTGCTCCATTTCCTCGCGGAGCAAAGCGATCAGTTCATCACGCCTTCCAGATTTACGTAGTATTGCTGCCAGCCGACGGTAGTGCCTGAGCAAGTGGCCGTAGTACTTGGGGACATTCGGATGGTCGGATACCAGCCGTGTGCCGATTTCGATCACGCTCCGACAGCTCCTCTCTGCGTCGTCAAGTCTTTCACACTTCATTAGTAACTGAGCGAGATTTGCGTGGCAGATCAACGTGAAGAAATCAGCCTCAGGCCTGTTTCGGAATTCTGCAAACGGTCGATACTCGTCGGTGATCTCGGGGTGATCCCCAGCGAGCCAGTCGACATACTCCTGCGCAATTGTGATGCCCTTGCGAAGTGATCCCTCTGCCTCGTCAACTCGTCCCAAGCCTTCCGCAGCAAGCCCTAGATGCTGAAAGTTGACAGCCAGCCGCCACCAATGTTCCGGCGATTCCGCGAAGAAGCCCTCATGAATCGGTAGGATCTCGCGAAGCATTCGTTCCGCCTGCGAGTGTTTGTGTTGGAGGTTAAGCACGTAGGCCAGAATTAGCTTCGACGCGGCTTGGCTTTCACGATATCTCCCCGGGCTCTCATGCGCCAGTTCCTCCCAGATCCGCAAGCTTTGGCGACTGGCTTCTGCGCTCTCTTGGAGCTTGCCAAGATGCCAAATCGCCCACGCGTGTTGACGGTAGCTTTCTGCAAGCGCAGCCCGATACTCCGTCTCGCGAGCCCCTTCGGCCACGAGTTTTTCAAAGAGCGAAATCGCCTCGCGAGACGTTTGCGTAGCCTCTTCATGATCGCTCAGGTGTGTTTGAATACGTGCCAGCCGGTGCAAGGCTTTCCCGGTCTCCAATTGTACTCTTGGATCCTCCCCGCTCTCTTTCGCCAGACTGCGATAAAGCTCGAGCGCATCCTCCAACAGTTGCCGACGCACCGGTTCCATCTCCGGGACATCGATCAGGTGTTTTTCTCCCACCCTGGTCAACATCTGGTCAACTGCTTCCAAAGCCTTGGCAAAGTATGCCTCCGCACGATGCCGCTGATGGGATTCATTGCGATACGCTCTGGAGACGACGATAACACTCACCGCTAGGGCGATCATCACACATAGGAACAAACCAACTATCGATGCCAATATGGATCGGTGCCGCCGACACCACTTCTTTCCGCGATCCAACGGCGTGGGCCGTTTCGCCTGGATCGGTTTGTCTTCCAGGAATCGCTTCAAATCACTCGCGAGCTCTTGGGCCGTCGCGTAACGGCGTTCCGGCTCCTTGGCCATGGCCTTCAGGACAATCGTCTCCAGATCTTTCGGAATCGCGTCATTGAATCGACGCGGATCGCGGGGCTCCTCGTCGGTGATCTGCTGTAGGATTCTCTGGCGGTCGTCGGCGTCATAAGCGGCACGCAACGTGAGTAGTTCGTACAGCGTCACGCCTAGAGAGTAGATGTCGGTGTGGTGATCCAAGATGCGGCGTTTGCCTGTGGCCTGTTCTGGGCTCATGTAGCGGAGCGTGCCTAGCACATCACCGGTCATGGTAACGTTCGCGTCGGTGTGCGTTTGGGCCAAGCCGAAGTCGGTGATCCAAAGATGGCCACTGGCGTCGACCATCAAGTTCGACGGCTTGATGTCCCGATGCACGACACCAAGTTGATGGGCATGCTCCAGGCCCTCGGCGGCCTGAATACCCAGACGGGCAACCGAGCGAAAGAACTCGCGAGTACGCGTGGACCCGTCCGTGGAAATGTGAGCCTGCGGCTCGCCGTGGGTCTCGGATGCCACAGCGTCGCTATGCTCGACATCTCCTGCCGATTCGTCTGTTCCCTCCCCTTGGTGGGGAGGGTTGGGGAGGGGGGAAGCTTTGCGAGAAATCGCCTCGCTTGCATCCACTTCATCCCCCCTCGCCGAACCTCCCGACGGTGGAGAGGGGAAATCGGAAGTCTCACCTTCGCCCATACCACGGCTGTCCGGCGTAGCCGGCCTGTCGGCCGATTCAAGCTGCCTCAATCCCTCGATCACCTGGGCCAAGGTCTGGCCTTCGATGTATTCCATTGCGTAGAAATGAACGGCTCGCTCGCAGCCGACCGAGTAGACGTGGACGATGTGGGGATGTTTAAGCGACGCGGCGGCTTGGGCCTCGTTCTTGAATCGCTGAAGCTGCCTTGGGTCCAAGACGGCCGCAAACGGCAAGACCTTCAGCGCCACTCGCCGACGGAGCGAAATCTGCTCCGCCTCGTACACCACTCCCATGCCACCCCGGCCGATTTCCCGCAGGATGCGAAAGTCGCCCAACGTGCCAGTCAGTGGTCCCGGTATATCGATCCGCGTTGGCGAGCCGGTGGTGGCAGAGACGGACGAGTCTCCATCGACGACACTCAAGTTCGCCACCAACTGGATCGCGGGGAATAACTCCCGGAGTCGTTCTGCGTATTCGGGGAGTTCGCCCACGCAGGTTTCCAGACTGACCGACTCGCCTCGCCGCATCTTGTCGGCAATCTCGTCAATCAGGTCGGCCAAACGCTGGTCGTCGGCACTTCTTTCGTCCACGGAAGGCGTCATCGTATGTACCCGTAGGTAATCAGGTTTCCGACTAGCTAGAACTCGTCCTCCATCAGCTTCCGCACCCGTCCAAGGGCGCGAAGGTGCCGCTTCTTCACAGCCGCCACGCTCACTTCGAGTATCGCCGCGCACTCGGAATTGCTCAGTTCCTCCAGATGTTTCATGATCAGGATCTCGTGGTCCCCGTCGGCCAACTTTGCCAGAATCGCGCGAACCCGCGCGCGCAGTTCCTCTCGAACCATATGCTGACTCGGACCGGTCTGGCTGCTTACGAGTCGCTCGGCGAGCTGGATGGCGGAGGTTCCGGAGAGTTGCATCGACCTCTCCTGGCAAACGGTTCTCTTGCCTGCGTAAATGTGTTGTCGATGGAGATCGACTAAGCGATCCCACGCAATCTGTCGCACCCAGGGGTAGAAAGCAATCCGGGCGTGGTTCAGGTACTCCGGCAGTCTCTGGTAAGCGACGCTCAACGCCTCCTGAACCACATCCGATGGGTCAGCACGTCTGGCTACGCGTTCGTCCATGCGGGCGGCGACCATCCGACGCAGGCGAAGCCGGTGACGCGCAAACAGCTCCTCGACCGCCGACTGATCTCCGCCACGAACTCGATCGAGCAGTTCTTCTGTGTCGCAGCCTGACGAACCTGACAAACCCTACCCCCCTATCACTAGCGCCGGAAAACGCTGCCCAGTGGAGACAGGCTTGGCTCGGAAAACTGAAAAAAGACGCGAAAAAGACCTATCGCCCGCATTTCTCACCACGGGTTCGTCGTCATGCTCGATCCTCGTTCCCAAGCTCCGCTTGGGAACCTACATCCCCGAAGCTCCGCTTCGGATGCCGGGAAGCAGAGCTTCCCAAGTGTGCGCTCCCAAGCCGGAGCTCGGGAACGAGTGGCAATGCTATCGCGCTAAACACGTAACCAAGCAGAGCTTGGGAACCAGGGGCCGGCGATCGTGAGGAATGCCGGATAGGGGCGCGTCAGGCTTTCATTATCGAGGTTGCTGAATCGACTGGCAATGTGCTTGAGCCAAAGTCAGGGACGCAATGTCTTGATCGCGGTTCAGGGAGCTTGAGGCGTCGGCCTGCGGAGGATACAACAAGTACCGGTCTGGGGATCTTATAGAACCAGATGTGTGAGGGTGTCCGGCATAAGGTCTTTGCCGGTGTCATGCGCGCATCTTTCGAAATCCTAAATCCTAAGCACGAAATCCGAAACAAATCCAAAACTCAAAGCAAGAAGGTTCAAAACGAAGAGGCGCTCTCGCACGAATGGCATAGCGACGGCTTGGTGGATGCTTTCCCTCGTGTAGTGAATGACGACGTTTGCAACGGCCACCCGTGGCGTTCCGAGGTTGCCGTTTTGGTCATTCGGATTCTCGGTTTAGAATTTGTTTCGGAATTCGGATTTCGAGCTTTGGATTTAGTTGCGGCCCGAGGCCGCGTTAGGACCTGATGGCATGGAGAACTACGGCAACGGCCCGTCTACTGGTTTGGATCAGACGGCGGCTGGCAAAATCGTCACTGGGTTTGCGGTCGAGGATCTATTGATGTCGCCGGAGGACAAGGCTGTACTCCAGGCGCTGGGTGAACGCGCGGCAGAGATCGCCGCGAGTCAGCGGATGCGGGACACGCGCGAACTGTGGCGAAAGCTGAACGGGCTCGAACAGGTCAGACCCGTCGTATTCTGCGACCCGGAGAATGGCTGGAACGAGATCATCACTGAATCTCAGATGAAGTGTACGGGAAAGCTGGCCCGGCGTTGGGAGATGGATCTTCGCAAAGAGATCTTCTGGGGCGACGAGATGGGCGACGATAAGCCGGTCGAGCCCTATTTCGATGTGCCTTACACCGTGGCTCCTGATGACTGGGGGCTGGAAGCCGAGTATCACCGCACCGACGATCTCGGTTCCTGCGTGTGGGACTCGCCGGTCAAAGACTATGCCACCGATCTGGCGAAACTCCATTCGCCCAAGTTTGAGATCGACTGGCAGACGACCGAAGGATGCCTGGAAATCGCCAAAGAGGTCTTTGGCGACATTCTGACCGTCCGGCTCAAGGGAATCTGGTGGTGGTCGCTCGGACTCACCTGGCCCGCGGTAACGCTGCGTGGTCTGAGCAACGTCATGTATGATCTCGTCGATAGCCCCGATGAACTGAAGGAGCTGTTGGCCATCATCTCGAAAGGCCATCTCGAGAAGCTGGACTACCTGGAAGCAAACAGTCTGTTGAGCCTGAACAACGATGGTACGTACGTCGGATCGGGCGGTTACGGATTCACCGACGAACTGCCTCAGGATGATCTCGATGGGCGTGTCCGGTGCGTGGACATGTGGGGCTTCACCGAAAGCCAAGAGACCGTGAGCGTATCGCCCGACATGTACGAGGAGTTCATCTTCCCGTACGAGAAGCCGATCATGGACCGGTTCGGGTTGACGTGCTACGGATGTTGCGAGCCGGTCCACGGACGCTGGCATATCGTCAAGCGACACCACAATCTGCGCCGGGTATCATCCTCGCCGTGGGCCGACGTCGAGAAGATGGCTGAATACCTCGAAGACAAGTACATCCTGTCCATCAAGCCGGCGCCCTCGGCCATTTCGACGCCGACGATCGACGAGGATTCTATCCGGTTGGGACTGCGCAGGGTGCTGGATTTCACGAAAGACTGTGTCGTCGAATTGATCATGAAGGACAACCATACTCTGGGCAATCGGCCGGAGAACGCCGTGCGCTGGTGTCAAATCGCGAAAGAAGAAGTGGAGAGAAGATCATGAAGCTCGGCTTGGATTCGTACTCGACACGCAATTCCGGATTGGATCCGATCGGCGTCCTTGGACTGGCCGACGAATTGGGACTGAAAGGCATTCTGTTTGAACTTTCGCCGTTCAAATCGTTTCGCGACAACGATCTCGAAACGATTCGAGAATTCGCAGAGAAAAAGGGATTGTACGTCGAACTAGGGATGGGGTCGCTGTATCACTGGCATCCCATGGCGGAACAAGGACGCGACCTGCTGGCCGACGCGGGGCACGATATTTCGGTCTCGGACGCGGAAATCGTGATCCACCATTTAAAGGTGGCCCAGAAGCTCGGATCGCCGCTGCTGAGGTGTGTGGCTGGAAATCTGTTCACGCGAGATGAAGGCTACGATATGGTCTCGCTTGCAGACGATGCCGTGGCGATCCTTCGCGAAGCCTGCGCGGCGGCCGAAGACATGGGCATGACGATCGCCTTGGAGAACCACGCCGATTTCACGGTGCGCGAACACGTTTCGATTCTCTCCCGAGTAAGCAGCCCGGCGCTGGGCTTCACGCTGGACTGCGCCAACCTGGCGTTCGACTTGGACGATCCATTGCGGCTGGCCGGGATCATGGCACCGTATGCCCTGACCACGCACTTCAAGAACTACCGAGTCATCCGGACCAAGAAGGGATTGGCGTTAGAAAACTGTTCGGTAGGCGAAGGCGAGATTGACGTGGCGGCCATTGCCGAACTCGTCGCCGAACAGCATCCCGAGGTGAATCTGAACATCGAGATCCATTCGCAGTTTGCACCGTTCACGCTTGATATCCTGGATGAGACGTTTTTCCAGCGACATCCGTCTCCGCCAGGCGACGGATTGGCGTGGTATCTAGAAAAGTCATGGGAAAAGGGACTCCCGGAGACTGCACCGGCTAATCTGCCGGACGGTGAAGAGTCCTGGGAATTGGAGTACGAGCACATCAAGCTGTCGGCTGAATGGGCCAAGGACAAACTAGCGCACATCTTGTCAGATTGAGAAGGAGAACCATCGTGGCTATCGAGAAGGTGACCACAAACGGAAGGAAAGAAATCCGCATGGGCGTTTTGGGGTGCGGCTTCATGGGCAAGTGCCACGCGAACGCCTACAAGACGATCCCGTACATCTACCCCGACGCTGGCGTTATGCCTCGGCTGTTGGTACTGTGCGACAAGAACGAGCAGATCGTCGAGCGTGAGGCGACGAGATACGGCTACGAGGAGTTCTGTACGGATTGGAACGAAATGGTGGCGGACGAGAGGATCGACGTGGTGGACAATTGCGGCCCCGATCCGGTGCATCCCGATCCCTGCATCGCCGCGTTGGAGAACGGCAAGCACGTCATTAGCGAAAAGCCGTTGGCGGTCTCGGTGGATGATGCTCGGCGAATGCGCGACGCGGCCGCTGCGTCGTCCGCAATGGCAATGTGCACGTTCAACTACCGGTTCATGCCCGCCGTGCAAATGGCCAAGGAGTTGATCGGCGCTGGAAAGATCGGAACCATCTATCAGATCCGAGTCAACTATCTACAAATGGCTGGGCACGACCCGTCGCTCAGTGCGGACCAGGTATGGTATGCAGCTTGGCCGCACTCGGGAGGTCTTCAGGGAATCGGCAGCCACGCCATCGACCAGTGCCGATTTCTGGTTGGCGAGATCAAGAGTGTCTCGGCGTTGGTCCGGACGTTCAATGCGGACCGCGCTCGCCCCAGCGCCGGTTGCCCGGACGTGACATCGGACGAAGGGACGGCCGCTGTGCTGGAATTCGACAGCGGAGCGATCGGCGTAATGGAGTCCTCGGTGGTGGCCACGGGCAGAAAGAACTTCTTGTCTTGGGAGATCAACGCATCGAAGGGGTCGCTCCGATGGGATCTGGAGCATCCCAACAGCCTGTTCGCCTGCCTGGAAAGCCCCGACGGCCCGAAGGCCGAAGGCTTTGCGGAGATCTCCGTCACCGAGGCGGACCACACGTACGTCGGCCCCTGGTGGCCGCACGGACACAACATCGGCTGGGAACACTGCCACATCATCGAGAAGTTCCACTTCCTGGACGCAGTGGCCAACGGCAAGCCAATGAATCCCTGCAACGCCACATTCGAAGACGGATACCGCGTAGCAGCAATCATCGACGCCATGCGCAAGTCAAGCGACTCGGGCAAGAGGATCGAACTCAGTTTTTAGTCGTAGGCCGGCAACAAGGAGCGACAGCGACGCCGTTCCGGCATCGGATTCGGTATTGCCGGAACAGCGCTGCGCTCGGTCCGGCCTACAATCGGCTCAGTCTTAGATTCATCTTTCGCGGACAACCACAGTGAGCGCAATGAAAGGATTCGGCAAGCTGCTCTTTGGCTTGGTCTGTTGTGGACACGTCGTGGTGCTCGCGATGTCGTGCATGTGGTGGGGAGGTGATCCTCGCACATGGTGCTACGTTGCGCTCGCCGTCGGGCTTTCACAGGTCGGGCTAACCGCGGTGTTCGCGGGGCTCGGCAGTTCGCCACTCGCCGTGCGTGTACCGGGATGGGGCATAGTCTGCGCTGTGCCCTTGATCGTTGTCTGGGTCTCCGCTTTGCACGCGGAGCCCGACGGGGACATGTTGGGGCTACTTGTCGTAGTTGCCGTTTCCTGGGGCTTGGTCGTCTTCTTTCTGACCGCTATCAGGTTACTACCATTTCTCAGTTGGCGTCTCGCCTATGTGGACCGGGCACACGTGGCGCGGCAACCTGCTCGCCAGCAGTATTCACTGCTTGAACTATTCATCCTGATGGCGGCCACTGGGATCATTCTGTCGCTGATCCACGAACTGCTACAAATGTCGCCCTCGCGGACTGCGCTACTGGACGAAGCGTTCCATGCATGCTCTCCAGGCGAGTTTGCCACCGTTGTCTCAATCCTAGCCGCCGTGCATCTGGTCGTCGGCCCGTTGTTTCTCTCCATTCGACGCTGGCCCGTATGGCTTGGCTGCGGAGTTTTTGTCGCGGCGATTGCGGTGCTGTGGGCCCTTGAGTGGCTCGAAGGTCTTTGGATTTGGCTGACGGCGCTCGTGGTGACGTTTTTATCCGTAAGAGCATGCGGTATCCGATGGATATCGGGCCAGTGCATGGCAGAGAACGCAACCAAGGACGCGGTGCTAGCCGCACGTACGCAGCGTATGCGAGCTACGGTCCAGAGCCCTGCCACGATTGCGCTGTTCGCCGTTTGCGGCTTGTTCTTGTTGCTTACCTGTTCCGGTCGTCTGGCGACGTGTCGGCTTGCGTTGGCTGGCTATGTCAAATACAGCGGGGGCTTAGGTGTTGGCGTCGATCTCCAAAATGCGCCTGCGGGAGAGCTTCCGCTACGGAACATTCGAAGGTTCTACGGTCTAGGTTGGCTGAGCCTACGTGGCACAGGAATCACGGATCACGATTTGCGGCATCTGCGAAACTTGACCAATCTGACGTCGTTGGATCTCAGCTCGACCGAAATAACCGACGATGGGCTCCGCTCCTTACGCAGGTTGACGAAACTCCGCCAGTTGCATGTCGAGGACACGGATGTCACGTTCGCTGGCGTCTGTCAGTTGATCCGGCTTGTAGGCTCGTTGGACGAAGTCTGCTGGAAACGTGGGCCGTCGCCCGAAGCGTACTGGAAGGCAGACTCATGGATGGAAGCCGTAGTTCACCTTGACGGTGCTCCCCAAATCATCTACCCGCAGGCCAACTCAGTGCGGGACCGGTACCTTTCCCTCTCTGGCGATTGTTCAAACGAGGATGTCCGGCTCGTGGGAACGCTTCCTGTCCGACAATTGTGCTTCTGTCGAGGGCGTTTGACCGAAGATGCCTGCCGGGCGCTGCCGAGTCTATCCAACGTAGAAAGCGTGACTCTGTGGCAAGTGGAAGGCGCAGACATCGCCACGAAGCACGTCGCGGAGATGCCGTCCTTGACCGGCCTAGTGTGTGTTGGTGAGGCTATCCATGACGAAGTGTTCCCTGAACTGGACAAGCTTACGCAGTTGGAAACGTTCCAGATCGGGAGTACTGTGACCGTGCCAGACCTGTCGCCACTACGCAAACTCGACTCGCTCAAAACGTTGACGCTTTATGATGCACCAGTTAGCGATATCTCGCCGTTGGCTGAACTGACGACTATCGAGTCTATTGTATTGCAGCAGACAGCCGTCACCGACTTGTCGCCGTTGACCAGCCTGCCGAAACTGCGAGTGCTATTCCTCTACAGCACGCCAGTGTCGGACCTCACGCCCTTGGCAAAGATGCCCGAGCTGAGACAGTTGATTCTACATGGTACACGAACACCAGCGCAAGAAATCGCGAAACTTCGGAAGGTACTACCCAAGTGTGAAATAAGTGCGTTCTAGCCAGGTCCGCTGGCAAGCAGCAAGAGGCAACCTGGGTTCTGACCATCACACATCACGCCAGTAGACCGTGCGCTTCTTTCAGCTTCTCGATGACTGCCAGCCGGTTGGGGCACGTCTGTTCGCATTGACCGCATTCGTTGCACGCGGTTACTCGGCGATCTTCCGGCACGGCGGCGTAGTAGTCTCGGGCGTCCTCGCGGTGGCCGTAGTTTTTGTAGTACATACGGAAACGAAGAATGTCCGCGATGGCAATGCCCTGCGAGCAAGAAGGATGGCAGGTCTCGCACATACGGCAGTAGTCTTCGGTGGCCGCCGCCGCATAGTGTTCCAACAGGCGTTGGTGTAACGCGGTCAACTGGCCCGTGACCGCCGCGCAGTCTTCCTCGACGTCCTGGACCGTACTCATTCCCACTGCGGCGCAGGCGACGTTGGGGTTCTTCAACACCCACATCAACAACGCCTGGTAGAGGTGCTTGGCGCCAAACTCCTCCAACTCGCCCATGACTTTGGCCACTTTGGGGTCCGATCGGTCCTTGGCCCAGTTGGGCACGAAGTGTCCGGTCATGGGTTTCATGCAAATGACGCCCACGTCCTTCTTCTTGCAGAACTCGAACAGCTCCTCGACACTGTCGCGGTCAAATCGCTCGGTCCATTTGGCCAAGGCCATGTAGTTGTACGGCTGGAAGACAAAGTCCAGTTTGTCGGCTTCGACCAGTTCTCGATGCGTCGCTGGCTTGTGGCAGCTAAGGCCGATGAAGCGGATCTTGCCCTGCTCTTTCAGCTTCAACGCCCCTTCGTAGAACGCCTCGCTCCAACGCCCGTGCGAGAAGTAGCAGTCGATGTAGTCGGTATGGAAATGCTTCAGGCTGCTCTCGCATCGCTCGATCACGGCCTCCGGAGTGTTCTTGGGAGGATCCGGCGACGTGAAGATGATAACGTCCTTGCGGCGGCCCTTTAACGCGTTGCCAAGAATCTCTTCGGTGTCATGGTAGCAGTAAGACGTGGCCACGAAATTGCCGCCGAGTTCCAGCAGTTTGTCGACAATGGCCGGGATATCTTCGCGATACTGGTTGAACATTACCGGACCGAACGTCCGCGACTTCAAGCCCGTCGCGCATCCAAGGCCGATTTCCGATACCTTCAACTCGGTACGACCAAACCGGCGGTACTTCATCTCGGTCTTCACGGCACCGCCGAGCGTCACTTGGGGCGATGTAGCCAAGGCCGCACCGACTGCCATGGCTGAGCCCTTCTCCAGAAACCGTCGTCTTGTGACCGCCGAGTCGTCTTGTTTGGACATGGTATGTCTCCTTTGGCGTGGCGCTGTTCACGTCGGATTGCCGCCGACCCTGCGCAATTATCCTGCCGCGCTTGCCCTCCAGTGTCAAGAGAAAGTTGCACGGCGCGCCAGTTTGCTGTAGTTTGGCGATTTGGAGGCTCAGGATC
The DNA here is from genome assembly GCA_964623055.1 of uncultured Pirellulaceae bacterium. Taxonomy (GTDB): domain Bacteria; phylum Planctomycetota; class Planctomycetia; order Pirellulales; family Pirellulaceae; genus JADHUC01. The sequence goes on from CAZURK010000001.1 coordinate 61,736, forward strand.
GTTCGAGAAATAACTGTCGTAGCCACGCTCGCCAGAGCGTGGAATCCCGCCGTCTGGCGACGGCAGCTACGGCCAAATCGGACACTTATTTATCGAAGGGTGCTTAGCCATTGACTGGATGTAGGCCGGAGCAAGCCTGCGCAGTTCCGGCAAGAACGATGGGCGTCAATCGGAGAGGCTGCCGGAACTGTGTCGCCAGAGGCTCGTTGTTACCGGCCTACTTTCGTCCGTGGCTCGCCTGCAAGAAGCTGAATAGCAACGAAGAATCCACCGATTAAAGGAGAACCGAGATATGACCAAACGGAAGACCGTGACCCGTCGTGGTTTCGTGCGAGGCGTGGCTGGCGCCGCCATCGCAGCGCCGTACGTTATCACATCCAATGCCCTGGGATCGGCGGAGGTACCGCCGGCCAGCGAACGTGTGACGATCGGCCTGATCGGCTGCGGTGGCCGAGGAAGCGCGGTATTCCGGAACTTGATCAGCAGTGGCGGCCAGCCGATCGCGGCATGTGATCCCTGGAAGGACCGTCGCGAACGCTGGGCAGGGCAAATCAAAGGTACGCCCTACGCCGACTTCCGCGAGATGCTCGCGCGCGACGACCTGGACGCGGTGGCTGTGGGCTCGACCGATTGCTGGCACGTCCATCATACCGTAGCCGCCGCAAAGGCCGGCAAGGACGTTTACTGTGAAAAGCCGCTGGGCATCTGTATCCGCGAAGATCTGATCTGCCGCCAAGTGGTCCGCCGTTACGACCGCGTATTCCAGTACGGCACGCAGCAGCGGTCCAGCGCCCATTGCCGCTACGGTTGCGAACTGGTTCGTAGCGGCTATATCGGCGAGGTGAAGGAACTGCTGGTCATTGCGCCCGACAGCAGCCCCGGCAACTCCACCAAGCCTGTGCCGATGCCGGAAGGTCTGGATTACGACATGTGGCTCGGCCCAGCGCCGTGGCGACCCTACTGCGGGCAGGCCACGGGCGGCAACGCTTGGTGGCACGACTATGAGTATGCGATTGGCTTCATCGCCGGCTGGGGCGCTCACCCGCTGGACATCCTGCAATGGGGCTACGATACGCACGAGACCGGGCCGTGGGAGGTGGAAGGCACAGCGTCGATTCCCGAAACCGGCCGTAACAACGTTGTGATGAAGTGGGATGTGAATATCGGCTTCGCAAATGGGGTGAAGATGGAGTTTCGCCCCGGTGGTAACTACACTCAGTTCACCGGCACCGAGGGCTGGATCGGGATTTCGCGAGGTGGCATCAAGGCCGATCCGCCATCGCTGCTGGAGATCAAGCTCAAGCCGGACGACGTTCACCTGCCGGAAAGCCGCAACCACGGTGGGAACTTCATCGAGTCGGTCAAGAATCGCAAGGACGCGGTGAGCAACATTGACGATGCCGTCCGTTCCGATATCATCAGCCACGTTTCCGAAATCGCCATCCGCATGGGGCGGAAGATCACATGGGACCCGGCTAAGGAGGAGATCGTCGGCGACGAACAGGCATCGCGCATGCTCACCCGAGCGTACCGCGAGCCGTGGAGATTATAGACACTGCGTACGAGTTGCCAACTAGACTCTGATGTGCCAACGACAGGGAGGACCAATTCATGAACGCTCGATTCAACCGCCGCGATTTTCTAGCTGCCTCAGCCGCCGGAAGCACGGGGCTTCTAATCCTTGGCAGTAGCCGATCGGCGCGTAGCTTCCAGGCGAACGAAAAGCTGAACATCGCGATGATTGGTGCCGGCGGGCGAGGAGCCTCGAATCTCGGGGGCGTCGCCAGCGAGAGCATCGTGGCGCTGTGCGATGTCGATGAACGCCGCGCCGGCACTTCGTTCAAAAGGTACCCCGATGCCAAGAAGTACGCCGACTATCGCAAGCTGCTCGACGAGATGGAAAAGCAGATCGACGCGGTTGTGGTCAGCACGCCCAACCACGTTCACGCTCCGGCCAGTGTGACGGCGATGCGTATGGGCAAGCACGCCTATTGCGAGAAGCCCCTTTCGCACTCGGTACGCGAAGCCCGCGTTGCGGCTCAGGTGGCCGCCGAGAAGAATGTCGCCACGCAAATGGGCACCCAGATCCACGCCACGGAAAACTATCGCCGTATCGTAGAACTGATCCGGGCCGGGGCCATCGGCGAGGTGCGCGAGTGTCACTGTTTCCTACGAGGCGGCGGTAGCGCGGGTGATCGCCCCACGGATACGCCACCCGTCCCGCCAGGGCTGGACTGGGAAATGTGGTTGGGCCCGGCGCCGTACCGGCCCTACCATCGCTGCTATGTACCACACGACTGGCACTACTGGTGGGACTTCGGCGGCGGCGCATTCGGCAATATGGGCTGCCATTACTTGGACTTGGCATTCTGGGCATTGGATCTGCGCCATCCGACAACAATCGAAGCCGAAGGACCGCCGGTGCATGTCGAAAGCACACCGGCATGGGAGCACTGTCGTTACGAGTTTCCCGCGAAGGGCGACCGGCCGCCGGTCACATTGACCTGGACGCACAGGAAGACACCGCCCATCTTCGAGAAGAACAAGTTTCCGCCTTGGGCTTGGGGCGTGTTTGTCGGCACAGAAGGCATGTTGCTGGCCAGTTATCCCAAACTCATGCTTTGGCCCGAGGAGAAATTCGCCGATTACAAACCGCCCGAGCCGAGCATTCCACGTTCGATCGGTCACCACCAGGAATGGATCAAAGCCTGCAAGACGGGCAGTCCGACCACCTGCAACTTCGATTATTCCGGCGCAGTGACCGAGACGGTGCTTCTGGGCAACATCGCGTACCGCACCGGGGAGAAGCTCAAGTGGGATGCGGCCAACATGAAGTTCACCAACTGCCCGGAGGCCAACGACTACCTGCAACGAGAATACCGACCGGGCTGGACGTGTTAACGGCTTCTTTCGTGTCACGGCAGGACCGTAGCCAAAGTGGGACGGAATGCCATTCCGTCCTACAGGCCGCGTGTCGCTGCGCCGAGGAGACAATCCATGTCAACCTACTGTAGCACCGCCGTGGCAATGGCACTACTCGTCATTTCTGCAGTTTCCTCGAACGGGGCCGAGGGGCGACCGCCGCGTGTGGTCAAGCAGATCGAGGGCGTCGACAAGATCGGTCTTCTACCGCCTGGACCGGACAACCCGCGTAACAGCGAGGGCGATTTCATCGAGCTAAGAGATGATAGAGTGCTGTTCGTCTACTCGCATTTCTTTGGTGGCGGCGGAGACCACTCGGCCGCGCATTTGGCCGGGCGTTTCTCCAGCGATGGAGGCCTGACCTGGTCGGACGAAGATTCGATAGTCGTGGCAAAGGAAGGTGATTGGAATGTGATGTCGGTTTCGCTGTTGCGCTTGGCCAGCAACAAGATCGCCCTCTTCTACCTGCGAAAGAACTCGTTAACCGATTGCCGGCCCCGCATGCGGATTTCCAGGGACGAAGCGAAGAGTTGGAGCGAACCCAAGCTGGTGATCGACGATGAAGTGGGCTATTACGTGTTGAACAACGACCGCGTGGTACAACTCGGAAACGGCCGTTTGATCGCGCCGGTGGCCCTACATAATAAGCCGGAATACGAGAAACCGGATTGGGCCGGCACGATCATGTGCTATATGTCCGACGACGAAGGAGGATCGTGGCGCCGCAGCAAGGATCAATTGGTCGGTAAGACGCCAGAGGGGAAACGTGTGACGCTGCAGGAGCCGGGCGTGGTCGAATTGAAGGACAAACGGTTGATGATGTTCTGCCGCACAACTTCCGGGTTCCAGTATGTTTCGTTTTCCTCTGACGAAGGCGACACTTGGACGCAGTTCGAGCCATCGAGCATCATCTCGCCTTGTTCGCCTGCATCGATCGAACGGATTCCGAAAACGGGCGATCTGCTGTTGGTGTGGAACAACCACGAGGACGTCGACGCCGCACACCGGGGAAAGCGGACGCCCTACAACGTGGCCATCTCTCGCGACGAAGGCCGCACGTGGGAGAGCGTCAAGACGCTGGAGGACGATCCCAGCGGCTGGTACTGCTACACCGCTGTCGATTTCGTCGGCGACCATGCCTTATTGGGTCACTGCGCCGGCGACCGCCGCACCGGTGGCTTGTCTTTCACGCAGATCACCCGTTTCCCCGTCGATTGGCTGTACAAGTAGGATCTAGAGATGCTGCCGATTCTTCTCCTAGGGCTGGCGGCTGCTGCGGCTCCCGCCGACCAGCCGCTTGTGATTCGCACGTCTTCGTATCAGGCCGAGTTTCTGAACGGCTCGTTGGCATCGCTGATTGACCAGTCGGGCAACGTTCACGTCAGTCGTTCGAAGAAGCACAAGGGGCTGGGTATCCATCGCATCGCTGGCGATCATTGGGCTGGGGAGGCACAGGGCGATCAACAGCTTTCTGGTCCTGGCCAACTCTCGCGACAGTACCGAAACTTCTCCGGTCTGGAAAACGCCGCCGCGGAAACGACTTATCGGCCGGTCGCGGAATCGGGCGACTTGGTGATTTCCCAACGCTGCAAATCGACCGAGGCGGGCGTGTGGGGTGTAAGTTGGTCCATTGAGAAGATCCCGCTTGACGCTGCGATCATCGTACCGGGACGATCAGGCGTTCGTCTGACGGTCGACAGCCCGGGGCGGCGTCATCAGTTCGATTATCCAATCGCTTGGGAAGCGCAACTGGTGATTGTCGAATTGCCGGGCCGAGGCTTCTATGTCTGGGCAGATGACGCACAAGGCCGATTCAAGCGACTGGTCGTCGAGCGAGACCACGAAGGATGGCGGTTAGAACTGGCCACAATGAACTTCGCGCCGTTCGAGAAACACAACACGTGCCAATCGGTCGATTGGCATTTGAACGTGTATCAAGGCGATTGGCGAGTACCGGCCCGTCGCTATCGAGAATGGTGCGAAGCGACCTTCCGCCCCACGCGGATCGAGGATCAGAAGCCGGACTGGGTGAAAGACATTCGTGCCTTGGTCATTATGGGCCTGGATCGCGCGGTGCTCGACGCCCTGCCCGAATGGTTCGATCCGCGGCAAACGATCCTTTACATCCCCAGTTGGCGATCGGCCGGGTACGACCGCGATTATCCGGTTTACGACAGACCATACGAGAAACTGAGGCCTTTCGTCGAACATGCTCACAAACTGGGTTTCCGCGTGATGCTGCACGTCAACTACTTCGGCGTGGATCCACTGAATGCCGCATACAAAAAGTTCGAGCCGTTTCAGGTTCGCAATCCGTGGGGCAAACACGAAAAACAGTGGTGGCTTTGGACAAGAGCGACGCCGGAGATCCGGTTTGCGTACATCAATCCAGCGTGCAAGGCTTGGCGCGACCACTTCACCGAGGCAATGGTCAAGCTTTGCCAGGATTACGATATCGACTCACTGCATTTGGACCAAACGCTATGCATTTTCAACGACCATAATGGACCGATCGACGGAATGTCGATGATCGAAGGCAACATCGCCCTGCACCAACAATTGCGCGAAGCCCTGCCCGATGTGGCGTTGAGCGGCGAAGGGCTGAATGAGATTACCTATCGCCACGAAGCGTTTGCGCAGCGTCACGCGTGGGGGCTGAACCACGTCGATGGAACATGGGACCGCCGGTACCTGCAACTGGCCCATCCGATCAGTTCGTATCTGTTTCGGCCGTACACGATCATCAACGGCTATCTCGGCTGTGCACCGCCCACCGAGGGGCAGTTGTATGCGGCATGGAACGAGGCCTACGAGCATTGGGGAGTCATCCCAACGCTAAAGCCGTCACTGGAGCAACTACGCCGTCCGACCGGATTCTCCCGCCAACTATTCGACGAAGTCGGATTCTGGCAGCAGGAGCGGCTGGACATCGACATGAAAGGCGACTGGGCGGACGATATCGCCTTTCCGTTGCGAACCGCCGATGGCCGCCGAGCCGAACGGACCACAGACGGCCGATTGCTGCTCGGCGAGCGGCAGATCAGCCACACGATCACCAGCGTGGACAGAGTCGAAGCGACAGGCAGTATCCCCGGCTGGCGGGCCTTCGATCGAAAAGCCTTGCTGGGGCTCGATCCGTTGCGATGGTATCCGTACGTGGAGGACCCGCCGTCGTTTGACCAGTTCCATTTGGCCGCCTTGCCTGACGGGATGATCGCCGAAGCGGTCGCCTGTCGGGACGACATGGCGATGATTCGCATATCCAGTCCGGCAAACATAGTGGTGGATCTGGTTGAGTTGCTGGACTTGGCCGAGGGCGGATCGCGGCCTATTGAGGGAGAACCGTTCCAGGCACAGGGCCCTTTCACCGCCCCAGACGGATCGGGATTCGATCGAGCAAGTGAGACGACGTTATCTGCCCATCCGCCGTGGAAAGCCGAAGGGACCGATCCAGGCACCGGCGCGAAGCACCAACATGGGACAGGCGTGGCATACGTTCGCTATCGCGTCCAACTGCCGGAGCGTGGGCGTCTGCGATTTGTGAGCGACGTGTACACGGACCGTGGTGCCGTCGGACAGCCGAACTCGGATGGCGTTACTTTCGCGTGTAATGTTCGCTGTGACAAGAAAGAACTGCAATGCGAGATCCACAATGCGAACGACGAACCAAAAACGCTGGAGTTGGAATTAACGCCGTTTGCGGGCCGAGAGGTTGAACTTGAACTGTCCGTCCATCCCGGTCCCAAGCTGAAGCCCAGTTTCGATTGGGCTCGATGGCTTCGCCCGAGAATCGAACGCGAACCACGAACGCGCGGGACGATTGCCGTTGCGGGCAGTAAACCGTGGCAATCGGCGCTCGGCTGCGAGGGTATTCTGCCAATCGTCAAGAAAGGGAACACTTTGCAGATTGAGACGAAATTGCCAGGGGCTGTCTTCCTGCTGGGCGTCCAACCGCGCGAGGTGTCGCTTCCTGTGGACCTCAGTCAGCAGACACGCCACCAGATGTTGTCACTCGGCGGCTCGCACGACGCCACGGCACCGTCGTTTGTGAACGTCCATCCCGCGTCGGCTGCTGTCGGCGGTGTCGTCCGATCGGGTCTTTCGGCTCATCCACCGCATCAGGGAAGGACGATCGCTCACTTGCCAATTGTGCTACCCGAGAAGCCAGCCGTATTGAAGACGTGGATCGGGATTCGCGACGGTTCGGAATCGACCGGTGTGGTGTTTGCCATCGAAATCAACGGCGGCCAAGTAGCGCGCCGCCGGATGTTACCGGGCCGGTGGGAACAGGTTGAGGTGGATCTTTCATCGTGGAAAGGCAAGCCGATCGTCCTGTCATTGATCACCGACGCCGATGGCCCCTACAGTTTCGATTGGGCCTTCTGGGGCGAGCCGAGGATTGAACCGCAATAGGGTGACGCGCCAGGGAAGGCGGCGACATTCTGGGCCAGGAAGAGCGGCGTTTGCCGGGGGCACCTTGTTACTGGTTATAGATTGGGGGTTATAGATGAAGAACGAAGATGGGGTCTCAAACGTCTTCATTTTTGACTCCCAATCTATAGCCAAAATCTTAAACGACGCTCATTAGCTACTGATTGTCCGTTGTTGCCCCACTCGGTAGATTGGAGGGGCATTGTCTGATCTGTTGCGAGGAAGGAAACGCGAAGAAATGAAGCTGACGCAGCAGCGACTGGAAGCTCATCTGTGGGGCGCGGCGAACATCCTGCGCGGGCGCACGGCGGGGCAGGATTACAAGAACTACATCCTGTCCCTGATGTTCTACAAACGGCTGTGTGATCAATGGAAACATGAAGCCGACGAAGCCATCGCCGAGTTGGAACGGCAGCAGGGGCAACAGTTTTCAGAACAAAAGAAACAGATCCTCCGCGCTCGCGGTGACCACCGATTCACGCTCCCCGATGGCTGCCATTGGGACGACATCATCGAGGTCTCGGAGAACATCGGAGAGAAGCTGACCGAGGCGATGAGGGCGATCGGCAACGCCAACGAAGAGTTGAGCGGCGTGTTTACGGTCGATTGGAATCAGCCGGCACCGGACGGCAAGGGGAAGAAACTGATTCCAAACGAGGTCGTACACGCGATTGTGCAACATTTTGATGCCTACGACCTCTCGAACAAGACGGTTCCGCCGGACATCTTGGGCCGAGCTTACGAATATCTGATCAAACAATTCGCCGACGATGCCGGAGCCAAGGCGGGCGAGTTCTTTACACCGCCGGAAGTGGTCGACACGTTGGTCCGCATTCTCGAACCCAAGCGGGGCGACACGATTTACGATCCCACGTGTGGCAGCGGCGGGATGTTGATTCATTCGGCCGACTATTTGAAAGAGCACGGGCACCGCCCGGATACCGTTCGTTACTTCGGTCAGGAAGTGAACTGGGCCACCTACGCCATCGCCAAGATCAACGCCATCTTGCACGGGATGGAAGCCGATATCCAAGGCGGAGCGAGCACGATCACCGATCCGCAATTCACCGATGACGGCAAGGTGCGCCAGTTTTCGATGGTGATTGCCAATTTCCCGTTCTCGGACGAGTTCTGGTGGCTGAAGCCGGAACAACAGGGAGCCGACAAGAAACGACAGCAAAGCCTCAAGAAGCAGGTTTTCAAGGACGGTTACAGGGACACGTACGGCCGCTTTGGTCGCGGCACGCCGTTCGCGACGCCACCGGCCAGTTACGGCGACTATGCGTTCATCCTGCACATCGTCGCATCGCTGGCCAAGAAGGGGCGAGCCGGCGTGGTGTGTCCGCAGGGTGTGTTGTTTCGGGGCCAGCCCGCTATCGAAGAAGAGACGGGCGAGTTCGACAAGGGCGGCAATCCGAAGATTCGCAGGCGCAAGGCGGATGACGAGCATCTGATCCGGTACGCGTTGCTGCAATCGCGGCTGATCGACGCCGTGATCTCGCTGCCGTTGAACGTTTTCTAGGGGGCGGGCGTCCCGGCGTGCTTGCTGATTCTGCGCAAGGATCGGCCCAAGGACCGTCGCGATAAAGTGCTGCTGGTCTACGCGGCGCGGCACTACCGGGAACTGTCGAACCAGAACCAACTGCGGCCGCAGGACATCATGCGGATGCTGGTTCACTACCACGCTTACGGTGACGCCGCCAAAGCTAAGGAGTTAGTCGCGAGGCACAGTGAACGTATCCGCAAGCTGATTTCCCACCAGGAGCAAGAAGAGGTCGACCGGGTGACCACCTTGTATCAAGAACACGACGACAAGCTGGCCGAACTGAACAAGCAGGCGGAGAAGTCCACCGCCAAACTCGTGGAGCGGGACGAAATAATCGCCGAAGCCCGCCGCCGTGCGGAAGAGGATCGCATGGCAGTCGTGGAAGTGGGGGGAGAGTTAATCGAGCTTTACGCGGACCCGAATGAACTCGTCACACACACACGTCCGTTGTGGATACCAACGACGTTGAAGAAAATGACTTCAGCTTGAATGTGTCGCGGTATGTGGACACCTTCGAGCCTGAACCAGAAGTGAACGTGAATCGTGCATTGACCGCCCTCAAGAATGCAGACCACGCCAGGTGCGCCGCAGAAGACGAGTTACATTCATTGTTGCAGGAGATTGGTTATGTTCCCTGATACCGATCACCCGTGGCAATCGGTCGAACTCGCCAAGTTATTCCGAATTGAGACCGGGGCTGTACTCCCGCCAACCATCCACGCGAAGACTTCTACCATTACAGCATCCCGGCTTGGGACGAATTGGGTGGTCCCACAGTGGAATTGGGTAAGGAAACTGGAAGCAACAAGTTCCTGCTTGACAAACCTGCGGTCCTAGTCTCCAAGCTGAATCCACGAAAAAACCGCGTTGCAGTTTTTGCTCCCCCCGAAAACGGCCAACGAGCGTGCGCGTCCACAGAGATCATGGCGTACGTACCAATACACGATGACGTTCGACTCGCATTTTACGTTCATTACATGAGGTCAGACAGATTTCGGAAGAGGCTTAATGCGGTGGCGACCGGCACAACGAACAGCCACGTTCGAGTTCGACCGCCGGAAACGCTTCGCTGGATCGTGCCGTTTCCGGGACCCGGCGAGCAATTAGCCATTGCGCGAATACTTGACGCTATGGATGCGGCCATCAACCGCACGCGCGACGCGATCACCAAAGCGACGGAAGCTCGGTGTGCGCTGCTCCAGCAACTGTTGTCGCGTGGAATCGGCGCAAACGGGAAACTTCGATCAAAGGACAAAATCCATCGTGCATTTCGCAAGACCGATGAGGTCGTAATCCCCCGTGATTGGAACCTAAGCACGGTTCGCGAAGAGTTCCACGTACAAACGGGATTCACTCTCAACGAGGAACGCCGCCCGCGGTCGAATGCACGGCAATACCTCAGAGTTGCGAACGTCCAGCGCGATGATATCGACCTAACTGACATCGCTCAACTTGAAGCTACTGACATCGAAATGCGCTCTCGCACGTTACAACTCGACGACTTGCTTATTGTTGAAGGACATGCTGATAGTCGTCAGATCGGGCGTTGCGCCAGGGTGCCTAACGAAGCTGTCGGAATGACGTTTCAGAATCACCTTTATCGACTGCGTGCCCGCAAGATCTCCGCGGCGTTTGTGTGCCTTTGGCTAAATAGCGAATATGCTCGGCGCTACTGGCATGCACGATGTGCAACCAGTTCTGGGTTGAACACGATCAATCAACGTCAACTAAAGAGGCTCGATATTCCCGTTCCTGATCCACGAGAGCAGATTGCGATTCCTAACGTGATTCAATCACAGCGAAGGCACATTGAAAGCCTAGAAGACGTGCTACACCGTCAGGGAAAAGTAAAGCGGGGGTTTGATGCAAGACCTCCTAACCGGCAAGGTTCTCGTTAGGCGGTCATCCGATGACGCGATTGCAGATCGAATCGCAGTTCCTTCGGAGGTTCCGGCATGACCGAACTCGGCTACGTCGAACAACCCGTCCTTGAGTGGCTTTCAGGTGTCGGGCGGCCTGATCCCGACGATCGCGGCTTGGGCTGGACATACCGAGACGAAGAAGAGATGTCGCAGTTCGATCGGCCGCTGGAAGATCCGCTGGTCGAAAAGCTGCTGATCCCGGCCATTGTCGCCATCAACGGCGACGTGAAGACCGAGCAGCAGGCTCGCATGGCGGTCGATGCGCTGCGACGGGTGATCAACGTTCCCGACAAGCTGACCGCCAACCGCGAGACGTTGGACCTGCTGCGCGATGGCGCAACGCTGGAGCTGGAACCGGGACAGCCGGCCAAGACGGTGCAGTTCATCGAATTCGCTCCCGACCGCCAACACCTGAATGACTTTACGGCCACGAACCAGTACCGCGTGCAGGGTGTCCGGGAGTGTCGCGACGATACGGTGCTACTGGTTAACGGTATTCCGTTGGTCGTTGCCGAATACAAGAGCTACATCACCAGCCGCAAGGATTGGTGCGAGGCGGTGCGACAACTGCACCGTTACCAGCGTCAAGCGCCGCTGATGCTCGCCCCCAACGTCTTCTGTGTGGCGGCCGACGAATTCGAGTTCCGATTCGGTACGGTCCTGTTCCACGACGCCAGCGGGGACCAGATCAACCGGCATCTCGATTTGTGGGGGTCTTGGCTTAGCCTGTATCCCGATCGCAAATGCTTTTGGACCGAGCCCGAGGCAGACGACCAGGAAGACGCGCTGCGGACCGCGGTTCACGGCCTGTTGCGGCTCAAGCCGTGCCACTTACTCGATTTCCTGCAGCATTTCGTGGTGTTCGAGACCAGGGAGGGCAAGACCACCAAGAAAGTCGCGCGGTATCAATAGTTCGAGTCGGTCAACGATTTGGTCGATCGGACGGTGCCCCTGATTGGCCAGAAGGTCGATCCTCAGGATCGGACCGGTTTGATCTGGCACACCCAAGGCGCGGGCAAGTCGCTGACGATCATCTGTGCGGCCAGCAAGCTGCGGCGGCATCCCAAGCTGAACAACCCCACGGTCTTGATCGTCGTAGATCGCCGCGACCTGAAGATGCAAATCTCGGATGACTTCGACGCCTGCGACTACCCGAACGTGGAGAAAGTGACGGGCGTCACGGATCTGAAGCGAAGGCTTCGTGCCGAGTGGCGGGGGACGCTGATCACCACCATCCAGTGTTTTCAGAAAATGCAGGACGTGGCCCCCCGGCAGCGCGACAACATCATCAGCCTGATCGACGAATGCCACCGCAGCCAGAAGGGCAAAGGCAAGGAAAGTTTCGCGATGACCATGCGGGTCAAGTTGCCCAACGCCTTCCGGTACGGCTTCACGGGTACGCCGATCGACCGCACGATGATCAACACGCATCGCGATTTCGGACCTCGCAAGGAAGGTGTGCAGGAGCGATACCTCAGCTACTACGGCATTAAGCGTGCAATCCGGGATCGGGCAACCATCGAAGTGCATTACCGCCGAGACCGCGTGCCGTTTCAGGTGGACGAGGAGGCGTTGAACGTGGGCTTCGAGAAGATGTGCGAGGAGATGGAACTCGATGACGAGGCCACGAAGGCCGAGGTTCAGCGGAAAGAAAGCCGTTGGAAGGGACTGGCCCGCGATCCGCGGCGGATCAAAATCGTGGTGGACAAATTGGTCAAGCACTTTTTGGCGTACGTCGATCCGTGCGGCCTGAAGGCGTTGTTGGTCGCCGTGGACCGCAAGGCGTGTTCCATGTACAAGGACGCGTTGGACGCGCGGCTCAAGGAACTGGGACATCCTCCGGAGTGGTCGGACGTCATCATCTCGGCCGGACAGAACGACCCGCCGGAACTGGACCGGTTCCACTATGACAGGAAGAAGACGGACGAGCTGATTGACTACTTCAGACTGACCGAAGCCGAGTGCGAGGCGTGGAACTGGGAGCGGTATGGCGGGGACTATTTCAAGCGCCGGCCGCCGCTGAAACTCCTGATCGTCTGCGATCGTTTGCTGACCGGATTCAACGCGCCAATTCTGCAGGTGATGTACCTGGACAAGCCGCTTCGGGATCACAACCTGCTGCAGGCCGTCGCCCGCACCAACCGACGAATGCCCGAATTGCACAAACGGACTGGCATCGTGGTGGACTATTTCGGCGTCTTCCGCAATTTGGAGAAGGCGTTGAACTTCGACGAAAACGTCCGCGAGGAAGCACTGATCGACTGGCAGGCCCTCAAGGACCCGGTGCCGGCGGAGGTGGACCGGTGCATGCAACTGTTCGAAGGCATCACCATCGAAGACACGCGAGACTGCCTGCTGGCAGCATTGCGACGGCTGCGCGATCCCGATGCGGCGAGGAACTTCGAGCACAACTTCAAGAGCGTCGAGACGCTGTGGGAAGCGGTCTCGCCCGATCCGTGTCTTTATCCGCACCGGTTGACTTACACATGGTTGTGCGGGATCTACGTGGCTCACCGGCGTCGTCAGGCTGGCGAAAAGGTAACACGCGAGGAACTTGCCGCCAAGACCCGGAAGTTGATCCAAGAGAACATCACGTTCATGTCCGTCGTCGAGTCATCGCCGGTCTACAAAATCGACGCCAATTATCTGACGAAGCTGGAGGACCTGCCGACACCCGCCGACAAGGCTGCGATGCTGGAGGCCGCCCTGACTCGCGAGTTGGCCGAAGACAAGCCCGGCTTTGAATACCGCAAACTCGGCGAACGACTGAAACAAATCAAGAAGGAACGCGACGCGAGCGATAAGGCTGCAGCCAAGCGATTGGGCGAGTATGAAGCGATCGCCGATCGGCTGAACCAACTCCGCGCCGAGCCGGAACGACTGGGTTTGCCTGACCCGATCGAATACGGTCTGTTTTGTGTGCTTCGAGAACACGCGGCGGCGCGCGAAGAAACCGTGTTGGTGACTGCGGCCAAGTCGATGATCGCCCACTTGCGGCGCAACGACTTGTTACACAGCGGTTGGAGCACGACGAAAGGCGGCCGAATGCGAGTTGGTCCATCGCTACTGGCCGAGTCGTGGAAACCGGAATACGTCCCGCTGGGATTCGACCAAGACGATCCCGATCCGCCCTTCGTCTCCGCCGCCGTGGAGGAACTCGCGAAGAATGACCGATGAGGACTTACATTTGACCGATGTCCACCACCTTGACGAGTAAGAAACCGAAAACCAGAGACACCGTTGTGCTGGACGGCAGACGCGTCGAGTATTCGATCCGCGTTTCCGCCCAGTCCAAACGGGTCCGCGTCCGTGTTGGCCCGTCCGGCGTCGAGGTCATCTTACCGGCCCACCAGCGGCAAACTCGTGCGGCGGAATTCTTGCGAGAGAATGCGGCTTGGGTAGCCACCCAACTTGAACGCGTGGACGGTTTGAAGCGGGTCCGTACGCGTCAGGCGTCACCGAATACGATGCTGTTGCGAGGCCGCGAGGTGGCTGTGATCATAGACGCGATGCCCTCCGGTCGTGGGACCAATCTCGTAGAAGAGTCGGGAGACCGGCTGCTAATCCGTCAAGGAACCAACGGCCGGACGCCGCCGCTGCGCACGTTCGAATACTGGCTACGCCGGCAGGCACGGCAAGACATCGAATGTTGTCTGAAACGCAGCCTTCTGCGAGTCGGCCGCAGGCCAGGCCGAGTGTACGTGATGGGGCAGCGCACGAAGTGGGGCAACTGTTCGTCGCTCGGGAACCTGTCGTTCAACTGGCGTCTGATAATGGCTCCACCCTTCGTACTGGAATATGTCGTCGTCCACGAAGCCATGCACTTGGCGATCCCGGATCACTCGCCGGAGTTCTGGTTAACGGTGCGCAGCCAGTGCCCTGCGACGGAAAGAGCTCGTGCGTGGCTTCGCCGACATGAGCACTTGCTTATGGAACCGCTAGACAAGCTATTTTGAAGTGATCAGACGGTGAGACGGCCGGCCGGGATGCGATCAGAGTGCTGGAAGAATCAACGGTAGTTGGCATCAATCCACTTGCGGATTTCTCCCTGGTTGCCTGTTTGAAGAACTGCCTTCAGGTCTCTCAGGCTTTGCACTCGTTGATACTCGTCTTCCGGCCCCTGCAAGACCTTGTCCAAGAAACCGACAGCGAGCTCCACGCCTGCCCTGAATCCGTTGAAACAGTCATCTTCCAGGCAGAAGTATTCGAAAATGCTAACAGCTACACGCCGTGGATCGTTCTGATCGGTTTGACTGTCGAGGAAATCGCGAAGGCTGCCGCCGATCCCCCGGAAAACGCCACGGGGCTTGATGGCGTCCGCTGTGATCATGAACGCTGTTCTTAACCGTTTATCCATCCGCGGGTCACTCGTTCCAGGCGGCTTCCAATTCCTTGCTGACACGCGACGCTCGCTCCATGGCGTTGTCGTAATCCTCGTCAGATAGCAGGTCCAAATAGATGCTTAACGGTTGTCCCTCTTCTACGTCGTTCCAGGACCTTGAGAATTCGTGAGTGATGTCGCTCAATTGCGCACCCGTTTTGTCGCTGACAAACTCGACGGCTTTTCGGATTGCCTTGACAGCGTCCTCGGGCAGTGGAGATTTCGATTGCCTCCCCGTCGCCCTGTAGAGCGTCGCGTTGTATGGCCCAATTCTGGTTCCCTCTGTCTCGACAATGCCATCTTGGACGAGTTCGTCAATCAAAAGGGCGAAGCCGTCGATCCCAGGACCGTTGGGCATCTTCACTATCGGCCACTCTGTGAGATAGCCGACGGTATCGCGAGCGTAGTAGAGGTGTGCAAAGTAGAACGCTTTGAACAACTTGACTTTGCCAGCCAATTCATCGCCAGGTGACTGGCGCACGATCTCGGCAACGACTTGTTTTGCCAGTTCCCTATCAGTGTGCATGGCGTCCCTCCGCGGCGTTTGAACTCCGATAGCAATTATATCGGCTATTCATAAGTGTACACACTGCCACGAGAAAGCAAGAACCTCAAATCCTCAGGAACGTGAACATCGCCCGAAATGCGTACACGTTGCGCGCTGGTTTCCTGGTGCCGCCGCAAGTCGTTCTGCTCTGACACGCTACTGCCTGGCACTGACCCAGAATCGGCTCGCGCGGTCCTCGCCCTTTGGGCCCCCCATTTATATTGTTTCTGCTGCAATGGTTCCGACATCGCTCGCCTGCCTGAGAACGCGAAGCCTGATCAGACGTGATTGCGCAGCGACAGTTCCTTTGGATGCGGGTTCAGGTAGACCTGATCCTCCAGGTACGGGATGTGGAGGATACGCACATGGTGGCGGATCAGAGTCAGTGGCACAACCAGCGGGACTAGCCCCTGACGGTAGTCTTTGATATTGGCGAGCACCTCGTGGCGTGAGTCCGCGTCGACTTCCTTTTTGAAGAAACCGGCGATGTGCTGCAATACGTTGGTGTTCTTTCGCGGCGTGGCGATTCTTTTGAGCGCGGCCATGAAATCGGCTTCGTATCGCCGGCGCAGTTCGTTTCGCGGAATCGACTTTGCATCGGCGACCAGATGGCCCAGTTCCCGATAGGCCGTTGGCGAGTGGGCAAGCAGCACGAATTTGTAGGCTGTGTGAAATCGTACCAAATCGCCGATCTTCCATCGGCTTGCCCACAGACCTTGAAGCGCGTGGTAGGCAAACACGCGTTCGACCCAGTTCTCGCGTAGACGCGGGTTGCACAGCCGTCCTTCCTCTTCCACGGGCAGGTTGGGCAGTCGCTGCAGCAACGCCTCTGCAAAAAGACCTTGGCCGGTCTTCTTCGGCGGCCCTTTGGCTTGGTGTACCTTCACACGCTCCATGCCGCAACTTGGCGATCGGCTTTTGAAGATGAAGCCGCTGAGACTCTCCTTCGCCAATGCCGCCGCGCGCCGTCGAGCGAAGGATCGCATCCGGCGAGTCAGGTCGATGTTCGTCTCTGTGGTGAACAAGCGAATCTGCTGCTCGCTTTCCGCCTGAACCAGTTGGATCGTCTCACGCGGTACGCCGAGCCCCAATTCGGCCTCGGGACACACTGGAACCCACTCGAAATACTGCCCAAGTGTGTCTGTCAAATAGCGATCGTGTTTGTGCCCGCCGTCAAAGCGAACCTTGTTACCCAAGAGGCACGAAGAAATGCCAATGCGAATCGACGGCGTCGCCGCATCTGCTGACGGATTATGCATGAAACCACCTGCGTGCGGGATAAGAACCTGTAACGTCCGTAATGCTCTGCTCGGACCGCCTACCAAAACCACCCAGCTTTCAAGCCCGAGCCGAGTAGGGCCGGTTCCCACCGGCCAGCGTTTGATCGATGTCCGACGGGCCGGTGGGAACCAGCCCTACGCCTACTCGAGAAGATTGTACTCGAATCAGGCACCAAACTTCTTTGCGAATACCATACTTCCCCAGTCCTTCCGTGCGCGGCATACTGCGGGTCCATACAAGCCTGGAGCCCCACAACGAACAGGAGGAACCTCGATGGCCCTATTCAAACGCGAAGACATCCTGGAGAGATTGCGAGCCAAAGTGGCCGCCGGAAAACCCATTATCGGCGGCGGAGCTGGTACCGGTATTAGCGCGAAAATGGCCGAGGCCGGTGGCATCGATTTGCTGATCATCTACAACTCGGGCCGTTTCCGCATGGGCGGGCGTGGTTCGATGTCCGGCTTGATGCCTTACGGCGACGCCAACGGTATTGTAATGGACATGGCTCGCGAGGTTATCCCAGTCGTGAAGCATACGCCCGTGCTGGCTGGTGTCTGCGGCACCGACCCGTTTCGGGTCATGCAGTTGTTCCTGCGAGACGTGGACGCTGCGGGATTCTCCGGCGTGCAGAATTTCCCCACCGTGGGCCTGATGGACGGTAAATTCCGGCAGAATCTGGAAGAAACCGGAATGGGATTCGGACCGGAGGTCGATATGATCCGGACGGCTCACGAGATGGGGCTGCTCACGACGCCCTATTGCTTCAATCCGGCCGAAGCGACCGCCATGGCCGAAGCCGGCTGCGACATTCTGATTCCCCACATGGGCCTGACGACCAAAGGTTCAATCGGCGCGGAAACGGCATTGACGCTGGAGGAATCGGCCAAGCAGGTGCAGGACATGCACGACGCGGCCAAACGCGTGAATTCGGATATCCTTGTACTTTGCCACGGCGGACCGATCGCCGAACCGGCCGACGCCCAATACATCCTGGACAACACGGAGGGCGTCGTCGGTTTTTACGGGGCCAGCAGCATGGAGCGGTTGCCCGTGGAACCGGCCATTTCCGGCCGGGTACGCGAATTTACGGAAATGAAGTTCGCAAGGGATGATCGCCCGTCCTAGCCCGCCGACGCTTTGTTTTGTATCATCGACAGTATGTCGACGGACAAAGCAAATGAAACCGAACCGTCCCCTCCCATGCCGATCCGTGCGCTGATCGTCGACGACGACACTGCGCACGCGCACACCATGTCGGAAATCCTCGAACGGATCGACTATCCGTGCGATGTGGCGACATCCGGAGAGGAGGGCCTCGAACGCGTCGAGGCAAACAGTTACGACGTGGTCGTGACCGACTTGTTGATGAAAAACGTGGATGGCATGCAGTTGCTGCGCAAGACGAAAGAACTGCTGCCCCATTGCGAAGTGATTATGGTCACCGGGCAGGGCACGGTGCCCAAGGCCGTCGAGGCGATGCAGCAGGGGGCATTCAACTTCCTGGAGAAGCCGATCGGGTCCAAACGTCTTCGAGCCGTGTTTGAACGGGCAGTGGACGCGGTCAAGCTGCGTCGTCAGAACCTGGAATTGACCCAGCGTCTGGATGAACGGTTTGGTTTCGAAGGCATCGTCTATGCCAGCAACAAGATGAAAGCCGTCATCGACCAGTTGAAACGCATCGCGCCCACGGATGCTACGGTGCTGGTCACTGGCGAAAGCGGCACGGGAAAGGAACTGATCGCCCAGGCGATCCACCAGAACAGCCCCAGGAAGAACAAACGCATTGTGCCGCTGAATGCACGGGCGGTAGCCGAGAATCTGGTGGAAAGTGAGCTGTTTGGCCACGTCAAGGGCGCTTTTACGGATGCCGTGACCGACCGCGTCGGCGCCTTCGAATACGCCAACGGCGGTACGCTGTTCTTGGACGAAGTCGGCGACATGCCGTTGTCCACACAGATCAAGCTGCTGCGCGTGCTGGAACAGCAGGAGATAACCCGTATCGGCGACAATAAACCGAAGAAAGTGAATGTCCGGCTGGTCTCTGCAACGAACCAAGACCTGGAGGAGGCCGCCGAACGAGGCGATTTCCGAACGGATTTGTACTATCGCATCAAGGTCATCACGATCGATCTTCCGGCGTTGCGCGACCGTCGTGAAGATATCGTGCCACTGATTGATCATTTTCGCAAGCTGTTCAATAAGCGCCACGCGAAGTCGATCAAGAACGTTTCGTCGGCGGTTACCAGGCGGTTCTTCTCTTACGAATGGCCGGGAAACGTGCGGCAACTGCGGAACGCCGTCGAGACAATGGTTGTGCTGGACACGGATGGCGTGCTGGGCATCGACGACCTTCCGCCCGAACTTGCCGATGTGAAAGAAAGGCCCGTGGGCAGCAGCGAAGGACCGATGGGGCTGGTAGGCCAGCCGATGAAGGAACTCGAGCGCTGGGCCATCCAACAGACATTGAACCTGGCCAACGGCAACCGCGAAGAGACCGCGCGGATTCTGGGGATTGGCGCTCGGACATTGTATCGAAAACTGGACAAGTACGAGTTGTAGGGTGGCATGGCCGACATCAGACAACTGTCTCCCAGCGTCATCAACAAGATCGCAGCCGGCGAGGTGATCGAACGGCCTGCCAGCGTTGTCAAGGAGTTGATGGAGAATTCGGTAGACGCCGGCGCGACGCGTATCGACGTGTCGGTCGAAAAAGGCGGAACGGAGTTGATTCGAGTGGCCGACAGCGGCTGCGGCATCCGGCCCGAACAATTGGGGCTGGCGGTCGCCACTCACGCCACGAGCAAGATCCAGGACGCCGACGACTTGTTCGACGTCCGCAGCCTTGGCTTTCGCGGGGAAGCTTTGGCTTCGATCGCCGAGGTGAGCCGATTCCTTCTGCGGAGCCGGACCGGCGAAGAACAAGCTGGGGCTGAACTGGAGGTCGTTGGCGGCTCGGTCGGCGAGGTCACCCCGTGCGGTTCACCTGTTGGCACGATCGTCGAGGTTCGGCAACTGTTCCACAATACGCCAGTGCGGCGCAAATTCCTCCGCACAACTCAGACGGAAATGGGACACGTCACCGAGGCGTTCACTCGCATCGCGTTGGCGTGTCCACGCGTTCATTTCACACTCGCGCACAACGATCGAGTCGTCCATGACTTGGCTCCGGTCGAGAGTTGGCGTGACAGAATCTTCGCGTTTTTCGGATCCGAAATCGCCGACGCGCTGATCCCCGTCCAAAGCGAAAATGGCGGCCTGCGGCTCGGTGGATACGTGGCCGATCCCAGCGTGAGCCGCGCCAATAACCGGATGCAGTATCTGTTTCTGAACGGCCGCTACATACGGGACCGCTCGTTGCAGCACGCATTGGGTGAGGCATATCGCGGGTTGCTGTTGACGGGGCGGTTTCCGATCACGTTCCTGCGGCTGGAACTTCCTACCGACGCCGTCGATGTGAACGTGCACCCGACCAAACTTGAGGTCCGGTTTCAGGACGGCGGACGGATCTACAGCCAACTGTTGGGCACCTTGCGTCAAAAGTTCCTTAGCACCGACTTGACGCCCCGGGTGCAGCCCGAACCGCTCGCGCCTGCAGGGGCTCCGGCAACCGCAATTGGCGGGCGCGAAGCCGACCGCCAGCGTGACGCGTCAGTAGGCTGGGCCAAGGGGCAAACCGCCAGCCTGGACATGAAGTTCGAGCATTCGGGTGGCCGAATCCCCGAATTCAAGCCGTTCGGGGAGTTTGGTGAATCCGCCAGGCCCAGCGTCACCGAGCGGGCCAACAGTGTTGATTCGCTGCCAGCACACTCAAGCGAAATGGCGGCTCAGGTGGATATGTCGGAGATCGCCGGCTGCCTCCCGATGTCTCACTCCGGCATGCAGGTCCACAATCGATATCTGATCACGGAGAACGAATCGGGGATTCTGGTTATCGACCAGCACGCGTTGCACGAGCGTATTCTGTACGAACAGCTACGCGATAAGGTCCTGGCAGGCACGCTGGAGAAACAGAGACTGCTGGTTCCCGAGCCGGTGAATTTGACGCCGGCCGAGGCCGGTGCCGCTTTGGGCGCCAAAGACACACTGGCCCAGTTGGGAATCGACATCGAGCCGTTTGGCGGGGACACCGTATTGGTGTCGAGCTATCCCGCCATGTTGGCGAATTTCAATCCAGGCGAGGTCGTCCGCCAATTGGCCGAGCAAATCCTGTCGAGCGACAAGACGCCCGAACGGCAGGATATGCTGGACGAAATGCTGCACATGATATCCTGCAAAGCCGCGATCAAGGCCGGAGATCGGCTGGCGCCGGAAGAGATTTCCGCGTTGTTGGAGCAGAGGCACTTATACAAGGATACCCATCACTGCCCACACGGGCGCCCCACGGCACTGGTATTTACGAGAGAAGAATTGGACAAACGCTTCAAGCGAACGTAGCATAACGAATTGAAAACCGGCATTGGCACATCCTATATTGGTGCCAATGAGCAGCGTGAACCACTTATCTGTTTCTGGTACTTGACGCGAGTATTTCCACCATGATTTGCGTGTCTATAGGTCGTGGCCGTCACAAGATGATGATAGCTGAACATCGGCACCTGGCAGAGCAGGGAGTGAAACTGGTCGAACTGCGAGCGGATTGCATCCGCAGTCGACTGGACATCAAACGGTTGTTGACCGACCGATCGTGCCCCTGCATCATCACGTGCCGTCGCGAGGAAGATGGCGGCCAGTGGAATGGTACGGAGGAAGCCAGGATCACGACTCTGCGCACCGCCATTGCCGAGGGCGCCGACTATGTGGACTTGGAGGAGGACATTGCCGCCGATATTCCGCGGTTCGGTCCAACAAAACGAATCATCAGCTATCACAACTTCCGTGACACCTCCGACGACCTCGAAGCAATCCACGAGCGGATGCTGTCGCTCGATCCGGACATCATCAAGATCGCCGCGATGACGCACCATCCTGCAGACAACCTGCGCATGCTGCATCTGATCAAGCGCAGCGAGGTCCCCACCGTGGGCATCTGCATGGGCGAAATCGGGATACCGACGCGCATCTTGGCCGGCAAGTTCGGTGCGCCGTTCAGCTATGCGGCGTTGCATCACGAACGTGCACTGGAACCGGGGCAACTCAGTTACACGCAGATGCGCGAGATGTATCGGTACGAGAGCATAGACGCCGATACGGAAGTCTATGGCGTGATTGCGGACCCAATGGGCAACGACATGAACGCGGTCGTTCACAACGCCGCGTTCGCGGAACACAATCTGAACAAAGTGTACGTGCCGTTCCGCGTGCCACGAGACGATTTGCCTCCCTTCATGAACACCTGTCCCGAGTTGGGGGTCAAAGGTCTGAGCGTGACAATCCCTCACAAAGATGAGGTCGTACGGCACTTGAGCAAGGGCGATGGAACCGTCCGCGGCATTGGCTCGGCAAACACGGTCATGTTCGAGGGCAATCAGATCGTTGGGTACAATACGGAATATCGCGCTTTTTCGGAAGCTCTTGATCTCGTGTTTGCCGATCACGAACGCGGGATGAACCTGCCGGGCCGCGTCGTGCTGGTCTTGGGATCCGGTACGCTATCCAGGGCAATCGCTTTTGCGATGAAGCGACGCGACGCCGACGTGATCCTGACCTCGCGTAATCACGAGCGAGCCGGCGTTCTGGCAGAGCGTTTCAGGTGCCGCACGATCCAGTGGTACGAGCGCACGAAGGTCGAACCGGAGATCCTCATCAACACGACGCCGATCGGCATGCATCCGAACGTGAACGAGTCGCCGTTCGGCAACAAATACCTACAGCGTGCGACGATCGTGGTCGAGACGATCTCCAGCCCGGAACAGACGTTGTTGATCAAAGAGGCGCGCGAGATGGGCTGCCGGGTAGTAACAGGCGTGGATGTCTTCGTCCGTCTGGCCGCGCACCAGTTCGAGCATTTCGCGGACGAGAAGCCATCGCTGGAACTGATGCGAAACGAGTTCAAACGCGCCTTGGGCCCGGCGAAGTGGTGATAGGCAGGAGAGGGAGAGGCGGAACGTGCTGGAAATGGAGTTGGTGTGAATCTCTTGCTGTGCGTTCTCATTTTCGGTCTCGGTGCCCTCGTCGGCGGCCAGCTCAATCGCGGCATCTACCGGCTGGCCGTGCTGAATCCGCGATCGATTGGTCCATGGTCGGACCCGCACAACGATGCCCCGCCGCGACGAATGTTGGACCGAGTTCCCATCCTGGGCTGGCTGGGCCTGCGCCGCGAAGTGCCAATACATGGTCCCGCATTCTGGGTGCGGCCTCTACTGATTGAACTGTTCGTAGGCGTAGGCTTTGCCGCGCTCTACTGGTGGGAGGTTCACGAGGCTGGCCTGATGCCCGACAGGCCCGACAGGGTGCCTCGCGCGTCAATCAGTCTCTGGACGCTTCACGCGCAATACACCAGCCATGTGATTCTGATCTCGCTGATGATCATGGCCACCTTCATCGACTTCGACGAGCAGACCATTCCCGACGAGATCACGATTCCAGGTGCACTTGCCGGACTCGTGCTGATGGCTGCGTGGCCGCAGGCCGCTCCGCCGATTACCGTACTAGCAGTTCCGCTACGTCTCGAAGTGGGCCACTTGCAGCTCACCTCACCAGCCGAATGGCCCCAGTGGCTGAACGAATTGAACGGGTTTTGGATCGGAATCCTCTGTTTTCTGGCATGGTGTTTCGCCATCTGGCCCAGGACGGTGACCATGCGGCGCGGACTCGTGAAAGCGGTGCAGTACTATTTCGTCAGTATGTTTCGCTATCCCTTGTGGTGGATCATTGTGCTGATCGCAATTGCCGGTTCCGGCGGAATCCTCGTGATCTGGTCTTGCGGCGCGCAATGGTGGCCCAGCCTGTTGACTTCGTTGGTCGGCATGGCCTTCGGCGGTGGCTTGATATGGGCCGTGCGAATCGTGGGCGGCGGAGCGTTGGGCAAGGAGGCTATGGGGTTTGGCGATGTGACGCTGATGGCGATGATCGGTGCTTTTCTGGGCTGGCAAGCATCGCTAATGATCTTCTTCCTGGCGCCTGTCGTAGCCGTGTTCATCTGTCTACTTCAATGGCTGCTGACGGGCCGCCGCGATATTGCGTTCGGGCCCTATCTGTGCACCGCCACGTTGATCATGATCCTGTGCTGGAGTCCGATATGGGAGCATAAGAACGGAGGGCGAGAGTTTTTCGCGATGGGCTGGCTTGTCCCGCAGATGCTTGTATGCTGCTTGATAGCAATGGCCGGGATGCTCAGGTTGTGGAGATTGGCCGAAAGAGCGCTTGTTCGCGAAGACGAGTCGTAGGACGGGTCTCCCGACCCCTCTTCTCCCGCGTTTTTCGAGTCGGGTCAGGAGACCCGACCTACAGAAGAGACCGGAAAACCGCAATAGCGCACCGTCAGAACTGACGCTTCGCGTAGCTTCTGTCCTAGTCTGCGGCAAACCTGTCGTGGAGATACTCGGCGGCTGTTTCCCATTTGCCGGCCGCGGCCGCAAAATCCGCATCCATGTGCTTGATGGGCTTGTCGCCTTGGGCCCTTGATCGCTCGGTGACTTGCGAGTTCAACGGAAACTGAGCGCTATCGCCCTTTGCTAGTTTCTTCTCCACTTCGCCGGACAGCAGGTAATCGATCAGCCGACGAGCCGATTTGCCGTTCGCCGAACCTTTGATCAGTCCCAGGGTGTTGGGAATGAACAACGCGCCCATCCCGTCTTCGCCCTGATCGGGGTAGACGATATCCACGGGCATACCCTTGTCTTTCTCGATGATTGCATCGTCCGTGTCGGTCAGGCCAAATGCCAATTCGCCTCGGGAGACCGCCAGCGCAACCTGTTTGTTTCCGGAAAGCACTTGCGAGTTCTTTTTCAGGCGGTCGAAAAAGTCCTTCGCCTGCTCATCGCCCCAAGCGGCGAACAGGACGGCGGCGTGCGTGGCAGTTGTGCCGAACAGTGGCTTGGCGATCCCCACCTTACCCTTCCACTTCGGATCGGTTAGATCCCGGATCGATTCCGGGCGTTCGCCTTCGGCAACCAATTTGGTGTTGACGATCAAGACGCGAATTCGTGCTGCAAACCCATACCAGGCACCATTCGCAGCACGGTAGGTCCGCGGGTAATTCTTTGCAGCCGGTGCGTCATAGGTGTCAAGTAGACCGAGTTTCTCCAGCCGCAGTGTGTGCAGGATCTCGTTGTTCCAGAACAAATCGCAACGCGGTCGATTCTTCTCTTGAATGATGACGTTCACCAAACCGACCGTCTTTGTCGACTCGACATCGGGTTTGGCCTCTACCTTGATGCCGGTCTCTCGCTCGAACGCCTTGAGAATCGGTTCGGAGAACTCCTCGTCAAGCGCCGTGTAGACGAAGACCTCCTCGCCCGATTGCCGCCAGCAGCCGGAGGCCAGAAGAAGAATTGGGCAAAGCAGTGACAATCCAGGAATCCGACTTGT
Organism: uncultured Pirellulaceae bacterium; assembly: GCA_964623055.1. Taxonomy (GTDB): domain Bacteria; phylum Planctomycetota; class Planctomycetia; order Pirellulales; family Pirellulaceae; genus JADHUC01. Next base: position 87,235 of record CAZURK010000001.1, read on the forward strand.
TGTATTCATACAAGTCAGTGTATCCCGGCGAACGGACTGCGCCTACAACAAGACGCGTGCGTCGATGGGAGCCTGACCGGCTGGCTGCCTGATCGCCAGCACAGCGTGCCGCTCCTACTGACGCAGCACCACCCCAACCAGCAGTCCGTGGTAGAACGCGCCGCCGCTGCCATCGATGCCGGTGCCGGTAAAGAAGTTCGTTGCGGGGATCTGATCTGTGGCAAGTACCACCGTCTCCAGCCACATCAGGCTGTAAGTGGCTTCGAGCGAGAGGCAATCGGTCAAACGATAGTTGCCGGTCACGGCCAGTTCACCCATGAAGGCCGCTCGTTCACTCGCGTCAGCGGCGGTGACGGTCACGACTCCCGTGTCGAGCGTCGTATTCTGATAACCGCTGTCGTGGTAGATGCCAACTTTGCCTATTCCCTCGAAGGTCAGCCGATCGATAGACCAAAGCGTTGCCTCGGCGCCTACCTGAGCGCCGTACAAGCGATTCCGGGTGAACGTGTCATACGTCGATGGCAGTACGGCGGCATCCAGGTCTGCATGAAGGTACTCGTCCAACTCGAAATAGCGGAAACCGGCCAGCAGAGTGCAGCAGTCCGTCACTTGCCAGCGTAGGTTGAACTCGGCGCTGAGCAGCTCCGAGTCGTACGTGGCGTTTACGGCGGTAACGCCCGGCAGGAAGAACGGCACAGCGTTGTTGCTTCGCACCAACGACGGCGGACCGGCGATGGCGGTGGTCGCGGCATCCCAACTGTCCACGCTCAAAACACGGAACTCGACGCCCCGATCGGAGTTCTCACGGACCAGCGACAGATCCCATCCGGCCTGGAAGCCGAAGTCAAAGTCGTCAGCATTCAAGTTGCGTGCCGGCGCAGCCGCGTCTTGCATTAGAACCAAAGATTCGGGCTCGCTGCGGCGCAGGGCGACGCCGTTGGCAGTCACTGTCCAAGTCGGACCGAACCAACAATCACATGGGCACTGGATATCGTTCTCCGACGCTGGCGTTTCGTCAGCCGGTTCGTCGCTCAACAGGAGACGGGCTTCACCGACAGCCAGTGCTGGCAGAGACAGCATTCCGCCCGTGATGATTAGTGTCGCTCGGACCAGCGTCATGCACTCCATTGCCTTCATGGGACCACTCCGGTAGTTCAATCGCCGCGATGCACTCCATGGAGGGTGATCAAACCATTCATAAGAATGGAGATTATCGGATACGCACTGTCTCCCTCCATTTCGGCATCGGCGGTGCGACCCCAAGAAATAAGCATTGAAAGACGTGGCCGCAAAGTCTTCGTAGTCGTTACAAACGTCCCACGTGCAGCTTGAACAACCGGTGCGACCATTAGGCTTTGCACCGCTCACGTCAGACATAGAGAGACTGAGGGATTTTCTAATCGTCTCAGATCTGTTGCCCCGATTGTGGTGCTAAATAATTGCTTTTCGCCCCCTCTCAGGTTACGCTATTTTGTTGGCTTTCCTTCTTTGCCCAGCTTTCGGGGCGATCTGGCGGCATCACCTTGGGCCAAGCGGGGGGCCTCTGGAGCATTTCGGGCGTCGCGAGTGCTGCGCGCCCATTCTGGAGGTGGGGACGACGAGCGCTGTCGACTTGAAGATCCAGCACACAGAGGGTACTGCCGGGTGGGCACGGAACGCCTGCGGGCAATCGACTTCTTGGGTACGGTGAATCCGTAAAGGGTATGTACCATGACGATCCGCGACTCACGCCTACGAAAGGCGTGGAAGAAGAGAAGTGCATTCACGCCCCGTCGCCGACGATTGCTGGTGGAACACCTTGAGAATCGCTTGCTGCTTGACAACGGCTTTCCGGCATTCGCTAAGCTCTTCGCGCCTGATACCATCGGGCCCGGCAGCGTCAGCTCGCTGATCTTCACTATCGACAACAGCGATTACGTAGATCCTGTGCGCGATCTTAGCTTCACCGATACTCTTCCGGCCGGAGTCACGATCGCCACACCGGCAATGGCGTCAACCGACTGCGCGGACGGAACGCTCAGCGCTCCAGATGGCGGCTCTACGATCAGCCTCAGCGGCGCACGACTCGGAGCGTTCCAATCCTGCGCCGTCACCGTCGACGTGACCAGCAGTGTGCCGGGCGTGCACACGAACGTATCGGGCGATTTGACGTCCAGCGCCGGCAACAGCGGCACGGCGACCGACGACCTGACCGTCGCCACGACCCTCCCCGGTTTCTCGAAGAGCTTCTCGCCGAGCAGCACCCCGCTGGGCGGTCGGAGCACATTGACGTTTACGATCGACAACACGGCCAACCAAGCGGCGGTTGGCAGCTTGGACTTTACCGACAACTTGCCGACAGGATTGGTAGTCGCCGATCCCGCCCACGCTTCCACCGACTGCACGAGCGCTGGGCTGCCCGATACCACACTAACCGCCGCCCCCGGAACCGGCGTCATCACCCTCGATGCTAACGGTAGTGCTATCACGGGTTTTGAGGTGTTGCCCGCGGGGGCGACCTGCACTGTCACCGTCGACGTGACCGCCACCGGCGCCGGCATGCTCGACAACGTCTCGGGCAGTTTGCTCGCTGATTTCGTATCCAGCGGCAGGGCGAGCGCGACGCTGGACGTTGAACGCTACGATTTGAGTCTGATTAAGTCCTTTACCGATGACCCCATACCGCCGGGTGAAACCGCGACCCTTGAGTTCACCATCACGAACTTCGACCGCAGTTCTTCGGCCACCGATATTTCGTTTACCGACGATCTAGATGCCACACTGACTGGACTCGTCGCGGCAGGCCTGCCGGCAGCGGACGTGTGTGGAGCGGGCTCGACACTTTCTGGAACCGAGGTGTTGTCATTGACCGGCGGCAACCTCGGTCCCGGAGGATCGTGTACCTTCAGCGTCCCGCTGCAGGTGCCCCCCGGTGTGGCCGCCGGAGCCTATCCCAACACGACCAGCACGATCACCGGCGACGTTGGCGGCGCGCCGGTCGAGGGAAACGCGGCAAGCGACGTTCTCTTCCTCCAGCCCGTTCCGCTACTTACCAAGGAGTTCCTCGATGCCGTCGAAATGACCTCCGACCCCGTGATCAACGCTGGCGACGATGTGCTCATGAGGTTCACGATCGACAACACGAGCCCCACATCGGATGCGAGCGACATCGAGTTCATCGACGAGTTGACCACCTTCTTGCCGAGCCCGGTCACGGCGACCCTGCCGGACACTCCGTGTGGTGGCGACTCGGCGCTTGCACTGGTGGATCTGGGCTTCGGTGGCCAGGGCCTGTCCCTGACGGGGGGCTACCTGATACCGGGAGATTCATGCACCTTCGACGTCACGTTGACAACGCCGGACGATCTCGGCCCGGGCGTTTACACCAACACGACCGAGGAGATCACGGCCTTGGTCGACAACATGACGGTCACCGGGCCGCCCGCCACCGATGATTTTACCGTCATTGCAGCGCCAACTCTGATCAAGTCGTTCATTGACGATCCCGTCGCGCCCGGTGGCACCGCGACCCTTGAGTTCACACTGGAATATCCCTCCGAGGCCACCGGCGATGCGACCGGCATCTCCTTCACCGACGACTTGGCGGGTGTGCTTGCCGGCCTCACGGCGAATCTGCCGGCGACCCCCAACCCGCCGTGCGGTGCGGGTTCGTCGCTGACGGGCTCGGCCGGAGACACGTTGCTTGCCTTCCAGAACGGCACGCTCACGCCGGGCCAGAGTTGTACGTTCAACGTCACGGTCGACGTGCCCGCTGGCGCCGCTGCCGGAAGCTACCCCAACACCACCAGCGGCGTCAGCGCCACAGTCGAAGGGCAGGCGGCGACATCGTCCCAGGCCACCGACGATCTCGATGTTGCGGGTCTGACTTTCACCAAGGAGTTTATTGACGATCCGGTGATTGCCGGCGACACGATTACGCTTCGGTTTAGCATTGAAAACGTGCACCCAACGGACGACGCCACCATCACGTTCTTTACGGACAATCTGGCGGCTGACCTGCCAGGCTTGGCGGCCACCGGTCCACCGTCGCTGGACACTTGTGGGGGGACTCTCAGCGGGACGACTTCTCTGATCTACACCGGTGGAAGCGTGATGAGCGGGCAGTCGTGCACGATCGACATCGAGCTACTGGTGCCCGCCGCGGCAGCCGACGGCACGTATTCCAATGTGACGAGTAGCCTGGCGGCAGACCAAGGGGGGACGGTTGTTATCGATCCCGCCACGGACGTCTTGACGGTCAACTCGAACCTGCTCCAACTCACCAAGGAGTTCACCGACGATCCAGTCGCCCCCGGCGACACCACGAACCTGACCTTCACGATCACCAACCTCGACACTGGCCAAGCGGCCTCGGACATTGCCTTCACCGACGACCTTGATTCCGTCCTTTCCGGTCTGGTCGCGACGGGCCTGCCGAAAGCTGCGTGCGGGGGCACGGTCGACGCCGCCTCCGGCATCATCGGTTTTTCCGGCGGCAGTTTGGGACCGGAGGGACAGTGCCAGTTCGATGTCGGTGTCCAGGTCCCCACTGGTGCTGCCGCCGGCATTTACCCCAACACCACGAGCGGGGTCACGGGCTTGGTCGGCGAGTTCCCGGTCTCCGGCGACGCCGCCAGCGACGACTTGGTCGTCGTCGAGTTTTTGGACTTCAGCAAGTCCTTCGACGGCCCGACGACCGCCGCTGGCACCCCGGTGCTGACCTTCACCATCACTAACCCGAACGCGGATGCCGTCGCCGACCTCTCTTTCTCGGACAACCTGGACGACGTACTCACGGGGCTGGTCGCGACCAATCTGCCCCAAGCCAACGTCTGCGGAGAGGGATCCATGCTTTCGGGCACATCGTCCCTATCCCTGACACGCGGCAACCTGCCGGCTAACGGCGGCACGTGCTCGTTCAATGTCGATGTGCTGGTCCCGGGAACCGCCACCGCCGGCACCTTCCCCAACGTGACCAGCGACCTCTTCCAGGCCGGCGTGCCGGTGTCCGAGCCCGCCACCGCCGACCTTGCGGTCGAACCCCCGCCGCTTTTCGACAAGAGCTTTGCGCCAAACGTCATCTCGGTGAGCGATGCCAGTACGTTGACCTTCACGATTGACAACTCGGCCAGCGCCTTGGCTGCCAGCAGTCTCGACTTCACGGACAATCTGCCCGCGGGCGTAATCGTCGCGGATCCTCCCAACGCTACGACCGCGTGCACCGGCGGAACGCTGACGGCTGCGGCAGGGACCGGCCTCATCACGTATGCCGGCGGAACGGTTAGTGCTGGCGCGAGTTGCACGGTGCAGGTCGACGTGGGCAGTTCCGTGCCCGGCAATCACGTCAACACAACCGGCGATCTGACATCCTCATCGGGCAACAGCGGCGCGGCCAGCGACACGTTGACGGTCGTCGGGCCAACGGATTTCACAAAGCTCTTCCTCCCAGCGACCATCGGTCCCGGCAGCGTCAGTGAGTTGACCTTCACGATCGACAACAGCGAGAACGACGAACCGGTCACTGACCTCGATTTCACCGATACCCTGCCGGCCGGGGTGACAATCGCCAGTCCGGCGAACGCGATGTCAACCTGTGGTGGCATTCTCAGTGCTCCGGACGGCGGTGGCGCGATCAGCTTCAATGACGGCGATGTCGGTGCCGAGAGTGCGTGCACGATCACCGTCAACGTGACCAGCGGCATCCAGGGTACGCACACGAATGTCACCGGCGATTTGATATCGTCTGCCGGCAATTTGGGCAGCGCGTCGGCCGATCTGACCGTCGACGCCAGCCTACCGGGGTTCACCAAGACCTTTTCCCCCGGTTCCATTTCACGCGGCGGCAGGAGCACCTTGACATTCACCATCGACAACACCGCCAACCCGACCGCGGCATTCCACCTGGATTTCACGGACAACCTTCCGCCGGGGATCGTGGTCGCTGATCCCCCCAACGCTCAGGCTGATTGTACGGGCGGAGTTCTTGACGCCACCGCCGGATCGAATGTCATCACCTACGGTCCAGCTATCTTCGGGGACGCCTCGGTGGCCGCGGAGTCGAGTTGTACCGTTTCCGTCGACGTGATCGGCATTGGGGCGGGCCTGCTGGGCAACACGACGGGAGAACTGACGAGCGGTTCGCCGGCAGTGTCGAGCGGTAAGGCGAGCGACACGCTCGAGGTCACGGTCGATCCGATCTCGCTGATCAAATCCTTCACCGACGACCCCGTCGCACCGGGCGGCACGGTAACCGCTGAATTCACGATCACCAATTTCGATCGCAGTAGTGGGGCAACCGACATCGCGTTCACCGACAACCTGGACGCCACGCTGTCGGGCCTCGTGGCGACCGGCTTGCCGGCGGCCGACATCTGCGGTGCGGGTTCTGTGCTGTCCGGAACGAGCGTCTTGACCTTCTCCGGCGGGAACCTGCCGGCGGGAGGATCCTGTACTTTCAGCGCGCCGCTGCAGGTACCCGTTGGTGCGTCCCCAGGCATCTACCCCAACACCACCAGCGAGATCACGGCCGATGCGGGCGGGATGACTGTGACGGGCGGCCCCGCAACGGACGACCTGTTCGTCCGGACGGCTCCGGGGCTGGTCAAGTACTTCATCGACGACGCGGTGGGAGCCGGTGGTACGACGGATCTCCAATTCATTATTAGGAACACCAGCACCAACTCGGACGCGACGGACATCGCGTTCACCGACGATTTGGACTGGGTCCTATCCGGACTGGTGGCCATCGGCTTGCCGGCGGCCGACATCTGCGGTGCGGGCTCTACGCTGACCGGTGACAGCGTCTTGACCTTCTCCGGCGGGAACCTGCCGCCGGGAGGCGAGTGCACCTTTCCGGTCAACCTTGACGTGCCCGTTGGCGCACCGGGGGGCGAGTTCGTCAACACCACCAGCGAGATCACTGCCATCGTCGATGACGAAACGCTGACGGGCGACGCGGCCAGTGATTCCCTCATAGTCGTCTCGGCACCGAGGCTGACGAAGTCATTTACGAACGATCCGGTTGCTCCGGGCGACATCGCTACCCTGGAATTCACGCTTACCTATGGCGAGGAAGCCGCCGCGGACGCCACTGGGATCACCTTCACGGACAATCTGGACGACGTCGTTTCAGGGCTGGTGGCAACCGGTTTGCCGGCGGCCGACGTGTGCGGGGCGGGGTCTGTGCTGTCGGGCACGTCCTCACTCACGCTCGCGAATGGGAGCCTTGCTCCCGGCGAATCATGCACATTTAACGTGCCCCTCCAAGTGCCGGAAACGGCCCTGCCCGGAAACCATGCTAATACGACCAGCAACGTCACCGCCACGATAGCCGGATTGACGGCGACGGGTCTGCCGGCCGACGACGATCTAATCGTCTCGCCAGTGACCTTTACCAAGTCCTTCATCGACGATCCGGCCATCCCAGGCGGCACGGTGACCCTGCAGTTCAGCCTCGACAACGCGAGTCAGACCTCGGACGTTTGGGACATCGAGTTCGAAGACGATTTGGATGCTACCCTTGCGGGCCTCGTTGCGAGCGGCCTGCCGATGGCCGACTTCTGCGGCGAAGGCTCTCTGATCGCGGGAACGAGCTCACTCGTCTTCACCGGTGGTAACCTCGGGCCGGAAGAATCGTGCACTTTCGACATCACGCTTGACGTGCCCGTGGGAGCCGCGTCGGGCACGTACGTTAATGCGACGCACAATGGCATCGCCACGGTTGGCGGCACGACGGTCGGACTTGAACCGGCGACAGATGCACTGACCGTCTCCGTCGACCAGTTGTTGCTGACCAAGTCCTTTACCGACGATCCGGTGGGCCCGGGCTCCGAAGTGACGCTCGAATTCGAACTGACCAACCTGAATGAATCGCAGACCGCCACAGGCATCTCGTTCACGGACGACCTGGACACCGCCCTCTCGGGCTTGGTCGCGAGCGGTCTGCCGGCCTTCGACGTTTGCGGCCCAGGCTCAACGCTTTCGGGAACAAGTGTCCTGACGTTGAGCGGCGGCAATCTTGGTCCGGACGGTTCATGTACGTTCAGCACCACACTGGAGGTGCCCACAACGGTCGAACCAGGGATCGCCACCAACTGGACGAGCCAAGTGACGGGCACCATGGGCGGCCTGGAGGTCACGGGAGAACCGGCGAGAGACGATCTGCAGATCGTATTAGTGGAGTTCACCAAGACTTTCGATGACGAGACATCGCCTGGCGGCACCCCAACGCTCACATTTACCATCGAGAACCTGGACGCGAACACGGGCGTAAGCGACATCGAGTTTTACGACGATCTGGACAGCGTGCTTTCCGGACTCGTGGCGACCGGCTTGCCTGCGGCCGACGTCTGTGGCGCGGGGTCGGTGCTGTCGGGTACGTCGTTTCTGACCCTGACCGGCGGCAATCTGGGGACGGAAGGGTCGTGTACGTTCAATGTCCCGCTGGAGGTTCCTGTCACGGCCTCGCGCGGAGACTACATCAACACGACCAGTGATCTCTTTGCCGACGGTGTTCCGGTCGGCGTGCCGGCCAGCGACACGCTGGTAGTCACCGGACTAGGACTAACCGGCGGCCCGTTGACACCGGGCCCGAACCCCTTCCCGGTCGCCGGTGCGACGCCCGACGGGATCGTGATCCTGGTACAGGGAACGCAGCCTGGCAATGCAGTGCTGACGGTCCAGGGCGTCCAGATCACCACGGCGTTCGCCGATCCCGTCGTCATTGCTTTTGCCGAAGTAGACGCGAACGGCATCGGGACCCCGGTAGCCGATATTCCCGCCTCGCAAATCGGTCAGACTCTCACGTTCCAGGCGTTCCAGATTCTGCCAACGGTGCTGCAGAGCGGCGTGTTGTCGTTGGTCGTCACGGCCGGCCCGATGTTGGCCGAGAACGGTGAAGGCCCCGGCGCGGCGCCGGTGGCGGCGGACGTATTGCCGCCACTGATCGACGAAGCCATCAGACGGTGGGAGTTGACCAGTTTGACGGCGGACCAGTCAGATCTGATACGAGCCGCGGATTTCCAGGTCGTCGATCTCCCGGACGGGCTGCTGGGCGATACGTTCGAGGGCATCGTTTCGATCGACCTAACGGCCGCGGGTTACGGTTGGTTCGTTGATTCCACACCTGGTGACGATTCGGAGTTTCACTACTTCATCGGTGGTGATGAGATTCGAGCCATCGGCGGAGTCGCGGCCGCGCAAATGGATCTTCTGACCGTGGTTATGCACGAACTTGGACACATCCTCGGTCTCGCGGATCTGTCGAATTCTGTCGCGCCGTACGATCTGATGACCGGTACGCTGGCGACCAGTGCACGTCGGCTGCCCGACGGAAGCAACCCCTCGTGGCACAACCCCGCCCGTCCCGAAAACGTGAACAACGATCAGGGCGTAACGCCGCTGGATGTGTTGGTTTTAATCGACGATATCAACTCGCGCGGCGTTCGCGGGTTGCCACCATCGCCCGAGGGCACGCGCCTTTCGCCACCGTACTTGGACGTTTCGGGCGACAATGCGATTACCGCGTTCGACGTGCTGGAGGTCATTACGTTCCTGCAGCGGCAGGATCCGGTCTACGAAGGCGAGTCCCCGTCGCGGGACGGCATGCCGGAGACCCCGGCCCTGGAGTTTGTCCCTGAGCCGGCGTTTGTTCCGCCTCTGGATTCGCCGACTGCACGCGTCGGGCGGCTTGAGACGAACCGATCAACGCAAGACTCAGGCCCACAACGGAACGCCACCGATCAGGCGGAACTCGACACCGACTACGCAACGCGCCAACGCGGTCAGATTTCGGAAGAGAGTGGCGGAGACGCTGGACCCGAATACTGGCTCGACGACGAATCCGGTTTGACAGAGGCGATCACCGAGATTGCCGAAGACGTGTTGTCTGTCTGGCAATCGAATTGACATCAGCGCGGTCGCGGCCCCATCTGGCTGCGACGGGCCTCGCTAACGCCGCCGAAGGCCGCCGGTGCGAAATCTTGCGATCCCGGCGGTGCCTCGTATTTCTCGACAACCTTCTTCCACCCGAAGGGCACCTTCGGTTCGTAGAACTTCGACCTCCAAAATGTCAATTGATCCAGCAGCATGTTCCAGTTCTTTTCACGTTTGTCGAAAGTGAACGTCGTACGAGCCGGATTCTCACGCTGATTGAAGTTGCGATCGAAGAGAATGAGCCCCTTTGGAAGGAAATCCTCTTGGGCGATGATCACATGCACCACTGAGAAGTTGACGGCATCTTTCCGCAGCTTGGGAAACGCTTCCAGCAGGTATTCCTTTGCGCCTTCCGGTACCGGCAAACGGCGAATCCAATAGCGCTGCTTGATCTTCGCTGTATCGGCACCAAACAGAAAAGGCAGCGGGCCGTCGGAAATCGCTTTGCCGCGCATGTGAGGTGGCAGTTCCTGTTGGACTAGTCTCTTCTCTTCGGGTTTGGGGTACCAGATGTTGTTCCCGTCGCAAATCCAGCATTCGGTCATTTCGCCATCGCGTTTCACGTACGTTGCTTCTCCGCCGGGTTGGGCAGGCATTCTGCAGCCCCACATCTCAGTGACCTTGAACATACCCTTGTCCGGAGCCTCGTAGCTGATTTCGCCGCTGCTAATCGTCTTGGCCTTGTCGCGAAGACCGAACACCGGATCGTACTCCCATCTATTGAACTGGCACCGATATCGCTTTATGGATTTGCTGCGTTGCTCCCAGTAGTTCAGCACGTCATCCACAGCCTTCTGCTGTTGTGCATCCAGGGGAAAACCTCTCGGAGCCATTGGTTGGGCCGCACGATTCGGTACCTGGGCCGTGCAAAAGCCGCTTGGCAAGACTACCGCTAGAACCATGCCTGGAAATAGAAACCGCTTCATGACGGATACGCCTTTCCTTGGGGGAACTTGCCAGCGCGGTCTCGCGCGTACGCCTCCTTGTCTAACGCTACGCGGATTCTATCACGATCAGCGATCACACCCTAGATTGATTTTCCTGTGGGAGACGAGCGATGGACCGAGGAGTGAACGATCAGACCGCTAGCACTTTCGGCGCGGCAGAGCCGCAACCAAGGGTAGCATGGGCCCGTGGCCCGTGGCGGCCAACACGGGCCGGGGGCCCATGCTACGGAAATGCGCGCACAGTGCGCGAATTTTGAATCGTTTGCAGTGTGGAAAGGCGACAATCCCAGCAGGTCATTCCGCGAGCGGCACCTGCCTCCGCACGTATTGGTAGCGCGGGTCGCGGAGGGCGTTGGCGGCCGAGAACGTCTCCGCCACGTACCGTTTGCGTACGCGCCCCACACGGAAATCATCGCCCTTCTGGAGGATAGGCCGCGTTTCGTACATTTCGCCAAAGGGGCCATATTCGCGTGCCCCGGCGACCTGGCAGGGGAACCAGTGCCCCTTTCCTTGCGCGTCTTCCAGATAGAACTCGGGATAGCAGTGGTCTGGGATCCAGACGGAACGGGCCGGGATCCGGTTGGCTCGGCAAAGCGCGATGAACAAGGATGTCATTTCCTCGCAATCGCCTCGGCCGGCCTTCAAGGCGGCCACAGCGCCCCTCAGCGTTTTGTCGAATCTGTATTGAATGTTCGCCCGAATCCAGTCGTAGATTGCCTCGGCCTTCTCCCAATCCGTCGCCTTACCCTCCGCGATTTGCACGGCCAGACGTTGGATATCTCGATGCGTGGTTTCAATTTGCGGGCTGTTTCCAAGGAACTGCCGCAATTGCTGGGGAGGCTGCGCGGGTGCCTTCAGGCCGGCGGTCTGCGCGGGTGCATGTATCGAACCCCTGACGATCTCCAGGGTGATGAAGGCATGGGCCGTTTGCCCGGCGTTCAGACGCCGGATGGTAACCCTCATCTGGGTGACGCCTCCGCCAAGCTTCTTGCCGCCTCCGCCAAGCTTCTCGTACTTGATCTTCGCGTTTGACGAAACGTCTTGGCCGACCAGTTTGACCTGCTGTTCCGGCCACGTCACAGGAACGGGCATCGTCGCATTAATACCCGTCGTGGCTCCGGTCGCCTCGACCTTCATGCCAATCTCCCAGCGCTGCGGCTTCGCGTCATCGAAGCAGATCGTTTGACCGGGGACAACGGCCGGCATGCCAGCAACCAGAAAAAAGAAGGCGGCGTAGCGAAGGACGCGCATGAAATCGGCTCCTGCGAGGTTTGTCCGATAACGGAACCCTACTCCATTATACGCTAATTCGCCGGCAAGAGCTTGCGCACGAATTTCGCTTGAGGTTCACCGTTACCGCGGCCTGTAAGGTACTCGGCCACGAACCGCTGCGGATTCGGGCTTTCGGGAACCTTGATGTTCTCGCCCTTCTGCAGGATCGGCCGGTGGTCGGGCATGCTGCCGAAGTCGCGTGTACCGGCCACTTGGCAGGGGAACCAATGGCCTTGTCCCTGCCCGTCCATCAAATAGAACTCGGCATAGCAGTGATCCGGCACCCATACGGTTCGTGCTGGCACCTTGTTGGCTCGGCAAAGTGCAATGAACAGCGACACCAGATCGTGTTTGTTGCCGTTGCCGTCTCGCAGCGCGGCCACGGCGCCTTTGTCTTGTCCGTGTTGGTACTTGACGTTGTCACGCACCCAGTCGTAGATCGTTTCGACCTGCTTCCAGGCTGTTTGCTCAGTTTCGACGATCTCTTTCAGCTTGGATCGGATCGACGCATTGCGAACATCGATTTGTGGACTGGCGCCGAGGTAGGTGCGCACGTCACGAGGGGCGTTTCGAGGTATGACGAAACGTTCGGGGTTTTCGGGTGCCAATACAGAATCTTTGGTCACTTCGAAGGTGATTAACACGTTGGCAGTCTCGCCGGCCGGCAATTGGCGAATCGAAAACACCATCTGCCTGACGCTGCTCGTATCCCGGTAGTTGACTCGGTCGACGAACTGCGATACGTCCTCATCAACAATCCTTACCTGCTGCTCCGGCCATTCTGTCGGCACGGCAGCGGTTCCCCTCAAGCTCCAACACGGGCCGCCGACGGATTGGATCACCGCGCCCACCTGCCAACGCTGCGTCAATTGCTTGTCCGGCTGGACGCCTTGCGGGGCGACGGGCTTCCGCCGTCCGAACTGAGCGAAAACCGAATTGCTGACCAGCACCACCAGAACGACAGCCGGTACGAGAGACGATCTGCGCATGGTCAAGCCTCCTTCGTGCAAAGCGTTCGGCAGGATGCGGCGAAGCCAGGAAGCGCAATCGAGCGCATGCCTGAACCTCCCTTAGAAGCATAGTAACGACCAACGCAGGCTGTCAAACGGTACTAGGCATCTGGGGAAGCATCAGTGGCCTTGGCAGGCGCCTGCGTGGGCAGGGGGGGGAGGTTTTCTGGTGTGACCGGAACCCATTCTCCGCTCGTGTCGCCGTAGTGCGCTGATCCGCACTCGTCGCATGTGTCATAGGCCTCGTAATTCTCTGGGGCTCGGTAGAACAACCCACGGCCGAAGCACCCGGGCCATCCTCGATTGCATCCCGTCAAACCGACCGTCAAAAGGCCGACCGCCAGTAAACAGTACACCTTCTTCATGATAGACATCTCCGTTGGTGCGAAGTATCAACTTCCGGCCCTGGACCCAGAGCCAGACAACTCTACATTGCCGCCGAAGATGTGCAAACGAAACCGTTTCGTTTTTTCTAACCGGTGTAGCCTTTTCTAAACACGGGCTCGGAACGCAAGCTAGAATTATGCAATCGACAACCTGATTGGCATTATTTGTGGCATTCTGAGGGCTTGAAAACGGCGATGAGACTTCCATACTCGCTGCTACTGGTTCTACTTCTTTCTCTGGGGCATCCGGTCGCATCGGTTGCTGCTGCCGAAGAGGCGGGCAGGCACGAGACCGAGACATCCGGCCGCGGCGGTAAATCCACCGAGCGGACTCAGGACTCGCTATGGTTGGTCAGCACCAGGCATCTTGGCCGTCCTACCCAATACAACCCGGACAAACTGAACTTCCGAGTGATGCGGCACGATTGGACGGAAGGCTGGGTTGATTCGGGATTGGAGACGTTCCTCGAAACGGATGATCCCGACACCGTCACGGCTGTCTACGTTCACGGGAACCGCGTCGACCGGGGGGAAGCCCTCCGGCGAGGCATGTTGGCCTATCGTTCGCTGGTTCGTGGCGTGGACGGTCCGCAGCCGATTCGCTTTGTCGTCTGGTCCTGGCCCAGTACAAAAACCCGCTGTCCGCTGCGCGATGTACGATCGAAGGCAGCACGTTCGGACTACGACAGCTACTACTTCGGCGTGTTTCTGTCCCGCTTGGACCCGAAAGTACGCGTCGGGATGTATGGATTCAGCTACGGCAGTCGCATCATTTCCGGAGCACTTCACCTGCTCGGGGGCGGCAAGATGCTCGGCTTGACCGTGCCAAACGTTGAGCCGAAAGAGGAACGAACGGCCCGAGCCGTACTGATGGGCGCAGCCATGCACAACTATTGGTGGCTGCCGGGACATCGTCACAGTAAGGCCGTATCGCAGGTGGACCGCATGCTTGTGCAATACAATCCTTGTGATCGCATCCTGGGCATGTATCGGTTTGTCGAACGCCGCTCCAGGCCGCAGGCATTGGGGAGCACGGCGTTCCCGTGGTTATCGGAATTGGGCGAGGATGCGTCGCGGATCGAGCAGCAGAACGTCTGCCCCCAAATCGGAAACAACCACGATATGCGAGCGTACTTCGCGTCGCCCCACGTGATCGACGAGATGCGACGGTGTGTTCTGTGGCAGTAATACACCGTCATTGTGTCGCTGCCGCTACTCCGGATAGAATGCCCCCTGGTTGACGTCCCATAAACCGCCGCTGATGACATCCGGATTCCCGTTCTCGTGCCCGAGCCCCTTGCCTATCTTAACGGTCAACTGATTCCTGCGTCGCAAGCTTCGCTTCAGGTGTATGACGCCGGCTTTGTTTTGGGCGTGACCGTCGCCGAGCAAGTGCGCACGTTTGCCGGTCGTCTTTTCCGACTCGAACGGCACTTGGCGCGGCTGACGCATTCGCTGGACATCGTCGAGGTGGACCCCGGCATCAGCATGTCCGAATTGGAGAGGGCAGCCATCGAACTGGTGGAACGGAATCACGCGTTGCTGGACGATGGCGATGATATGGGGCTTTCGATCTTTGTCACGCCCGGTCCCTATTCAACCATGGCCGCCGTTGCAGACGAAGCGGGCCGATCGGGGCCGACGATCTGTATGCACACCTACCCGCTGCCGTTTCACTTGTGGGCGGACAAGTACGATCGTGGACAATCGCTGGTCGTTAGCCATATCCAGCAGGTGCCTGCCACATGTTGGCCGCCCGAATTGAAGTGCCGCAGCCGCATGCACTATTACCTTGCCGACAATATGGCAAGACAGGTGCAAGCGGATGCCCGAGCACTGCTGTTGGATGGCGATGGCTCCGTGCTGGAAGCATCCTCCGCCAACATCATCATCTATAACCGCGACGAGGGAATCACATCGCCACCCAAGGAGAAGATTCTGCCGGGAGTAAGCGTCGGCATGGTCGCCGAATTGGCGTCAGAATCGGGCGTCCCATTTTTGCACCAGAACCTCTCGGTCGATGACGTGTTCCGGGCGGACGAGGTCATGTTGTGCAGCACCAGCCCTTGCGTCTGGCCGGTTATGAAGGTGGACGGCCGAACGATTGGAAGAGGCCAGCCAGGGGAAATGTTCGGCAAGCTGTTAGCTGCTTGGAGCAACATGGTGGGCGTGGACATCAGAGTGCAAGCGAGTCGATTCGCGACGCGGTGACCCTAGGCGATCGGAGGATCCCGCGTCAGCCCTGCGCTATGACCAGGCATTCATCGGATCGGTGTACATTGGCGTGACCAGAGTGAAAAACAGTTGGAAAATGAGCAGCACCAGGATCGCTGCCACAATGCCCCACACGGCATACGTGGCCACCATCGTCAATATCTTGGCGGCGCCCTTGGCGCGGTCGCGGTACTCGTCGGCCAGTCGTCCGAGCGATTCGCTGTGGGTCCCGGACAGTTCAGCGGCTTCCAGGGAACTGAGAAACTCGTCCGGAAAGAGCCCGGTGTCACGCAGCGCTTCGTGGAATTCCCTGCCCAATTGAATCGCGCTGTCGACGGAGTCCATCTGAGAAGTGTAGTAAGCGTTCTGCGTGCTGCGAAGCGCCAATTTGATCGACCGCCTCGCTTCCATTCCGGCGTCCAGCGTCAACGACAACGTCCAAGCGAGCCGCGACAGTGCCGCCGTTTGCAGGCAACGGCCGATCACGGGGAGTCGTAGCGCCAGCTCTATTGGCTTTCGGCCGAACCAACCTCGTCTTACGGCGATCACAAACCAGACAATCGTGGCCACGATAGCGGTGACACAGAAGATATAGGTGATCAGTCCTCGCGTTCCCGCCTCGAAACAGAGAATGTTGATGGGCTCGCGTGTGGGAATTAACCCCATGCATAAGATTAGCATCCCAATGATGAAGATGGCCGCAAACAACTGAATCCCCGGCCAGAAGATGCCCATCAGGAACGTGCGGCGAAGATCCAGAAGGTGCTCGTAATGCTCGGCTAATCCCAGAATCACTTCGTCCAGCCGGCCGGTCTTCTCGCCCACTTCGACCAAGTCGCAGGTCAACGTCGGAAAATAGCCGCCGCACGCCGTAAGAGCCTCTGCCAGAGTGCCGCCGGCGTCGATCTTGCCGCTGACTATTGACGCTTGTTGCTGATGAGTCGGCGAGCCGCGTTGCATTTCCGTCTGCCAAATCGTCCTGATGTCCAATCCAGCTCGCACGGAGGTCCCGACACGTCGAAGCGTCTGGGCTAGTGCTTTAGTTCCGATTCTTGGCATGGCAGGCCCCGACCTATGGTGTTTGAAACTCCTGGATCATCTCCGCCAATAACTCGAGCGGCAGGCCCACGACGTTCGATTCGCTCCCGTCCAGGATGTCGAGCCAATCGTGGCCGTCCTGATAGCCGAACGCGCCAGCCTTGCCTTCCCAGTCGCCAGTTCGCAAGTACTGCTCCAATTGCTCGTCCGAGATGGCAGACATCAGCAGCCGGGTTACGGCTACTTGGACCGTACGGTGGCGGCTTGGCACGTGCCACAGGCACAGGCCGCTGTAGACATGGTGCTTGCTCCCGCGAAGCGTCTGTAGCATGCACCGTGCATGTTGGATGTCGTCGGGTTTTCCAAGAATTTGCCCGCCACATTCGACAACCGTGTCACACCCGACCACAAGCCCTTCGGTACAGCGTGCGGCCACATCCTCGGCCTTCTGCAGCGCCAAACGCGCGACCAGCTCGTCCGGCGGTTCCTGGCCATTCGCCCCATCTTCCGCGGCATCGCGTGGCGGACGTACGACGAATTCGTATCCGGCTTGCTCCAGCAGTTGCCTGCGTCGGGGCGAGCGGCTGGCAAGGATGATTCTTGGCGATTGAAGCGACATGGGGCACGGATCGTCGTCCACCACACCGGGGACTGTGACGACGGATGATCAAAAGGGATAATACAGCTACTAACATTAGCATACCCGAACGCTATCGATTTGTAACTGCCGATGACACAAGCCCCCTTTCCGATCCTTTACGAAGACAACCACTTGCTGGTCGTGGACAAACCTCCGGGTCTGGCGGTAATGGGCGTCCAGAAGGAGCGTTCGAGCCTGTTGACGCTGGCAAAACAGTACGTGAAACAGAAATACGACAAACCGGGGAACGTGTATCTGGGGATTGTCAGCCGTTTGGATGCTCCGGTCACGGGTGCCGTCGTCATTGCCCGCACGTCGAAAGCCGCCGCGCGTTTGACTGAACAATTCCGCAGTGGAAGTGTCAAGAAGGTGTACTGGGCGTTGGTCGAGGGCGTGCCCGAACCCGAAGAGGCCGCTTGCGTGGACTGGTTAAGAAAAGACGAACGTCACCGCAAGATGCACACGACGCATGAGAATCACCCGGAGGCCAAAGAGGCACGGCTAAGCTACCGCACGCTTGCCCTACTGCCTCGCGCGACGCACATGGAAGTCCTGCTTGATACCGGCCGAAAGCACCAGATTCGCGTTCAGCTCGCACATCGAGGGCATCCAATTCTCGGGGACCGGAAGTACCGAGCGACAGCAGAGTTCCCCGAGGGTATCGCCCTGCATTCTCGGCGGATCGAGTTGGTCCACCCGGTCCGCAAGACGCCCGTGCAACTCGTAGCGCCGCTGCCGAAATGCTGGAGCCGTTTCGGGGTTCAGGACGTCCGGGATTCGGGAGGGCGAGGCTCCTGCTGAGCCGGATCTCCCACCTCGGCGCCCTGCTCGGCAGGAGCCTCGCCCTCCCGAAGACAGCGGGTTGTGGCATGTCGAATTCCCAGACAACCTCAGATAGTTGGAAGTTGCCATGAACGACCAACCTGACCCTGTGTTACACAACGCTTTTCGGCAGACTCCTCAGCCGACGGAGCGAATCGAAACGGAATACCGCCGCATCGTCACGCCGATCCCGGCTCCTGGCTCGGTGGATGCGCTTCGACGGGCTGCCAAGTTGTTCCCAGGGGTGAACTGCTACCAGCCGCCGGTTGTGTGGGATCGAGCGGATGGATTTCAGGTCTTCGACGCCAGCGGCAACTGCTGGATCGACTTCTCGTCAACGGCCGTCGCTACAAACACCGGACACGGTCATCCCGCCATCCGCGCGGCCCTTGCCAAACACGCCGAAAGCGGCCTGCTGGCCCAGTTCAGTTTTCTTTCGGATATCCGCATCCGGCTGGCTGAGAAACTGCTCGAACTCGCGCCATCCCACATGGAGAAAGTCTACTTCTGGACGACCGGCTCGGAGGCCATCGAGTCGGCTTTGCGGCTCGCTCGGGAGTGGGGCATGCGACAAGATTTGGAGAAGTACCATGTATTTTGCTTCACCGACGATTTCCACGGGTGTACGCTGGGCGCACATCAGCTTTCTGGCGACAGCGCGGCCAAACCTTGGCTCTGTCATCCGGATGCAGCGATTCATCACTTGCCGTTTCCTTACGTCAAGGGTCCAGAACGAGAGGCGGAACCGGCTTGGGAATCCTGGTTTCGCCGTTCGGTCGAGGCAAGTGGCGTCACCCCGAACCGCGTGGCCGCCGTATTCATCGAAACGATGCAGGGCTGGGGAGCTTTACCGTTTCCTACGGCACATATGAAGGCATTGCGAGCGTGGGCCGACGAACACAATGTCTTGCTGATATTCGACGAGATCCAGACCGGTTTCGGCCGCACCGGGCGTTGGTTCGGGCACGAGCATTATGGCGTGCGAGCCGATCTGATGTGCGTTGGAAAAGGGCTCACGTCGTCCCTGCCGCTGGCGGCCGTATTGGGACCTTCCGAGGTGCTGGACGTATTGCCGCCGGCGGCGGTGACGACAACGCACGCGGGACATCCGCTGTCCTGCTCCGCAGCGTTGGCAAATCTGAAACTGCTTGAGTCCAACGACCTCGTAGCTACGGCGAAGAAGACAGGCGATGCCGTTCGAGCCGAGTTGCGGAAGCTGCAAGCACGATGGCCGCAGCACATTGCGAACGTATGCGGATTGGGGCTGTTGAATGCGATCCATTTCTGCAGCCCCGACACAGGCGACCTCGATCCCTGCCTGGCTCGCGACGTTACGTTTGAAGCCGTGAGACGCGGTGTGATGTTGTTCCAGGTGAATCGGCCGACGATGAAGATCTGCCCGCCGCTCATGATACCCGTCGAAGCTGCCGTCGAAGGCGTGCAGGCGATCGGTGATGCCATCGCCAGCGTGCTTGGCTAGAACTGTCGGGATACTCGGGGGGTGGCACTGCTTGCTTGCAGGCAGTGTTCCTGGTAATGGTCCAGCACTGCTTGCGAGCAAGCAGTGCCACACGGGTTATCCCCGAACTATGCACAGCCATTTCCAACCCTGTCCCACTTGGTTGCGACCATTGGCCACGGTAAGATAACATTGTCGCAAGAATTCGGCGTTCGGTCGCCGCTGAATCAGCAGTCACGTATCGACCTAGGATTTCTTCCCGTACGATCCGATCGCTAGTCTACTCAAAAGGCGAATCTATGCCGCTGCGGAATCTGCTGACGATCTTTCTGGCATCCATCGTCTCGCTGGCCTGCTATGTGAAAGCAGATCGCAAACGATATGCTTCCGCACTGGCCCAAGCGATGAACGTGATCGATGCGCACTACTTGGACGAGGTCAGCTATCGCGAGCTTTACGAAAACGCGATGCAGGGCATGGCAAAAGGCTTGGATCCGTACTCGGCCTACATCAGTCCCACTGAGTATTTACGTTTCATGGAAGGGCTCGAACAGGAATTCGGCGGCATCGGTATCTTGGTGGAAGTCGATCAGAAGACGGAACGGCTGACAGTGATGAGTCCTCTGCTGGACACTCCGGCCTATCGGGCCGGCATCAAGGCCGGGGACGTCATTCTGAAAATCGATGGCCAAGACACCACGGGGATGACGCTGGAAGACGCGGTGAAACTGATGCGTGGGGAACCCGGAGCCCCCGTTCGCTTGACAGTGCGGCACGTGGGTGAAGAAGAGCCGATCGAAGTCGATATCACGCGAGACATCATCCCTATCGAGTCCGTGTTCGGAGATCGGCGCGGGAAGGACGGCACCTGGGACTTTTTGCTCGAAGAGGACCCGCGCATCACTTACGTACGAGTGACAACGTTTGGCGAAAACACAGTGGACGAGTTGACGGAGATTCTGAAGGATCGGAAAGTCGAAGCGCTGGTATTGGACTTGCGGGACAATGCGGGCGGGCTGCTTGCCGCGGCCGTGGATACCTGCGATCTTTTCATCGACGATGGCGTGATTGTCAGTACGCGCGAGCGGGGCGGCAAGATGCACCGTGCGCCGGCCAAAGCCACGTCCGAGACGATTGTAGATCGCGACATCCCAATGGTCGTGCTGACCAACCGCTTCTCGGCCAGCGCCAGCGAAATCGTGGCTGCTTGCCTGCAGGATCAGGGGCGGGCCAAGATCGTCGGCCAACGCACGTGGGGCAAAGGGACGGTGCAGAACATCATCGAGTTGGAAGGCAGACGTGCGGCATTGAAACTGACTACAGCAAGTTATTGGAGGCCCAGCGGCAAGAACATCCATCGCCGCAAAGACGCCAGCGACGAAGACGATTGGGGCGTGCGGCCCGACAAAGGATTCAACATCGTTCTGACCGACGAGGAGGCTGACCAAGTGCGCAAGGACCGCAGAAAGCGGGACGCATTCCTTAATGGCGGACGGGAAAACGGCACAGCGGATCCGAAAGAAGAAAATGCGGACGAACCCTTGTATGACCCGCAGTTGCATAAGGCAATTGAATACCTGGACAGTCAACTTCCGTCGACCGACGAGGAAACCAGCGAGGCTTCTTGATTTCTCCGGCGGCAGGTCCCGACGAGGCAGCTTCATGGCGGATGCAGATCACGGGTGGCGATCGTGGGTGCGGCGGCTGGCCGACGGCGATGACGAGGTGGTCAACGAATTCTGGGGGCAGTACGGCGATCGTCTTCAGGGATTGGCGGCCAAGTTCCTTACGTCGAAGCTGTACCGGCGCGAAGGGCCTGAAGACGTCGTCCAGTCCGTTTGTCGCACGTTCCTGCGACGGGCGAAGGCGGGGCAATTCGAGTTGGCCGACCACGACAGCCTGTGGCGGCTGCTGTGCGCGATCACCGTGGCGAAAGTCCGGGAGAAGGCTCGCTACCACGGCCGGCAGAAGCGAAGCTTCGAACAGGAACGGCCGTTAGACGGTAGCCGCGTCGGCGCTGCGCCGGTCGAAGCGTCCGAGCCGACTCCGGCAGAGGCGGCCGAGTTTGCGGATGAACTGCAGCGTTTGCTGGCGGACATGGACGAAGAAGAACGCGAAGTCGTGTTGCTTCGGATCGAAGAATACACGTATCCGGAGATCGCTGAGAAGTTGCGGCGGTCGAAACGCACGGTTCGACGCATTCTGAAGCGAGTCCAGTCGCGACTGGAAAGGATGCTTGAAGAGTCCTAACGCGGCATGAAACCGCATTTCAAGATGGAAACAATCGACGAGACGCTACTCAGACGGTTCGAAGCGGGGTGGAACAATGGCCATCCCGAGGCGCTCGAAGACCTCTTGCCGTCCGAAACCGACGCGAAGTACCTACCTACGCTTGAGGAGTTGGTTCACGTCGAGTTGGAATTGGCCTGGGAGGATTGGACGAAACGGCGAGCATCCGGGAATGCGGCAGAGACAAAGCCGCTGACCGGCCCGCTGCGTGTTGAGGATTACATCCAGCGGTTTCCTCAATTGGATCACCCCGAGACGATTCTTCGTCTCCTGCGACAGGAGTGTCTCGTACGCAAGGAATGCGGCGATGCTCCTTCGATGGAGGAATACCGCGAGCGGTTTCCCCACTTGGTAGCGGCCGATTGGGAGGTCGATACGTTTGTCCGAGCGAACGACTTGGACGCGACGATCGAGGCACGGGATAAGGCGCGTGTCGCGAGCCATGTCGCTGAGGACCCTCAAGAGGAACCGCCGCCGCAGAGATTCGGCAACCACGAGATCCTTGGCGAAATTGGTCGCGGAGGAATGGGCGTCGTCTATCGCGCGCGGCAACTCGCGGCGGATCGCATCGTAGCCTTGAAAGTCGTTCGCCGGGATCTTTTGCGTTCACTGGCCAGCGGCACCGAGACCAGCGCTCTGGATCGGTTTCAGCACGAGGTGCAGGCGGCGGCCCGCTTGGAGCACGAAAATATCGTCACCGTCCACGAGGTGGGCGACGTAGACGGCGAACCGTATTTTTCCATGCAGTACGTGGATGGCCACAGCCTGGACGAAGCCCTGCGTCCAGGTCCACTACCCGGTCGCCAGGCAGCCAAGTACATCGAACCGGTAGCCCGCGCGGTTCACGAAGCCCATTGTGCGGGCATTCTGCACCGCGACCTGAAGCCGCAGAACATCCTGGTTGACTCGCGGACGGATCGCCCATTGGTCGCCGACTTTGGGCTCGCCAAGTTGCAGGAAAGCGACGAACAACTCACGCAGACCGGCGATATCATGGGCTCGCCGCCCTACATGTCGCCGGAACAGGCTCAGGACTCGTCGACTGTCACCGCATTGTCCGACGTGTACGCACTTGGCGCTACGCTCTACCATCTTTTGACATGGCGACCGCCGTTCCGCGCCGCCACGGGATGGGAGACGTTGCGACAAGTGATCGACCGCGAGCCGGTTCCGCCGCGGCAGTTGAATCCGTCCATCGACAAGGACCTGGAGACGATCTGCCTGAAGTGTCTGGAAAAGGAGCCTTCGCGCCGATACGAATCGGCCCTGGAGCTGGCCGAGGACCTCCGGCGTTTCCTGGACAACGAACCGATTCAGGCGCGGCCTATCGGAAGCCTGGGACGGGCTACGCGATGGTGCCGACGAAACCCGGTGGTAGCCGGGTTGATGGCATCAACGGCTGTTGCTGTGCTCGTGGCCTTGGTGGCCATGCTGGTCGGCTACCTCAAGACGACGGCGGCGCTGGAGACCGCCGAAACGGGATATGCTCATGCGCGAGGGGCGGTCAACAAGTTTTACACGCGAGTCAGCGAAGACAAACTGTTGAATCAGCCCGGTATGCAGCCGCTGCGGCAGGACTTGCTTCAGGAAGCGCTGGACTACTATCAGCAGTTCCTTGATGAACGAGGCGACGATCCAACGATCCAAGACGAACTGGCGATGACCTATTTTCGAATAGGCCGGATCACCGAGTTGATCGAGTCGCCAGACGCGGCGTTGGTTTGGTACCGGCAGGCCCTGGCCGCGCAACAGCGGCTTATCGCCGAACGCCCCGACGACAGCGAATGCCTGACGGGCCTTGGCGACACCTGGAACGGTATCGGAGGTGTTCTCTTCAATCAGCGCGAATTTGACGAGGCCCGCGAAGCGCACCGCAAGGCTTCAGAAATCCGTGCACGTCTGGCAAACAGCTTCCCGGAGAACACCGAGTTCAAGAGGACCCTGGCAAACAGCCGCATGAATATCGGGCTGGTTGACATGGAATCCGGGCGTCTTCAAGACGCGCGGTCGAATCTCGAAGACGCCCAGACATTGCGACGACAAATACTGGAAAAACGCCCTGATTGCACAGACACGCGCCGTGATATGGGAATAGGCTACTACAACATGGCAAACTTGTCCTTGTCCATCCAGGAACGCGACCGCGAAGGGGCTGAGACGAACTTTGGGGAGGCCGTATCGTTGTTCGAAGGACTGCTCGCCGAGGACGAACGGGACTTGGCGAATCAATATCGCCTGGCAATGTGCTACCGGGAACTTGCCAATCTTCATAGCGAGCAACAGCAATGGGTTGAAGCGCGCGAGCGTTATGGGCAGGCGTACGAGCAAATCAGGCAACTTGTCCAGCGCAATCCCGATGTTCCCGAGTACGAAGCGGACTTGGCCGGCTTGCGAATGAACCTCGGCAAACTCGAGAACGATGACGGGCAGCCGGATGCGGCTCTCGAGTCTTTCCGGCAGGCGGTTGACATCCTTCAGCCATTGTCCGAGCGACACCCCGGCACGGCCCGCTATCGCCGCGATCTCGTTGTGTCGCACGGTGCGATTGTGGCACTGGAATTGGCGAACGATGACATACAAGCGGCGATGGAACACCTGCGGGCGGCGCGAGACCATCTAGTTTGGCTAACCGAAGCATCTCCAGACGATGAAGAGTACCGTCAAAAGCTGCAGACGACCGAGCAGTTATTGCAGCAATTGGCGCAGCCCGACGATCAGTGAGTCTAGCCCGGATTATTCAAGCCCGACGCGCCAGCGAGGAAAACCGCGGCGACTCCTTCGCTTGCGCTTCAGGCTTCAATGCGTGGCGATTTGGGCAAGACATATGCAGGTCTTTGGTGCCA
Source organism: uncultured Pirellulaceae bacterium (assembly GCA_964623055.1). Lineage (GTDB taxonomy): Bacteria > Planctomycetota > Planctomycetia > Pirellulales > Pirellulaceae > JADHUC01. Next base: position 112,067 of record CAZURK010000001.1, read on the forward strand.
CGCATAATGCGACGAACCATGACTGCTTCATGACCAATCCGAGATAACTTACGGGGTCGTAGCCAGAGCGCGGCAATGCGCTTTGGCGGCGCTGGCCAATCCGCTGAGATCATATCCGCCTTCCAGGAGCGAAATGACGCGGCCATCGGCGTATTCGTCTGCCAGATCCAGCATCAACTTCGTCAAGTCGCCAAAGTCGTCGTCCGTCAACTCGAACCCGCCAAGAGGATCGCCGATTCGAGAGTCGAATCCGGCAGAAATCAATACCAGCTCGGGACTGAACTTCTGCGCCGCGGAACGCATGTCGTCGCCGAAGGCTCCCAGGATTTCGCTGCGCCCGGCGCCGGCGGCAAACGGTCGGTTCAACGTTGCTCCCAACCCGCGGCCTTGACCGGTCTCGTCCTTCATGCCAGATCCCGGGTACCATGGCCACTGGTGCGTGCTGAAGAAGAGAACAGAATCGTCGTCGTAGAAGATCTCTTGGGTTCCGTTGCCGTGATGAACGTCCCAGTCGACAATCAGGACTTTGCCCACACCATGCTTGTGCTGGGCGTAGCGGGCGGCGATCGCGATGTTGTTGAACACGCAGAATCCCATGCCGTGGCTGGACATGGCGTGATGCCCGGGCGGCCGAACCACGCAAAACGCGTTGCTGGCCTCGGACTGCATTACCGCGTCGACCGCGGCACACGCTCCACCCGCAGCGTGCAGAGCGGGCTCCCAAGATCGTTCGGTGACGGTAGTGTCTCCCGTGCTCAGGCATGGCACGCCGGACAGGATCTCGCGTTTGGCAAGGTTAATGTACCCTTCGTGATGGCAGCGGGCGATGTCCTGCCGGTCGGCGGCCGGCGGATCCAGCCATAGCAATCGAGACGAGAACTCCGCGCCTTCCAGCGCGTTGATGATTGCCGTGTAGCGGTCCGGGGATTCGGGATGTCCAAACCCCGCATCGTGCTCGGTGTACAGTTCCGAGCGTACGATGGCGGTCGCAGCGTTTGTAGCTTGTGTAGGAGGGAATTCTTCCGACATGGCCAACGGGTTCATTTCTCAGAGGAGGGCGTTATCGGTAGAATAGAATTAGGAAGATTCTATAACGTTTGCCGAGCCCATGATACCAGGGCTCGAATGGAGGTTCCGTTATGACTGAACCACAGACTCGGTGGACCACGCCGACGGCTTCGAGCGGCACAGCCGCCTCGTTCGACCAGAATTGGACTATTGGCCAATACCTGATTCAACGATTGCAGGACTACGGCGTTAAGGACATCTTCGGCATACCGGGCGACTATGTACTGTCGTTCTACAGCATGCTTGAGGAGAGTCCAATCAACGTCGTAGGCTGTACGCGCGAGGATTGCGCCGGGTTTGCCGCGGACGCCTATGCGCGAATCAACGGTATGGGAGCCGTCTGTATCACCTATTGTGTCGGCGGGCTGAGCGTGTGCAATTCGGTCGCGGGCGCCTACGCCGAGAAGTCTCCGGTGGTGGTCATCTCAGGTTCGCCCGGCCTGTCCGAACGTGTCAACAACCCGTTGCTCCACCACAAAGTGCGCGATTTCCGCACTCAACTCGAAGTCTTCGAGAAGCTGTGCGTCGCGGGAGCGGACTTGAACGATCCGACCACAGCCATGCGCGAAATCGACCGCGTCCTGAACGCGGCTGCTAGGTTCAAACGCCCGGTCTACATTGAAATACCGCGCGACATGGTGAACGCCACATCGCTGGGCGCACATTCGTTTCGGCAGCACGAACTGACCAGCGACGAGCGGGCACTCGACGAAGCCGCAGGCGAAGCCGTCGAATTGATCTCCAAAGCTGACAAACCGGTGATCATCGCCGGGGTCGAGATACACCGCTTCGGACTCCAAGACCGGCTGCTGCAACTGGCGGAGAAAACTGGCATACCGATCGCGTCAACCATGTTGGGCAAGAGCGTGATCCGCGAGACACATCCGCAGTACCTGGGGCTGTACGAAGGCGCGATGGGGCCGGCGGACGTGACACAGCAGGTCGAGGATAGTGACTGCGTCATTCTGCTGGGCACTTTCATGACGGATCTCAACCTGGGAATCTACACGGCTAACCTGGACCCGGGTAAGTGTATCTATGCCACCAGCGAGACGACACGAATCCACTACCACCACTACCCGGACGTGGTTCTGGGCGATTTCATTCATTCACTTACGGATCGGTGTGCGGCATCGGCCAAGGGGGCCAAAGCCGAACAGAACGAACGCGCCGAGCGGTCGTTTGAATTGCAGCCGAGTGATCAGCTCACGATCTGCCGAATGATGGCTCGTCTGAACGAGCAATTAGACGAAGACACGATTGTGATCGCCGATATCGGAGATTCGCTGTTCGCTGCGACGGAGTTGGTTATCCGCGGACGCACAGAGTTTCTCAGTCCGGCGTATTATACGTCCATGGGATTCTCAGTTCCCGCGGCGCTGGGCGCTCTCGTAGCCAGGCCGGAACATCGACTTGTGGTGATCTGTGGCGACGGCGCGTTTCAGATGACGGGGATGGAGTTGTCCACGATCGTTCGCCATGGATACTCCCCGACAATCATCGTCTTGGACAACGCCGGGTACGGAACGGAACGATTCTTGCACCCCGGCGAATGGAAGTACAACGACATTCACCGCTGGAACTATCACAAGCTGCCAGAGGTGCTGGGCGGCGGCCACGGATACTTCGCGCGTACCGAAGGCCAGTTTGACAAGGCCCTTGAGGCGGCCTGGAAGGCTACGGACGGCCCCAGCCTGATCCACGTTGAATTGAACGTGGATGACGCCAGCCGGACCCTTCGACAGTTGGCCGATCGATTAGGGGAGAAGGTTTAGCTCGCGCATGCCATCCCACTGATGTTCGTTGGTGTCGGTCCGGAAGAGGATCCGCTGGCCAGCCGCGGTTGGTGCCACGCTGCCATTGACCCACAGTCTCGCATCGTTGCGGCCGTCGCCTTCCAGGATCAGCAACTCCTTGGCTTTGGCGTACTTGATGCGCCAGCCACTGGCGGCGAACTGCTTCCCTTCGATTGTCACATTCTCGTTGGCCACCAATTCGATCGCACGTTCTGCGGTGTCTGCACGCGTGCCCATCTCGACCAAGCTCAGTCGCTCGCTGGTCAACAGAAGCTGGCCCTTCTTGGGGCCGTCGCGCGGTTCGGGATCCAAAGTCTGATCCCAAGCGGCAACAGGACCGTAAACGCTTCTCACGCGTCCACGGAACTCCAGGTCTCGGAGTTCGATATTGCCAACGATTTCGTCGTCGAAATCAACTCGTATGTACACCAACTCGGTATCGTCGTCATCAGCGGGTGCGTGCAATCGTCCAATCCCTCGCGCGGACAAGCTGCTTTCGTAGCGAACCGAACTGCCCATGCCCGGCCCGTTCGCGTGCAAGTCCCCGGACAACGCGTCGATACTCAGGTCTCGGACCTCCATGTGATCGTAGGAAGTCCGCTTGTTGTCCTTGCTTCCGTAGTTGTCGAGTGTGACGGGGCCATTGAATGCCAGTCGCAGGACATCCAGATCTTCGGCTTGCTCCTCCTTCGAGAAATCGACACGATGCGTCAACACGACATCAAGATCGTTCCCGGTCGCCACAAGGTCAAACACGTCGCCTTCGCGAGTCTGCTGAACTCCGCGCGTCTGGACGTTTCGATCGAGCTTCGCCACTCGGCCATCGAAATCCATGTAGCCTTCCCACGTGACCGTCATCGGCGAGGCCATCGCGTTGGGTAGTCGTGACGAGCCGGAGCCAGACGCCCGTGCCGTTCGCGCCGGCAAGGTCATCTTTCCCGGCCCTGGAACGAAGAGCCGGTTCTTTCCTCGGTCCAGCCGGATGTCCTCGGCGGTTATGGTCACCCCGCGACCGGAGACCATTGCTCGATCCCCCCGGACACGGACGAGCGCACGCCGTGTATTCGCGTAATCCACTTGCACGGTTTCGGCATCGATTGCCAACGGAATGTCTTTCGGATCCTCCGTTCGCGTCTCGCGCAGCCGCACGTTACCGTTGACTACCAGGTGCTCCACCTCCGTGTCCCGACGGCCCTGAAGCAGTTGAAGCTGAAGCCCTTGGCTCTGAATGTCAAACTTACGCGCCGAACGATTCGCGCCGTGCTCCGAGGCGAGGATACCGCGCTTCCCGCCGTCACGTCTTCCGGGCGGAAGAGCGGAGATATCGTCCTCTGTGTAGCTAATCCAAACCTCCGCCTTCTGCATATTGCCCGATAGATGCCAGGAATCGATTCGCACATTTCGTTCGGCCAACAGACTGACCGGACGATATTCGACCTTCGGTTTTCTTTCGCCTGGAGAATGCCGAGTGGATTCGCGCAGCCAGATGTGCAAGTCATCCGCATGGAATTCCCCGACGCCGTGGTACTGGACCGAAGCCCCAGACACGAACGACAGTGCGTGATCGCCGTCGTCGGGCTGCAGTATCAGTCGCTCTTGCCACGCGGCCTCGAATGACTTCGACGGATCATCCGGCAACACGCCACGAATGACGCCGGGCCCTTCGGCCTTGAGCTGCCCCAAGCGGTTGTCCTTTGCGAACCGGTACTCGAACGCGGGAACCTCCACTTCGTTCCGGCGATATCTCAGCATCACTTTGTCAGGGTCCCGGAATCGGACTCGCCTGTTCTGCAGATCGAATTCCAGGAGTTCGCCGCGTGCGAATGCCTCGTAGGAAGGCGCGCGAAGTACGGCCGGCGATCCCTTGGCGACGATTCGTGCTATGCCAAGGTCCGAAAGATTCTGGGCTTCCGTCTCGTTGGATTTCTCCTCCCGCTTCGCTTTCTCGTCGCGGGCCATGAAGTGGATGTGCAGTTCGTTGCAGGTTAGTTGGTCGGGCAGACCATCCGGATTCGGGCACCGTGCTTTGACACGATCTTCGAAGCTGGCGACTTGCCGCTGAAAATCGTAGTTGAACGGCCCATCGCAGGTGACGTCCATATCGATTTTCGCGGGCGACTCGTCCGGCTGCTTGTTCGAGTCCGTTCGTCTCAGTTCCTCTGGTGCGTCAAGCTGTACATGGATTTTGTTCACATGGACCAGTTCCAGCGTCTTCAACCTGCCGAACTGCGGCTCGTCGCCATCACCGGCCGGTTCCATCCTGACGATCAAGTCTTGGCCACTTCCATAGCTTCTCCCGTATCGGAACTCGACTTCATGCGGAGCCACGATACGGTCTTGGACGATTTGGACGTTGCCTGTTTGCAGTTGCAGGTAGTCCTCGTCATCCCGTCGGCGATCCGGGCTGCGGACGGTTACGGGCCCTCTCAGCGTACCGCCCACGATTCGGCCAAACTCGCCGCGTGCTGGTTTGGTGGGGCCGTCGAACTCGAGAACAGCTCCCTTGGGAGCTTGCAGCAACACGTATCGCGTGTCACCGTCTTCCCCGTCGTTCGTGTCGGACGAGGTCTCCAGTATCAACGTGCAGGGCTCCAACTCAAGATGTGTGTCGTCAATCCGCTTGTATTCCCTGATCAACAACGCGCCCTTGTCCGTCTCGACAATCGTGGGCTCGTTGCGTTCCCAGGCATCCGGCGAAAACCAACGTTTCAACTGCGATTCTCGATCGTCGTCGGCCGGTTCGCGGGGCAGGCTTTCGAGATCCAGGCTGGATGACTCGCGCTCCTTGACCGACGGTTCTATGAAAGGCACAGCCGCAAACGAATACGCCAGATAGGCCCCAAGGACGGCGGCGAAGGTGGTGACGATCCGTGTCAGGCGAGGAAACATGGCGGTGGTTGTCGAACGCGACCTTACCTGCTCAGAGGGCATTGCAGAACTGTAGCTGAAGTCGCAAGACTTCAGAAATGCGCTGAATTCTTGCGAATCCAGCTACGGTTTTCGATTTCGAAACGCCTTCTAGGCAAGATAGCTGCGAATCAATCCCTCCCAACGGTTTTTCGACTTCAGCACGAATTCGATTGCTTCCCGTACGGCGCCTCGACCGCCCGGCGTCTTGGTGACATAGGCCGCAGCATCACGAACCTCGTCGACCGCATCGGCCACGGCAATCCCAGCGCCCACGTGCCGTATCACCGGCAGGTCGGTCAGATCATCGCCGATATGGCATACCTGCTCGGCGGACAGTCCCAATTCGGCAATCGCCTCCTTGGCTGCCGGCAGTTTGTCTTCAAAGCCCTGACGAACGATTTCGATGTTCAACTCTGCCGCACGCAACTTGACGATATGCGAGTTCCGCGCGGTGAGCAGGCCGAACTTTAAGCCCGCTTTCTGCCACAGCCGGATACCCAGACCGTCACGTATGTGGAACTGCTTGATTTCGATGCCCTGGTTGTCGTACAAGACGCCGCCGTCGGTCAGCACGCCGTCAACGTCGCACAGAATCAACTCTATCCTTTTGAAGCGATCGTCATTGTTCATATACGTAGCGCCCTCAGGTTTTGGTTCACTGCGGTCAGCCTGCTAGCGGTACTGTCTGCGGACCGTCAATGTCACCCGGCTCTGACGGTTGGTCCGAGTCTGCGGACAACGTATCCGAAGGCAATAGGCCGACTACGTCGGTGACGTCTATCAGCCCCACTGGGCGGCTGGCGGCATCGATCACGGGCAGTTCGCTGATTTTTCGTTCCGCCATGACATCGATAGCGTCCATCATCATGGCGCCAGCCGTGACGGTCGTGGGCGCATGCGTCATGACGTCTCTGACTGGGCCGTCGATATTCGCGTCACGCCGGTTCTCCAGCAACCGTGCCAGATCACTATCGGTGAACAGCCCGGTCAGCACGCCCTGTTCGTCGACCAGCATAACAGCACCGGTGCGCCGCCCCGGCCGACCGACCTGGACGAACACTTCGCGGACAGTTTTGGTCTGGATCGCGATACGGCATTCCTGCAAAGGTCGCATAACGTCGTCCACCTTGGCCAACTTGCGCCCCAAGCTGCCGCCGGGGTGAAAACGGACAAAATCGTGCGGTCCAAACGAGCGCATACGGCTCATCACCAGCGCCAATGCATCGCCCATTGCCAGCATTGCTGTCGTACTGGTGCTGGGCGCCAACCCCAAGGTGCACGCCTCGCGAATCGGTCCCAGATCCAAGATTACGGTGGCGGCGCGCCCGAGCGCACTTTGCGGTCTGCCCGTGATGGCGACGAGCGGCACGGATCGCAGCGATGGCAGCAACCGGGAAATCTCCTCCGTCTCGCCGCTGAACGATAGCATCAACACCGCGTCATCGTGATGCACGCGGCCAAGGTCGCCGTGGATCGCCTCGCCGGGATGAAGGAAATGGCTGTGCGTGCCGGTCGAAGCCAGCGTAGCCGCGATCTTCTGCCCCACCAGGCCGGCTTTGCCCATTCCGCTGACAATGACGCTACCTGGACAGTGAAACAAGATATCGACGGCCCGGCAGAACTCGTTGGACAAACGTTCAGACAGGGTCAACAACGCTTGGCCTTCGGTGCGAATAATCTCGCGGGCCAGACGCAGTTGTTCGAATCGGCCGAATGACGCAGGGCTGCTAGCAGCTTCCATGCTCATGGTCACGCCTTCCTTGACGCGGGGATATCGACGCGGTAATTCTACTCGCGGTTCCGATCTGGGGCAATGTTAGCGTCCGAAGGTTGCGAAAGAGCGGAAGAGGAACACAGGAACGGGTTTGCAGAAAGGCCGTCGTGGCGCCAGTGTCTATGTCGCGGGATTCGCAAGAATTCCGAAAACAGCGATTCCGGCTGAATTCTTGCGAGTTCAGCTACCAACAGAACATGGCTTGGCCACGTACTACGGCAGCTCCTTCGGCAGCCACAGATTCGCTAGGAGTCCGGTCGGCGTGTCTGCCATCTCACGCCAACTGGTGATGTCGAATTGGATCTCAGCCAGCGCGGCCGTAGGCATCCGTTCGTCGTGGCCGGTCAACAGACTCAACAGATCCTCCAGCCCTGGATTATGGCCCACCACCATCACCGAATCGTTTTCGTCATCTACTTCCTGCAAGTACTGGACATAGCTGCCGGGACGGGCGAGATAGAAGCTATCGGTCACTTCGATCTCGCCTCGATAGCCACAGCTATCCGCGACCTTCGTTGCGGTCTTCTGGGCTCGTTTGGCAGTGGAACTGACGATCAGATCCGGCGTCAGTTGCTCGTCCTGCAGCAGCTTGCCCATGCGCGGAGCGTCGCGTTTGCCACGCTTGTTCAGCGGCCGCTCGTGATCCTTCAAGCTGGAATCGCCCCAACTGGATTTCGCGTGGCGTAGTATCAGCAACGTTTTCATGGTCCGGCGTCCGCGTGTTCAGTCTATGTTGCTATCGCCGCTGGCCGACAGGGACTCGGCCGCCCACGCTGCTGCTCCCAGCACAACAGCGTCGTCCCCAAGCTGTGCGGCTACCACCTCGAACAAATCGGCAAAGGGCTCCATCACACGCTCCCGCGCCGTTTTCCCTACAACCTCGACGAAAATGTCCGGCATCGCCTCGACCAAGCCGCCGCCCAGCACCACTACGTCGGGTAGCATCAAGTTGACCGTATCGCCGAGGACGATACCGATCTTCTCTGCCGCCAGGCGAACGATCTGTTCCACGGCCTTGTCACCGGCCTTGATCGACGCGGATATCGCGCCGCTGCGGATGGATTTGAGGTTAACGCCAGCGGCCTCGCGCAGGTGAGGCGCTTCGCCTCGATAGGCCGCTTTGGCCGCTTCGGCCGCGATGGCCAGCCGGCTGGCCTCCGTCTCCAGGCAACCGAATCGTCCGCAACCGCAAAGAAGGCCATTCGGGTTGACCTGGACATGACCGATTTCCAGGCATGAACTGTGCTTGCCGCGGAGTATCTTGCCGTCGTACACGCACCCGCCACCGATGCCCGTACCGGGAAAGACCCCGACGACACATCGCGAGCCACGGGCCGCTCCGAATCGATACTCGCCGAAAACGCCAACGTCAACGTCGTTGGCGATGGCGGCCCCACATCCGAATTCCTGCTCGAGCGAGGCTTTCAGCGGCATGTCCTTCCAGCCAAGGTTGACCGCTTCCAGCAGAGTGCCACTCTCCATGTCGACCGGCCCGGGAAATCCTACGCCGATTCCGCCCAACTGATCATCTGTGACACCGGCATTCTCCAACGCCTTACGGGTGGTCCTTACGATCCGTTCCAAGCCAGCTTGCGCGTCGCCCTGGCCCTTGGTGCGTTTACGTTCGCGTCCCACGGGCTGGAACCGAGAATCGTATATCACGGCCACCATGTTGGTGCCGCCCAGGTCGAATCCGACCCAAAACGGTGGTTTGCGTTCGTCCATCGTAGTCCTTCCGTCCGTGTGAGAGAAATCAAACGGGGCCCAATCGCTAAGATACCAGAGTTCCACGGAGATGCGACGGGGCCGTGGGAGCGAAATCGGGAAGAAAAGTGTGTGGCCAGTCGTGTCGCAAGTCTGATGACTGTCATCCTGAGCGCAGCGAAGGATCTCAGCACGGATCACCGGAGATTCTCCGCTGCGCTCAGAATGACGCGTATGCACACCCGCAAGAAAAACTGGCCGCACGCTGAGAAACGGGGCCGTTGCAGGCCGTGCAACGATCAATTACACTCCACGTTTTGTTAGCGGTCGCCATCCTCATAGGATGGCTCCGCCCGCGAGTACACTCAATCCAAATACAACCGCCTCGGATTGTCGGCGTTTTCCTTCTATCGTGCGGTTCCAGTGGTCCTCCGGCCGAATTGTGGAGGCAGGGAACGAAACGGCACCAGTTTTTCATCGGTACGCATGCAGAAATAGGGTTACAGAGCTATGGGAAGATTGAGGTTGGGTTCCCGTTGGGTCCGCGTGATAGGCATCTTGATCGCGGTAGGTCTGCTCGTCAGTGTTGCCTCGGTCGCCTGGGCTGAGGAAGGATCCGGCGACGCGGCCGGCGGCACGTTCGCGGGCGAAGGCAAGTTCGTCGTCATCTGGCTCGTTGCCTTCATTGGCTCGATCCTCGCATTAGTACAGGCTTATCTGTTCTTTAAGGGCATGATGGCTGCGGACGAGGGCGATGATCGGATGAAGGAAATTGCCGGTTATGTGCGCGAGGGTGCCAATGCGTACCTGTGGCAGCAGTACAAAGTGGTGGCCATCTTCTTCGTGATCATCTTCTGCCTGCTGGCCTACGCCGCGTTCGGCTTGGATGCTCAAAGCAAATGGGTGCCCTTCGCCTTTCTGACCGGTGGTTTCTTCTCCGGTTTGGCCGGCTGGTTCGGCATGAAGACGGCCACGTGGGCCAGTAACCGAACGGCGGCTGGTGCTCAGAAGTCACTGAACGCTGGTTTGCAGGTCGCGTTCCGATCTGGTGCCGTGATGGGACTGACCGTTGTTGGCTTGGGGCTGTTGGACATCATGCTTTGGTTCGCAGCCCTTCGCTGGATCGTGCCCATGATCAGTCCCGACTACGAACTAACACTTGTCGAAATCACGGTCACGATGCTTTGCTTTGGCATGGGAGCCAGTAGCCAAGCTCTGTTTGCCCGCGTGGGTGGCGGTATCTTCACCAAAGCGGCAGATGTTGGTGCCGACTTGGTTGGCAAAGTCGAACAAGGTATCCCGGAAGACGATCCGCGGAACCCGGCTACCATCGCCGATAACGTGGGCGACAACGTGGGTGACGTGGCCGGCATGGGCGCGGACTTGTACGAGTCGTATTGTGGTTCGATCCTGGCGACCGCAGCCCTGGGCGTGGCAGCCTATTCGACATCTGCCTTATTGCCGACAGGCATCGAGAACGAAACCGCCCAACTTCAAGCGCTCTTCCTGCCCATGGCGATTGCCGGTGTGGGCATCTTTCTGTCAATATTCGGCATCTACATGGTCCGTACCAAGGAAGACGCCACGCAGAAGAACCTGTTGGCCGCCCTTGCCCGTGGGATCAACCTTTCTACGTTCCTGGTGGCCGCCGCTGCGATCGGGCTGGCTTGGTGGCTGATGCCGCGGACGCCCGGGACAACTTGTGACATTGGCGGATTCATCGTTCCCGGTGTGGCGTTTAGCGTAATCACGGGGCTGATGGCCGGTTGGTTGATCGGCAAATGGACCGAGTATTCCACCAGCGACGAGTATTCACCAACCAAGAAGCTATCGGAACAGGCGCTCACTGGCGCGGCCACCGTTATCATTGGCGGCGTAGCCGACGGCATGAAGAGCGTGTGGTTTCCGGTGATCATCGTCTGCGCGGGCATGCTGTGTGCCTTTGGCTTCGCCACCGGCTGGAACTTTTCCGACATCAGCTACTTTGCCTTGGGCCTGTACGGCGTGGGCATCGCCGCGGTGGGCATGCTCAGCACACTGGGCATCACATTGGCCACCGACGCCTACGGGCCGATCGCCGACAACGCCGGTGGAAACGCCGAGATGTCCGGCTTGGATCCAGTCGTACGGGAACGCACCGACGCGCTCGATTCGCTCGGCAACACAACGGCTGCCACCGGCAAGGGCTTTGCTATCGGTTCGGCGGCTTTGACGGCTTTAGCCCTGTTGGCTGCCTACGTCGAGGAGGTTCGCGTTGGCTTCGAACGTTGGGGCGAATCAGCCGTGAAGGAACAAATCGCCGCGGAACCGGATGGTTTCTACAAGGCGTCAAATGGTTTCGTGATCGAGAAGGCGGCTGACGAGGTGCACACGTATCTAGCCATGCCTACCGACTCGCGGCACGAAAAGACCATTGATCAATGGACTGCCGTGACTTTTACCGCCGACAAACCGGGAGCGATCCCGGCAGGCCTGATTGTGCCTGACGAAGAAAACAAGACGGTCAAATTCGCGGCAACCAACGCGCCTCTGGTGCCTGTACACGAAGCCACGCTACCCCACTTCGCCACGTACTATGATGGCTCCGTGATGAACCCGAAGGTCCTGGTCGGCGTGTTCCTGGGGGCCATGGCCGTGTTCGTGTTTTGCGCTATGACGATGAAGGCCGTAGGTCGCGCGGCGAAAGGCATGGTGGAAGAGGTCCGCCGGCAGTTCAAGGAGAAGCCCGGCATCATGGACGGCAAAGACCAACCGGACTATGCCCGTCCTGTAGAGATCAGTACGAAGGCCGCCCAAAAGGAGATGATCATCCCGTCGATTCTGGGGCTGGCGCTGCCCGTGTGTACCGGTCTCCTGCTCGGTGTAGCGGGTGTCCTGGGCCTGTTGGTCGGCACACTCACGTCCGGCTTCTGCGTGGCCATTTTCATGGCCAACGCCGGCGGCTCCTGGGATAACGCCAAGAAATACATCGAGGCGGGTGCCCACGGCGGCAAGGGCAAGGATCCGCACAAGGCAGCGGTGGTCGGCGATACGGTCGGCGATCCGTTCAAGGATACCAGCGGCCCCAGCCTGAACATCCTGATCAAGCTAATGAGCATGGTCAGCGTGGTCGTGGCGGGCCTGGTCGTCCGCTACAGCCTCGTGGCAATGGGTATTTTCTAATCCCCGCCGACCACGTCGTACTTCAACCCGTAAACACAAAAGCCCGCGGTCACCAGGGCGTGGCTCCCGCCGAGCCGCGACGTGCGAGTGAGACCCGGCTCAGCAGGAGCTTCGCCCTCCCAGTTTCCGGACACCCTAACTCAGTGGGGCCTCGGAATCCTCACCCACCAATCGTCACACCGTGCCCGGTAAAGGTATCGACGTTCACCAGCGCGGCAGGTACTCCGACGGGCTTCCACCGCAACGTCTCGTCGAGTCTCCCTTCTCCAATCAGCCCTTTGAGCCTGTTCAGCCGGATGTACCGTTCTCCTTCAAGCTGCTCGCGAGTAAGACCGCCGGCTCGATATGCTTCGTACAGTTGCTGAGCGCCCTGCTCGGCAGTCCAGCGGAGTTCGAGTTCAGGGAATGTGCAGATCAGCTTGCTGAAGTCAACGCGATAGCTCCGCGGATCCGGCCCGCCTTGCCCGGCGTATTCGATTTCACAATTGGGCACGATCCGCTCGACGATCTCGGCCAAATCCCGGACCTGATAGTTTTCGTCGTCGCGCCCCACATTAAACGCTTGGTTGTGGATCGCTTCGCGTGGCGCCGTCAGCGCGGCCGCAAACACGCGACAGATGTCCTCCACATGAACCAGCGGCCGCCAAGGTGTACCGTCGCTAAGGATCCTCACTTTGCCTGTCGTGAACGCCCAAGCGGTCAAGTTGTTCAGCACGATGTCGCCACGCAGTTTCGGCGAAGCGCCGTATGCTGTGCAATTCCGCATAAACGTGGGGGAAAACCGGTCGTCGGCCAATGCCGCCAAATCGTGCTCCAATTGGACCTTCGACTCGGCGTAGGGCGTCAGCGGGCAGAACCTTGCCTCCTCCGTCAGCGGCTTTTCGTTACCGCTTGAACCGTAGAGGCTGCACGACGACGAGAACACGAACCGCGTCACGCCCGCGTCCTTGGCCAATTCGGCCAAACGTAACGATCCGGCGTGATTAATGTCATAGGTCAACTCCGGACGCAGGTCCCCCAACGGATCATTCGACAACGCCGCCAGATGGCAAACCGCATCAAACCCCTCAAGATCTGATACGACCACGTCCCGAAGGTCCTTACGAATGCACGGCAACTCGTCCTCGTATTCTCCCAGCACGCAGCCTTCGAAGTAATAGGTATCCAAGCCAACAACGTCGTGGCCTTCATCCGCAAGCATCCGAGTCAGCAGTGAACCGATATAGCCATCATGTCCAGTCACCAAGACCTTCATTTCATGTGCCCTCTGAGCAGCAGGAATCAGGGAAGAACAAACGATGGGAACAGAAAAGTGTAGCTCAAACTGCTGATGACGGACGTGGGAATCCGGCTCATGGACCGTCACGGACTCACACGCTCACGGCTTCAGGTCCGTCGAACCGGCTATCGCGCAGAGATGGCGTGGATTATGCGGGAATCTCCGGATGTGACGACATGGCCGCAGGCCCCACACTTGACCATCAGTCAAGCTGTCAATCCCCGATTGAGCAGCCTCCTCTAGTTCCGCATCTTGGCCCGCCCATTGCGGCGTCGCTTCCCCAATCGAGCACGAAGGGACGCAACTGCAAACCACATGATCGCCTCCGCCAACCAGAGCAGTATGACCGTTGTGACAGTCATCGCGATCATGCTGAAGGCCGAGAACCAGAGCCAGAAGGTGGGGCGCATATCCTGCGTCGGCGCACCTCGGATGACCCAGCGGAGTGTGGCAAGGTAAACAGCCAGCGGAACGGTAACAAGGAATGCAGAGGACAGCGTGAAGCGAATGGCGGAATGCCTGTACTTGTACGCCTTGACTCCAAAGACAACGAGCACCGCCATGATCATCAGAGAGCCAACGACGGTTAGAGCGACGGTAACGGCGTACGACGTTCCGGTCGCGACGCTGAGTATCTGAGCGACGAGCAGAAGGTACGCAGGCCCCAAGAACAGGGCCAGCAACCGACTCGTTATGCCAGGCGATGACTGCGTACTCATGTCGTCGAATCCGATGGGCCGTTCGCCGTTGTGTCAGGGCGATGTATCGCCGTCATCCTCCGTGCGGAGTTCAGTCGACCCTTCTATCGTTATTGTGCCGTGAAGTTTGGCTTGCTGTGAGCGGAAGATGAGCACCCACGGCATTAGGACGACAATGAATGGATACATGACGGGAAAGAAGAACAGGAACATCGCTACTCGCGTGAAGTACGTTTCGGGGCTGGCGGAAATGCCGGGGCACACAAAGGCCCAGAAAACCCAGCCGCCCAGAAACACGATAAGCCCAGCGTTGAATGAGATGCCCCAGTGCGGTGCAAGCCACGACGCTAAGATCAGCAACAGTCCGATCGCTGGAATCGCAGTCACCGCTACGCCGGTCCAGAACGCAGCGAAGCCGATTCGAGCGTAAAGGTCCATAGGCAAAGTCAGCGTAGGGTGTGGACGCTATCTTTGAGTCAGTTCCTACAGTCCCCGATTAACGGGTAAAACTCCTGGTCTGCCCAGCTCTTTTGAGTGTCAAGTGAGGCACGCCGTTGGCAATTCCCATCGACGCCAAAATGCCATTCGCCCTGTCTTCCAGGTGCACGTACGGCCCCAGATTGTTAACTGACATTTCGCCACGCGTCTTGCCGGTGCCGTCAATAAGCTCAAACTTCTGCGCCTTGATAACCTTCTGAAACGATACCTGGTTCAGAGAAGTCGCACCCATCGCGGCAAGACAAATCACGGCGACCGCCGTCATTCCGCAGAAGAACCGCAAAATCCTGTTCTGTTTTTCCAAGCGTTCGATTCTTTTGATCAAGTCCATCGTCGTCCCTTTCAATTTAAGGTTGTGAAGATGTCTCCCCCTTCGTCCACTACACGAGAGCAGTTCAGTAGGCCAGCGCGGCCTGACGGAATTATCCCCTGCTGTGGCAGAGTCAGCAAGTCTTTGGCTTCAACAAGAACATCTCGGACGGCGCGATGATCCACAGTAGGCGCGGCGCGGGAAAGTCGTTCACGATGGTGGCCTGGAGCACGCGCTGCCCGCGCGTGGACAACGGCCCGAACCTCGTCCCCGGCCCCAATGACGGCGAGCAATGCCCCAATATTCCGTCGACGTCGAGCGGGTCGGCCAATCAAGCGACGTGCTGCAGTCACCGTGCCGGGACTGGACGGATCACGCCAAGCGGCCGCCGGCAAGAATTTGCCAATCGGTACTACGCTAGTACCTCACGTCATCAGTTCTGATGGTACGATGGGGTTTCCCCAAGAGCCAGTCTTCAAATTCGTAGTGGTGGCTTCCGGCCGCCGAGATTGTGCTGCCGCAGAACCGCACTGCATAGTTCACGAATGAGCGGATCGAGATAGCCGTCGCGGGTCTCGCAAACGGCGAAACGGCTCTTGTGGAACTGAGGCCGCTGGAAGGGAACGCCACCGCCGTTTCGTTTGAGGTGAATGGCGACGGCGGTAATTGGGCGAATCGGCAGGAAACTTTGCCGCGTAGGACGATGGTGTCCGGCAGTCGCTTATTCCTCTGCGTTTAGTTCCCATACTCGGAAGTTGCGGTAGCGGCCCACTGTCCATTGCATCTGGCGGTGACCTATCTTGCCGCCTCCATAGCCAGGTCCGTAACGTTCGCCACCCGGATCGGTGAAGTCGATCGACACCTTGCCGTCGCACTGCAGTTGGATGTGTGCGCCGTCCTTGATCAGGCGAATGTGATGGATGTCTTTCGACGCAGCCGGGATGGCGACTCGGCCCGACGACAGGAGGTAGAACCGATTGTTCTTGCGCAGGTTCGAGGTCGGGCGGCCCACATAGTTGGGCGTGCTGGCGTAGTAGGAGATGTGATAGCTCTTGACCGAACGGCGAATGTAATGCACGAATGTGCCGTCGCGTTCCGGCAGGCTTGGGTCGAAGATGTCCTCGCCGTTTTCTCCCTTTGCGGCAAAGAACACGATCGTCAGCCCCATGTCGTCCAGCAACTGGATTTCCCACTCGGCCACGAAACGATCGGGAAAGTCCTTGGGGCACCAGTGCACGATGTGGCCGTTCAGCGGCCCCCTGGCATCCGGACGGGTAGATCGCATCTTCATCCATCCGTCCTCGAATGAGATCTCGCCCGGCCCTTCCAGCACCCAATCGCGCACGTCCTGTTTGTCGGCCAACTTGGCTTCGTACAATAGTCGGCCACGACGATCGTCAATCGCCAAGGGCTCCACCTCGCGATGGCCGCCGAACACCTCGGCGTGACGGCCGAGCAGTTCCTTTGGCACCTGGCGGCGAGCCTCGTCCGGCGGAAGGTATTTCGGCAGAACGGTCAGATCGCCAACATCAACCGGTCCGCCGGCTGCGACGATTTCTTTCGCAGTTGCGGCAAACGTCCACGGTTCGGATTCGACGCCGGCCTTTCGCATCGAAAAGCCATTCACGTAGAAATCGAACAGCCCCTTTTCCGCATCCCATGTGAACTGAATAAAGTACGTTTCCGGTCCTGGTAACTCGGGCAGTTGCGGTACGACGTACGGGGCGCCTTTGACGCCCTTCCATTGCCAACCAATGCGAACACTGGATTCGTCCTGCCGGACGAACCCTTCTCCCAGGTCAGCGATGCTCAGGAACGGAATCCTTGCCGGTTCCGTGGCCGAACCGTTCTCGAAAGCCTGTTTCGTACGAAGCTTCAAGGCAATTGTGCCACGCGGCTGAATCGGCTGCTCGATCCGAACTGTACGCTGCTCGGCTGACGCCAGGCAGGGCAGTGCCATCCACGTAAGAAGTGCGGCATAACGAGAATTGGCAATCATGCTTCATTGTCCCCCAACGATGTCTGGAATCAGGCCTCAGCATCGTTCGTGCCAAAACGTGCTCTACTTGCGATCGCGGTTTGGTTCCTCGGCTGGAGTCTCCTTTCTCGGAGCATTCTTTGGGAGGTCGCGATTGAAAAGCTCTGTCAACTCGTCCGCTTCGGCCTGTTTTTGTTTCTTCTTCTCGTACTCGGCAATTCGTTCGAGAATGCTGGCATCTTCTGCTGGTTTGTCCACTTGTAGTTCTCCGAAAACGAGATCGTCCATGTCCACCGATTTGGTGTCCTTCTTGACGCCTGCCTCGATATCGCTGAGCAGTTGGCGAATCTTAGAGAGCTGGGTGGCTTCGACATTCCGTTCGCCGGTGGCTTTGGCCGCTTCGAGCATTTTGAGTCGCGCTTCGAGGTTTTCCACCTCGAGTTCGAGCTTCTTCTCGGCGGCGATCAGCGTGGCCAGCTTCTTCTGGGCAGTCGACAGGCCCTTTTCACGAATGCGGAGCACTTTGCGGTTCTGTCCCCAAGTGGCTTCGCTGGTCCTGTAACGATCGAATTTGTTAGTCAAATCCGTCTTGACCTGCTCGGCAGTGTAAGTACCGCTGGCATACACGTAGGTCTTCTCGCCGCGCGCCAAATCGTCGCGCATTCGTTTGATATCGCTCCATCGCTTCGCCAACTTTTTCTCGTCCTCTTTGAGCTGCTCGTTCAACTTGGCCAGTTTCATCTCTTCCAGGGCGATGCTGCGCTTTTGGCTCGTGATTTCCGGTTGCAGTCCCTCGAGCATCTTCCGAGCCCGAGCGATCTCGAATTCAATCGGTACCCCGTCGCGGCGCGAGTCGCGAGCGTCTGGTTCCTCGAGCGTGTCGGACTTCTTCAGGATCGCTGAATAGACGATTTTGATTTCGTCGGCCTGCTTCTGAAAAACGTACACAATGTGGATCGAGCGATCCGCCTGGTTTGGCTTCTTCAAAGTTAGGGCGAGCAGACATCCGAGACCGTTGCCGATATGGGGCTGGATGTCGTCGAACTTGTACGAGGGGAATCGCGCTCGGCACGCATCCAGATTGCCCTTCCGAAATAGATGGACTTCGCCGAGTCTCAAGTCGTCGGACGACGGCATCGTCGAGGTCATTTGCTGGGCGACCATTTTGGCGGAGCCTCGCCCGGAATCGCCATGTTCCGCGTTGGGATCGAAAAACCTCAGGGCCTCTTGGGTGTCCCGATCCAGGAAGCACGCGCGGATGAAGGCCAATGCGGTTCGTTCGGCGGTTGTGCCCGACGGGGCCTCGTCTGGACTCGCGTCGGTCCGGGGGCGATCCGTATCTACCGGAGTAATCTTCGGGAGGTCACGCACATTCTGACCGTCCTCGCGGATAGCCACTCGCAGCAAGACCGCCAAATCAACGTCTTCTGACAGTGGCACTACGGAACCGTCGACGAACCCGACCAGGGCGCCGCCGGAATGCGCCGACTGCAGTGGGTTGTTGGGACCGTGATCTTCTGAGCAACCGGGATGCGGGTTTGGCCCCAGCACGTGTTTGGCGTTCAACCGATATCGCACGGTCGTCACGTTGTAGCAATCCACGCCCCATGGCGCGGGCGCTGCGTTTGGTGGTCGAACCATCTGGATGCGGGTCGAAGCCGCTGTACCGGAGATGAAGCCGCCGCCATCTTTTGGTCCGGTTCCCGCTGTACCGTTTGTGTCCCAACCCGCATCGCCGTGGAATTTGGCCTGGTCGGCCAGGTCCGTGCTGCGCAGCCAGTCCGACTGTTCGCCCACGATGATCGTATTCGATGTCCCATCGACGCAACTGGCCATGCGCGTGTATTCACACGGTCGCAGCATCCCGCTCGAGGTCATGATGCCCCCGTGCGGTGCCAAGCCCTTGAACCGGTTATTGTATATCCGCGTCGAAGTCGGGCCTCTCAACTGGGGGAACGATCCTTCAGCATCGTAGTCGCTTGATTGTTCGCTGATGTCGCAGCCGCCGGCGATGCCGACATAGTTGGGCAGCGCGATGGGGCCGTTTGGCGTTTCCATGACCGGCAGAGGGCTTGAAGGGCAACGCATGTACTCGGGTTCCAAGGTGGTCAGCAACTTGTTGCACGCCGTATTGATCGCGTGGGCGTTGTACGGGACACCCGTAGTATGGAAGCCAGCACGCTGTGTTGAGTTAATCGTATCAAAAGCCCTGCGCTGCTCGGTGAACGGCAGAAGGCCGTACCACCACGACGGCCCCATCCGCTCACTTTCGTCCTTTCGTCCCGCGTGCATCGCGCCTGCCGGAAACGACTTGTAGGTGTCGTGGTAGTTCTGAAGGCCCAACACGATATTCTTCAGGTTGTTGCCGCACAGGTTAGAGCGAGCACGTTCCCGCATCGCCTGAACCGCGGGCAACGTCAGGGCAAACAGAACCATCAGAATCAGCAGAGTAACCAATGCGTCCGGCATTGCGAATCGTTGGCGTCTTGACGGTTGGTCCATGGCAAGCTCCTTATGTTGAAGAGACCTGCATTATACGGCGGCTGCGAGTTGCTGCAAAGCTTCGCTTGATACTGAGGCCGGTTCGCATTACCATAATCATTGGCGAACCGCCAGTGAGCCGGCGCCTGTCAAGACAGCCGCATCTTGCCCCAATTGGCGTCCGACGCGCTGACGTGCGTGCCGTATCGAGTGTGACCTTCCACGTAATGTGGCATTAAACTGGAGTGGGGCAATGAGGCTATCAGTTCAATCCCAGGAAGGCGGCGTGACGCGAGTCGAAGTGCGCGGCGAGGTCGCCCACGACGAATTGTCCGGCCGTCCTGATCCGCTTGCAGAGTTGTTGGGTAGCGACTGCTACAAGGGCAAAATCCTATTGGATCTGCGGCACGTCGATACCCTCGATTCTACTGGTGTCTGTTGGCTGCTCTCGTGCCGGAAACACTTTCGCGAACATGGCGGGAAGTTCGTGCTCCATTCGCCGTCGGACTTCGCACGCGACGTTCTGAAAGTCCTCAACCTCGCCCTGGTCGTCCCGATCGCAGAGGACGAGCAAGCGGCTCTTGAGATTGTCAATCAGGACGACTAATCAATACTCCCGATTCTTGACGATCCCCGGCATTGGCGATGGATACTTGCCGTCCTCGTTGGGCAACAGCGGCGCGACAGAATCCATCGTCAGCTTGTCCGCGCCGGGCGCGAACTCGTGCTCGCAGTTGAGGATCTGGTCGTAGGTGATGATCTGGCCCGTGTGCGCGGCCATGCGGCCCATGGACGTGACCAAGCTTGCGATTGCGCCTCGCTCCGCCTCGTTGTAGGGTATGTCCTGGCGGATGGCGTCGATCAGGTCGTCCCATTCCAACTGGTAGGGGCTCGCTTCTGGCTGTGGATAGGCCCACAGCATCTTCGCTTTGTCGCGGGCCAGCGATGGGTCACGCGCGGTGGCGTCGTCCAGGATTTGTCCTTCGAAGGTGCGGACCTTGCCCGGTGCGTGGGCCGCGGTCGAGACGATGGCCGAGCCCTTTGTGCCGTGCACGTAGCTGGCGAATGGGTTCGGGCAGCCGCGCATGTTCCGACCGGAGTAGAACAGCTTGGTGCCGTCCGGATAGGTGTACTCGACGGCGTAACTGTCGAAGTTCTGATCGACCGCGCCGTTGCCGTAGTGGCGGCCGCCGGTGGCATGGGCTTGGACCGGCCAGGCGCCCTTCATCCAAGAGCATTCGTCGATCTGGTGGATGTAGAAGTCGCTGTACACACCGCCGCTGCCCCACAAGAAGCTGTGGAACTTCTGCACCTGGAACAGCAATTCGCTCATGCCCTCCGGTTTCCGACCGGTACCCCTCCAGCCGCTCATCCGATAGCCGCGAATGGCGATGATGTCGCCGATCTCGCCGTCGTCGATTCGGTTCTTCAACTCCTGCCGTCCCCGGCAGTGGCGGACCATCAGGCCCACGCCTACCTTGAGATCCTTCTCCGAAGCTTTCTCGGCCAGGGCCAGCATCTTGCGCGTGGAAGGACCATCCACCGTGACCGGTTTTTCCATGAAGACGTTCAGGCCCTTTTCGACCGCATAAGTGAAGTGTACCCACCGGAATGCTGGAGGCGTGGCAAAGATCGCCACATCGCCGGGCTTCAGGCAATCCATGGCTTTCTTGTAGGCATCGAAACCGATGAACTTGCGGTCATCGGGCACGTCCACCTGATTGCCGTGCCGCTTCTTCAGGCCGTCGTAGCTCTTGGAAAGACGATTCTCGAAGACATCGCCCATCGCGACCAACTTGATCGGGCCGTTCTTGACCGACAGGGCCTGCGACGCAGCACCGGTTCCTCGGCCGCCGCAGCCGACTAGGGCTACCTGAATGGTGTTATCTTCGGCAGCGTGAACGTGCGGCACAATCGCACCTGCCACCGCCGTGGCTGCTGCGATCCCGCCTGTCGTTTTGATGAACTCGCGACGCGACGAGGCACTCTTGTTGGCTTCGCTCATAGTGGACCTACTCCCGGGCATAAGGCATTCTTGTTCCGTCCTTGTCCGGACACTCTCATAATCTCACGCGATCGTCATTTTGATTGGCACCACGCTCGTGTCAACAGGCGGGCGTGATTCTTGTCTTCCCGCCCCTGACGAGACGTGCCTCAAGACGACTCAGCCTGTTCCAACTCCTCCATTTCCCGTCTCAGACGCTCGTAATGCCAACGCCCCAGGCACAACGCGAGCGAAGGGGACAGCCGGTGGAGCCACCAGAATAGTCTCCAACGCCAGGGAATCACGATGATTGCTCTGTTCTTGGCAACGGCCCACATCACTTTTTTCGCGAAGCGATCCGGGTCCATGGGGCGCAGTCGCTTCCACATACGGCGCTCGAACTCCTTGGGCATGTGCATCAGTAGCTTTCCATACTTGCCGCCGTCTTCCAGGATGGGCGTGCGGATCACTCCGGGACACAACACGCTGATGCGGACTCCCGCCGCGGCCCCCTCGATCCGCAAGGATTCGGACAGTCCTACGACGGCATGTTTAGTGGCCGCGTACCCAGTGCAGCCCGGCGTTGGTATCAGGCCGGCCATCGAGGCGGTGTTGACGATGTGCCCGAATCCCTGACCGACCATAATCGGGTAGGCAGCTTGAATTCCGTGGATCACGCCTCGCAGGTTGACGTCCAGCATCTCGTACCAGTCCTGGAGTTCGTGCACTTGGACGTCGCCAGCGATACCTATCCCGGCGTTGTTGAAGAGAAAGTCAAGACGTCCGTGTTGATCTATGGCCTGTTGGACGACTCGCTCGACCGCGGCGAAGTCTCTAACATCCAACTCGGCGACCGTCACCCGCGCGCCGCTGCTTCGCAGGCCGGTAGCAGCCTCTTCCGCCAGATCGAGTTGACGATCGGCCAAGACGACTTGCGACCCGCGCGCAGCCAGCGCCTGTCCCAGGGCGAGCCCAATGCCCGATGCGCCTCCGGTAACGATGGAGACCGCGTCTTCGAATGTGCGCAGTTCGCGTTCCGGACTCATTCTTGTGCTCGAATGGTCAGCCTGCTAATCGTTTCTATCCCAGACCAGTTCCGACCAGATCGGCGCCATGGCGTCCAGCACTTTCTTGTATCGTGCATACTTCTCGGCGTAGACGTCCGCCAAGGCTGGATTCGGTTCGCAGGTCCGCGCAAATCGCGCCATCGCATCGCAAGCCGCTTCGTACGAGGGATAACAGCCAGAAGCAACCGCAGCCCCGATCGCGGCTCCTAATGCGCCAAGCTCCGTGGCCTCCGGAACATCGACCGGAATCTGCAAGATGTCGGCGAAGATCTGCACCCATACCTCGCTTCGCGCCGCACCGCCCGACAGCCGAATCCGTTCGGGCGCGGAACGAAACTGCAACAGTCGCTCCAGGTGCCAATTGTGCGAGAACACAATGCCCTCGTAGATGGCCCGCAGCACGTGACCGCGCGATTGCCATCCGTCCAATCCGATGAAGCAGGCTTTGCCGTCGAGACTGACGTTCGAGCCGTACAGGAAAGGCAGGAAGACAATCCCCGCGTCCTCCGGCTTCGTGTCAGCGACAAGCTGATTGCACAGATCGTAAACGGACTTACCCGTATTGACCGCCTGTTTGCGTTCCGCTGCGAAGAACTCGGTGACAAACCACTCCAGGTTGCTGGCCGACGTGGCGCTGCCTTCGAGCATCAGGTAGTACCCGGGAATCGCATAGCAGCTTGTCATGAAGACGTCTTTGCTCACGACCGGCGTTTGCGAAATGTATTGATTATTTCCCCACGTGCCGACGATCATGCACAGTTGCGACTCGTCAACCAACGCCGACGCCAGCCCGCAGGCGTCGATGTCGAACATCCCGCCCGCCACCGGCGTGCCGGCCGCAAGTCCGGTCTGCGCGGCGGCCTCGGCCGTGACCGAACCGCAGATGTCTTCGGGGCGTTTGAGCGGAGGAAGAAGCTCGCGCATATCAGCGATGCCGAACGCTTCCAGGACTTCCATGTCGTACTGGCCAGTGCCGACGTTCATCAGGCTTGTACCCGACATGTCCGTCAGTTCCATGTAAGTCTCGCCCGTCAGCCGCAGACGGATGTAGTCTTTGCAGGTTAGGTAGGCGGCGGATCGGGCGATCGAATCGGGTTCGTTATCGCGCACCCAGGCGAGCAGCGCATTCGGCTGGGCGGGCCAAATGCTCTGCATGGTCTTTGGCCGGATGGCGTCGTCCACGCCGTCGGCCAGCCAGCGGTCAATGTACTCGCGGGCACGCGCATCGGAGCCTCGGATCGCCGGCCGAACCGGTTGGCCGTCAGCGTCGACCAGATAAAGGCCGTTGCCGTGACCCGTGCTGGCCACACAGGCTATGTCACTGGGCTCGATCCCAGCTTCGCCGATCGCTTCTCGAATTGCCTCCGCCGTTATCAGCCACAGGGCCTGCATGTCCACCTCGCTGTATCCCGGTTGAGGAGCAAGCAGATCCACCTTTCGGGATGCAACGGATATCTCCTTTCCGTCTACGGTGAAGAGTGCGGCTTTGACGACGGTGCTTCCATTGTCGATCCCCAACAGATACTGCGGCATGGCTTCACCTCCAAAAGCTTCCAGCCTGTACGTCCCGGCGATATCAGACCATTAGATTACCTTGATTCCTGTCTTTTTACAGCCCTCCTGGGAGCAGAACGGTCTGCCGGTCAGGTGGCTGGACGCCGTTCGTGTTGTTATGGCCTTGGCAAAAGAACGGGAAGACAAGTAGAATCGGCTGTGATGGGCCGGGAAGTAATTGACAACACCCCGGTTTCACGAAGGAATCGCATACACGCATTAGGGAAGGATTTTCATGCACCCTCCGAAAGTCGCCAAGGATATTATGGTCACCAAACTGGTGACGGTGCGCCCCGATGCCAACGTGTTCGGAGCAATACGGCTGCTGATCAGACGGGAAATCACGGGCGCACCCGTTGTCGGTGCCGAGCACAAGTACTGCGGGGTCTTTTCCGAGAAGTGTTGTATGAGTCTGTTCACGCTTGCCGCACGACTGGCCAGCGCCGAGGGTGTCAGTGCCGTCGATCTGCCGCGAGCAAGCGAGTTCATGTCGACCAAACTGGTGACCTTGTCTCCCACGGACGACGTGTATGACGCAATCGGCCGCTTGCTCAAGAATCGCATCTCCGGCGCCCCGGTTGTGGATGACGACGGCAATTATCTCGGGGTCTTTTCCGAGCGACACAGCATGAGCGTCGTGATCCAAACCGCCTACGAGCAACTCCCGTCCAGCGAAGTGGGGGCGTTCATGCACACCGGCCGTGATTTGGCGATTACGGAGGATACGGATCTGCTTCGTTGTGCTGAGATCTTCCTAAAAACGGCCTATCGCCGACTGCCGGTACTCCGAGGCGACGAAGTGGTAGGCCAAGTCAGCCGCCGCGACGTGTTGCGTCGCGAACACATTTTCACCGCCCTTGTGGGGCGTCAGAGGCCGTCAGCCCGTGAACAAGGGCCGGCCGCCATCGTGGGTCTGCAGGAGCCGCCTTTTTCGGACAGAGTGCGAGAATTCATGGATAAAGTGGCGCATACGATCACCGAAGACACCGACCTGCTGGGGATGGCTTACATCTTCCTACACACTCCTTACCGGCGATTGCCCGTGCTTCGCGACGAGAAACTGGTTGGCCAGGTTAGCCGTCGAGACGTGTTGGACGCGACACACAAACTGATCACCGTCGCACCTGAACGCGAGAAGGCGATGCTGTACTTGAGCGCCCTAACGCACGGCAGTGAAGTCATTCCCTAGCGCGGCATCCGCCCGCGGGAAAGTAGGGTGGGGCAAAGGTAGCGACACCAGAAACGCCTTCCCAATAGACTCACCAAGAACGCAAGGGCAAACAAGATGACTGACAGATACAACGTCCAGCCGGCCGGAGAAAGGTGGCTCGGCCCTTTCATCACCAGCAGTTGCACGCGAGCACCTGTAAACAGCATTCCGCGGGTCAGCACCGGTATGGCTGAGACGAATCCGGAGGCTAACGCGCCAACGAGCGACGATACCAGCACTGCAACCAGAATGTAGTACTTGGTGTGGACCCACCCGGCCCTTGGGCCGGCGGCAGGCAAGTGAAACCACTTGAAGTGTCGGCCAATCAGCCAATCGAAAGCGTCTATCAGCGTGCCGAAGGGACAGAGATAGCCACAAAACGCCCGTGGGATCAGGACGCAAAACAGCAGGATCGCGCCGGCCCACCAGAGAGTCGTCCAGTTCACGATCCGCCCCGCTAGTGCTGTCGAAAGACCGGCCAGCGGATCGATCAGCAGAAAAAGATCGACGGAAAGATACTCCTTGTCACTGAACGTGGTCTCCGAAAACTGCCTCGAGTAGGGCCAGCAGACGTAGAAGAAAGCGTAAAGAAACAGCACCAGGCAAATGATCTGGACGGCCCGACGGACGGGCGAGCTGCGCGTGGCCGGGTCGATCCATTCAAGCACGCTGTACAAAAAGCCCTGCCAGCCGACTCGCTTGCTCCTTCTGAGAAAGGGCCAGTAGATGTTTGCCGACCGCGGCAGCTTCTCCGGCGGGTTCATTCCAGCCCCGCCCTCTTCAGCGCCCGGAACACCCCATCGACGATCGCGTCTTTGGTAACAGTGACGCCGCTGATAGCGTCCACCCGCAGGCTCTGCCGCTCGATGATCTGTTTGGGAACGGTCACGCAGGCGTTTTGGTCGATCTTCTCCTCGTGCCTGAGCTGGATGTCGGCAATTCGGCCTCCTTTGATGGTCAGGGTAACGTGGATGTCACCCACGTAGCCCAGGGCCCTGTCTTGGTATTGGCCATCACGCAATGTGGCTGTTTCAAGCGAACGGAACGTTAGCAAATCCAGTTTCGTCTGTACCGCTGCCGCGCGTCACGGCAACAGGTGACCACCGTACGGCGGCTTTGCCGTCGGATACACAATCGCTGCCTGCGCGTAGTTCTCTTTTGCCTCATCGACTTTTCCCCACGCTGCATACAAGTCGCCGTAGGCGGCCAACAGATCTGCTTTGCGCATGGTTCCCCACGGCGGGCCGGGCAAGCCGGCCAAAGCCGTATCCAGGCAGGATTTGGCCTTCTCGAACTCGCCGAATTGGGCGTACAGCGACGCAAGCGTGAAATACGAGTGGATCGGCGTGTTCTCGTGGGGCTTTGCGATAAACTCCTGATGCGCGCGAACGGACCAAACCGGTTCGCCGCCCATAAACGTGTACATCGGGTACTCGTGGCCATCGCCGATGTCGTCCTTCTGCAAGTAGATCCAAGTCAACTTGATGGCCTCGCGGTGCGTCTCCGGTTTGCCCAACGAAAAAAGTCGACGAATCTCCAACCGACCTTCCTTCCACGGCTGGGACGTGTCGTAACTTGTTTCGACCGAATCTAGCCACGGCGGTGGAAGTTCAAGCTTCTCGAGCAACTCGTCGAGTGATGGCTTGCCATCACCGCCTTGGCTAGACACGGGTGTATCAGCGGGCGCAGGAACACCGGTAGGTTCAGGAACCTCGTCAGGCTCCGGCGTCACGGCAGGGGCCGCAGTCTCAGCATCCGAGCGCGGATTCTCGCCGCCGCTTTCGACTTGCGCCACCACCGGCTCAGTTGGCTGATCGTCGGGCGACGGCATGTCCGGTCCGCTGTCATCAACCTCTGTTGGCTACGTCGGGCTGTCGCTCGTCAAAGTTGGTGGCGATGCGACCGAATCATCCGGAGTCTGCGTTTCGGCAACGACGGTTGATCCGCCATCGTTGTCCATCGTAGCTTCAGGGTCGCTGCATCCCACCAGACATGCAAAGCTGATTAGAGCGAGTGAAAGTGGAGTGTCGGCAACTCGGTCAGATGACAGCAATCCAAACATGTTGTCTCCTTGAACGTAGTGTCCATAATAGAGTCTTGGTGGGCTACCTTCGTGCATCTTTGTAGGGTGGGTCACGATCCGAGGACGCGTTGGGAGCTTGATAGAGAGGTTAACGGGAGCAAAAATAAGCGCCCGTTACGAGGAAATCAACCTCCGTGTCAACAACGCAGTCACAATAGGGAACGATGAAACGCACTTTCACGGGAGAAGCATCAATGAGAGTAGCAGTAGCACTAGTCATCCTGTTCGCATCGTGCGGTGGCGTGTTTGCCGCGGAAAAAGAAGAGGGGTTTGTTTCGATGTTCAACGGCCGCGATTTGAGCGGCTGGGAAGGAAAGGAAGGCGGCTGGTGGGTCGAGGACGGCGCGATCACAAGTCAGAGCACGAAAGAGAAGCCTTGTGTGAAGCACCATTACTTGATGTGGCGCGGCGGTCAGCCGGCGGATTTCGAGTTGCGCTTGTCTTACCGCGTTGTCGGCGGCAACTCGGGTATTCAGTTCCGCAGTGAGGAATTGCCCAACTGGGACACAAACGGTTATCAGGCCGACTTGGAAGCTGGCCAGCAGTGGACCGGCGCGCTATTTCAACATCGACGCGGCGGCGTTGCCATGCGCGGCGAAAAGGCCGTGATCGACGAGGACGGTACCAAGAAGGTTGAACGACTGGGCGATACGGCCGAGTTGCAGAAGCACGTCAAGGCGAACGATTGGAACGAGTACCACATCATCGCGCGCGGTCCGGAAATCATCCTGAAGATCAACGGCGTGGTCATGTCCCACGCCATCGACCGCGACCGCAAGCAGGCGTGCCACCAAGGAGTAATCGCTGTGCAAATGCACCCAGGCCCACCGATGAAGGTGCAGTTCAAAAACCTGCGCATCAAGGTGCTGGATTAGGCACCGTTAGTCACGAGCATGTAGGCCGGAACGAGCAACGGGAGTCACAGCCGGAACTGCGGTCGCTGGATACCCTTTCCTTTCGCAACGGACGTTAACCTGTAGTCGCCTCCGTTGCGCTGCTCCGGCAGTGGTCTTGGCAACCTTGGTCCGGCCTACACGAAGAATCCGGATTAAAACATTCCGCCGGCCAACTTTGGCATCGCTTCGCGTGCCCGTTCACGAATCTCGGGGTCCGAATCCTTGGATGCCTTTTCCAGCAGCGTGACGGTGTACCGGTCCGTCTCGTAGTCGCCCCGCAGCCGATCGTGGCGCACTCGGATCACTACGTCCAACGCGGCGGCCCGCACGGCTACCTCTCGGGCGTTAAGTGATTCTTCAAGCAACGGTAGACCGCTGAGATCAATCTGGGCCAAGCGTTCCAACGAATCCTCTCGCAGTTTTGTGTCGCCATTGGCGGCCAACTCGATCAACCTTTGATAGGCCGCCGGGCGGCATGGGTGTTCGGCTGGTATGATCCGACCGAGGGCGTCGATCACCGTCCGAACATCGCACTGATCCAGTATCTCGGACAGCGAAACGTAGCGATCACGGCTGCGTTCGCGGTCGATGAAAAGAACTGCCAAGTGGGCATGAAGCCGGACTCGGCGGTCTCCATCGCTCAGCAATCGCTGGACTTGTGGCAGTGCTTCTGTGGCGTCTTCGCCGAGCCTTCCAAGCGTACGTACAGCCAAGAGACGAGTCGACGCATCCTTGCTACCAAGAGCTTCACTGAGCTTCGTGACGCTGAACGGCGCCAGCCGCTCGAGCGATTGCGCGGCCGCCAGCTTCTCGGCAAAGCCTCCGTCCGATAGATCCGTAAACGCTTTCGCCAATGCCTGCTCCAAGTCCGGCACCGGACGCCCGAACGCATAGGCCACGCGCCGCGGCTTTCCGCCCGGCTTGTCCCAGAGGCTCCAGATCCCGTGCCGACACCCACGCCGGTACGGTCCCTCGGCCGTCTTGCAGCCTCCGCGGTCGTAGTACGTCCAGTCGCCATCTTCTTCGTCGTCGGCATATTGACCTTCGAGCCGCACTTGACCGTTGGGCCACCAAACCCGAACCGGCCCTGTCCGATTCGAGGGGCCGACTTCGGTCGTGCGGTCGTCCCATTTCGGCTGCTGGCCACGTTCACACTCCCAATGGGCCTGGATTTGGCCGGTGGGATACCAAGATTTCCAGGTACCGATCTTCGCCCCGCGCGAGCAGCGTCCCTGGATCGCTTTGCCACCGTTTTCGTGATAAACCGTCCACCAACCGTGCGGCCGGTCGGCGGCATAGCGTCCTTTCGCCCGAACGCGATCATCTCGGTCCAGCAGCAACCATCGCCCGCTTCGGATCTGCTCGTCGCCCTTTCCCATCCGATACTGCTGACGCACCTTGAACGCCCCGCCGGCCATAACCAGGTCTTCGCTCTCTGGCCGCAGGAACCACCAACACGCCACAGCGGCCAGCGCCATGACCAGCAGCAGAAACCGAAGGCTAAACTGCAGCCAGCGTCGTCGTCGCCCTTTCAGAATCCGACGAAGAATCATGGCGGTTCCCCCGGTCGCGTTTCAACAGTCGATGCTTTCGTATGGTCTTCGATGCCGTTGTCCACATCCGGCAGGGGCACAACGTGCGTCCGGATCTCCCGCAGCAATCGCTCCATGACGGATTCTCTTGGTAGATCCGCAGAGCGCAACTCATGCCGCAGCCTTTCGGCATTGTTCGTCAGATAGCCCAGGATGCGCGCGATGGCCTTGTGGTTGTCTCGTGTTTCCGAAACGATGAGCA
This sequence comes from uncultured Pirellulaceae bacterium, assembly GCA_964623055.1. GTDB lineage: Bacteria > Planctomycetota > Planctomycetia > Pirellulales > Pirellulaceae > JADHUC01. The sequence continues at coordinate 142,313 of CAZURK010000001.1, forward strand.
TACCCCGATAGACCGTCGCATCACCCCAGAGAGCGTGCGTGTCGCCAGATACCTCGTAATTCCCAATCGCACGCAGAATCACCTCCACAAGCGCACGTGGATCGAGAAGGCCAAGATCCGGATCGACGATTCCGCGGATGTTGTACCATCTGTTAGGACGTTCCCACGCGCGGTCGTCCGGGCGGACAAACCACAGTATGTCGTCGCGCACAACGATATCCATTCCGGACGTGGCAAGCAGTTGACGTAAACCGTCCTCTAGCGTTACATCCGGGAGATTGCAGGAAATGGGCTTGTCGATCTGAACGGTGGGATCATCCACAACATGCCGATCGAGTCTCACATTTACTTCCCACTTGCCCATTACCCACTCGACGATGTCGGACACTCGAGCTTCCTGAAACTCCAGGGACACTCTCTCCTTCAACGCACACTCGATCTTGCGAGTTGTGGGCGAGATGCCGATATGGTCCATGCGTGAGGCACGGTCATCCAAAGCCCGTCGCAACTCGCCAAGAAAGGTCTCCACTTCAGCGTGGATCTCCGGATCCGCACTGACAATTAGGAACTGACTGTCGAGTAGCCGGGCCGTAAATGGGCCGCCGGCGAATCCCCACACGACGGGATGAACAACGGTCGTGACAAGCTCGACAAGGCGGTATCCTGCGTTATCATCGCCGTAGCCGATCAGATCGCTGATCGGATAGACACGAGAAAACTGCCAGTCGGCGCATTCCGGTGTCATGATCAGAAGCACATCGCCACGCACATCGCAAGTCAGGTCCAGGTCACGAAGCATCAGCCTCAGGCCCGTTTCCAGCGTCACGTCGCGTACATGAACTGTCACGGGAACGTCGACACCAACGCCTACATCCTGCAATGCCTTGTCGTCAATTTCGATGGGAATGGCGAATCGCTCGCGCAAGGTGCGGCACACGTCGGCCAAGGATGCATCGTCGAAATCGAGTCCTGTGGTTTGCTCCAGAGCTGTGGCGATGTGCTTCTCCATGTCGCTGCGGCAATCCGGCCAGAGACTGACAGGGCAGGTCGAGTCCGAGTACTCCCGCAACCGCTCGAGCTGCTGCAACGCGAGTTCGATGTCTCGGTGGGTCTGCGACCGCTGAATCACGACCAGTGCTCCTGGAATCACGCGCATCTCGCCAGGGCCACCGAACCACTCCGTTGGTTCGACTTCAGAGCGGATCAAGTGAGCGATATCATTCTCGCCAGACGATCGCGAACCGATCGCCGGTGGAACCATCGGATAGACGGCGCCCACAAGATACCGCGGCCCACACATCGCATCGGACGTGGTTATGACGATCTCGCCGTCGTGAACGCAAAAATCCAGTCCGAGGTCTTTGAGCAGTAAACGCAATACACTGCCCAGCCGAATTCCCGAAACCTTGTGAGTAACCGGTTCGTTGCCCCACAGGCCCACGTCGCCAAGCGCGCCTCGGTCCAACATGATACGGATCCCGTGGCGCGAGGCGAGTTGCCTTATCGCATCGCGCAATGGAACACTTTGAACGTCCAGCGCCGAGGGCTCTTCAAGGGCTTGGAGCATTCGCTGCTCGGCAAGTCGACGGGGCGCGGGCGACAAAGGAAGGGGCGGGCCCAGCCAAAAGCCAACGGCCAGGCATATCACAGTGGACGAGACTGCCGACAGCGTGAACGAGCCGAATCTCATGCCCAAGCCGTTCAATTCGCTCCCCCTACTCATTGCATAGTCAGTTGGCCGCGTCAGGGAGAAACTGAGTGTTCGCATCCATGCCGACGTTTGCTCGAATCTCCTGCAACAGTCGCTTCAGCATATCCTCACGCGACAGGTCAGATGCCTCGATTTCTCGTTCCAGCTTCTGCCTGTTATCGGTCAGATAGCCCAGAACGCGTCCGATCATCTTCTGAGCATCGCGAGGCTCGAACGCAACAAGTATTCCACTGTGAATCGCAACAAAGCGGGATTCATTTGACCGACTCTTCAAGAGATCGACGGCACATCGGATCAGCTCTGCTAGAGTCCGTTGATCCAAGAAGCCGAAGTCGACATCGACAAGTTGCCCAACTTCGTAGTATCTGCGAATCCGGGAACGGTCGCACAGCCGCGCCGTGGAGATCCACAGCATGTCGTCGCGAACCAGGATGTCCAACTCCAGAGGACGTAGAATTTCTCGCAGCGCCTCTTTCAGGGATCTGGCAGCGACGCTAGACGTTACCCGAGGCTCGGGGCTGACAGTGATAGGGTCGCCTGTGAACGGGTCGAGCATGAGGTAGTTGAGCTTCACGTTTATTCCGTACGTTTCCCTGACCCAGTCAGCAATCTGGTCCAGTGAAACGTCCTCGAAATGCAGCGAAGCTGGCTGTCGAAGCGCCGTTTCGATTTTGCGCGTCATCGGCGTGCGTCCGGACCCGTCCGCGAAGGGCACCCTTGGATCCGAAGCGTCCCGCATCTCACGAAGCAACGTGTTGACCTCTTCGTGTATCCTATCTTCGGCGTAGATCAATAGGAATTGGCCGTCGATAGACTTGGCCGAACACGGACCGCCCACGAAGTCCCACCCGTATGGATCAACTAATGTCGCGATGGTCTGCACCAGATGAGATCCCGCGCTGAGACCATCCGCCCCAAGCAGATCCGCTACGAGATAGGCACGAGAAACCTCCGCATGGCCGTGGTCATCACTGATCGTAATAGCTCCATCGAAAAGAGAATAAGGTAGATCTAACTGGGCCAGCATCTCACCTAACGCCGTCCGCAACGGCACGTCTCGCAGATTGACCGTGACTGGCATGTCGACTCGGAGCCCCATTTCGTTGAAGAACTCGTGGTCGATGACGATCGGAATATCGTGTTCTTTGCTCAGATGGCGGCAAACGTCGTCCAACGGTGCGTCGCGGAACCGGACGTCGACCGTCTGTTCGAGTCGCTCGTTTATGTGCCTGTATTGGTAGTCCCAAAACGACAAGTAGATCGGAGAAGCCGAATCTGGGCACTCCTGCCAGTTCTCAAGTTGCGACAATAGGAATTGGATTTCGTCGTGGATATCCGGCGTCTGGATCACAGCCAATGCGCCGGGAATCACACGCAGTTCGCCGGGTCCGCCCACTTGCGCCCAGCACTGCGGCGCGATAGTGCACGTGATCAGGTCCGCCAACGTATCTTCGGCCAAGGATAGTGAATCCAACAATGGCGGTCGCAGTGGGTAGACCTTGCCCACGAGTTGCGACTCGTCCGTCTCCAAAGCCTCGATCGTAGTGATGACGATGGCTTCGTCACGAATCGCGTAGGACAGACCAACTTGTCGCACGACCAGATGCAGCAGGCCACGCAGCGATGCTCCCGACACGATCAGGTTGATCGGTTCGCCACCCGTCTTGCCTTCGGCACGCAACGCGTCGTAGTCCAATACAACAGGAACGTTGTGATGGTAGGAAAGCTGCCTTACGACATCGCGCAGCGGCAGGTTTTGAGCGTTCAACGAAGCAGGCTCAGAAAGCGCCCGACTTATGTTCTGCCCGTACGACACCTTCGGCGGTGTCGCGATCGGACGGGATTCCGGCACCATGTAGCCGATGACTACCATCAGCACAGTGGAGACGATCGCTGAAAGCGTGAACGTACCGAATCTCATGCGCTGGCCGTCTGGATTGCACCCCTACATTACAGCGTAGTCAATCGACCGGATTCGTGCAAAAGTAGAACCGTAGGTCAGGCTCCGCCTGACGGACTCTCCGGCATCGTCATGCACAGCATGACCTACATACCCAGACCCCAGCCGTTCATACAGATTCTGAAACAGCCTGTCCATTAGCTCTCAGATGGCCAGTCGTAGACGGATCGCATTGCGCGGCTTACGACGCTGGTGACCTCGGAGAATCTGACGGGTTTTGAAAGGACCGAGAACGCTCTGGCTCGCCGGGCTTCTTCGGCCAATCGTTCGTCCATGTCGGCCGACAGGAGTATGCACGGCAGCAACTCGTGCAGCGTTTTGACGCGGCGGATCGTCTCCAGCCCCGTCAACTTGGGCATGTACATGTCCAACAGCACCAGGTGGACGCGTTCGGTTTGCACGATCTCAACTGCTTGCTCGCCATCGCCCGCAAGCAACGTGCGAAACCCGCGTGGTTCGAAGACTTCTCGCAACGTCTGGCGGAAGTCGTAGTCGTCGTCAGTGATCAACAGGGACGGCGTATCCAGCAGTGCGTCCCCTCGCCCAGTCTGCGGCACCATGATCGATCAACCCCGACATTGCCTCCCAAGGTCTCGTTTCCCTACCCGTACAATCGTACCGTTTTTCCTGGCTCATGCCAAAGGACATTTGCCGAAAATGACGATGCCACTCGTCTCAATACCGCAGCAAGCCCCCGGTTGTCACAGGGATATGCCAATCTATACTATCCACACTCATTTGTTATTAGACACGAAGCCTGGGGAAAAGGGTAGCTTTACGGCGGTATGGCGATCGCCGTGCGATGTTTCGCCGCACCTGCAATTCAATCCGTGGCCGCCGGTAAGCTATTGCCGCACAAGAACTTGCAGCCTGGACCGTCGGACCGACCGGATAAACCGAGCACCGGCGTTTCACAGAGAAAGGTCTCCGATGACCGCTTCACCATCGTCCCCTTTCCTGGCACGCCACGAGTTTCTGATTCGTCGACTTCATTCGCTCAGTGGCTTGATACCCGTCGGCGCGTACATGGTCGTTCACTTGTTGGTGAACGCCAGTCTCTTGAGCGGAGCGACCACGTTTCAGAAAAGCGTCTACCAGATTCACGGCCTGGAGAACATGCTGCTGCTGGTGGAATGGGCGTTCATTTTCGGTCCGATTCTGTTCCACGCGATTATCGGTCTGTTGATCATTTGGGGCGGCGTGCCGAACAACAACGCCTATCAGTCCGGGGCCAACTATCGCTACACATTGCAGCGTGCAACCGGGATCATTGCATTGGCGTTCATTATCTGGCACGTATTTCATCTGCACGGCTGGTTCCATTTCGACTGGTGGCTGGACAACGTTGCCGAGCCGCTGAACGGCGGCAATTTCAAGCCGTTCAACGCTGCATCCACCCTGGGCGCAGCAATGACCAGCACGACGATTCTGGCCCTGTACGCGATTGGGGTACTTGTATGCGTCTTCCATTTGGCGAACGGCATTTGGACTATGGGTATCACGTGGGGCGCGTGGATATCGCCGGGCGCGCAGCAACGTGCACTGCGCATTTGCGCCACATTTGGCGTTCTGTTGGCGGTGGTTGGGATAGGAGCGTTGGTCGGAGCATCGACCGTTAGCGTCAAGAAAGCGTGGAATGCCGAGAACGACATGTACGAGGCTCGGGAGAACTCCGGCGACATCAAACACAACGATAAACACAACGATCACAAGCGGGCGCTGGATCTGCCGGAACCCTAGCGCGGCCTTCGGGTGCAACCAAGTAGGACGGGGCTTGCGATACCGACCGGACGGCTCGGGAGAGCCATCCTACAAGTTGCGCAAACGGCGAGCTGGGGTTGCCACGTAGGATTACAGCTTGCAGCACACTCGGGACGATAGACTATGGCGAAGCAACGAGTAATGGTGGTTGGCGGCGGCCTGGCTGGTTTGGCGGCCACGATGAAGCTGGCCGAGTTGGGCGTCGACGTTGACCTGATGAGTCTCACGCCGGTCAAGCGGTCTCACAGCGTCTGCGCTCAGGGCGGGATCAACTCGTGCAACGACCAGACACGGCAACTCGGCGACAGCGAGTGGCAGCATGTCGACGACACCGTCTACGGCGGCGACTTCCTGCAGCATCAACCGCCTGTGAAGGAGATGTGTTATTGGGGCCCGAAGGTGATCGACTTGATGGACCGGCTGGGCGTCACCTTCAACCGCACGCCCGAGGGCTTCCTGGATCGCCGTCGTTTCGGCGGGACGCTGTACGAACGAACCGCCTTCGCCGGCGCTACCACGGGCCAGCAGTTGCTGTATGCGCTGGACGAACAGGTACGCCGCTGGGAAACCGAGGGCCGAGTCAAGAAGTACGAATTCTGGGACTTTCTGGGACCGGTCGTGGACGATGACGGCGTGTGTCGAGGCTGCGTCGCGCAGGATCTCGTGACGATGGAGATTCGCTCGTTTCCGGCAGATGCCCTCGTCCTGGCGACCGGCGGTTGCGGATTGGTTTACGGTCGATCGACCATGTCCATGGCTTCGACCGGTGCCGCCGCCTGCCGGGCGTACCGGGCGGGCGCCAAGTACGGCAACGGCGAATTCATCCAGGTTCATCCCACGGCCGTCCCCGGTGCGGACAAGCTGCGTTTGATGAGCGAATCGGCTCGCGGCGAGGGCGGCCGTGTTTGGGTGCCGCGCACTCCGCATGATACACGAGACCCGAAGGAGATTCCCGAGGCGGAACGTTTCTATTTTCTCGAAGAACGCTATCCCAAGTACGGCAACCTGGTGCCGCGCGATATCGCTACGCGCGAGATCTTCGACATCTGTGTGAACGAAGGCCTGAGCGTCGATACGGATCGCAATTCCGTCTACCTGGACCTGACGCACATCGATCCGAACGAATTGACGCGGAAATTGGGTGGCATCCTCGAGATCTACGAAAAATTCCAGGGCGTCGATCCGCGTTACACTCCGATGAAGATCTTCCCTGCCGTTCACTACTCGATGGGTGGTTTGTGGGCCGATTACGAGCGAACTGCCGACGGCGGTTTGCAGCCGGGATCGCCGGTGAATCAACTGACCAGTATCTCGAACATGTACGCCATCGGCGAAGTGGATTACCACTACCACGGCGGAAATCGGCTCGGTGCTAACTCGCTGCTAAGCTGCATCTTCACCGGCCTGTTCGTTGCACCGGGCATCCAAACGCTGCTTGGTTCCGCGTCCGGGGGAACGGCCGCCGATCAGCCGGCCTCGCTGTATGAAGCGGCCTGTAAGCAGCACCAGGACCGGCACGAGAAGCTATTGCAGAACCAAGAGGGCGGCGAGAACCCGTATTTGCTGCATCAGGAGTTGGGCGATGTGATGACTACGGCCGCTACGGTCGTTCGTCGCAATGACCAGTTGCAGGAGGCCATCGACAAAGTCGACGAGATGCACGAGCGGTCGAAGCGATGCGCGCTGTCGGATACCGGCAATTGGACAAACCAGAATGTCGTGTTCACGAAAGCCTTGTTGGACATGTTTCCATTGGCGAAAACGATCCTCAAAGGGGCTTTGCAGCGCGACGAATGTCGCGGGGCCCACTACAAGCCGGACTTTGAAATGCCCAGCCTGACAGCCGAGGATCAAACGGAACGCCGAAAGCAGGCCGAGGAGTGGTGCGACCGGTTCCAAGCCAACAACGACAAGTGGTTGAAGTCGACGATCGCCGCCTGGAACGACGCAGCCGAACAACCCGAACTGAGCTACGAAGAGGTTGATACGTCGCTCATTCCACCGCGACCTCGGCTATACGGCCTGGTCGGTGCGGAGTTGATCGAGGAAGTCTGGAACGAGCGACTCGCCGCCGAACAACAAGAGTAGATAGGACGAAGACGTCCATTTGAACTGGGTGTAGCTGAATTCGCAAGAATTCAGACGATCTCGGGGCCGAGTTCGGCCCCTGAATTCTTGCGAATTCAGCTACGTGACGATGCCTTCAGCGGAAGAAAACCACAAGAACGTCAATGAGCTTTGATCGCCATGACCACAGCTAGTAACGCAAGCAACAAGCCGGATTCATTCACCGTTCGGATTCTGCGCCAGGACGGACCGGGAGAGCCCAGCTACTGGGAGATCCATCGGGTTGAGTACGAACCGGACATGAACGTGATCAGCGCACTGCAGAAGATCGCCATCAAATGCGAAACCGCTGACGGCAAGAAGGTCACGCCGGTCGCGTGGGAGTGCAACTGCCTGGAGGAGGTTTGCGGGGCGTGCACTATGCTGGTCAACGGACGCGTGCGCCAATCCTGTTCGGCGATGATCGACCGTTTGCTGGAAGAGCAGCCCGGGATGATCGAGTTGCGGCCGATGAGCAAGTTTCCCGTCATCCGCGATCTGGCCGTGGATCGCTCTCGATTGTTCCGTGCTCTGCAGAAAGTCAAGGCCTGGCTGCCGGTCGACGGCTACTACGACAAAGGCCCTGGTCCGCGGCAAACTCGCCAAACACAAGAACAAAGTTACCCGCTCAGCCAGTGCATGAGTTGCGGTTGTTGCCTGGATGCGTGCCCGCAGTACACCAAGCTGGTGGTTTCACGACGTGATGGCGAGGGTGAGGACGAGTTCCTCGCACGTCGCGACGCCGCCTATGACCGCAAGTTCGTCGGCGCCCACGCCATCAGCCAGGCGGTGTTGTTCAATTCACATCCGACCGGACACAGCAACGCCGGCGAGCGTTTGGACGCTCTGACGGCCGAAGGCGGAATCCAGGTCTGCGGCAACGCCCAGAACTGTGTGGCCGTTTGCCCCAAAGAGATCCCCCTGACCACGTCCATTGGCCGCGTTGGACGCGCCGTGACTATTCACGGGATCAAGAAGTGGTTTGAAGGATAACGGGGGAAATGACGAATGACCAAATCCCAATGACGAATGAAGAATAATTTGGGTCATTGGGGTGGTTCTACGATCACGTGGAGGTGAGCGGTCGCTTTTGCTCCTCGCGCTCCGGTGTGTTCGACGCGGACGATGTAGCTGCCGGGTTTCTTGAAGCTGTGCGTGGTGGTGGCGTAACCGTCTGGTGCGTGTACTCGTGCGTTTCCGTCTGATTTGACTCGGACGGGCGGTGAGCCGTCGCCGAAGTCCCAGGTTTCGCCGCCGCCGGCCCGGAACGTGCGCGTCTTGAAGGTTACGGGATCGCCCGGGCGAATGCCGAACGTTGGGGCGTACACAGCATGAATCGAGGGCGGGAGCGGTTCGGGCTCGTCGCGGTCGATCACTTGGACGACCTGGAAATCGTAATCGACCTGCCCAGCCGCATCGGTCACCTTCAGGATTTCGCTATATTTGCCTGCTTTGTCGTATCCCCGCTTGACTGTGGCACCGGTGGCGTTGGTTCCGTCGCTGAACGTCCACTCGTACGTCAGATTCGGCCCCGCGATACTCCATGACTTTGTGCCATCCAGCGTTGCCGTCTCGCCGGTCCACAACAGGTGGTGTGGACGAGCCACGGCGATGATCGCCGGTTTGTACTCGCGTTGGTAGGCTTCCCAAGCGAACCCGTACGCGGCCTGAGTTCCCCACTCGCCGGAGGGTTGTCGCGACTTGATGTCGAAATGCAGATGCGACCAGCCGCCGCTGCCGCCTTCCTTGCCCAGCACACCGACCTTTTGCCCGCGCCGGACTTTCTGACCAGGAACGATCGCTTTGTCGATACTCTGCATGTGGCTGTAGCGATAGTACCAGCCGCGGTCGTCTACCACGTACACCACGTCGCAACGCGGAGCCACGGGCGTTTCTTCGTAGCCGGGCAGCGTCTTGTCCGCGGCGGACACGACCAACCCGTCGGTGGCGGCCAACACGTCGATCATGCCTTCAGCGCCGCCGAAATCCAAACCGTAGTGATAGTACGTCTGACGCCGGTGCGGCACCTCGCCGCCATCGACGAACACCGGTACGTTGGCCATTTGCGTATCACTGGCAAACCACTTCATCTTGACGGGATAGGAGAAGGTGGCGGGATCCACTAGCGGTGAATCGGCGGGCCACAGCCGCAATCGCGCGTCCTTTTCCAGGCCCCATACGTTTTTCTTGGTGCTGCCGTCGGTATAGCCTTTGGCCACGGCACAATCGATCCGTACACCGGCGATTGTGGTGGGCAGGTTGTAGGCTGCCGCCACCACCTGGACTCGCTGACCGTTTACCTCGGCGGTCGCTACCGCGCGTCGGACGGCCCCGCGAACCGTATCGCGGGTCTCCTGTAATTCGATCAACTTGACCGTGGCCTTCGAGCCGTCGCATAGCTCCACTTCGGCGGACTGGCCGACATTCAAGTCGACGGTACGCACCAACGGGGTGCGCGTCGGCTCAGGCGGCCCGGCCTGGAGCGACGACGTGAGTAGCCCGATCCCGAGAATAAGCGTCGGCGCACGATGGTGTGTTGCCATGATTGTCGCTCCCCTTTGTTCTGCAAACGATCCAAGCCCGCGCACGGTGCGAGCATTTCCGTAGCATGGGCCCCCGGCCCGTGGCGGCGAACACGGGCCGGGGGCCCATGCTACGATTTGGCTGCGGCCGAAAGCCGCGCCAGGCAAGTACATGCGGTAACTGCCAACGGCGCGTACCGTAACCGATAGGCACGGCAAACACAACAAGGGAGACACGAGTGGAATGCCACGTAGGCCAGCGTCTATTCTTGGGGTCTTGGCGAGCATCGGCTCGCTACCAGACGCATTCGACGCCCAGCAGGCCGCCGTCTAGAAGGAGGCTGTTGTAGTGGATGGCGGCTCGGCCTGTGCTGAGATCGGTTGACCCGATTTGATCCGGCGCTAATGCCACGCTTCCCAAGCCCACGAGTTTGTAGCTCCCACGGACCTTCCACCGCGGGCTCAGTTTGTACGTGAGCAGGAATTCTATCTCTCCTGCCAACAGCGGCCTCTTGGCACTTGCACTACCCGCTGGCAGGGGTAGGCTAGTTCGCGTGCGCTGCCGCACGTCGTTGCCATAGACGCCAACTTTCAGCTCGACCGAACCGTTCAACGGTCCGCCACGGTCGTAGACAAGCAAATCGCCGCCGAATTGCACGCCGTACAGGTTGTTCTCCGTGTCGATATCCAGGGCACCTGGAACCGGAGCATTCAACTCGGAAATGAACAGATCGTCGCTGAATCGCATGTAACGAAGACCGGCGTAACAGGCCCAACGATAACCGTCGCTTTGTCTCGCGTTAAGCTCGACGCTGTATAAGCTGGAACTGTAGTCCACCGAGAAGACCGCGGGATTAACACCTACACCGAAACCGGGGCCATGCAGTTGCAGGTTTCCCGCAACCGCGCGGCTTCCGTCCCAGGAGGGAATGCCCAAGCATTCGATCTCCCATCCCCATCCGTGACCCGACTGGTGGATCAGATCGGCGTGAAAGCCCAGCTTGTAATCGAAGTCGAGATCCAACGCGCTGACCACCACCGCGCCACTCGCCTGATCTGTGATAAGACAAGAGTCGTTGGCCTTCCTTCGGCGAAGACCCACCAGATCCACGTCCACCTCCCAATACGGTCGGGAGCAAAAGACATGATCGCCGATCGCGGCGTTTTTCATCTCGGGTACCGAAGAGCCGGCGTCTGGTTTCGTGTCCGAGGCGGGGCGTGTCTGGAGTTGCGGGTTGCCTCGATCCATCTGCGTGGATCGCGTTTCGTTCCGCGCCCGAACCGGGAACATCGATGCGCCAAACGTGCCACTGGGACGTTGCTGGCCTACGTCGCTTGGTGAATCCCCCTGCGGATGCGGTCTACTGACGTTGCGCTTCGGCGGCGTTGCTGCATGCTGCAAGTGGTTTGGCAGCCCCGTTTGGGGATAGCGACCGTATTCTTGTCTTGGCGCGCCCGGCGAAGCCTGGATGCGTTGTGGAAACTGCGAATGATAGGCTGGAATCTGATATCGCGGCCCCCACGTTCCTCCCAACGCAGGATCATCGGTGGCCGGATAGGTTGTGGGCGCGATTCGAACTGCGCGCTGGGGCAATTGACGGGCGTCGGTTGTGGGGTAAGTCGGACGGTACTGCCCCGACGGCGTCGGAACAGGCCATTGCGGCGTCTGCGCGGGCACTTCGGCTACGCACAGCAGCGTCAACAGTATTGCGAGTGCTGTGGTTTGGTTAGGCATTTGCATGAGGGTCCTCATCCGCCCTGCTTTCTTGAAACCCGGGCGCAGACGGACTCGGAAGTCCGTCCTACAGCTCCCGAACGTTCACATTGGACGGGCGCAAGGAGGCAAATTGACAACTCTAGCCGACTCAAAAAACTGATCGGCTGGTCAGATCCAGAAAAACCATGCTGTTTCTCATGGATCGCATATTCTACCCAGGCTTCCAGGAGTCAAAGCTTGGAGTGCGATGACTTGTCGTCGCTTTGGATTTCATTCGACGCTGACGGCCGGTTTGACATTCATTTGCCGAAGAACGCCAGCGGAAAAAGAAAGCTACGACAAGTCGCAGCACTCCAAACTGGCCCATCTCTCGACAGCGTGCGCCGGCGGCCTGTCGTGTCAGGCTGGGGTAGATAGGCAAAGGGGTCGCGTGAAGCGGTCCTTGAGATGGATTCTGATCGTCGTTCATTTGCGAGAAGTGCTGACCCGATGATTTATGGTGGCTGAGCCGAATGGACGGGACTGCGCCGTCACGAGTGAATTCTGGTACGCCAACGCGGCTGGCGGACTTGGGGAAACGTGCAGGCATACAAGAAACGCCCGCATGCCGGAGTACAAGGTCCATGAAATCAGCGGGCACTTCCTGCGACCGCATCATCTGCTGCTTCTTGCCGTGGTTGTGTTGTATCGGGTCAACTGCGGCGGCGGAATCATACGATTCGGGACGCCGGATGGTCCGTTTCCCGCCTGTGGTCGATAGGACATCCCAGCCAAGACCGAAGGCAGATGGTCAGCCGTTGTCGGACGACGAAGTTGTACCTAACGACCAGCAACATCGAGAGGAAGCCGTACGGCTTCCCAGCCCAACGACGGGTGCTCGTCGAATCCCGCCCCCGCCACGCCGCGATGCTCCGCGGGGTCTGCACCGCCCGCCCGCCGCTGGAACAACGTTCTTTGCACCTCCGCCGTCAGTGCGGCCCGTTCCACTGAGAATTCGGCCCGAGCCGCGATTCGCGACCCACCGGCGTATCCCGCCTTCGGATGGTCGTGGCCCCGTGTCGCCAACGGCCGTGGCGAACGAGCCGGATTCAGCCAACGAGCGCGAACCTATCGGACAGAGACCGCCCGAGAATACCAACGAGTGGTTGGCGCGAGACACCAGCCTTTTGTTGAAACCCGGACAAATCCAGACGGAAATCGGCTCGCTCTACACAAGGCAAGAGGCCGCCACGATTGTCGTGTTGCCGACGGGAGCGCCGGTGCTTGAGCGTATCCGCAGTCGAGCGTTCATTGTGCCATTCAGCATTCGCTATGGCTGGTCGGAAAACCTGGAGTTGTTCAGCGTAGTCCCGTTTGGTGTTTCGCATTTCGAGCGCGACAACGTTCTGGTCGAGTCGACCGAGGAGGCGGGCGCCCTCGGTGACATCTCGGCGGGCCTGGTCTACCAGATTCCGGAGAACCGCTTCAAGTTGCCGGATTCGGCGGTCAGTTTGTCGGTCACCACGCCGACCAGTTCCAGTTCGGTCACCACGATCAGCGGCGACCAGGCAACGCTGGGCAATGGTGTGTGGAAAGTGGGCGTCGGATTCAATTTCGTCGAGTCATACGATCCGATCGTGTTGTTCGGCGGCCTGGGCTACCAGTACCAGTTTGCCGACGAACAGCAGGGGCTTCGCATCGAACGCGGCGACCTGTTCAACTTCTATTGCGGGCTGGGCCTTGCGGTGAGTGACGACGTTTCGCTCAGCACTCAGGTATCCGGCTTCTTGCAGGACAAGACTTCGGTGAATGACATCGTGATCCCGAATTCAGACATCGAGCCGTTGTCGGTTCGCCTGGGGTTCGTGCGCCGACTTACCAGCAAGTCGCGTCTTCAGCCGTATGTGGAATTCGGACTTACCAGGGACGCCCCGGACGCTATGCTCGGCCTCCGGTACATTCACGACGAATAGGCCATGGACGAATATCCGAACAAAGGGAGAATTCGACTGTTGGCGGCAACGATTGTCGTCGCGGCCGCTGCCGGCGGCGGCTGTCGAACGGTCACCGAGTCGACAACCTTGAACAACGCCGTCTCTGCGTCGCAGGAGGCACCGCAAAGCCACTTCTTTCAGACCGCCGGCAATGGTTTCCAGGTGCGTCAGCCGGCTAAGTCATGGCGGAACTTCCAACGAGACAACGTTGTGATCCAGCGGCTTGACTACTCCTGCGGATCGGCCGCGCTGGCGACTTTGCTGCGTTACTACTTCGAGGACGACACAGGCGAACAGAAGATTCTCGATACGATATTCGCACGTCTTCGCCGCTCGGAAGACCCGCAAGCAGAACTCAAGGACCGCATCGAGAACGGGTTCTCGATGCTGGATCTGCTGAACGCGTCAAAGGATCTGGGTTACCTGGGCGCCGTGGTTCGCATCCCTATCGCCAAGCTTGCGCAGTCCCAAGCTCCGGTGATCGTGCGGATCGAGAAGTACGGCTACAAGCACTTCGTCGTCTTTCGGGGAATCCACGACGACACGGTCTATCTTGCCGATCCCATTCGCGGAAACGTTCGTCTTTCGGTCCAGGAGTTTCTGGATCAGTGGAGCGGCGAATCGTTGTTCTTGGGCAAGACCGGTTTCGGGCTCCCCAAGGAATACCCCATGGCTTTGCGCGTGCGCGGGCCAGCTCGTCCCGAATTGCAGGTCGCACGGCAGGCGCTCTTTCCGGTCAGATGACATCCGCTCCTTGGCTCGTTGACACCTTCCATCCCGCGCCGATACAATCCACGGCGTCCTTTACGCGCGAAACACGAGGAGACAAGGGAATGAGCGAAAACGTCTGTGAATTCACCGACAGCAACTTCGATAGCGAGGTCCTCCAGTCCGCCGAACCCGTGTTGGTCGACTTCTGGGCCCCTTGGTGTGCCCCATGTCGCATGATTACGCCGGTGATCGAACAACTAGCCGCGGAAAACGCCGCAGCGATTAAGGTCGGCAAATTGAATATTGACGAAAGCGGCAAAACCGCCCAGCAACTCGGCATCAATAGCATCCCGACATTGCTGCTGTTCAAGAACGGGGAGGTCACTGAACGCTGGGTCGGCGTGCAGACGAAAGCGCGACTCCAAGAAGCATTGGACGAGTGCCAGGGCTAGGCCCTCTTGCCGGCTCGCATGGTGAAGCGAAACGTGCTTCCCCTCCCTAGATCGGATTCCACCCAGATGCGGCCGCCGTGCCGCTCGACAATCCTCTTGCAGATGGCCAGCCCCACGCCGGTTCCCGAATACTCGTCTTCGTCGGTGTGGGCTCGCTGGAATATCTCGAAAACACGGTCCTGGTCTGCCGCGGTGACGCCGATTCCGTTATCGCGCACACCGATTTGCCAGTCCCCGCCGGCAGAATCGGCACTGACGTGAATCTCCGGCGAGCGGTCTTTGCAGTATTTGATGGCGTTTCCTAACAGGTTCTGCAGCAGTTGCATCAATTGCGTTGAATCCGCCATCACGGTGGGCAACTCGTCGTGAGTCACCCTGGCCTCGCTTTGGTCGATTTCGGCCGTCAGATTCGTGAGCGCAGCATCCAATGCTTCCTGGCAGTCGACCGGCTTCAGCGGTTTGCCTCCTGTTGTCACGCGTGCAACCGAGCGAAGGTCCTCGATCAACGCGTGCATGCGATCGACGCTTTGCCTGGCAAAGTACAGATACTCATCGGCTGTGGCGTCCAATTTGTCGGAGTACTCCCGCTGCAACAGCTCGCAATACGATCCCACGGCCCGCAGCGGCGCGTGCAAGTCGTGGGACACGATCGTACTGAAGTGCTCCAATTCGCGATTGCTGCGTTCCAGTTCGGCCGAGTACCGCTTCAGCTTGTCTTCGGCCCGCTGCTTGTCCGTGACGTCCCAGAAGATCGCTTGGGCCCCGATGATGTTGCCGTCTGCGTCGTGGACCGGCGTTTTCAGTACGTGCACGTACATCGCCTTGCGGCCCTTCCGATGCTTTTCGACGTCGTCAAACGTCTCGCCCGTTTCGATGATCCTTTGATCGTCGGCTCGGTACTTGTTCGCAAGCTCCTTGGGATAGAAGTCCAGGTCGGTCTTACCGACAATCTCTTCCAGCGGCTTGCCCAGCAGTTCACAGAACGCCTTGTTGGCAAACGTGAATCGCCCCTCCAAATCCTTGCGCAGGATATTCACTGGGAGATGTTCGACCAAGGAGGCATACAGAGCTTCGGAATCTCGCAGCGCTTGTTCGGAGTCCTTCCGTTCGACAATGTCGTGCAGAAACACGTTGAAGTTGTGCTCGTCGCCAAGCTGGATGTGAGTGGCGGACATCTCCACCGGGAATTCGTGACCATCGCGGTGAATCGCCGTGAATTCCACGCGGCTCTTCAGTAGTTTGCTTTCGCCCGTCTCGAAGAACTGACGCAGCCCTTCCTGGAACGCGTCCCGGTGTTGCGGTGCAATGATCGTCTCCGCCAGCCGTTGCCCCAGCGCGTCGTCGCGCGACCAGCCGAAGGTCGACTCGGCCGCCGGGTTCCAATCGACGATGCAACCCGCGGCATTCATGCCGACGAATGCTTCGTTGGCCGTATCCACGATCAGCCGAGTGTGCCGGACGCTTCTCCGGAGCTCTGCGGTAATCGCTTCCAACGTCTGCGTGCGCTGTTCGACCTGTTGTTCGAGCGTCTGGTTCAGGCTTCTAAGATCCTCTTCGGCGCGTTTCCGTTCGGTCACGTCCAGGGCTACGCCTACGACCCCGATGACCTTCCCGTCTTCGCCTCGAAGCGGCTCGGCGTGGGACTGGAAGACGTGCTCGCACCATTCCATTTCGAAGTTCACCGACTCGCCCTGGCAGGCTCGGCGATGAGCCGCGATGCCCGGGAAATCTTCATCCTGGGTGGCGTAATACTCGTGCAGTGACATGCCGACGATCTGGTCTGGCTGGAGATTCAGCCGCGACAGGCCAGCGCCGGTGCACGAGGTGAATCGCAAATCGCAGTCCGTCGTCCACAGGATTGCCGGAATCTGTTCGACCATCAAGCGAAGTCGTGCTTCGCTCTCGCGCAATGCCTCTTCCGCATGCATCCCTTCGGCAACATCCCAGAACAAGGCTTGAATCTAGACTACTGAATCATACGCCATTTCGCTCAGCGTTGCCAATATTTTGATGGAGTCTATTGGCCCGTGGGTAATCCCGGATCGCATCTGCTGTCCGAGACCGGCAATTCCTGGGTAACCGTCTCGGGGGGCGGAGTCGCCGTCGGTATGATAGCGGGGAATTCGAGAAGGAAAGTGCTGCCTGTCTGCGGCCTGCTTTCGACTCGAATGTCGCCCCCGTGTTCCTGCAGGATCTTCTGGCTGACCGGCAGTCCGAGCCCCGTGCCACGGCTGCCTTTGCGTGATTCAAACACGCTGAAAATCTTCGCGATATCCTCCGCCGGAATCCCCTCGCCGTTATCATCGACGCGTACGCATGCATGCTTCGCTTGCTGCTCGTACGACGTTGTGACGATGACCCGCCCGTCCTCGATGTCTTCACACGCGTCTATTGCATTGGTGACAACATTCAGGATGGCGCGATGCATGGCATCCGGGTCGAACGTCAGAGTCGGCACGTCGGGCCCGGGCGTCCAAATCAGTTGCACGTTCGTATCCGCCGCACGTGCATTCATCAGTTCAATAACGTCGGCTGCGACTTCGTTCAATTCCGCCGAGATCCTCTCCGGGCGACGTTCCTTGCTGAAAGTGAGCATGTCCATCACCAAGTGGGAGATCTTCTCCTGGTTCTTCTCGACGATCCCCCAACCTCTCCGCACAAGGTTCGTGTCGGTGTGTTTCAATCCCTCCTCGATCAAGTAACTGCCGCCGCGGATGCCCTGCAGGATGTTCTTGACGTGATGTGACAAAGTGGCAATGGTTTGCCCCACGGCGGCCAACCGTTCCGCCTGGACCATGGCCGAGTAGTAGGAAGTATCTTCCACGGCGAGTGCGGCTTGATGGCCGATGGCGACCATCAACTTCAGGTGCTCCTCGGAGAATCGGTTAACTTCACGGTTCTGCAGCACCTGTCCTGGAGGTGTGAAAGTGTCGATGTAAACGACGCCCACCACACCGTAGCGTCCTTGCATCGGAACGCATATGGCTTCCCGCACGCCCGTCTTCAGGATGCTCGCCGCCGGGTCCCAACGTTCGTCCTCCCTTGCGTCGCTGGTGTGAACGCCCTCTTGGCGATCCATCACATAGTCCAGAATCGTCTGGCTGATGTGCATCTTCTCGCCGCTCTGCGCCTCTTTGCGATGGTGTAACACCTTGGGAGCGAGTTCCTCGGTGTCGCGGTCGACAAGCATGATACAGCCGCGGTCGGCCTCGACCCATTCGAAGATCAATTCCATGATACGCTGCAGCAGTTGGTCGATGTCCAACGTGTGGCTGACGGCCAGAGCCGTTCGATACATGATCTGTAAGTTGCTGCGTGCGCGGGCCAGCCACGGGCTGGCGGATATGTCCGTGCCGGAGAAAATGCGGCTACCTTCCTCCGGGCTGATGGCTTTGACGATCCGCGAGCCTTCCACTTGATGATCGCGCTCGACGATATCGACTTCCTCGGCCAAGTCCACCGACGAGTTGTCTTCATTCCCCGTGAAGATCAACAACGTGCGGCCGATGCGCACACGGTCGCCGGTGGCGAGCGTCTGCTGGTGGATCGGTTCTTCGTTGATGAACGTGCCGTTGGAACTGTTCAGGTCGACCAAGTCATAGCCGCCTTCTGTCCGCACAATCTGCGCATGACGCCGAGACACCTCGGAATCGTGTAGGTGTACAGGATTCCTGGCGTCGCGTCCCACGCCGAGCACTGCGTTAGCCAAATCGAAACGCTTGCCCTGGTCGCGTCCCTGAATGACGAAAAGCGATGCCATTGTGCCGTCTCGCTGTTTGCACAGGCCGGCGTTCTGACGAGCAAGCGAAACGCTGTGATGGAAAGGGGGCCACACCGCCACTGCCCATCGCGATGTCCCGCTTGAAGACGAACGGCCTGCCGAGCTAGGTTCTAGCAGAACCACCCAACAACCGTTCGATTGTACGTATCAGCGGCGCATAATGGTAGGGTTTCGACACAATCCGATCACTCGGCAAAGTCCGCTTGTACCGGCAAGTACGGCCCAACACGACCAGACGGGCGTCGTGGTCTCTGGATTCTGCATCATATTGGGCCTGGACTTGCTCGTCGGCGGCCGCATCCGCCTCCAGATCGAGGACGATCACCTGAGGATGATGTTGGCGGGCTAGTTCGATTCCCTGACGAGCGCCGGATGCTTCCAGCGTCTCGACGCCACGACGTTCGAGTGCCGCACGCAGCACCTCGCGAGTATCTTCCGATTGGTCAACGATCAAAACCCTGCGGCAAGGGGGGGCAGGTAGTCTGGCAAGCACCGGCGCACCTCCGTGTGCGTTTTGGTAGGGAGCCACACATGGATGACATGTAGCCGCTTCTGGCGGGAACATCTCCCTTAATGTGAGGATGGCTCTCGGTTGGGGCGTGTTGGCGGACTTCCATGTCCGCCGGGCAGAGCGGGAGAATATCGAGTCCGGTCGACCTTGTCAAAACCGAAATCGGGAATCCAGACGCAGTTAGCTGACGATGATAGCACGCGTCTGAATGCTATTGCGACGAGTCGTCGTTTTCGCCACACTACCGCCCCTTTCCATGATTCTCGTCCTATCGCAATGGCTGTTCGATGGTTTTCGGGCCACCTGTAACGGTCCGTGTGTCTGTGATCTGAGCCGATGATTCGATTACGGCAAACCACGATGTGCGTCATTCTGCTCGCAGCCGTCTATGTCGGTTGCACCTGGTCGCCCCATGCGTCACGGCACGGCCACGTGGCTCGTGACCTACCACGCCTGGAAAATCCGCTGTTTGTGCCGGTTGCGGACAGCGAGTTTGTCTGGTCGCAGATCGTTGACACAATCGACAACTACTTCAAGATCAAGCGCGAAGACAGGGTCCGCCTGGTTGGCAACGTGCCGCTGGAAGGACACATCGAAACCTATCCTGTGGAAGGATCGACGATCTTGGAGCCATGGCGAAAGGACTCGACGCGCGGTGCGGAGAAACTGCACGCCACGTTGCAGTCGGTGCGTCGCTATGCGTTTGTGCGCGTCATCCCCGCCGATGGTGGTTACCTGCTGGAGGTGGCGGTTCACAAGCAACTAGAAGACGTCGTGCAACCAGAACACGCCACGGTCGGACGGACGGCCGTGCGTCACGACGGGTCTCTTGTGCGAAACGAACAATCGGCGCTGGTCGCCCCGTCCACTCTAGACTGGATTTCTATCGGGCGCGATGTGTCGCTGGAACAGCAGATTCTTGGCGAGATTCGACAGCGTCTATCGAGTTGAAACAACGCGGTTATGCGGCATCCGGCTGCGTGGCACTGGTCGCTGCGCGGGCGGACGTAGCGGCGGGTGCTGCCACGGCGGGCTTCTTGTACACGGGTAACTTGATGGTGAACGCCGTGCCCGCTCCCACCTTGCTTTCTACACGTATCCTGCCGCGATGCGCTTCGATGATATTGCGGCAAGCCGAGAGGCCCAGACCTGTGCCGCCTTTCCCGCTGGTGTCCGGCCCTTTCTTGGTGCTAAAGAACGGGTCGAAGATGCGACGCAGCTTCTCTGGTGGGATACCGGCTCCTGTGTCGCGTACCACCAGTTCGACCATGTCGTTGGCTCGATCATGATCCAGTTTGATGTAGACGTGGCCTCCATCAGGCATGGCTTGCCGAGCGTTGATCAACAGGTTCAGCAAAACCTGCTGAACCTGATTTCCAACGGCGTTTGCACGCGGGACAGACGCCAGTTGTGTGTCGACGCCAATCCGATACTTTCGCATCTCGCGTTCCAACAGCACCAGCGATTCATTGATGATTGCTGCAAGGTCCGTTGGTTCGAATGAATCCGACCGATTTCGCGCCACGCCCAATACGGCATTGGTAATCTTCGCCGCCCGTTCGCCCGCCGCCAGTATCTTCTTGAACGATTTGTCGCGCGTCGCGTCGTCCTTGTGGCGCAGGCCCATCTTGGCGTAGTTGATGATCGTCATCAACACGTTGTTGAACTCGTGTGTGGTTGTGCTGGCCAGTTCACCCAGCGCGGTTAGCTTCTGAGCATGGGCCAGTTGCTGCTGGAGCACTGCAACCTGTTCCTCTGCCGTAGGTCTCTTGTTGACGCTGCTGTTGGTCATGGTCCGATCTGAGCCTTCCCTGGATGCCGAGCCCGAATATCTTCGTGGCAACCGCCAGTTTCACTTGCTTACCGCATCGGTCATCAATATCGCGGATTGCCGATGCGGCAAGCCTTAACTCCTTGCCTTATAGTCAGTTACAACCAGTAGACATATCGTCGGATCGAGCTGGGCAACTAAAGCCGAAGCGACTATAATCCTCTTGCAGTTCATCAACACAGGCCACGGACTTTGGCGAATGGACAAGCTAGGATGCACACGATAGAGTTGCTTGATCAGGCATTGTCGGTTGCCGACCAGTTGGGCTACAAGATCCGACAGGAATGGCTTGGCGGTAGCGGCGGCGGAGCGTGTCAGTTCTCTGGGCAGAAATGGATCTTTGTCGATTTGGCCCTGAACGCGGTCGAACAACTCGAGCAAGTGACCGAGGCATTGCAGGCCGATCCTGCCATCTATGCGGTGGAGCTCTCCTCACCGATGCGAGAGTTGCTTGGCATCCGTAAATCCGCGTAGACGTCTGGCACTCCGGCGTTGCCCACACCCCACTTCGGCGTTGAACCACCAAGTGTGTCATTCCTCGCGGCCGGCGGTATAATGTGCCCAGGCGATGTTCGCAGTACCACCTTGAGGCGGTCTTGCGCATCGATTGGCGCCTCATGACCGCCTGAAGGCGGCACTACAAACCAATCTGTGCGTCCGTTCTCCAGTCAAACGCGTCGTGGATCGCAGCCCATTCAGCCTTGAGAGGCTGATCGATAGAGGAGTGCCAAATGAAGATCAGTGTGATGGTCACCGGCCGAAGTTACCATTTGACGGAAGGGCTGCCTGACGAGTTGACGCTTTCCGATGGTGCCACGGTCGACGATGCAATTGCCGCACTGTCGGCCCAGTTGTCGGACGGCGTCCAATTTCCTCCCAGTTGTCTTGTCGCGGTGTCGGGGGAGCACTTGGGAACGCTGGCCAACCATGAAGCGCGAGTCTTGTCCGATGGCGACGAGTTGACGCTTATTGCACCAGTTGCCGGCGGATAAGGTGCTAGCACTCGTCTTGTTCTGGAGGATGGAATTGCAGCCCTACTTCTGCACGCACCGATAATGAGAGAATCAGGCGATCCGGTCGTTTAGTCGTGCGCGCACGGTGGTTTCGTTCGTTGCGCTGCGAAAAGGCCGACCGCCGGACCGGTTGCAGGGATGGTTTCTACCGGTATTCTCCAATCGCGTGGCAGGTACAAGGATGTACATCAGCACTTCTTTTCGAGCGTTCGTGGCGGCCCTACTGCTGCTTGTCGTTTCGATGCCAGCCTTGGCCCAAACCGCAGGAGAGACGTATGCGGTCGCGGTCGGCCATTTCTCAGAAGGACGTTGGAGCGTCGCCGAAGGGGAACTGGAGCGTTTCCTCCAACAATACCAGCAGGACGAACGGGCGGGCACAGCGATGTTTCTGCTGGCGGAATCTCAGGTACAGCAAGCCAAGTACGACGAGGCTAGGAAGGGATTCGTGCGTCTGCTCGAACACGATCCGCACCATCGCTTCGCGTGCAAGGCCATATTCCGAACAGGCGAGACTTCTTACCTCTCCGGTGACCGCGAGGAAGCTCGTCGCGAACTGGAGTGGTTTCGCGAGCACTACCCCAACCACGAGTTGAACGCTTACGTCTTGAGCTACCTTGGCGAAATTGCCTTGGCGTACGAGGAAGCCAAGCAAGCTCGCATGCTGTACGAGGAAGCGATCGAACGGTTCCCCAAAAGCGTTGTGGTCGACCAGTGCCGTTTCGGACTGGGGCGAGTCCTCGAGTTACAGGGGGAGCCGGAGCAGGCACGCCGCGAGTACCGCTTCCTGGCAGACGCCGCCGGGGCACTGGCCGACGACGCGAAGGTGCAAATAGGCATTTCATACTACACCTGCGGGCAGTACGACAAAGCCGGGATTGCATTCTTGGCCGCGGTCAAGGGGTTCCCGAACAGCGAATTGGTCACGCATGCGCGATATTGGCTAGGCATGACGCAAATTGCTCGCCGTCAATGGACCGAGGCCGCCCAGACCTTCGAAGCGACCATCCACAATCAACCGGAACACGCGTTGGCGCCTGCGATCCAATACTGGCTGGCCGAATCGTATCGGCGCAACGATCAGTTGGAAATTGCCAAGGGATACCACCAGTGTGTGCTCGCCGATTGGCCAGACAGTCAATGGGCTGACGACAGTCTGCACGCACTGGTCCAGTTGGCGTTCGACGCGGCCGACCACGAACGCGTGGATTCGCTGGCTCGGCAGTTCGACGAGCGGTATGCCGACAGCCCCTTGCGCTCGCAGGTGAAACAAGCCGAAGGACGTTCCCTGCTGAAACGGAAGGACTACGCAAAGGCAGTGGAGACGCTTCAAGGTGCGGTTCAACCGCCCGCGTCCATCGAGCCTCTGACGAATCCCGAGGCACTGGCCCCGGTTGTGGCTGCCGTATCGATGCAGGTCGAGCGTGCAAACTGGTACTACCTGGCGCTCGCGTATCTCGGGAATCATCAATACGAAGATTCATTGGAATCTCTCGCTCAAGTCCAACCGCGAGAGCACGAGAAGGAACTTGTCGACGGGACGCGGTTCGCCCGGGCAATGGCATACATGGGATTGGAGCGCCACGCCGATGCGATCGCCCCAATGCGACAGTATCTTGCATCACAGCCGAATGGTCCCGATTCGTCCAAGTGCCGCATACAGCTTGCGGTGGCTTTGGCTCGAGCCGGCCAATTGAACGAGGCCGTTCGTGCCCACATCGGTTTGCCCGAGAGGGACCGGGAACATGCACTGTATTTGCAGGCCACGCACTACTTGGCAGAAACGGCCTACGGCGACGACGAGTACGGATCGGCCGAGCGGCTATTCACGGCGCTGACCCAGAACGAGAATTCTGACGAGTACGTCGCCAAAGGCTGGTCCGGGGTGGGCTGGTCCAACTACAAACTGGGCCGGTCAGAGGCCGCGGCCGATGCGTTCAAGCGGCTTGTCGAGGGCTACCCACAAAGCACGCTCGCATCAGAGGCGGCCATGATGCGAGCGAAGTGTTTGGAGAAGATCGGACAGGCCGACAAGGCCGTGGAAGCCTACTTGTTGGTCGTCACAACGTTTGAATCGTCCGAATACACGCCATCCGCTCTTTTCGAAGCCTCGCGTCTGCAGGAACAACTTGATCGCAAAGACGAAGCGGCAACGTTGCTTGGACGGCTTGCGGAAGAGCATCCTGCGTTTCCGAGAATGGATGCGGCGCTGTACCAGTTGGCTTGGCTGTTGGTGGACCTGAAGAAGGATGACCAGGCCCGTGACGTGTTCGAGCGTCTCTCGGAGGAGCATCCGCACAGCCGGTACTGGGCCGACGCCACGTATCGCCTGGCGGAACGAGCGGCCGCGGCCGGCCAATTGGATCGAGCCGAGGAACTGGCACAGCGACTCGTCGATGCCGATCACCGCCCCCCGGAGATCCTGAGTCATGCTTTGTATTTGAAGGGCCAGTTGGCTGCTTCGGCGGAACGCTGGGAAGAGGTGGACAAGACCATGCAGCGTGTGGCGAATGAATTCCCCGATTCGCAACTGCGGCTTCCGGCCGATTACTGGATCGCCGAGTCGCTGTACCGGCGGAAGCAGTACGAGGAGGCGGACGAACGCTTCCTGCAACTCGGCGAGAAAGTTGGAGATCGCCGAGACGATTGGATCGCCATGATCCCGCTTCGGCGTGCTCAGATCCTGGCACAGGACGAGCAATGGGAAGAAGCACATGGCTTGGCATCGGGGATACAAACGCAGTTTCCCGATTTTCGCCAACAGTACGAGGCCGACTATGTGATCGGGCGCTGTCTTGCCGCGCAGGCCAAATACGACCTGGCACGCGAGACGTACAAGCGCGTCATCCGATCGCCCCAGGGCGGCGCGACGGAAACGGCCGCGATGGCTCATTGGATGATCGGCGAATCGTACATGCACCAGAAGAAATACGACGAAGCCATCAGTGCCTACCAGGGCGTCGAGACTCTGTTCAACTACCCGCACTGGCAGGCGGCGGCGATGCTGCAGGCCGGGAAATGCCATGCACTGAAGGGCGAACACGAGGAGGCATCCAAAGTGTTTTCCCGGCTCGTCGAACAGCATCCCGAAACGGTCTTTGCGGAGGAAGCTTCGCAGAGGCTGGAACGCGTGGGGCTCTCGATGGACGAACAAGAAACGGAAAACTCGTAAGGAAGGGGCCTGCCGAGCATGTTCCTTGGACTTCGCCACCAAATACGGAATTTCGGGACACTGGCATCAGCCGTCGTACTGACGTTGGCCTGTACCGGCACCGTGCTGCACGCCCAGCCCCTGACGAATGGCCCTGCGGATAACGATAACACCGCATCGAACGAGCCCGACCGACCCGGGCCACTCGCAGAGCCGGTCGTCGATGACAGTCCGATCCCGACCAAGAGCCTCCTGCTGGTGATTCGAGACGGCGGGCTGCTGATGGTGCCCATCGCCCTTTGCTCGTTCGTGCTATTGGTTTTCGTCTTTGAACGTGCGATCTGCCTGCGCCGGGGACGCGTCATTCCTCGTCCCTTCGTCAAGCGTTTTCTTCAGCAAATGCGCGAAGGCCGTTTGGACCGGCAGCGTGCCCTTGAACTGTGTGAGAAAAACCGTAGTCCAGTCGCCGAAGTGTTCGCCGCCGCGGTGCGAAAGTGGGGACGGCCCGCGGTCGAAGTGGAACAAGCGATCATCGACGCCGGCGAACGTGTCACCAACGACCTGCGAAAATACCTGCGAGTCCTGAACGGTGTGTCCACGATCAGCCCGTTACTTGGGCTGCTGGGGACCGTCGTGGGCATGATCCACGCCTTCAACGAGATTGCCACCGCCGATGCCATGGGGCGTCCGGAATTGCTCGCCAGCGGAATCAGCCAAGCTCTGTTGACAACCGCGGCCGGTCTGAGCGTCGCGATTCCGGCGCTGATCGCCTACCTGTATTTCTCTGGCCGCGTGGATCATTTGATCATGAACCTCGACGCATTGGGCCAGAAAATCGTCGATCTGATTTCGGCCGACGGGCACTTCACTCGTCCCGGCGCGAAGGATCGTCCTGCCTCCCGGCCCCAACGCCGCAACCAGGCGGCGTGACAGACAGCCATGCCTCTGAAAACCCACCAAGACGAACAGCCGTCTCCGAACCTGACGCCGATGATCGATATCGTGTTCCTGCTGATCATATTCTTCATGGTGGGCACGAAATTCGTCGAAATGGAACGGAAGATCGACGTCAAAGTTCCCGAGGTCGCCAATGCCGGGGCCTTGACGCCCGCTCCTGAAAAACGCGTCGTCAACGTCCACCGCGACGGACGGATTTCGCTCGACGAGCAGTTTGTCACACTTGACGAACTGAGCAGTCAACTGGCCGCTGCGTGCAGCCAGGACGCGGACCTGGGGGTGATCGTGCGACCCGACGCCGAAGGCGATGTTCAAAACCTGGCTACCGTCCTGAATGCGTGTCGCCAAGCCGGAATCACGGACCTGGGGTTATCCGTTAGGCTGGCCAGCAAAGGCGGCGTGACGAGATGAACGTTCACCAGTTCTTCGCCCAAATCACCAGTAGGCCCGATACGCCATACGAGCCTCGGGTGCAGGCAATATATCTTCTCTCGGGCCTTGGTCTCTTGGCGTTGATGCTGTTGGTCCTGATGCTGACCCGCTGGGGACAGGCGAAGCCGCTGTCTAAGTGCATTGCGTTGTCTATGCTGGCCCACGTACTGCTTATGGCCTATGCGTACGGGGTCCGACTTTTCTACGACGTCCCAGTGAAACCGCGCGAAGAACTGATCACCGTGACGCTGATTTCACCCGATGATGAACCGCAAGATCGGGCGTCGCCGGAGCAGGTCCCACCGTGGAACGAGTTCCCCGCCGAGTCGCCCGTGCCGCCCGAGATCAGCGAACCGGCGCGACGTGACATCGCGGAACCTCCAACGCTCGAACGGGCCGAGCACACCGCCGAAGCCAAGGCCGATGATCCAGAACGCACGGAACACGAACCGCCAAACGAGCCGGTCACAGAGCCACCACAACGTGAATCGCCATCACCCGATGCACCGCCGCCGGAGGATCCGCCGCCGAGCCCTGAACAAAACGAGCCGACCGACGACGCTCCCGAGATGCCCGAGTTGGAGCGACTTGCCGTGGAGCCCACGGAGTCGACCCTGGACCGCGAAGCGTCCGCGGACACATTGCCCGATGTCCTTGCCGGGGCCGACGAGGTGCAACGACTGACAGACATCCCCGTACCTACCGAGACGCCCGAAGCGTTGGTCGATACTCAGGACGCAACCGACTGGTCGAACAATGAATTGCCCAAACCCGGGGCCGATCAACATGCTGGATCCCATGACGACGAGATTCCGCTCGTCCCCGTGTCGGTTGCCTCGGCAAGCTCGCCCGCTGGTAGTGATTCGCCGATGATTGCGGCCACAGCCAGACGTCCGGGTGACGGTCGTGACCTGCCGGCGGCGTATCGAGCACGAATCGCCAGCGACCGAGCCGCAATTCTTGAGGCAAATGGCGGCAATGCCCGCACCGAGTCTGCGGTCCAAGCGGCGTTGGCCTGGCTGGCAGAGAACCAGGAATCCGATGGCCGATGGGACTGCGCAACGCACGGCGGCGGGCAAGAGACAAGAGTATTGGGCCACGATCGTGGCGGTGCCGGCGCGGAAGCGGATACGGCAGTTACTGGCTTGGCGGTTCTGGCGTTCTTAGGGGCGGGTCACACGCACCTGGAGGGCGACTATCGGGAGAACGTCCAACATGCCTTGGAGTACTTGCTTCGCATCCAGGCGAAGGACGGCGGTTTGGCTGGCAACGCACGGACGTTCGCCCGCATGTATTGCCACGGCATGGCGGCCCTGGCACTCAGCGAGGCTTACGCCATGACCGGCGATCCACGCCTGAGAACATACGTCGATCGAGCCATCAAGTACACGATTCGGACTCAACATCTAACCGATGGCGGTTGGCGATACCAGCCGGGCGATCCGGCGGGCGATACGAGCCAGTTGGGATGGCAACTGATGGCGCTTCGCAGCGCAGAACTGGCTGGCATACGACTACCCGGCAAGACCCGAGCGGGCATGATTCGGTTCCTGAAAAACGTCGCGGCGGGCAGACGTGGCGGCTTGGCAAGCTACCAACCGCGAAGCTACGCGACCCGGACGATGACCGCCGAAGCGCTGGTGTGCCGATTGTTTCTCCGGCTACGAGTGAAACAGGACGCAATAGAAGAAGCCGTGGCGTTCCTGATGCAGGAGACGCCGCAGACCGGCTCGATAAACCTCTACTACTGGTACTACGCGACGGTGGCCCTGTTCCAAATCCGCGGAAGCGCGTGGGAAGCATGGAACGAAGCACTGCAGCAACGACTGCTGGCCACCCAGGAAACCACCGGGCCCTTGGCCGGCAGTTGGTCGCCAAATACCGTCTGGGGCACCTACGGAGGCCGCGTCTACAGCACTGCCATGGCGGCCCTCTGCTTGGAAGTCTACTACCGCTACCTCCCCATGTACGCCGTCACCCATTGAGACGGTCGCCTCAAGTGGTAAACTCGACGGGTAGAGGTGTCCCGACACTTCCGAACTCCTACGCGGAATACCGGTTTGTGAGGAGTTTCGCGGGCATTGCACTTGTTTTCCGAATTACCCGTCTGGAGGTCCTACCATGAAACGTCGCGACATGTTGCTGACGACCGGCGCTACCGTTCTCGGGCTTTCTGCGTTTCCTTTACGATGGGTCGGAGGTGTCGAAAAGAAAAAACAAAAGATCCTCTACTACACTCGCAGCGTTGGTTTCGAGCATTCCCCAGTGCGACGCAAGGGAGACGAGTTGAGCCACTCGGAGAAGATCCTGACCGAGTTGTTCAACAAGCGCGGCATCGAAGTCGAGTGCACGAAGGACGGCAACGTGTTCGACGGCGACTTGGACGAGTATGATGCGATCGCTTTCTACACCTGCGGCGACCTGCTTCGGCCGCAGAGCAGGGACGGGGCCCCGCCCATGTCCGCGGAAGGCAAGGAGAATCTTCTGAAGGCCGTGGCCGGGGGCAAGGGTTTCGTGGGTTTTCACTCCGCCACCGACACCTTCCACTCGAAGGGTGATCGCAACAAGGTCCAGACCGAGGTCGACCCCTATGTCGGAATGATTGGTGGCGAATTCATCAAACACGGGCCGCAGCAGGTAGCCACGATGACGGTAACCGGCAAGGGCTTTCCGGGCACGGAGGGTGCCGGAGACTCGTTCGATTTGAATGAAGAATGGTACGCTATGAAGAATTTCGCCCAGGACATGTACGTCATCCTGGTGCAGGAAACCGAGGGGATGAAAGGCAATTGCTACCAGCGTCCGCCGTTCCCGGCAACGTGGGCGCGCAAGCACGGGAAGGGCCGCGTTTTCTACACCTCGTTGGGCCACCGCGAGGATGTTTGGACCAACGGACTCTGTCAACAGATCATCCTTGGTGGCTTCTCCTGGGCGATGGGCAACGTCGACGCTGAATTGAAGACCAATCTCGAACAGGCCACGCCCGATGCGGATACGCTGAGTGCCGAATTGTAACCGAGAAACGAGGAGCAGATCACTTGGCCAAGAAGAAGGCAAGTCCGAAACCGCAAAACGAGGAACAACTGACTTTCGAACAATCGCTGGAGAAGCTGGAAACGGTGGTCCGGCGATTGGAGGAAGGTCAATTGGGGCTTGGCGACTCGCTGGAGTGCTATGAAGAAGGCATCAAACACCTGAAGTATTGCTACCGCGCGCTGGAAGAAGCCGAACGGAAAATCGAGTTATTGGCCGGCGTCGATGCGGACGGGAACTCTGTCACGGAAGCGTTCGACGATGCGGATATGACGTTGGACGAAAAAGCCGCAGCACGCAGCCAGCGCCGCTCGCGTCCCGGAAACGGCCCGGCAAAGGAGGGGGGCGTCGACGAGTCCGGGAGTCTGTTTTAGAATGGAGGGCTGATCCCTGCACCTCTGAGACTTCCGGTTTGCGCATGATACAGTCTTCCTCGTCGCCTTTTCTACAATACGCCGAAGCGGTCCGTGCCGAAATCAACGAAGCTTTGGACCGTTGCACCCTGTATGACGACGATTGCCCATCGGTCTTGCGTGATGCGATTCGCCACAGTCTGCTGGCCGGGGGCAAGCGTCTGCGTCCCCTTCTCGTGTTGATGGCAGCTGAGGCGTGCGGATCGGAGAGGCAATGTGCGATACCGGCGGCGTGTGCCGTAGAAATGGTCCACGCATATTCGCTGATCCACGACGATCTGCCGTCGATGGACGACGACGATTTGCGGCGCGGCCAGCCCAGTTGTCATGTAAAATATGGCGAAGCGATGGCGATCCTTGCGGGTGACGCTCTTCTGGCTCAGGCGTTCGAGACCATCTCGGCAGGGATTCGACCTCCGGGTGTGGCCGTCCGCTGCTGCTTCGAGTTGGCGCGGGCGGCAGGTGCTTCTGCCATGGTCGGTGGACAGGTGGATGATTTGCAGGCAGCTTTTTCCGCGGGAAGTCCAGACGAGTTGGAGCGCATTCACCGTCGCAAAACGGGGGCGATGTTCCGCGTTTCTCTGCGTTTGGGTGCCTTGGTGGCCGAGGCGGAGGACCGACTGCTAGCAGCTTTGGACAGTTTTGCGCGAAAACTGGGGTTGGCATTTCAGATCATCGATGACTTACTAGATGTAAGAGGCGACGAAGGATCGCTGGGGAAAAGCACTGGCAAAGACGCTGAACAAGGCAAGATGACATTTCCTGCCCTGTTGGGTGAGGCGGAGAGCCGTCAACTTGCCGAACAATTGATACGACAAGCGCAGGATGCGCTAACCCCCCTGGATTCCGGGGCAACCAACCTGCAATCGCTTGCCTGGTACGTTTTGGAAAGGAATCATTGACCAGCCATGCACAAGCTGCTTCCCAACATCGACGACGCAGCCGCCTTGCACGATATGTCCGTGCGCGAATTGAAGGAATTGGCGGCGGAGGTGCGCGAGGTGCTGTGCAATCTGGTGACAGAGCGCACCGCACATTTCGCGTCGAACTTGGGCGTCGTTGAGCTATGCCTGGCGTTGCACAGCGTTTTCGACTTCCGCCAAGACCGATTGGTGTGGGATACGGGCCACCAAGTCTATCCGCATAAGCTCGTTACCGGCCGATACCACGAGTTCAGTACGATTCGCACGCGCGGCGGGCTGATGGGATATCCCAACCCCGCAGAAAGCCCGTACGACCTGTTGATGACCGGCCACGCCGGCTGCAGCGTTTCGACTGCCCTGGGCGTGAAAATCGGCGACGAACTGATGGGACAGCCGGAACGCCGCTCGGTGGCCGTGGTCGGCGATGGCGCCTTTGCGTCGGGCATTGTTTTCGAGGCGATGAACAATGCGGGTGGCCTGAAGTCGAATCTGCTGGTCATTCTGAACGACAACAAAATGTCGATCTGCCCGCGAGTGGGCGGGATGGCCAGTTACCTGGACCGATTGCGAACCGCTCCGTTCTATACGGGCCTGAAGAACGAAGTCCTGCGCGTGCTCAACAAGGTGCCCCTGCTTGGCGATCCGACCGAGCGATTTCTCGCCCAGTTGAAGGAGGGCATCAAGGCCGGTCTGCACGGTGGCATGCTATTCGAGGATCTGGGCTTTCGGTATCTGGGCCCCATCGATGGGCACAACATCGCCGTGTTGCGGAAATACCTGAAAATGGTTCGCGGGTTGCCGGGGCCAATCTTGCTGCATG
Organism: uncultured Pirellulaceae bacterium; assembly: GCA_964623055.1. Classification (GTDB taxonomy): domain Bacteria; phylum Planctomycetota; class Planctomycetia; order Pirellulales; family Pirellulaceae; genus JADHUC01. The sequence goes on from CAZURK010000001.1 coordinate 174,088, forward strand.
TGGTCACGGAAAAGGGGCATGGCTACGAACCGGCGGCAGAAGACCCCGTGTACTTCCACACGCCCCCGGCGTTCCGCGAAGAAAACGGACAGCCCGTTCCGCGTAAATCAGACGGCAGTTCTGCCTACACGGAGTACGCACGCGATGCCATCCGCCAGGAGATGATGCGCGACGGGCGCGTCACAGTGATGACGGCCGCCATGTGTCAGGGAAACAAGCTCGAGCCAATCCGCGACGAATTCCCCGACCGCTTCTTCGACACGGGCATCTGTGAATCGCACGCCGTCGCATTTGCGGCTGGTCAAGCGAAGGCCGGCTTGCGGCCGATCGTCGACATCTACAGCACCTTCCTACAACGCAGCTTTGACCAAATCTTCCAGGAAGCGGCGCTGCAAGACTTGCCGGTTGTTTTCATGATGGATCGCGCCGGTTTGACTGGGCCCGATGGGCCGACGCACCACGGGGCGTACGATTTCGGCTACATGCGTCTGTTCCCGAACATGACAGTGATGGCGCCTGGCGACGCTCATGACCTCGGGGCGATGCTGACGTTCGCGGTCGAGCACGATTCGCCCTGCTCGATCCGATACCCGAAGGCTGCTGCCGAGACGCTCGAAGGTCCCCGCGCGCCGGTCGAAATGGGACGAGCGGAAGTGATCCGCTGGGGCCGCGATGGCGCAATCATATGTTGTGGCACATTGCTGCGGCGTTGCCTCGACGCTGCGGACCAACTGAAGCAGGAGGGCCTGGACGTCGGCGTGGTCAATGCCCGTTTTGTCAAACCGATTGACTGCGAGACGGTCGAACGGGCGCTTCGCGAGTGCTCGTTTGTCGTGACCGTCGAAGAGGCGGCGCTCGCAGGCGGATTTGGCAGCGCCTTGCTGGAGTTCGCGGCTGACGCCGGATTGGATACAGGCCACATTCGCCGTCTGGGACTTCCGGATCGTTTCGTCGAGCACGGCGACCGAGACGCTCTGCTGGCCGAACTGAATATGGATCCAGATGGTATCGCTCGAACGTGTCTGGAGTTGGCGGGCCGCGACCGCATCCTCAAAGACTCGGAATCATGAGTGGCGACTCGATGATCGACCCCCCGGCGTGGGTGCTTGGCGAAAAGCGCCGCCTGAATGTGTTGCTGCTCGGTAGCGGCGCGCGCCCCCAGGTGCTTGAAGAGGCCGACCGTTTGCGGCCGGTCATCGAGGAGCACGCCGATATCGTGCTAGCAGATTTCGATTCGCAGCATGACCTGTCTTCGGTCAAGGCGGACATCGCGATCGTGCTGGGCGGCGATGGTTCGATTTTGCACGCAGCCAAGCAAATGGGGTCGAATCAGATTCCGGTGCTGGGTGTCAACCTGGGCCGGCTAGGGTTCCTGGCGGATGTGCCCCCGCAGGAATTGGTCCATCGCCTTCCCGATATCGTTGCTGGCGACTGCACGGTTGTCGACCATCTCATGTTTCAGTGTTCCGTCACGCTGGGCCCCGAGCTGGTACACGAGCAACTGGGGTTGAACGAGACGGCGATCATGGGCGGTTTGCCGTTCTCGATGTTGGACATCGAACTTTACGTTGACTCGGATTTGGTAACCACCTATAGTTGCGACGGCCTGATCATCAGTACGCCGGTAGGTTCCACCGCGCACAGCCTGTCGGCTGGCGGTCCAATCCTCCGGAAGAACCTCCAGGCGTTTGTGATCTCGCCGATCAGCCCGCACACGCTTACCATGCGACCCGTTGTTGATACGGCGGAACGCATCTACGAGATGGCGGTCAGCCGGCCAAATGAGAACACGATGGCCGTTGTAGATGGAGTGCCGATTTGTCGGTTGACCGCGGACCATCGACTGCGCGTCCAGCGGGCGCAGCCTAAATTCAGGATGGTGGAGATTCGCGGTCGCAACTACTACCGCACGCTGCGGGAGAAACTCGGTTGGGGCAGCAATTTTCGCAACAGCGCGACGTAATCAGTGGTGTTGTAGCACGGAGGCCATGTCATGAAGACCACACCGGTCTGTTTCGCCTTTTCGGTTCTGATTCTGCTCGCCAGTAGCCTTGTCGCAAGTGACGACGGCACATCGGAACGCGCGTCCGCATTGGATGCCGCCAAGAAGAAGCTGACGGATCACAGCTATCGGCTGCAGTACACGTTCTCGCCCAACGAGGTCATCCGCACCAAAGTCGTCCATTTGGTGGCGGTCGAGACAAAGATCCGTGGTGTCTCGGAGACCGCCAAGACGCGAAGCGTCTCGACCAGGGCGTGGAAGATCACTGACGTGGACGAGGAGGGGAACACCACCTTCGCCTACGTGGTCGAGGAAGTCAGTATGTGGCAACAGGTCTCTGGCCGCCAGGAGGTGCGCTACGACAGCACCAAGGAGGAGGAACCGCCGCCAGAATACAAGCACGTTGCCGAATCGATCGGGGTTCCCATGGCTACTGTGACGATTGCGCCGAATGGAGAAATCGTGAAACGCGAGAAGGCGCGAACTCAATTCAATCCCGGCATCGGCGAATTGACCATCCGGCTACCGGGCCAGGCGATCAAGGCCGGGACGAAATGGACGACCACGGGCGAGTTGCCGGTCCGCCCGAGGCCGAACACGCCGGTCAAACGCGTCAAGATCCGCCAGCTTTACACGCTGGAGAAGGTCCAGACGGGTGTGGCAACCATTTCCGTGAAGACGCAGGTCCTGACGCCTGTGAACGATCCAGCGATCCAATCGCAGTTGGTGCAGCGAATCAAGACAGGCGAAATCAAGTTCGATATTGACGCTGGCCGCGTCATATCGCAACAGATGGACACCGACGAAACGGTAATCGGCTTCAGCGGCCCCGAGAGCATCATGAAGTACCTCGCACGCCATACCGAGGAGAAAGTGAAAAAAGACGCCGTGGCCGCCAAGTCGGGCAAGACCGTAAGGTAGCATGTCAAGACTCCGCGATCGCTTCGACTGGCTCGTGGCAACCTGCTGCGGCTTCGGCTACTCGCCAATCTTCCCAGGGACGGCCGGCGCGTTGTGGGGAATTGTGCTATTCGTACCCATTGGCTTGTACGTGCCCGAGCCTTGGCAGACCGTGCTGATTGCGTTGGCTTTGGCCGTGAGCTGTTCCGAAACCGTCCGCCTAGGGAAGTGGGCCGAGCGGTACTTCGACGAAAAGGACTCCGGCAAGTTCGTGACTGACGAGGTAGCAGGATTCCTGCTAACCGTGCTGCTATTTCGCACATCGAACGTCTGGATCACAGTCCTTTGGGCGTTTCCCGTTACTCGCATCATCGACATCGTCAAGATCCCTCCTGCCCGACAACTGGAACGTCTGCCAAGCGGTTGGGGAGTGATAGCAGACGACCTACTCGGCTCGATCTACGCAGCCGCCCTGCTGCACGGGCTTCTGCTTCTCTGCCCAGAATGGTTCGGCTAGCCAACTGCGAATTCTGCTCTTCGACGATCTCGCTATTTCTGATACCATCCCCGCCCAAATCGGACGAAGTGCTAGCATCTAGTGGCAGAAGTCATTTGTGAATTGAAATAGGGCGGACTTCCAAGTCCGTCCGGGCACCACCAAACAATCTGGACGGACTTAGAAATCCGTCCTACATCGGCCTCTACCGAGGCGGGAGCAAGGAAGCTCATGTGCGGAATCGTTGGGTATGTGGGCACTCAGAATGCGGCGGATTTCCTGCTGCAAGGGCTTCGTCGCCTGGAGTATCGCGGATACGACAGCGCAGGCATCGCCGCACTGACGTCGCGGGGCGAGATGGCGTTGACAAAAGCCGTCGGGCGGATCGAGCAACTGGCTGCGGAACTCGATCAGAACCCGGCTCCGGGTTGTACGGGCATCGGCCATACCCGCTGGGCCACGCACGGCCAGGCAACCCAGCCGAACGCTCATCCTCATATCGGCGGCGATCACACCGTGGCGATCGTTCACAACGGTGTCATCGAGAACTTCCAGACCCTCAAACGCGACCTGGAAGCCGAAGGCTATCGATTCCTGTCGGAGACAGACAGCGAGGTCATCGCCCACCTGATCGACCGTTGCCTTGTCCAGGTGCTTGCCGAGATACCGGATGACGTCGAAGGCGAGTCCCACGAGCACCTTGCGACTGCGGTCAAGGCGGCTCTCGCGCAACTGAAGGGTGCCTATGGTCTGGTTGTCATGTTTCATGAACATCCCGACGTGTTGATCGCGGCGCGATTAGGAAGCCCTTTGGTCGTCGGTGTGGGCGACGGCGAGCACTTCGTTGCCAGCGATGCCTCGCCCCTGGCGGGCTACGCGGACAAGATCGTCTACCTGGCCGATCACCAAGTCGCGGTTGTCACGGCCGACGGCCTGAGGGTCACCCATCGCGAACGCGGTCGTGTCAGCCACACAGTCCAGTCGCTGAACATCGAGACAGACGACGTCGAATTGAACGGTTTCCCGCACTACATGTTGAAGGAAATTTTCGAGCAGCCCGAGTCCTTGGCCAATACGATGCGGGGTCGCCTCTGCACGGAAGACGCCACGGCCGTATTCGGAGGATTGAACCTTACTGCGCAACAACTCCGCAGCGTGGACCGAATCCTGTTGACCGCTTGCGGTACGAGTTGGCATGCAGGATTGGTTGGCGAGTATCTGATGGAAGAACTGGCGCGACTTCCCGTGGAAGTCGAATACGCCAGCGAACTGCGCTACCGGAATCCACCCGTCGATAAGGGTACGCTGGTGTTTGCGATTACGCAAAGCGGCGAGACCGCCGACACACTGGCTGCGATGCGCGAGATGCAGCGCAAAGGCCATCCGGCGTTGGCTCTCTGTAACGTGGTGGGCAGCACCATCGCCCAAGAGTCGGACGGCGGCATTTTCTTGCGAGCTGGTCCCGAAATCGGCGTGGCATCTACCAAGGCATACACCTCGCAATCGGTGGTTTTGGCGATGCTGGCGCTGTATTTCGGTCGCATGCATCACCTTAGCTATACGGAGGGCTGCAAACTTGTTGAAGGTTTCCAGCAATTGCCGGACCTGGTGCGCAAGACGCTTGAGACCAACGACGAGATTCGTCGCATCGCCGGCAGGTACTGCCACTGCGAAAACTTCCTCTATCTGGGACGGCAGCATAACTTCCCCACGGCATTGGAAGGAGCGTTGAAACTGAAAGAGATCAGCTACGTTCACGCCGAAGGCTACCCGGCGGCCGAGATGAAGCACGGACCCATTGCACTGGTGGACGAGAATACGCCCAGCGTATTCATCATGCCGCCTGGGTTCATCTACGACAAAGTGATGGCCAACGTGGAAGAGATCAAAGCGCGCGGCGGGCCGGTGATCGCGATTGCGGCCGAGGGCGATTCGCAGATCGCCGATCTGGCCGACGAAGTCGTCTACACGCCGGCCGTCCCCGAGTACCTACAGCCGTTCACAATGATCGTCCCCTTGCAGCTTCTGGCGTATCACATCGCCGTCTTGCGAGGCTGCGACGTGGACAAACCGAGGAACCTGGCCAAGAGCGTTACCGTCGAGTGATTTCAATCGTGGCTGTCCAGATGCCCAGATTTGCCGATAGCGCGCAGCAGTCGCAGGCCAAGAAGGATGCTGAGGATTGCGCCCATCAGCCCAAAGATCGAGATCCTCTTGAAGCCAAGAAAAGAGTTGTCGGGAAACAGCAGCGGTGGCACCTCGCGACTGAGCATTAGCGCCGAGCCCAGGAAAAGCGCACTGGTCAGCATGCCCAAGACCAGCCGGTTGACCGACGGTGCCAGCCCGCGGTGATCCAGGTGTACGTCAAACTTGCCGGCCTGGACCTGTTCAAGAATCTCGGTAAGCCGCCGCGGCAGAATCCCCGCCAGACGTTCCGCCTCGACGTAGAACCGCATGAACTTGCGCATTTGCCGTTTCGGAGAAAGCCGGCGCATCAACATCCGCCTGTGCAGCGGTTGCAGCAGCTCCATCAAGCTGAAACTCGGGCTCAGCAGCTTTCCTGTCCCTTCGAGCGTTATCAGCGTCTTCAGCAGCAAAGCGGTCTGCGGCGGAAGGGAAATCCGATGGCGATGGATTATGTCGGTCATGTCGGCCAAGGCGCCGCTCAAGTCGAAACTGTCGAGCGGTTGGTTGGCGTAGTCGCCCAGAAAATCGGCGACATCTACCGCCAACACTCCTTCCTCCAAGTCCGCAGGCGTGTCGCCCACACGAACGATCAGGGCCGTGAGTAGCGACACGTCGCGCCCGGAGATGGCTAACAGCATCTCCTCGATATCTTCGCGCAAGGACTCCTCGATGCGCCCTACCATCCCGAAGTCCAGCAACGCGAGGCAGTTTTCCGGCAGCAGGAGGATGTTTCCCGGGTGCGGATCCGCGTGGAAGAATCCGGCCTCGAAGATCATGTCCAAGTACAATTTGGCGCCGCGCCTTGCGACTTCCTCCAGGTCAAACCCTTTGGCCAGCAGACGCCCCCTTTCCTCGAGCGTAGTACCATCGATTCGTTCCATGGTCAGCACGCGGGCCGTGCAGTAGTCGGTGAACGGCTTCGGCATGCGAATTGTGGGATCGGCCTCGTAACGGCTGCAGAATTGCTGCAGGTTGCGCTCTTCGCGTCCGAAATCGAGCTCTCGACGCAGCACTCGCCCCATCTCGGCGACGGTGGACGACGGACGATAAACCGACAACTCGGGGACGCGTTCCGCCAGCAGGGCCAAGCCGCTTAACACATCCAGATCTTCGCGCACTGTGTTCTCGATGTCCGAGTGCTGGACTTTGACCACAACCGCCTCGCCACCGTGAAGCTTGGCGCAGTGCACCTGACCGATGGAAGCCGAGGCAATCGGCGTGTCGCTGAATTCGGCAAACAGTTCATCGACGGGCTGGCCCAATTCCGATTCGATGGTGTCGCGTACGATGTCAGGTGGATCGGCCGGGGCATCGGTTTGTAGACGTTTCAGCTCCTCCGCCAACTTCAGCCCGACTACGTCCGGTCTGGTGCTCATCAGTTGCCCAAGCTTGATGAACGTCGGGCCCAGATCCGTCAGTGCCAGACGGATTCGCTTCTCGGGCGTGTGGCGAGCCAGCGCTTCCCCGTCGCGGTCCTTCAGTCTGTCTTTGACGAAATCGATATTCAGCCTGCTAATCCAATCCGCCAAGCCGTACTTGCTCAAGACCGACAGGATCTCCGTCCAGCGTTTGAGGTTGCGGTAGATCTGCGGAATGGTGCTGATTTTCATAGCGTGATCGTCGCCAGACGGGGCCCAATATCGCGTACTCTATTGTACCTGTTCGCGGGCGCATATGGGGCCGGAATCTGACGCACGCAGGAAAAGTCGGGGATGCGTCCTGGCCAAGAAGGCGGGCAAGATCGGCTACGGCAAGAAGTAGAACAAGCGCTGCAGAGGCTTGTTCACAAACTGACGTCACTCGGTGGGCGGTGGTTGCGGTTATGCTGACAAGCCTGGCAGAGAAGCCGACCTTTCGTTGCCTGAAAAGGCCAAAGTCCAGGCGAGCCAAGGAGTTTCTCCGCCCGCCCGCCTGGAGGTCAAGCCCGCAGCGCCGCCTTCCGGCACAGCCTAGAACCCGAGGTGCAACGAGAAGTGCCGCCCATGAACGCCGATGCCGTGATGGCTGTAGGGATAACGATATGGACTGTAGCTCCGGTAGGACCTGGACTGATGGCGGAGGTAGTTTCTGTACATATCCCACTGGTACGGGTTACGATAATGGAATTGCGAACGACGGTATTGCTGGTGATGGCGATAAGATGGGTACGATCGGTAGCTCGGGTAGCGTCCGCCTCTGTAGGGGTCATGGCCCATCGCGGACGTTGCTGCCAAAGCGGCAACGACTAGGACGGTGGTGGCTATCAGGCTTCGCAACATGACTGACTCCTTCCTTTAGCTCTATTCTTGGGGGGGAGATTCTGGCGCCTAGCGAAAAGGCCCGCTACAGTGTCTGGCCGCATCCGTCATGCCACTGTTGCGGCGGCTGATCCCAACACCAATCCAGTCAGTACTTTGCGCGAATCGCCAACGACATTCCGAGTGATGCTGCCGATTCCTGGTGACCTCAAAATGATGTCGCTGGGGTGTCTGATTGATGGCAACGTCGAACGCCTGCCAGCATGTCTGAGTCGGTCTCTCGCGCCTCATTTCTAGGGGTGATCGCTCGTTGCACCGTCTGCCTTTCGCCTTGACGCAATTCGCCGATCTTGCGACACTCCCGCGACCTGTTCGACCATCGTGGGTGCCGCCTGGCACCTGGGGCAAGAATCCCGCGTGGCCTTACCAGATTGGTCGCACATATCCAGACGAGAATGGAGTCAGTCATGAGACGCATGTCATGGATGATTGCTTTGCTGCTGGCCGGTTGCGGTGGTTCGTCGGACGAGGCTTCCGCCCCGCCTTCTTCCGAGCCCCAATATGTGCCGGTTGTAAACTTTGACCATAACCCGGGCAGCGACGCGACCACCACCGTCGATGCCAATACGCCTGCCGCAGTCGTATCGCAGTTTTATGATGCAATGCGAGCTGGCGACGACAGGACCATCGCTTCGCTGCTGACCGACAAGGCGCGTAGCGAGACTGCCAAGAATGGCTTGGAGATCCTCTCTCAAGGAAACCCATCGCTGACCTACCGAATTGGCAAGACAGAGTACGTCACGGAGAACAGGGATGGGGCTCATGTTGCCAGTTTGTGGACCGAACCGGACGAGCGCCAACAGTCTGTGACTACCGAAGTGATCTGGGTGCTGCGCAAGCAGACCGAAGGGTGGCGAGTCGCCGGTTTCGCCCAAGTATACGGCGATGACTTCGTGCTATTCGATTTCGAGGACCCACAGCACATGCTGCACACGAAGGAAATCGTTGACGCGAAATTCTACGGCGAGCAGGAAGAACCACCGATCGAGACCGCGACCCCGGAATTCCCTGTATCCGGGGATACACAGTTGCGTTGATCCTCAGGGGGCGCAAGCGGAGTTACGCGTCCTCGCCGCGTTTCTGGCCGACGTCTACACGCTTGGCCAAAATGGCCCTGACCTTCCGGTGAACCGGTAACGCCAAGAGCGTTGCCGATTCGTCCCCCTTGGGGCGGATTTCCTCTCTGAGTTGCTCTGGCGATACTCGCACACCGCGTTTTTTGATTTCCAGGTTGCCGATGCCGCGTTGCCGAATAGACTTCTTCACGTACTTCGGATCGAAGGGCAGCACCTCGGTGACCTCGAAGCAGGAGAGGATCGGGGTATCCACGATCTCGTCGCCTGTAAGGTACGCGATGCCCGGCGATACTTCGGACAGCCCGTGCTGCTGGGCCAAGATGCACGCGAGCCCGGCAGCCAACACCGCGGCGTGTGGTTCAAAGATGTAGCGGCCCACGGCGGGGCTCAAAGGGATCTCGGCGTTCGGGGTCCCTCGGACGGTCAGCGGAGACGGGCAACCCGAGACAAAGGCCGTTGCCGCATGCTCTCCTGGATATCGGGTCAAGCCCTCAAACCACGCCACCTGCTGCCGGCACTCGCCTCGGCTGCCGATCCACTCCAGTTCGGCCCGTTCGGCCCACGTTTCAGGGGCCTTGGTAGCGGGAGCAAGTTTGATCGCGGCCTGTGGGTTGGACTCCAGCAGGCTATTCACTGCGTCGACTGCCGGCTCCTGGTATTCGACTTTCGTCGTGCGCCGGCGACGGGAACCGCGCCGTGTCCCCGCCGACTGATCCACAACACGCCGGTCGGGATCAAGATGCCACGCTTGGTACCCACTGACATCGAACTCATTGACGTCTGCCACCTCAAACTCGGCGTTCGCCCTATCCATTGCCCGGCAATTGGCTTCTGCGAACAGAACCGCTATCGGATCACGGTCCACTGCCTTGACATCACCGCGGTCGGCCAGCCCCAACAGGTCGCCTCCGATCCCGCAGCACAGATCGGCGATCAACTGTTCTGTGGGAAAGCGAGTTGACTTGTACTCCGAAATCTGCTCGTCCGTCGCCTGTTCCAGCAGTTGACGTGTGAAAAACATCTCCTGGGCACGATTGAATTTCACTTTCGCCCGACGCCGCAATTCCGCTTGCGCAATGACCAAGTGGGATCGTCTGGGGCCGATCTCTCCGCGCAACGATTGCGTCAACGTCACGAGCGACGTATGGCCTTCAGCAGCCTTGTCCAGCCACTGGCGGGCATCCGGGCTCACGAGCCAGTGGTAGTCATCCAGATTCATATGCTGCGTATCTGTCGTCTAGTGGACTTGAACGGCCTGCCGTGTCCGAGATGATAGTGGTCATGTCAAAGCCTGTCGATATTTTAGGATTATACCTCCATTTGGCTAGGGCCAGCGAGAGGCGGAACCGACCTCACGTACGAGATCGGTTGTTGGTCATATCTTCCTTTATTTCGACCCGCATGAACCTACCCCGAATTGCCGCCTATTGCCGCCAGAGGATCCTGGAGCACAATCCACGACACATCATTGGACGCTGGGATCGGGTCCAGGTTGCGATCGATGAACCGGATTTCCAGCACGTCTTGAGGAACGTCCAACGGAGGTATCCTCAGGAAAAGGCCGAACGAATGCTTGCCAGCCTGGGCATCGAACGCGGGCGAGAGCGGGAAGCCTACTTCACGGACGAGGAATACGCAGCCGCACTGCTCGGGGTGACGCTTGAAGAACTGGAGCGGTCTTTCGGACCGTGAGCCTGTAACGCACTCCTATCATTAGATATTAGCTACTCTTCTAGTCCCAGCACCGCGAATGCACGCACCGTGATTTCGCTAGGAGCGCCGACGCCATCCACTCGACGCAACAGGTTCTTGGCCTCGTAGTGCGGAATGATTGGTGCCGTTTCGCCGTGGTATTTGGTCAATCGCGCTCGACAGGCTTCTTCGGTGTCATCCTTGCGTTGAATAACACGCGGCAGTATGTCTTCCGGCGGCGGGTTGAATTCCATGTGATAGATCGCGTTTGTCTCCGGATCCATCCGCCTCCCCGTGATACGCTGGACAATCAAGTCGTCCGGCACTTCGATCAGCAGCACTGCATCCAGTTCGACGCCAGCTTCACTCAATGCGGTATCCAATGCCTCAGCCTGAGGCTTGGTCCGTGGAAATCCATCCAGGATGAAGCCTTGGGCACAATCCGATTCTTTGATGCGTTCGACGGTGATTGGGATAACCAGTTCGTCCGGAACCAGCCCGCCCGATTTCATGTGACCGTCGGCTTGCTTGCCCAGTTCCGTGCCTTGCGCCACAGCCGCCCGCAGCATATCGCCCGTCGATAGGTGCGGAACCTGGAGCCGGTTGATCAGTTTCGCCGCTTGGGTACCCTTCCCGGCCCCTGGGGGGCCTACCAGAATCAAACGCATCGCAGAACTCCTCATATGTGACCTGAATTGTGACCCGATATGTGACTTGTCGCGAGAATTCACTGATCGGCAAAACGGACGATTCTAGCCCTTTCTCTGCGGCTGTCGTAGACCCCATTCCGAGGATGATGGGGCGTTGTTCGTTTTGCCAACTCATTACCGCAGATCCAATTCCTCATGGCGTTCGCCAACAGCAACATCGCTGGTATGATCAAGCCTTGGAGTGCGATGACTCGTTATCGCTTTGGGTTTCCCCCGATGCTATCGCCGGATTCCACGTTCAAGTGTGCTCCGATGCAAGGGACCGAGGGCAAAACGCTGGTAATCGGGCTTGGCAATCCGATCGTATCGGATGACAGCGTCGGTCTGCGCGTCGTCGAGCGTCTGGAGTCCATTCTGAACGATCGGGACGACGTGGATGTCGCAGAGGATCATTGGGGCGGCCTGCGGCTGATGGAACGTATGGTTGGCTATGATCGAGCAATTGTGATTGATGCCATTTGCACGGGGGCTGCCCCGGGCACGATCCACCGCCTTGCCCCAGATGCGATACCGACTCAGAGGAGCGCATCAGTTCATGACGTGAACCTGTCAACGGCACTCGCCTTTGGTCGCCGGGCTGGTGCTCATTTGCCGGCCGACGAGGACATCCGCCTAGTGGGCATCGAGGCTGAGGACGTGATAAACTTTGGCGATCGCTGTACGCTGGCGGTGGAGGCGGCGATTCCCCACGCCGTGGACGAAGTGATCGGAATACTCGATTCGATGCGGGGAGATGACACGTGAATCGCTCCGATTTCCAGCCCTGGAGTCCGTCGTGCACGAAATGTCGATCGTTCAAGCCCTGATTGAACAGGTCGAGGCTGAAATCGAGAATTCGAGCGAACGCGGCATCGTCGTGGGATTGGACGTGGTGATCGGGCGGCTGTCGGGCGTTCATGTGGACTCGATCGAGTTTGCCTTCGAACTCCTTTCGCCGGGCACGATCGTCGAAGATGCGGAGTTGAGGATCTCTCGGCCCTCGGCCGTCGTCAACTGTCACGAGTGCGATAGCTGCCAGGCGATGGAAGAAATGTCAATGAGTTGTCCCGACTGCGGCAGTGGCGATGTGACGATCGAAGGCGGCCGAGAGTTGTTGCTGCAGTCGATTGAACTGGAACAGAGAGAATAGCACATGCGAGTTCGGAACACGCGATGAAACAAGACCATTCGCACGGACGGGATAAACGTTCCAGTGAGAATCGATCCTGGGGCATCTTGTCTTCGTATCGAGACAGCTCCGGCAATGTGCATCACACGCAGCCTGAAACGCGGGAAGTGCTGTTACGCGCGATGGGCGTGACGGCAGACGCGTCATCCGCCGCGATCGGGCCTGAAATCCGCGTGATCGGGCCCCAGGAGACCATGACGATCGATTCGCCGGGCGAGCTTGTGCTGGAAGACGGCACAACGCTGGATGTCCGCGATTCGCTGCCGGCAGACTTGCCTCCGGGGTACCATGATCTGCACATGGCGAATCGAACAGAGCCTGTGTGGATCATCAAGCGGCCTGACGGATGTTTCTTGGCCCCAGACCTGCGCATCTGGGGCTGGGCGGTACAACTGTACGCCGCGCGCAGCTCTCGGAGTTGGGGGATCGGGGATCTGGCAGACTTGCGGTGTTTGGGACGATGGTCCGCCACGCTGGGGGCCGGCGCTCTACTGATCAATCCGCTTTCGGCGGTCGCACCCGTCCAACCACAGCAGCCCAGCCCTTACTTCCCAAGCAGCCGACGATTCCTGAATCCGCTCTATCTGTGCATTGAACAAATCCCGGGTGCTGCAGATGCTGGAGTCGACTTGGATCGCCTTGGACAGGAGGCGCAGCGACTGAACGAGGAACGCCTGATCGACCGCGATCGGGTGTTCCAGTTCAAGATGCAGGCTCTCGATATGCTCTGGTCGCGATGGAAAGAGGATTCGGCGCTTGATGCTTTCTTTCAGGCAGGAGGCACTGGCCTCCGAACGTTCGCAACATTTTGTTCGCTGGCCGAGCAATTCGGCGCCAATTGGCAAGATTGGCCTGAAGAGTACCGGAGGCCCGATTCGCCCCAGGTCAAGCGTTTTGCAGAAGGAAATGCCGGACGAATCCGTTTCCACGCGTGGCTGCAGTGGCTGCTCGACGAGCAGATGGCCCGAGCCGCCGGCGAACTTCCTTTGGTGCAGGATTTGCCGATCGGTGTCGATCCGGGCGGAGCGGATGCCTGGCAATGGCAGGACGTGCTGGCGGATAGGGCGACGGTCGGTGCACCGCCAGATGAATTCAACACCGACGGGCAGAATTGGTGCTTGCCGCCGTTTGTCCCTCATCGTTTGCGGGCGGCTCGTTTCGGTCCGTTCATTGACACGCTCCGCGCCTCGTTGCGGCATGCCGGTGGGTTGAGGATCGATCACGTCATGGGTCTGTTCCGCCTGTATTGGATCCCAGAGGGACTGGGGCCGAGACGAGGTGCATATGTACGATATCCAGCCGAAGAGCTCCTAGCGATCGTCGCTGTCGAAAGCCATCGCGCCGGGGCGTGGGTCGCCGGCGAAGATTTGGGTACCGTCGAACGCGAAGTCCGTCGGCGGCTGGCCGAAAACCAGATGCTGTCATACCGCCTGCTCTGGTTCGAAGATGCGACGCCGGACAAGTATCCAACGGAGTCTATGGCGGCGATCACCACACACGATTTGCCGACCGTGGCCGGCCTCTGGAACGGTTCCGATATGGGCGCACGTCGATCGATTGGTCTGGCGGCCGACGAGAAGGGTTACGTCAAAATACGCAATCGCCTGCTGGGCGCGACCGGACTTGCCGGTGACGAATCCGCCGACGAAGCGATTCGCAGAGCCTACGGGGCTTTGGCTCGAGCGCCCTCGGCGGTGCTCGTGGCAAATCTGGATGACGCATTGGCCGTCAGCAAGCGGCCCAACATGCCTGGCACGATCGACGAGTGGCCGAATTGGTCCCTGGCGTTACCCGCGCCGCTTGAGGAAATCGAAGCAGCCGCCCTACCCAACGCGATCGCGAAGTCGCTGACGCAACGTGCATGACTCCGCTTCGCTTCGCACCCGTCTGCTCGGAGTCGGGCAGGAATGCCCAACCTACAAGACTGAATGACGCCAGAGGCTAGTCTCGGCCGATGTCGTCGAGGTATTGCTTGATGCGATCGCGAATCTGATCCCGCACCGCTCGAAACACGGCCAGTTTCTGTTCTTCGTTTCCTTCCGCTCCGGCCGGATCTTCGAAAGGCCAGTGCAACATCTGCTTGGCGGATGGAAACACCGGGCAAGATTCTCTCGCGCCGTCGCATACGGTGATGACCACGTCGAACGGCTCGTTCTTGAATCCGTCGACGTGTTTGCTTTCGTTGGACGAAATGCCGATGCCGACTTGGGCCATTGCTCGGATCGCCAGGGGATGCACGTAGCCCGCCGGATTCGAGCCCGCAGAGGCTGCTTCCCAAACGCCCTGTCCCTCTTGCTGCCAAAGGGCCTCGGCCATCTGCGAACGGCACGAATTGCCCGTGCATAGAATCAAGACGCGTTTGGTCATCGGTCGAGACCCTCCTCTTGGCGGCCATGTCAGGCAGCAAACTCGGCCTTATCTGCCGGTCGCTTCGCCGCGTTTCGAGCGGTCGCGTGTTAACAGTACGATCGACCTTGCCCGTACCATGTAGTGCCTCGTCTTCACCGGAGGCTCCTCTCCGGGGCCGAAAACGTCCCGCGGGCTGTCATTGCCCGAATCGGCGACCAGTTTCCAGCGGCCCGGTTCCAACTCCTGGATTTCGAAACGCCGTTTCTTCCGATCGACATTCATCATCATGTACAGGTCAACGTCGTTCTGAGAAGCCCCATCCAGATAGAACGCCAGATGCCGCGATTCGTGAGACATGTCCACGTCTCGGCCACTTCCATACCAGCGAATATCACCGCGCCAGTAACGGCTGCGCGCGATTGTGGGATGCGTTTTTCGAAATGCAATCATCCGCTGAAAGAAACGGAAGACGTCCCGGTTGGCGTCAAGCTGGTCCCAATCGAGCCACGTCGTTTCGTTGTCCTGATTGTAAGGATTGTTGTTGCCGCCTTGCGTATTCAGGAACTCGTCGCCCGCGCAGAACATCGGCGTACCGTTGGACAGCATCAACAGGATACAGAAGTTCTTCACTTGTCGCTTGCGCAAGGCCATCACGCGAGACGAAACTCCCTCGTCGCCTTCCCAGCCGCAATTCCAACTGTAGTTCTCCCGATGGCCGTCGCGGTTCTCTTCGCCGTTGGCCCAGTTATGCCGCTCGTTGTAGGCGACTTGATCGTACAGCGTGAATCCATCGTGCGATGTGACGTAGTTGACACTCTGGTACGGATGGTACGCGTTCATTACGTCGTCGGGGAATAGGTCGTCGCTGCCGTAGAGCCGACACATGATGTCCGGCACCAAGCCCGGATCGCCTCGGACGAACCGCCGTACGTCGTCGCGAAACTTGCCGTTCCACTGGAACCACCGTTTGCCGGGGAACGAAGCGCCCAGTTGATAAAGCCCACGCGCATCCCACGGCTCGGCAATCAGACGCACCTTGCCCAAAACCGGATCGGAGCGTATCGCAGAAACGATCGGTGAATCACCCCAATAGACCGACCCGTCCGAACGCCGCGCGAACACGGAAGCCAAATCAAAACGGAAGCCGTCCACGTGGCAGTTCTGCACCCAGTGACGCAGGCTGTCCAGGATCATTCGGCCCACGTACCGATTCGCACAATGCAGCGTATTGCCTACCCCCGAGTAGTTCTTGTAAGGCATGGCCGGATTGCCGGAGGTCATGTAGTAGGTACTGTTGTCGATTCCTTTGTAGCTGTAACAGGGCCCGTCGTGATCGCCTTCGGCCGTGTGGTTGAACACCACGTCCAGAATCACTTCGATGTCGGCCGCGTGCAACGCTTTGACCATTTCGCGGAATTCATTGTGCGCCCTTCGATGGTCGGTGGCATAGCCGTCGTGCGGGGCGAAGAAATTCAGCGTCATGTACCCCCAGTAGTTGCCCTCCTGCGGATCAAACTGGTGCACGGGAAGCAGTTCGACGGCCGTCACGCCCAGTGTCTTCAAATACGGGATCTTGTCGATCACTCCCAGGAACGTCCCCTGATTCTCTGGCGAAACGCCACTGTTCGGGTTCCGCGTGAAACCCTTGACATGCATTTCGTAGATGACCAAATCGTGTTCGCGGAAGCGACAATTGTCGTCGCCCCAATCGAATGGTGGTTCGTCTTCGTACAGCACTCCCAACGGGGCCTTGCCGGCGTTCGACCCGGGTTGCATGGCGGCTCGCCGGTCAAGTGTCGGTGGAAAGTAGACCGACGTGGCGTATGGATCCAGCAACACCTTGTCAGAGTCGAATGCATGCAATTCGTAGTGCCCGTTGGATTTGGGACCGTCCACGGCATAAGCGTAGTACTTGGCTCCCTGCATTGCCTCTCGGGGGACGCGGCAGTGCCAGATGCGGCCGGACTTGTGACGCAGATGGTTCAGGCTGAACTCCGCGGCCGAGTGTACCCTGTCGCGCTCGTCATACAGCAACAGCGTGACGCTGGTGGCATGCTTCGAGTATAGCGCGAAATTGTATGCCTGCTCTTCTGGTATCCACGTGGCACCCAGCGGAAAGGCTTCGCCTTCGAGGGAAAACCAACTGCTCATCGATCATACCTTCGCCGTGAATCTGAAACCGTTAAGGCATTACCGATACCATAACGTGTTCGTAACTTCCAGGGGAACGAATGCTTTGACATGGTGGGGCACAATCCGCGGCGTGAAGTGGTCCACCGGCCGGTCCGCGGCAACGGACGCACGATAGATAAAGCCATTTGCGGTACCGTGGATTGGGTCCTCGCGTCGCATGGTCACACACACCGGGTCACTGTCTTCGACCATATCCGCATAGACTTGAATCTGGACGGAATCGAGATCCAGGTCGCCGAGGTAGGCTTGCACCTCGAAATGCAATTGTCCGTCGGCTTCACGATGAGTCACTTCGCCGAATCGCACGCTATCCCAGTGCTGCTCGATTGCCGCGTGCCAACATTCAAGGTCTTTGGCCAGTCGACCGCCATTGTCTGCGCGACACAAATGTGCACGTGCCGCTGGTAGATACACGCGGCGGACGTACTCCCGCAACATGCGATCGCTGCTGAACTGCTGCGTCAGACTCGTCATGCTGGCGCGGATACGATCGGTCCATCCGTGCGCAATTCCGTCCGAGTCTCGATCATAGAACTCGGGGACAATCTGACGTTCGAGTAGGCCATACAACTGATCTGCATCGTCCGCGTCGTGCTCGTCACCGTGTTCCCGGCTGTCGCCGAGACTCCAGCCAAGATGGGGCTCGGCAGCCTCGTCCCACCAGCCGTCGAGCGTCGACAATGCCAAACCGCCGCCCGCCAGAGCCCTCATGCTGCTGGTGTCGCACGGTTCGGTCGAGCGGCGCGAGGTGCTGAGCCACACATCGACCCCGGCGGCGAGATGCCGAGCAGTCGCCACGTCGCAGTCTTCGAGGAAGACGAAGCGATCGCCCACGTCTTCGCGCCAGGAAAACCAGACGATTTGCTGAACCAACATCTTGGCGGCGCTATCGTTGGGATTTGCTTTGCCCGCGATCACAACCTGGACGGGTCGCTCGTCATCGCACAGAATCCTCGCCAACCGCTCGGCGTCGCGCAAGATCAGGGTCGGTCGACATTGTTCGGTGAACCGGCGAGCGAATCCCAGGGTCAGAAAGCTAGGGTCGAGCACACGCTCGGCTCGCTCGGTCACATCCTCCGGCCGACCTCGGTCCTGAAGACGTTGCGAGAGCTGACATCGCACGTAATCGACCAGTTTCTCTCGCGCTGCGGCACGGAAACTCCACAACTGCTCGTCGGACAGTTCCTTGATCGCCTTGACCGTGCGTTCCGGGTTCTGTGATTCGCCGCACACTTCACCGGAAAAACGCTCGTCCACTTCCGTGGTCCAAGTGGGCAAATGCACACCGCCGCTCACGTGAACCACTGGCACTTCCGGCGGAGGCCAGCCAGGGAACAGGGCCTGAAACGATCGTCTGCAAACAACGCCATGCAGACGCGAGATGGCCCCGGCCCAACAGCAAGCGCGCATCGCCAGATAAGCCATGTTGAATTGCTCGCAGACATCGTCTGGGTCCTTGCGCCCCATGACCACCAGTTCATCCGCGGTGATGCCGGCCTGCTGAAGCAGCGGCTGGACAATGCGTGTCAGCAGGGTCGTCTCGAAACGCTCGAAGTCCTCTTCGGCCGACGCACCGATCGTCACAACATTACCCGCTCGCGTCGCTCGCAAGGCCACGTTGAATGGTACGCCGTGCTGCTCCGCAAAGGTGACCGCCCTGGCCAACACGACGAACGCACCGTGAGCATCGTTCAGATGGCAAACTTGTGCTTCGATGCCCAACGTCGCCAGAAGTCGCCAGCCGCCAATACCAAGCACCAGACACTGCAACAGCCGGTACTCTGGAGTTGTCTCGTAAAGGTTCGCTGTGATGCCTCGATCCCAAGCAGCGTTCAACGGATGATTGCTGTCCAGCAGATAGAGATCCACCTTGCCGACGCGCACCTGCCAGACTCGGAGTCGCAGCGTGCGCCCGGGCAGGTCCAGCCCAACGGTCAGTGGACGACGATCCGAGTCGAGTGCGGGTTTGATCTGCAGAGTACCCGGGTCGTTGCACGGAAACGCGTCTGTCTGCCAGGCGTCGTCGGCGATCGCTTGACGAAGCGTGCCCTGCTGGTACAGCAGCCCGACGCCGACAACCGGAACGTTCAGATCGCTGGCGCTTTTCAGTAGGTCGCCAGCCAGCAGGCCCGAGCCGTTCCGATGGATGGGCAACGCGTCGCCGAGTGCGAATTCCTTGCTGAAATACGCGACGCGTTTCAGTTCGGCAGCACCGTATTCCTTCTCGTACCAACCTGAGTTCGCCATGTAGCAACGTCGCCACCGGAGCCACCGCCGCAACTCTTTGTCAGCGGCGATGCCCTTCAGCCCATCCTGGCTGGCGCTGCGCAGAATCATCCACGGATTTCTGCTCCGCTCCCACGCCTCAGGGTCCAGTTCTTGCCAGATGCGCGCGGGCGTTTGGGTGTCCGCAAAACGCAGGTCCAGTGCAACCTCGGACAGCTCTTCCAGTTCTCTCGAAAGCGTTTGTCCGGCGTTAACGGTCGACATGGCAGCGAATCCTCGAAAACGGACGAACTAGATTTGTATCGTCCCCCTAAAAGGAATTTTTCGAGGGTTTCGTCCAAGGTTCAACTCACGCCATCGGCTACAAGCGGGGATTTAGGGCTTGTGCCGCTTTCGATGTCGGACACTCTGGAATTCTGACCCTGCTAAGTGCGTCGCGAATGCCAACGTCACGGACCGAAAAAGGGCCTGGCTTCGACGCATGACGAAGTCAGGCCCTTTGGACTGCAAACGATCCGAATTCGCGCACCGTGCGCGCATTTCCGTAGCATGGGCCCCCGGCCCGTGTTGGCCGCCGCGGGCTGGGGGCCCATGCTACCTTTGGTTGCAGTCGGACAGCGCGCCAAGGAGTCTGCCGTTTCTGTCCGGATCAATTTGCATCGTTGATTTCAGCCGTAAACGATGCCTGACGAACCGGCGACGCTTGCTGCCGAACGGTGCTCGGGTCTGCCAAGCCGGGGAACGTCCCCCACTGGAATGCCTGGGGGCGAAGCGGGTTGTCGGGCGTTGAGGCTGCCTCACTGCTTCCGTCGGCCGTTTGGATGGCCGGTGCGTTCAGCATCAGTGACTTCGGTCGTTCGGTGATCGGTCCGACTTCCGGCATTGGAAGCTTCTCCGGGGCCGCCTTGCCTTCTGCAGGCTCTGCGGGGGTGGCTTCGGCTGGCGTGGGTCCCGGTGGCACGAGTTCCTCGACCGGCATCACTTCCTCCATCGGTACGTCGATCGCACCTTCCGGTGCCGGGCCACGGCTGACGACGCTGGGGCGGGTCCAGCCGAAGTCCAAGTAGTAGCTTGCATCTCGCTCGCGAGCACGAGCCACGGCGTCCCAGTATGCCTTGTGCGGCCAGGGACCTTCGGCCAGATGGATGTTGTTGTACTCCAACAGCGAACCCTTGCGGAAATGAACTTCGGCAATGGCTTTACTGTAGTCGGTCAAAGCCTGGTAGAAATCACGCTGCGCCTGAGCTCGACGCTCGTGAGCGTCCAGAACCAGGTCTAGCGTATCGACCCCGTAGTCGGACCGCGCCTCGGCCGATTCGACTTCCGACTCTGCCGCCGACCATCGGTTGAAGTGCGTCTGAGCCAAGACGTAGCTCGCATCCAGGTTCCGAATGGCCGTTGTGAGCAAGTGGATCGAATTCAATTCCATATCCTCCAGGCGAGCCTTTTCGCGAGCCAACTTGAGTTGTGCATGGCGCACGCCCGCCAATTCACGTCGATAGCCGATTGGCATGGCGAAACTGAGGAAGGCATTGAATTCCTGGAAATCCCCGGTCGTCAAACTCTCGAACGCCGTGGAACCGGGGTCGTTCGGGAACCGCGCCCCATTGCGGTTAGCGTTGATCAAGTCCTCGCCCATTCCGACCCACTTATAGACCGCACCGACATCCAGTTTGGGAAGGAGTTGATTCTTGGCACTGATCAGTTCCAGTTCACGTTGCTTGATGCTCCATTTCTGCTGGCGGAGTTCGGGGCTTCGCACCAGGGCTTCGCCACGTATGGCCCGCCAATCGAAATTGATCTTCGCCATGACCGGCTCGTCGATTGGCCGAATCAAACGACCGTCCGTCGCGGCAAGTCCCATCAGGAACCGAAGCTTGGTTTCTGTGTCGTACAATTGTCGCAAAGCAGTTTCCACAGCGGCGCGGAAGAAGAAGTACTGCTCGCGTGCTTGAGCTTCGGCCTGGGTGGATCCCTGAGTATGCCCGTACTGTCTCTTTGTGTAGACCGTTCTCCACGTCGCCTGGGCGCTGTCGCGCCCGATCTTTGCCGTCTCCAAGTTCCGATATGCGTTGTGCAGGTCCCAATACGTGTTCTCGATGTCAAGGACGAGGTTTCGGACTTGGGATTCGAATCCCGCGAGGGAGATGTCCGTGTTTATCCTGGCCAAGACGACTGGAATGCGGTTGATCATCGTGCCGCGTCCGCGAAGCAGCGGCATGTCGGCGCGAGCTTCCATCGACGTGGTCCACTGGTTGTTCCGTACGCGAAAGCCTCTGGTTCCGTTGTTGTATCGTTCGTAGTTCGTGTGATTAGTTACCGTGAAGCGAGCTCCTTGTGCTGATTTCTTGACGATTTCTGTGCGCAAGCCTGCTTCGTCCGAATCTACCACCCCGGGAAAGAGACCTGGGACATTTGAGTTGGCAGGACGATTGTTGCGACTGTAGAAGCCGTTCAGTGTGCGGGGCGCAACGCCCTCGATACGAAATCCGGCGTCGAACTCGGCAAGGGCCGACTCGACTCCGGGAACCGAGTCAGCAAAAGACTGGCTCTGGAGTGGCCCCGGTCCACCCCTGAAGATTGGATGCTCTGAACGGCCCGGATTGGTCTCCGTGATGGCCGGATCGAACACTGTGACATTGCCCGATCGCCCCAACAGCCCGTCGGCGAAACCGAATGGGGTGACGCCGCCCAAGTTGCGGATGACCTTGCTGTTCTGCAGACCGATCACCTCGCACTCCTCCAACGTCAAGTCCCAAATCTCGTTGAAGTCGGGGTTGCTGATCGTCAGCGGCTCGCCCGATTCCGATGCGTCCGGCAGCGTGGCTGTGTCTACGTCTGGGTACTCCTGATCGGTGGCGTGGTCGAGGTAGTGGGAGAGATCGCCGTCTTCATGAAGGAAGAAAGGTTGCGTGGGATGGCAGCCTGTGAAGACGGTCAGAGCGATCAGCAGAAAGGCCACGTGGGTGCTAGATTGCCGACTCATTGATTGATCATCCCTAGCGAGTTGCGTGGTGGAGTCCGTCGACGCTAACGGCCGAGGGGCTACGGGTTTCTGGCGCATCCCTAACGCAGGACACGGAAACTGACTGAAAAATAGCCCCCCTGGACCGTTTGCATCCGCCTGAAACGAACTCGCACCGAGCGCGAACTGCCTGGGCGGGGCAATCGGTAGACTTGGTATCGGCCGCCTGATCCGCAGACTTTGAGCTTTCTGCGTAATCGTTAAAGTTTTTCAGGCGGCCATCAGGGTGCTCAGAGGTACATGCCAACGAATCCGCCAGCCTGGTCGCTAGCAGCCTGCAGCTTCTCGATTCGCTCTTTGGCCTGGTCCAGATCGCCGGCTTCGATGTAGCGATCGAATTCGACGGAGACGGACTGAGTCACGGTCTGGCGCAACCACTGCACAACAGGCTCGGTCAGCCAATCGCAACTCTCCAGTGCTAGCTTTGCATCCAAGTCACACCGAACCGTCCGGCGATCCTCCTGGTCGGTCATCACGGTGCCTTCGAAGCGGAACTGGATCATCCCTATGTCGTCGCGGTTCGTCACGTGGTATGCGCACCGGCCGTTGTACAGGTAGTAAGTGTTGTAAGAACCGTGTTTCTGGATTGCCTCTTTGACGCGATCGCAGAACTCGCGATACCTGGGCGAGGCGTCGATCGGCACGTCAAAGCGAACGACGGTTCGAAGCGGCAGGCAGTCGAAAGTGATGTCGACCCAACGGCTCATGGCGTTTCCCTTTTGGTGACCAGGCGGTTCAAGAGAGAAGACCTGGGAAACTGATATGTGCGGTGGACGGCTTGCGGTGTCCTTTACTAGCGGCAATTCCGTTCAATTCTCACGTGGGATAGGCATCTTGCCTGTCGTGCTTGCTCAACATCTTGGAATGCCGAGCGGTTCGACTACCAGATATGACAGGCTGGAAGCCTATCCCACGACGGATTCGTCCGAAACTAAACGGTATTTCGTTTAACCGCGACCCAGCGGGAAGCGCGTCGGACTTGACGTCGGTTGCCGCATCACGCGCTCCCCGCTGGGTCGCGGTTAAACAAAATGACCAAACATCTGAAACCGACCGCGGTACAGCAAACGTGCGAGAAGCCCGGCTCCGCCAAGGCGGGCCGGGCTTCTCTTCTTGGTATCAATCAGATTCGCATGTCAGCGGATCTTCGTCAATCCTTCTTCGCTGTCCGGGCGTCCAAGGGCGGTTGACGCCACCCGAACACCAGCCAGCCGTCATCGCAGTGTAGCTGCTGCAAAGTCAGCTTGCCGGCCTGTTCGAACTGGCCTGGCAGCGCGATGCCCTCGGAAACGACCTCGGTCTTGAACATATCCTCGAATCGCTTCTTGATGAAAGTCTTCATGGCAACCTGCCCGGCACTGAGTCTCTTGCTGCGGGGAAACTCAATCTGCAAATCACCCAGACGGGTCATTTTGCTACCCAGGGCCATCCGCTCAATCTTGTACGTCGCGGAGATCTCGATGTCTTCCCTCAGTTTCTGCGCTCCGCGAGTGAATTCCCTGCCTCGGATGGAAATGGTGACGTTCTGATCGTCAAAACGCGTATCGATGGGGCGTTCCTTGGCGAACGTGATCGACCAGGGGTCGTCCTCTTCGGTGATGACCATTTCCTCGGGCACGCTGCCGGTCAACTGCTCGACCAGTTCGACCAGCTTCTCGTCGGTCAACGTGACGCCGCCTAGCGCGGCCTGGGACAGATTGCCGGCAAACGACTCGTGCAGACGAACGGCCAAGTCGTGATCTGCAGTCAATTCGGGTGGCTGGCTGGGTGACGCTAGCTGATTGGCCCCTGCTCGCAACGCAACGACATGCATGTAGTCGTCCGTTGTGCTGAACTGCAAAGTTTGGGGAAAGGCATCTCGACGTAACAGCGGCTTGCGGAATTTGTTGGCAAACGCATCGACCGCTTTCCCAAGCTTTTCTTTGGCCTCGTCATCCATCTGCTGTTCGGCCCGCCGTTCCCCCCGTTGCGAAGCAATCGCCTCGGCCCGACTCTTGCTCTGTCTGACGCGGTTCCAAGCGACGTTTTGGGCGACCGCAGAGCCGGCGATGCTTGTGATCCTGGTCTTCGTTCGGCATTTTGCCTTCGCGGGGTGGATGGTGATTCCTGTAGCGTCCACTACGATGCGTTTTCTAGCATCAACGCTGGTGATACCCGTGCTGTAGATGGTCACTGGGCCCTTGTACCCTACGTTGTCCGAGGTTGTCGTCCCACTGAGCACAATGTCAAAGGTAGCTCCGTTGGGGTTGGGCACCATTTCCACGGTTGCATTGCCCTTCATGTGGGCGTCGCCCCGAATGGTTGTTCCGAGGATGACCTCGCGCACCGTCATCTCTTTGTCAATGTCGGTGGCGAATCCCGTCTTCATCATGCTTTCGGAGACTTGTACGAGGAGGTTCGGGTGGGAGTGGTATTGGCGGACAGCAGTCACCAGATCTTCGGCTTGGCCGAATCTCTCCAGCCAGCCCACGGTCTTGCCGATCGCGATGGCATCTTCAATGTCTGGGTTCTTTGCGTAGGACTCGAGACGTTGAGCAAGTTCATCCAGGTATTGCTCGCAGTACTGTTGGGCCTTCGGATTCGTCGAGAACAGGGCGACATCCGCGTAGTTTCTCAGTGCACCGCGGACCGCCACGAATCTTGGGTCTTCCAGTCCCGTCGCATTCTCGTAGTACTTCAGGGACACCGATTGGAGCACTTTCCAATCGGGGCCGTCCTCCGCCTGAAGCTGTTCATCAACCTCAGCCCGTCGGAGGTATTTCTTCCACTTGTCGGCATTCTGCTTGCCGCCCTTCGCGAGAAGCCCATCCAGGTTGGCGATCGCGTCGGTCAGTCTCTTCCTGGCCCGGGCGACATCCTCGTCAGTGGTGGGGCAGAATGCGTCCTTGGCGTCGCGTGCCGCTTGCGGCAGTTCTTCCAGCGGCATTAGCGGAAGCTCGTCCAGCCATGCCGCCAACGCTTTGCGAACGGTAACAAATCGCTCTTTTGTCAGGCCCTGCGTGCTGCCCGAGTAAACGTCTAGAATCTCCCTGACCGTCTTTCTGTCCGCTTGGTGGCCCTTGGCCACCTGCTCGATCAACTGTTCGGATTTCAGAAAACGGCGCCAGGTCTGCCCGTTGTCGTCGTCTCCGAGCCATCTGTGCAATTCGTCAAGCGCTGCCTTCACCTGTGACTCGCCCGTCTGAGCCGAGGTGGAATCCGGCCAAAGGAAAAGTGGGCTGGAGAATAGAAAGATGGCCACAAACAACCTACCGATTACGCGCATAGCGCCGCTCCTTTTGGTTTGTCTACTTGGAATCCATTCAGAGATAATTATGTCTTATCAGGAATTATCGTGCCTTGCCACGTGTACCGGTTGGGTTTGTTACCAACGTCAGCATATTCTACGCAAGCATGCCATCGCACCCAAGTACCGCCAGCAACCTAAATTGGCGGCAGTTTTGGTCTTCTTGAGTCCACATCGACAGCACGACTGTGCCCTGTTCACAGGTATTGGCACGAAGACAGCGGGATACTTCGAAAACATACCGCTCCCAGCCTGAGCCGACACAAGCCCGAAGCGCAAGCGAGGGACGTAACCCACTCCCTCGTTTGCGCTTCGGGCTTGTCTGCGACATGTCAGACTTGACCAGGAGCGGTATACGTGAGGCCGCCGAATCACGCATACCTGTATCCGACCAAATCACTTCTTGCCCAGGCTTCGTCTGGCCTCGAAGAAACCGCTCAGTATCTCACCACACGGCTGGGCCAGCACATTGCGCACGACCTGTGCTCGGTGATTCAGTCTGGGATCGTCCAGCATGTGGTAAAGTGAATCTACTGCACCAGCCTTGGAATCGGTCGCTCCATAGACGACCACAGGAATCCTGGCCTGAATGATCGCCCCCGCACACATGACGCACGGCTCCAGCGTGACGTAAAGCGTACAGTTCTCCAATCGCCATCCGCCCACGGACTCGGCCGCCTGGGTGATAGCAATCATCTCGGCATGGGCGGTGGGATCGCGGAGCTGCTCCCGCTGGTTGTGGGCGGAAGCCACGATTCGGTCGCCGTGGACGATTACGGCACCCACCGGGACTTCGTCTTCCGCCAAAGCACGTTCGGCCTCCAGAAGCGCTCGTCGCATGTAGTGTTCGTGCATCGTTTCCTCGGACGCGTGTGGTTGGCGACACTCGATGGTACGCAAAATCTCTATTTGCCTACGTGACGAATTCGAGTATCACACGCCCAACGGCAGGCTGGAAATCTGCCCCACGAAGGTATAGCCCATCGACAGATCCCTGCCTAGTCGGAGGCCGCCGATCCAACACTCGGCACCAACTGCATCGGTCTGCTCGCCATGAATTATAGAAGGTCATCCTCAGCCAACTCTACCAGGGTCGTCGCCATCGCCGTACTGGTGGCGTACTGGCTTGTGTTGTTTGTCAGCACACATTTGCCCTCGGGAGCGATTCCCCACCCGAGGGCCTGGGACAAGTTGCTTCATTTTGCGGCTTACGGTGGCTTGACGTTTCTTCTAGCGTGGCCCGTTGCAGCCCGATCGGGGCCGTCGTTGGGGACATACGTTTATCTGTTGGTGATCGCTGCTTGCTATGGGGCTGTGGACGAACTGGGGCAGATTCCCATTCCCGGTCGCGCGGCTGACATCTGGGATTGGGTGGCAGACGTGGTGGGTGCCGTCGCGGGTCTAGCTGCCTATCGGCTTTCCCTGGTCGTCGTCACTTCGATTCGCTCTCAAGCGGCTGGAGTGCAGTGATCGTCCAGTGTCTTGGCCACCACACCGGAAGTGCAAAAAGAAAGCCGAGCGAAATTCGCTCGGCTATCTCATTTCACGCTGTGGGTCTCAGGTGTGCGGTCTTGCTGAATTGATGGAACGGATGGGATAGTGGAAGGGTTAGTCGAACACACCGTCCATGCCCAGCCGCATCTTCAGTTCTTCGAACTGTCGCGCGTATTCGTCCTTCGAGGAATGCACGTGTTCGGCCTCTGTAATGAACTTGATCTCGTCCTCGCACGGAATGTCGCGGTCACGCAAGATCTCTTCGAACGCCCCAAGCGGCTTGCCGTAGATGATCAACAGCTTGTGTTCGTCGAACTGGACTTCCTGTGGCGTCGAAGGGTTGATCACGGCGATACCGGTGCAACCATCGTTAAGCAGCAGGTCTTCGTAGTCCCACAATATGCTGGTCAGCACCGGCATGTCGATGTGTTCGCGGTAAAGGTCTTGATGCTGGCCGCGCGATTGGTCGTGACTGCTTTCGAGCACTACGTCGACTTCGCCGCCCAATGGTTCCAGCGAGTCCATGAACAGGTCGAACAGTCCTTCGCACGAGGCCGAAGCCATCAGTACGGGAACCGTGTTTCCATTGGACTCGTCATGGTACTGGTCGTGACGGTAGCCTTGCCGAGGCGTCACCTGCAGATCGTAGGACGGCCGAATGGCCTCGGGCAGCACGAAATCGCCGTAGCGAGCCACGCCAAGGTGGGCCTCCAGCTCCTCCTCCGAGAGATGCTCGAAGCTGCTGCTGTGATCGATGCCTGCCGTGTCTTCGTGCAGGACGTTCATGAAAAACCGTTTGAGGAAGCCCATCTTCATCCTCTGGCTCTCTTCTAAAGCATCTCGCTCGTAGCGGTTGCGTGCATCGTTGCGATCCATGATTCCTCACTGAAAATCTAGGTTATGCTTTCGCGTGCCTCAGAGGTTTTGCCGTTATTTTCTACAGCCGTGATCCATCGGCACCGTTGCCTGTAGAACCCGCAAAACCATCAAATCAGACAGACTCCACCGCTCCGAACCTCCGGCGATGTTAACGAAGTCTAGCACTCGCGTTTGTGGCAGTCGGCTGAATGGCATCTGCTCAAGGCAAAAACGTCGCACTGCTTTGCGGAAGCTTCAGATCGGGGAAAGTTTGCATCCTGGGACCCAGTCGACTCGTATGCCTTGCCGCAGGTCTGCTATATTGCACGGCAATGACGGTTGCTGCGAAGAATCTCTTTCTGAGCGAAAGGGGCTTTTGACCAATGAGTAGAAACGCGTCTTGGCTATGGTTGGCCGCCACTGCTGCATTGTCCGGTTTGGCTTGCTCGCCGGTGCCGCCGCAGGTAGCCGACCTTGCCGACGAGGTCTGGATGGTCTGTCGATCAGGCGACGCCAAAGTTGGTTACTCACACTTGCGGGTGGAGCCGGTCAAGGAACATGACAGCAAACGTTTGCGCTATTCCTACGAAGACCGACTTACGATGAAGCGTTTTGGCGATACTACGGTTGTGCAGACGAAGCTGAGCAGCCTGGAGACGATCGAGGGGTGCATCATCGAGTTCCGGAGCGAAATGGAGACGGGCCCAATGGCCATGGTGACCGAAGGCCGGTACGAAGACGGCGAACTGGCAATTCAAACCGAAACGGCCGGGAAGACGGAGAAGCACCGAATTGCATGGAATTCCGAATGGGGCGGCTTCTTCGCCGATCAACGTTCCCTCCGCAAGAAACCGATGAAACCGCGCGAGACGCGCAGTATGAAGGCCCTGGTGCCCATTCTGAATCAGGTCGGCGAAATCCAGATGGAAGCTGTCGGATACGAAGCGGTATCGCTGCCATCAGGCTCGCGACGACTGTTGCGCATTGACGTAACACACGACTTTGGCACAGCGAAGCTGAAAACGCTTCTTTGGACTGATGAAGCTGGCAGGGCATGGAGAATGCGCGACCTGCAACTCGGTTTGGAGTTCCATCGCACAACCAAGGAAGTGGCGCTCGGTGGGGACGATGCGGGGGGATTCGACCTGGGCAGCGATATCGTGGTCAAGGTCAACCGTCAGCTCGAGTCCCCCCATCGCACGCGGCGCATCGTCTACCGGGCACGGTTAAAGGACGGCGAGATCGAGTCGCTGTTCGCTACCGGTGCCTCACAAAGCGTCAAGGCCGTGGACAACCACACAGCCGACGTAACCGTGCAGGTGATTCGACCGGACGAACCGAAGGAGATTAGCGTGGCAGCAGAGGACCGGCCCACGGAAGCGGACTCGGCTCCCAGCTCGTTAGTCCAGAGCGACGACGCGCTCGTTATGGCAATGGCCAGCGCAGCGGCGGCTGACGAGACGAATCCGTGGGACATTGTCTGCGCCCTGGAACGCCACGTGAGGGCCAAGATACGCCGGAAGAACTACTCGACCGCGATGGCGACCGCAGCCGAAGTGGCCAAATCGCTGGAAGGCGATTGCACGGAACATGCCATGCTTCTGGCGGCGCTTTGCCGGGCGCGAAAGATCCCCGCGCGTGTTGCGATCGGCTTGGTCTACTATGCCGCCGATGGAGGGTTCGCCTATCACATGTGGACCGAGGCCTGGATCGAGGACCGCTGGATACCCGTCGACGCCACATTGGGACGGGGAGGGATCGGGGCGGCCCACATCAAGTTCGCGCACTCCAGCATGCACGGCGCGAATGCTCTGGGCGAACTACTGCCCGTGGTCAAGGCGATTGGACGACTGGAACTGGAAGTGGTAACGGTAGAGTGAGCTAGAGAAGCGAGGCGACGCCAACTAGTCGCCGTGCCGCGTTTCGTCGTCTGTTTCGCCCTCGGCATCATCGCCGTCCAGCGGCTTGAGATTACGCACTACGAACAACAACTCACAACCGAAATCGCCGGCTTTGGCTGCCTCGGGTGGCGGCCCAACTCCGACGGAATTGCGATCGAATTCTTCCAGCATATCGTCACGTGTTGTCTCAGGCGGGCGTGCCAATGACCCATCCAGGAGCGAGGGGTCGATCCCGATCCTTCCGAAAACCCCCAAATTGCGGGCGCTCCGACTGAGGATGGCGAAGTTGCCCAGCAGTTCGACCGCTTGCCCCATTTCATCGGACACACCCGATGCCTCGCACAGATGGTGCAATACCCGGTCCCCGGCATCTGCGTTAGTCAGGTCCATACTGAACGAGCCGATGCCCTCCGGACGGCTCATCAGGTCCGCAAACATGGCGTCAACTTTGCGCGCCGCGCAGGAGACCACGTACAACTGAATCTCGTCCATATCGTCGGACTTGTCGGTCGCAATCTGAACGCCCCGAAAGAACCTGTACTTCAGGAGCGACTTCTGTTCCTTGGGACCAACTGACGTAGCCTGACGAAAACGGATCTGGTGACGCTTCAAAAAGTTGGCAAAAGCTGCTTTCTCCACGCCTTCCGGCGTGATTGTCAGCTCGTAGACAAAGAAGAGCTGCTGCCCGGAGGTCCGTTGGATCAGAGTGACAAGTTGCCACTGAGAATACTTCTTGAGGTCGACTCGGCCGTGTGGGCTGACTCGATTGCCGTCCGTCTCCGCGCCTGGATCGATATCGACCAGCGCCGGCGAGGGTTCTTTCGGCGGCACACGCGGCACGCCATCGGGGCCGATATCCAGCGGATCTGTGTTCGTGCCCGGGCCAACCAGATCCGGGCCGCCGTCACCGCCGCCTCTGGGAAGGCTGAATACAAGGGCAACAATAGCAGCCACCGTGACGGCAGCCCACACATAAACCCGCCAACGCGACCGCTTGGCGACGGATACCGGTCTCGGTGCTGTCGTGACCTCGGCGGCATCGGTGCTCGACCCCAGCAACGTTTCTCGTTCGGCGCGACGCACCACGCGATCCGCGAATCCATCGTCCAGTTGGTGCTGAGGCAGCGATTGCAGTGTGTCATGCAAACCACGCAGTTCGTCCAACAACTGACGGTGTTCCGCGCTCGTTTCCAGTTGATGCTCCACGCGCTGACGATCCGCGTCGGGCAATTCCCCGTCCAAATATGCGCTGATCAGTTCGTCGGGGAACAGAGGCTCTTGAGCATCATCCGCCGACGCCTGGGAGAGCTGTTCGATCTCGTCCAGAATGCGATCGTAGACGGGCTCGCCCAGTCGGTATCGCGGCAGCAGTCGCAAGTCGTCGCTCAATTGGCGGAGTTGTCCGAGCAACTGGCGAAGCTCGTCGCTCTCGGCCAACTTGCGCTCGACCTCATGTCGCTCCTCGGACGACAATTCGCCGTCCAAGTAGGCGCTCAGCATTTCCGTATTGGTTGTGTCCCGCCCGCTCATGAGACTCACTTCCGACGGTAGATCGAAGTTGGTCCATCAGGAAACCGCACGCGCGGTCTCCGGCATCACTGTCAACGCGACCGGCCGACCACACGACAACCTCCATCAAATCTGGTCGACCGATCCACACAACGAAAGCCACCTATTTCATGGCATTTGAACCACTCCACTCCGTTCCACCGTATGCGACGCGACGCAAACCCAAGAAGTTCCTTCGCCAAACACCTTTTTGCCGGGGTCAGGTCTTGACTTGTAACTTTAGGGACGAGATGTAACGGATGCCAATCCTCCAGACCAAGTATTAAGTTACAAGTCAAGACCTGACCCCAGTTGAGAATCGCAGTTTTTTTCAACATTGCGGGTTTTTCAGGCCCGGTTTCTTGGGGGAATCTCGATTCAATAGATAGGGGGTCTCGCGATCCCGAGATGACAACATTGACGTAAGCACCGAACCCCAAACGAATTACGACATGCAACTAAAAGACGATGATGCACGGCTGGCCCAGTCGCTGTTCTGCTCGGCGGAATGGGCCCTGATCTGCGAGTCATTGGATCTCACGCATCGGGAATCTGAGATAGTCCAGGCTGTGCTGGACGATATGAGCGAATCCGATATTGCGCAAAACCTCGGCATCTCTCGGCATACCGTTCATGCGCACATCGAGCGTGTCTACGGCAAACTCGGCGTCAGTAGCCGGCTCCAGTTGGTCGTGCGCATCTTTGTCGAGTACATCTCCTTGGGAAGGCGAAAACAGTGCATCGTCGCACCTCGACCATGTCCCCTACGCAGGGGGCACCTGTCAAGGGGGCGCCTGCATAGCTGACTTTTCGGATTCGCCGAAATCGCACAGAATCCTCTCCAGCGGAGTTCGATTGGCAACAGCGCCCTTGGCCTGCGTCTGCGGGAGGTAATCGCCCTTCCGCTAAAGGGCTGAGGTCTTTCTTAGGAAGAGGCGTCCGTTCAAACAAGTCGGAAGTGTCTGGCTCCGTCTTTTCGCCCATCAAAGGGAGATAAGCCTTCGAAAATCACATTGCTGGTGGGCGGCGTTTGGATTCTTCATCCATGGTTCATACTCCACAAGTCGTGAGGGATCAGGAACATGAGTAAGCCACGAATGGGTTCGGCTCTGTCGCGTCTTACCACGATGAGAAAGCGGTGGAAGCGAAGACAACGTCAACACCGTTCGCGAGTCCCGCTTCTGGAAGCGCTTGAGAAACGCGAAATGCTCATCGCGTCGGTTGATGATCTGGGGCTCGTAAACGATACAGGCTCATCCGACACGGACTTGATCACAACTGACCCTCAAGTAGCAGGCGTGGTGAATGGCGATTTCACCAGCGGCCATGTCGAAGTGGAATTCGATCATCACGCCGATGGCACCACCGAGGGCAACGTCAGTGTGCAAGTAGCCGGTGGATCGTTCAACTACGACCCGCGCGACAACGAGCAATCGCTGGCCTCCTACAGCGGCTCGTTCACGCTGGACTATCGGGCCGTGGAATATGACGACACGAACAACGTCGTCTATACCTCCGATTGGCAGGCGTTCACATACACGATCGCCAATCCGGACATTTCCGTCACCGAGGAAGTCGGCGGTTACACCTACGTAGTTGACGACGGGATCGGCTGGGTTTCGTATGGCAACACGATCCCCGGCACGTCAGTCGACAAGACTTTCACCGTTACCAACGATGGCTTGGAGACGCTTACGCTGGATGCGGGATCTCTGACCGTGCCGGACGGATTCAGTGTGCAGACGCCTTTTGCCTCGTCCGTGGCGCCGAGCGAGTCGACGACGCTGGTGATCCAGTTGGACGCCATGGTGGAGGGTTCTTTCGGCGGCGACGTGTCTTTTGCGAACAACGACAATGACGAGAACCCCTTCAACTTCCACATTGAAGGAAACGTCGTGCCGCCCGCGCCCGAGGTTTCTGTGACAGCCGTGGACGAGTGGGGCGATCCCTACGAGCTTGCCAGTGGATCGGATTGGGTGTACTACGATGACACCACGGAAGGATCGCCGCTCAGCGAGACTTTCACGATCAACAACACCGGCACAAGCGACTTGACTCTCGACATCGCTTCCTTGTCGGTACCGGATGGGTTCAGCGTCACGACGCCGTTCGTCGCAACCGTGGCCCCAAACGAATCGACGACGTTCACGATCCAATTGGATGCCGCACAGGCCGGGTACTACAGCGGAACCGTTTCGTTCGTCACCAACGACAGTGACGAGAATCCTTTTCAGTTCTACGTGGGCGGTGACGTGACAAGCGGCGGGGGCGCGTCGGCAGAGATCGTTGTCTACGATGCGTCGAGCGAAGAAGTGACGGACGACACGGGAAGCGTCGACGCGGGGCAGACCACGGTCGGCACGCCGATCACCTATACGTTCACGATCGAGAACCAGGGGGACGTGGATCTCACGCTGGATACGGCGTCGTTGTCGCTGCCGGCCGGATTCAGTCTGGTGACGGGTTTTGACGAAACGGTGGCTGCCGGTGGAGGCGAGACTTCCCTTGCCATTCAGTTGGATGCAGGCTCCGTCGACTCTTACAGCGGCGAATTGTCCTTTGCCACGAACGATCCGGACGAGAACCCCTACAACTTCACCGTCAGCGGGGACGTGACAAGCGCCGGGCCATCGGCCGAAATCGTTGTCTTGGACCAATCCGACCAAAACGTCGCGGACGGCACGGGAAGTGTCGACGTGGGCGAGACGCCCGTCGGCACGGCGATCGCTTACACGTTCACGATTCAGAACCAGGGAGACGCGGATCTCGCGCTCGACTCGGCATCCCTGTCGCTGCCAGCGGGCTTTAGCCTCGTAACCGCATTTGACCAGACGGTGGCTGCAAACGGTGGCCAGACCTCTTTGACCGTCCAATTGGATGCAACATCTTCCGGCGCGCATAGCGGCGAACTGTCATTTTCCACCAATGATCCCAACGAAAACCCGTTCAACTTCACGATCAGCGGGGACGTGACGGGCTCGACGAACAGCCCGCCTGTGGTCGTGGCGGCAATCGCCGACGTGACCGTGGACGAGGATTCCGCGAGCACGACCATCGATCTTGCCCCGGTTTTCGACGACCCGGACCTGGGGCAAGGCGACAGTCTGACGCTTTCCATCGGCGCCAATAACAACCAGACGCTCGTCAGCACGGCAATCAGCGGCCAGCAACTCACGCTCACGTACGCCGCGAATGGAAACGGCTCGGCTACCATCACGGTCGTCGCTACGGACAGCCAGAGCGCAACCGCGCAGGACGAGTTCACCGTAACTGTCAATCCCGTGAACGACGCTCCCGTGGCTTCTGGCGACGCGTACCAAGTGTTGCACGATGCTCCATATACCAGGAACGCGGCCAGCGGCGTGTTGGCGAACGACACAGACGTGGACGGCGATGTGCTGACGGCGATCGTCGTATCCGAACCCCAAAACGGCACGTTATCGCTGGAGGCGGACGGATCTTTCACCTACACCCCCAATCCCGGATTCCTGGGACAAGACCTGTTTGCCTACAAGATCACGGATGGGGTCGTCGAAACCGCCTCGGTGCCGGTGGAGATCACCGTGTACAACACCGCGCCGGTGGCCTCGGCCGACGAATTCGTCACGGGACGAAACCGGACGCTCTCTGTCGAAACTCCCGGCATTTTGTCCAATGACGTGGATCTGGATCAAGAAACGCTGGAGATCACACAGGTTTCCGACGTGGTCAATGGGACGCTGACACTGGAAGGGGATGGCGGCTTCGTCTACACGCCCAACGCCGATTTCATCGGTACCGATTCGTTCACGTATTTCGTCGGCGACGGGATTGCAGACAGCGACACCGTGGCGGTGGAAATCGAAATCCGCAACGACCCGCCGCGGGCAGCCGGCGATTCCTTCACGGTACTTCCCGGGGAAGGACTGACCGTGAGCGGGGAAGAGCTGTTGCGTAACGATTACGACTTCGACGGAGACGATCTGACGCCCAGCTTGGTAAAGGACGTAAGCCACGGCACGCTGGTTTTCGAAGCGGACGGTGCGTTCACCTACACACCGAATGCCGGTTTCGTCGGCTTCGACACGTTCCATTACCAATTGTACGACGGGATCGATTTTTCTCAGCCGGCAGTCGTCTTCATTCACGTGGACAATGACAAGCCAAGAGCGCACGACCGCTCGCACCGCATCGTTCACGACACCACCTTGACCGTGGATGCCGATTCGGGCCTGTTGGCGTGGGCGAGCGATCCGGACGACCAGTCGCTTTCTGTTGTTGTGGTCAGCGGCGTCTCGCACGGCACGCTGACGGTCGAAGCGGACGGGGCATACACGTACGTTCCCGATATGTCCTTCGCGGGGATCGACAGCTTTTCCTATCGGGTAACCGACGGTTTCCTGCAGAGCGACACGGCGACGGTACGGATCGAAGTGGCCAATACGGCACCCGCCACCACGAACGACATGTTTCCGGTAATCGCCGGCGAGATCCTGACGGTGGAAGCGCCTGGCGTATTGCAGAACGACGTGGACGTGGACGGCGAGGTGCTTTCGGCCACATTGGCAAGCGATGTCGCACATGGCTGGCTCGCCCTAGAATCCGATGGTTCCTTCACCTACGAACCGGATGCAGGGTACTCGGGCTTGGACAGTTTCACCTATGCGGTGTCCGACGGGATCAGCCAGACGCATGCAACGGCCTACGTGCAAGTGATCGGTTCCGGATCCGACGATTCGCTGTACGCCGAGATCGACCACTACCAAGTCTCGCACGGCCAGACGCTCAGTATCGGCCATTCGCGCGGGGTCCTTGCCAACGATCGCCATCCCCATGGCGACTGGCTGGACGCGGTGCTCGTCGACAATACGACGCAAGGATCGCTGACTTTGTACGACGACGGTTCTTTCGTGTACACGCCCACGAATGCGGCGTTCGTGGGGACGGATACGTTTACCTACAAGGCGGGCGACGGAACGCAAGAGACTGCGGTGGTGGCGGTCACGATCGACATCGTCAATTCCAATCCCACGGTAGCCAGTGCGGCCTTTCAAGTCCATCACGGCCAGACGCTTTACCCACCCGGCCTGGGCCTGATCGAGTTCGTCTCCGACGCGGATTGGGACGACTTGACGTACACCGTCGTTTCGGGCGTATCGAGCGGAACGCTTGAAATGGGCACGGACGGCACGTTCACCTATACGCCCAACGAAGGCTTTGTGGGAAGCGACAGCTTCACCTACAAGGTGAACGACGGTGTGACTGACAGCAACATCGGGACGGTCACCATCGACGTGACCAACAAGTTGCCGTCGGGCGTGGATATGACCTACCACATGCAGCACGACACGACGTTCGATTCCGGAGGCGTGGGCGTACTGTCCGGTGCGACCGATGCCGACGGCGACGTGCTGAAAGCAGCCGTCGCCACCCAGCCCGGTCATGGCACGCTCGTGCTGGCCGAGGACGGCACGTTCACCTACACGCCCAACGAGAACTATGCCGGCACAGACAGCTTTACGTTCACGGTCAGTGACGGAGCCCAAAACAGTTCGCCGTCCACCGTCACTATCTACGTGCTGAACGAAACGCCGGTTGCCGTCGGCGCGACTCATTCGGTCCACCACAGCGATACGCTGACTCGCTGGCTGGAAACCTGGGATCCCGACGGGGACGATGTCACCTACACGGTGACTGATCAGGTGGATCACGGCACACTGACCGTTGGGACCGACGGCCAATTCACCTACACGCCCAACGCCGGTTATGTGGGCGACGACGCGTTCACGTACACCA
Source organism: uncultured Pirellulaceae bacterium (assembly GCA_964623055.1). Taxonomy (GTDB): domain Bacteria; phylum Planctomycetota; class Planctomycetia; order Pirellulales; family Pirellulaceae; genus JADHUC01. The sequence goes on from CAZURK010000001.1 coordinate 211,271, forward strand.
CCAGCGATGGAATCGCGTCTAGCGAACCGTCTACGGTCACCATACACGTGACCAACACTAAGCCGACAGGCATCGAGTTGAGCTACTCGATCCATGCTGGCGAATCGATCAGCTTTGCCGCACCGGGGCTGCTGGACTACGCCTGGGATGCCAATGGTGACGATCTGGCCGTTGTGGGGCAATCGGTCACCTTGTCTCACGGCAGCTTGACCCTTGGCTCGAATGGCCAGTGGTCCTATGCGTCCAACGGTAACTCGAAGGGGACGGAGACGTTCACGTACCAGGTCCACGACGGCGCTGAAGCCAGCGATCCGGCGACCGTGACGATCCACGTCACGAACGAAGCGCCACGCGCCTACGACCAACACTTCTTCTTCCACCACACGGAAGGACAGGTGAGCGGATCGGAGAAGACGCTCTCGTTCAACCTGATGGCATCCGGCTACGTGCTGGATCCGGACGAAGACCCCATAACCGTCTCGCTGCATTCTTCGACTTCGGGCGTCACGGTGAACGCCGATGGCACTGGCACGATCACCGTGCCGGTCGACTTTGTGGGCGAGGTGACATTCGAGTACGTGGCCAACGATGGCATTGACGACAGCGAACCGGCAACAGTGACGATCGTTGTCGGAAACTCCGTGCCGCGCGCCCACGACGATTACTTTACCGTACGTTCAGGCGATATGCTGGAATTCCAGCTCACCGACTTGCTGAAGAACGATTTTGACATGGACGGAGACACGCTGACGCTTGTCGGCATGTCCAGCCCCACCGCAGGTTCGCTTGTTTACGATGTCGTATCGGGCTTCTACGAATACACTCCGGGAGGCTTCACGGGCACGGCCACGTTCACCTATACAATCGAAGACGGTGTCGCGTCGGCCACGGCGACCGTACACATCGACGTTGTCAACACGGCGCCCTGGACCATGGGCAATTCGTATCAGGTGTACACCAACGAGACCTTGTCCCCCGGCTCGCTTGCCGAGCGCGGGGCTGTCTGGGACCTTGAGACCTCGGCCGATCAGATCACCGTCATCCCTCAAGGCGGCGGCGTTTCCATGGACTCGTCCGGAGCGTTCACCTACTCGCCCGCCGAGACTCCGGAGGTCGCCGCTGCCAGGTTGGTCGCCCGCGGATTCACGATCTACGATGACTACGAATGGAAAGAGCCGATGTTCATCGTGAACGACGGCCTCTTGGACAACGAAATCCACGGAGACGGCGATGGCGACAATGACAATCTGGCAAGCATCTACCTGGAAAATGTGCCCAATCCGGGCTTCGGCTTCTCGGACGATGTGCTTCCGCAGTTCAAGCTGATCGAGGTCGACCCGGAAACGCCGGCTGCCAGCATCGAAGACAGCCAGATCCAATCGCAGGCGCCGCCTGCCGTCGTTCCGGACACGTTCTGGGGCCAGCACGACCAGGACATCACCGGCAACCTGTTGTCGAATGATTTCGCCTTCAAGGGAACGTTGCAGTTTCACTCGTTGGGCGGCGGCAGTGGAAACGCGGCACCGCAGCACGGCCAGATCACGGTCGGGCCGGACGGCAGCTTCGTATACACGCCCGACGCGGGTTTTGTGGGCGAAGACAGCTTCTGGTACACGGTCACTGACGGCACGCACACGGACAGTTCCCAGGTGTCCATGATCGTGGTCAACAACGCTCCGGTGGCCATGGACGACGGCGTTATCGCCGTGCTGCACGGGCAGCCGGCTGTGGGGAATCTGCTGGAAAACGACTTTGACATAGACGACGAGCCGTTATCAATCGTCATCCACGGCGCGGGCGATCCCGTGACCGTCGATCCAGCGGGACCCGAGACGATCGTGGATATGCCCGATGGCACATTGCACGTCGCACCCGACGGCCAGTTCACCTATTACCCCGACGACCATTCGACCGGACGGTCCGATTTCTCCTACACCATTTCCGACGGCGCCGAAGCGGACGGCGGCGAGGTCAAACTGGCCTACTACAATCACGCTCCCTTGGCCCACGACCAACTGTTCCACTTCGATGCCGGCGCGGCCACTCACGATGTCACGATCGCCACGTCTGATCCTGACGGCGAGGCGCTGACGTACACGATCGGCTCGCCGTCCTCCGGCACATTCGAACCCGATCCGGGACCCGGCGCGCCCGACAATGCATTCATCTTCACGCCGCCCTCGTCTGAATGGTCGGGAGTGGTCCAGTTCCCGGTCACCGTGACCGACTCGGCCGGAGCGTCCCTGACGGTCCAAATGACCGTCGAAGTCGTCGCCCCCGAAGGCTCACCGACCGTCCAGGAAGTGCCCATCACCACGCAGAATGATGATTTCCTGTGGTCCGGATGCGGCGGAAGCGGCATCGGCAACGTGTTGAACAACGATACCGCCCACCAGTCGCCGCCGCTACAGGTCGTGGGCGTGTCGCCGGCCGCCGGGGCTTTCGGCACTTTGACCATCGATGCCGACGGCACCGCGCACTACCAGGCCGACACAGATATGGCCGACGCGTTCGTTCAAGCCGGCCCGGACACGTTCATCTACACCGTCACCGATTCGGCCGGCATGACCAAGACGGGCGAAGTGTCGGTTTCCGTCGCGATGCTGCAGGCCGGCCAGTCGCTTTCCTGCGGAACGTCGTCGGTGTCCAACGTCGGTCCCGGCGCCGTGTACGCGTGGCTGGACGGAACGGCCTTTGTTCGCCCGGCCGGCAGCGGCGAATTTTGGATCGGCACCGGTAATGCGGATCTCGATTGGGCGGGCGATGCCGAGTCCTTAACGTTAAGCGTCGACGGGGATGTCGTTTCCCAGGTCGACATCACTGGCGACCTCGACGTGTCCGCGTACCACTTGCCCAAGCACGTCGTGGGCGGGACGGTGGTTGTCAGCCTACTCGGCCGCGCCGAGAGCGTCACAGCCACGGATCGCATTGAACTGGTCTATGCAGCCGAGGGCGTCGGAGACGTGCGTGCCGGCGGCGACATCGATCTGGTCATCGCACCCTACGCGGGCCACGTCGACTCGGTCGTCTCCAGCGGCGGCACCGTCAGCGCCGTCTACTCGAACGAAGGCAACGTGGGCAAGGTGGAAGCGCACAAGTCGATCGGGTTCGTGTGGGCCGGCGGCGGCGACATCCTGGGCACCGTTCGCGCCGAGACGGAGGATATCGGGTTCGTCAAACTACAGGACGATTGGGTCGATATCATGCTGCCCGAGTACAATGCACTGGTGCAGGACACCAAGTGCCGTGGCTTGTTCGCCATGCAGGACATCCTCGGTCATGTAAGCGCCGGTCGCGATGCGACCGTGGTGTGGGCCAGCCGGAACATCGCTGGTTCGGTCACAGCCGGCCGTGACCTGCTGATGGTCCGCGCCGAAGACGGAGCGATCTTTGAAACGGCCGTGATCCGAGCCGAACGCGACCTGGGAACGGTGGACGCCGAACTGACTTTGTCCGGCCCTTCCAGCGCCGGACGTTACCTGGGCATGGTCCATGCCGGACAGAGTATCACCGCGACCGCCGACGTCACGGCAACCGTGCACGTGGGCGGCGTGCTGGCCAGCATTCATTTGAACGCCGACGTTAAGACCGAACAGGGCAGTATCACCAACGTGACCGCCGGATACGCGGGGGTCGAAGGAGATATCGCCAACTCGACGATCTACGCCGGCAAGAACATCGGCACGGCGAATGCTCTAATGGGCGACATCACCAACTCGAACATTCGCGCCGATGGCGGTTACCTTGGCGACGTGACGGCCAAGGAGATAGTCGACACCGACATCGAAGCCTTGGCATCGGTGGGCACGATTACCGCCGAGACCCTGTTCCGTGGTTCACTCTTGTCCCAGCGTTCGTACATCGAAGCGGTGAACGTAACCGAAGGCGATCTGGACGCCCCGGTCACCGCAGCCCTCCACGTGGGTCCGGTCTTCGCGCGAGACGACATCTTGCGCGAGATCCGAGGCGGCGCCGTGACGCAAGTCACCGCCCAAACGGGCAAGATCGACAAAGCCATCACAGGCACCAAGCACATCGGCAATATCACCGCGGGAACCGACATCGTAGGCGCCATCACCTCCGGCGCCACCGGCACAGGAATCGGCAACATAGGCAAGGTCATCGCCGGAGATGACACCGTCGGCGACATCTTTGGAGCGATCACAGCCGGCAAGAACGTCCACTTGGTCCATGCCGACGGCAACGTGGACGATACCGGCTACGTCGTCTTCGCAGCGGACGCCCAAACGCTCTATCAGACGGCTCTCTCGGCGTGGATGGACGATCCGAATGCCGTTCCGACCACTGTGCCAAAGCCGCCCCGAGCCGAAGCCCCGCCGGTCGGCGCCGTCGGTACCATTCATGAATCGGTCTCGGCGGGCGAGCACGTGGGTGCGGTGTCGGCCGACAAGGATATCCTCCACGGCGTCACCGCTGCCGGGCGACTGTATCTGGTCGGTGCGCGAGGCAATGTCCAGGACGGTGCATCGGCCGGACAAGGGTCGATGACCGTGATGGCAGGACGCGAAATGCACGGCGACATCGATGCGCCGGGCCACATCTTCGCCAGTTCCTACGATCAGATGGACTCCAAAACCACCAGCACACTCGGCGCGGTTGTGGTCAATAGCTGGTCTACGGTTACGCGTGAAATCACAGGCCCCGCGGGCGTGCATGTGGGGGCGTACGATTCAATTACGTCGTTCGCGATCACCAGCGCAAACGGTCCTGTCGCGATTGGCTCCTATTCGGATGTGACCTCCACGATAAGCGCTTCCCAGGCAATTGCGGCTGGCTTGCTGGGGAAATTCACGGGCAGCGTCATCAGCCACGAAAGCGACGCCTTTGCCAGTGCGGTCGCCGGCATCGAAGGACAAATCAATGCACAGCGACAAGCCGTGGCTGCGTCACTGGCCACAATCAACGCCGCTGTCACCGCGGAAGGGGTCGCCGTCGCGACAATGGAGTCCTCTACCGGCCCGCTCACCGCGGATCAATCCGTACGGATGGATGTTCTCAATGAAGTCTCCGGAGGCGTGACGTCGAACAACGGTCACGTCTATATCGAGGCGAGCACGGTCAAAGACAGCGTTACCGCCCCCAACGGTTACGTCGGGCTCGATGTTTTCGGAAACCTGGATGCCCAGGTTGAAGGAGGCAAGGGTGTCACGGTTTCGGTACTGGGAACCGTGAACAACGCCTCAGGCAATTCCATTGCTTCCACGGACGGCGGTGTCTTGATCTTGGCCGATGGCGACGTGGGCGGCAGCGTGACCGCGGGCGACGACAAAGTGGGCATTGGCATGGTCTCCTGGGGCAGCGTATCCGCGGATCTGACCGCGGAACATGGTCCGGTCGTCGTCACGTTCTCGCATGGCAACGTATCCGGCCCGATCCAGGCCGGCAAACAGGCAAAGGTGACCACGTGGGGTAGCGTCCTGGCCTCCGTCGATGCTGGAGACGACGCCGTGATCGTTGCGCGACATGATGTAGATGACATTGTGGCCGCGGGACGGGATGCTCGCATCTCCGCGGGCGGTAACGTGTACGGAATCGTCACTGCCGATCGCGACGCTTTGGTGTACGCCAATGCCGACATCATCGGCATGATCACGGGGGCGCGCGACGCCACGGCCGACGCATTGGGAGCTGTCGATGCCGATGTGGAAGCCACCTCTCGCGACGCCCTGGTTTCGGCCTTGGGTGATTACGATGGCGACGTGGAAGCCGGTCGCCAGGCCACTGTCACCGTCGGCGGTTCGATCGCCAACGTGGCCGTAAACGCCGGCGACACTGCCCAATTGTCCGCCCACGGTTTGATTTCTCAAACGCAAGTCGCCGCGGACAAGGATGCCTTCATCCTGGGCGATACGAATGTGGACACAAGCCAGTTTCAATCCAGCGGCGGCAGCGTGGTGCTGGCCGTGCTGGATGCGATCGACGACGTGGACGTGCAGGCCGCCGTGGACGCGCAGGTGTTCGCGGGCCTCGACGGCGACTTGGACGCCACCGCGATCAGCCGCGACCTGGATGTTGTCGTGTTGGGCGACCTCAAAGGCACCTTCTCTGCAGGCACGGACGCGCTTGTCGCGGCCTACGGCGCGATCAACGGAGGCGAGAACGCGGTGACCGTGACGGCCACCGGCGGAGCTGCATCCGTCTTTGGCAAGGAAGGTGTGGCGGCCACGGTCAGCGGGCTATCCGTAACGGCCTCATCGCTGTCCAGCGTCAGCGGTACGTATACGGCCACGGGTGACGAAACCGCTGTCTACACGGGCGGCAACTTCTCCGGGACCGCATCGGCGAACCACAGCGTGGCCGTGACGGCCGCCGAGTCCATCTCGGGCACGGTCACGTCCCAGTACAGAAACGCGGCGGCCTATTCGTGGGGCCAGAGCGGCAGCGCCGGCGCAAGTGTCTCGGCCGAAGTGTCGGGCATGAACGAGGCATGGGTGACCGCCTTGTCCGGCAGCGTCACCGGGAACGTCACCGCAACGCAAGGCGACGCGGGGGTGACCGCTCGCTATCAGCTGACCGGCAAGGTAACCGCGGGACGCGACGCCAGAATCTGGGCCATGGACTCGATCTCCGGCAACTATGGCGTGACGGCCGGGCGCGACGCTTACGTAGCCAGTTACGCCGCCATCTCCGCCAATGTCACCACCACCGGCGCAGGCGCCTACGTCTTGGCGGGCACTGAACTATCGGGCGATGTGACGGGCGAACGCGACGCTTGGGTCCATGCCCGCACCGCAGACCTGACTGGTAACGTCACGTCTCATGTCAACGACGCCTCAGCCGTTGCCGGCGGCACGGTGTCCGGCGACGTGACCGGCCAGCGGCACGCTATGGCTGCCGCACTGGCCAATGTGGATGGCAACGTGGAAGCCATCGACGGTCATGCCAGCGCCGTGGCTCGTGGCGGCCAGGTGACCGGGGCGGTCACGGCTGCCCAATCCGCCGGCGCCTTTGCGCTGGGGAGTATCACCGGCAACGTGTACGCAGGTCGGGATGCGATTGCCGTCACGCTGGACAGTTCCCTGGGCTCGGTGACCGCCGGACGCGATGCTTTGGCCGTTGCCGGTGATGCGGCCAGCGGTCCGGTGGCTGGTGGCCGCCACGCCGGCGTCGTGGCCTTCGGAACGGTGTCCAGCAGCGTCACCGCGGCCTCGGGCGACGCCTTTGTCGTGACCTGGGGAACTGTGGACAACACGGTCAGCGCCGGCGACAGCGCCTTCGTGGCCGCTGGCGATGGCGGCACTGTCACGATGAACGCCCCGAACGACGTCGTTCTTGTCTCTTTCGGGACCGTCACCGCGTCGTTGACTGCGGGTCGCGATGGCTACGCCTGGTCGGCGGGTAACCTGCTGGGCAACCTGCAGGCCGCTCGTGACGGCGCAGCCATCTCGCTGGCGACCTCCGCCTTTGGCCTGGAAACAGGCCGCGACGCCTATGCCTGGGCCTTCGACGAATACCACAACAACATCTTCTCGGGCCGCGACGCCATGATCGTCTCCTTGGGCGATGTGAATGCGGGCGTGTTCGTATCTGGCAGCGGCCTGATCTACGCCGTCGAAGACGTCATCGGCAGCGTGGACGCGGGGGAGTACGCTGGCGTAGTCGCGTGGGGCGACGCCGCAGGCCCGATGACTGTCAAAGGCCCATTCGGCGCCTTCGGCTGGGCCTACGGTGATTTCAACGGCTTCGTCGAATCTACTAATGGCAACGCCTTCCTGACCTCCTACGGCAACGGCGCCGGCGCCGTGCGCGGCGGCCTGTACGCGGAAGCCTACACCGTGGGCGATTGGGTCGGCGACGTCGAAGGTGGCGACGACGCAGGCGGGGTAGCTCTTGGCAATTTCAACGGCGACGTGACGGCGTCCGCGACCGGGTACGTCATCGCCGAAGGAAACGTGGATGCGAACATCACGGCCGGTCGTGACGCGATCGTCTGGGCCATCGGCCGTGTCGACGGTACGTATTCGGCCGGCCGTGACGCGGCTGCCGTTGCATACGGCGACTGCAGCTTGAGCGTTTCCGCGGATCGTGACGTTGTGACCGTGTGGTCACGTGGCAACCTGAGCGGCTCGATCACCGCCGGACGAAACGTCGGCATTTCGCTCAACGGCGGCGCCGGCACCGACGCCTACGATGTGTTCAGCTTCGGCACAATCAGCGCCACCATCAATGCGCTTAGTCCCGACACCATACCCGACGGCGGCCATATTGGCCGCGTCGGGGCGTGGGGGCAGATCGGCGGTCATTTCGAAGCCGCCGATACGATCCACGAAGTGCGCTCGGGCGATGCGGTGACCGCTACGTTGATCGCTCCCAACCTGCCCACACCAATCGAGTTTGATTCGACGATCGCCACGGATCATCCGTATCCCGACACACCTGCGTCCGTGGTTGATCAAGTTCTGGCGGACGCGGCTGCCGAATATGACTTGGTTCTCGCGACAAAGGCCCAGGTGGCGGCTGACATTTCCCAGTTGCAGGTGGACTTCGCCGCGGACAAAGCCACCGAAGCCGCCGCGCTGGCGGATATGATCGCTGAGATCGCAACGAGTGTAGCCGATGCAATCACCGAAGCAGCCGATGCGCTGGCGGCGGACATCGCGCTGGGCAATACTCACCTCGATACGGAACAGTCATCGGCTCAGGCAGAACTGACGGCGTTCCAAAATGCTGTGGACGCGGCTGAAGCCGCGATTCAAGCCCAGAGGAACCTGGTCAAGGCAAATCGAAACGCCAACTACGACCAGTGGACCGCTTCTGCGACTCAGACCATCGCGGATATCGTGACCGAAGACGGACTGATCGCCGCAGCGGTGGCCGGTATCCCAGCGGAATCCCGGGCGGATATCGATTCCCGTCAGACCCGATGGAAAGATAACGAGAAACAACGACTCGAGGCGGCCGCAAGAGCGACCGCGAAGGAGGGCCCAAGTTTTGGCTCGCTTTACGCCCACTTCTTCTGGAATGCGTCGTTGAGTGAGCGATTGGACGCCTTCCAGTTTGCCATGGATGTTGCCGGATGTATCCCGGTAATCGGCGAGCCACTTGATGGCATCAACGCCGTCGTTTCCCTGTTGCGAGGGGACTTGTTCGGAGCCGGTGCCTCGGCGATCTCGATAATTCCAATTGCCGGCGATGCGATCGGCAAGAGTATGAAAGTGGGGCGCTACGGCCTGAAACACGCCGACAAGCTGGACGAAGCTTATGCGGGAGCAAAGAAGATCGTCAGAAACGGCAGCGACAATCCGCCCGCAATGAGTTCCGCCACATCGCTCGCCAAGAACGGCAAGAAATCGGAAGATGTCGTAGAGAACGCGAGCAATTTGGCGCCGAAGGATGAAACGGCAGAGCTTGGTCGACGGTTGAAGGAAGCGGGATTTGACGGGGGTTGTTTTGTACCCGGAACCGTCGTTCAGCTTTGCCGGCATCCAAGTTTGACGCCAGTGGGACTGGGACAACACGATTCTTCTTTCCACACGGTTGGCCCGCATACGATAGAGAGAATTCCAACGGCAATCGAAGAGGTTCGTCTCGGCTGCCGGGTGCCCGATCAGAATCCGTGTCCTGATGACTATGATCTCCAATTCGGTGAAGTTGACCAGGCAACATGGAGCCAGGTGGGAGTCACGATACGTCGCACTGACGGGGCGATCGTGGAGATGCAGCTATTGCGTCCCATCGAATGGATTAGGAATCTGAAACTCGAAGTTGGGCGCGAATTCACATTCTTCATGAGCGACATTGAAGTTGACGGGCGAGCCACCGTCACGTCGATTGGGCCTTGCTGCGAAATCGCAGACGGGCCAGGGAATGTGGTCATCGGATGTTTCGTGACGCGCGATGCTGCTGATCTGGTTGAAGTGGAACTTGAGAACGGAACGACAATTGTCGGCACGAGTACACACCTTGTTTGGCACGTGGACGAAGATGGATGGGTCGACCTTGCCGATCTGCGAGAAGGAGACCAACTTGACACATTATCCGGGCCCGTCAAAGTGCAAAGCATCGCGCCGGCAAACGAGTTGTCGGATGTGTACAACATCGAGGTCCACGGACATCACGTGTACAGGATCACAGATGATGGTATATTGGTTCACAACAACGGCAGCATGCACGCCCCAAGGAGACTAACGAATGCTGACATTGACGACTATGCCGCTCGCTTGCGCGACGGCCAGTTGAAGGCGAAGGACTTGAAGAAAGCTGGTTTATCACCAGAAGATATTGCCGACATTCAGGCCAGATCGAAACAGCTGCGACCACGGGCACATGATGCACAGAAAATCATTGACGACATTACGAAGAGTGAAAATGGCGTTAAAGAGGCACTTGAACGTGTTCGTCAGAATCCGGGAGACGCGGATGCGTTAAAGGCGCTTAGGGAGGCGGAAGAGCATTTAAACGGCATCAGAGCAGAATTTGAACGGCTACGACGCTTGGAACATGGAGATTAGATATGCCTACGACTAACCGCGAAAACACTTTGGAACAGTGTGCCCTTTTAGACACGCAGGGAAAGTACGACCAAGCGTTACAACTGGTTTCAGATGCCATCGCTTCGGATTCTGACGAGCTGGCGTATTTGATGTGTAGAGGACGGCTGCTTGCTGATCGACTGGGGCGTGTTGGAGAAGCCATTGATGACTTTGAAAAGGCAATGGCTATTGATGAAAACTCCGCAACTCCGCACCAGCACTTGTCGCTTTGCTACCTACTGTTGAACGATGCCGAGACAGCAACAGTTCATGCGGAAAAGGCTGTTGAGTTGGCAAATGCTGACGCAGTATCACATTCTTGCTTAGCTCGCTGCCGTGTGCATTCTAAACGATTCCATTCTGCCATGAAGCATTTTGAAATTGCGTTGCAACTAGATCAACACTCCGCAGACAATTGGAGCGGCCTTGCTGAGGCTTGTCGCGGCGCAGGGCTTCTTGAAAAGGCAGAGCAAGCGTATGAGCGTGCGGCCTTACTGAATCCGAAGGCAAGCCACTATCTACAACTCGGAACGATAAAGATTGACCTTGGCAAAAATGCAGAAGCGATCAAGGCATTGGAAGCGGCACAGAGGCATGAATTGAGCGAAGTCGAACATGCTTTGGTTCACGGGTATTTGGAGGTGGCGAAACAAAAATAGCGATTCAGCCTTGCCCCAAACAGTGCAGTGTATGACGTGGGGCTTGCGAAAGACCTGCGGCGAAACCCGTTACGGGGCACGCAAGTCAACCATGCCCCACAATCGCGAGAGGCGCAATCACTGATCGGCGACTGGAATCCGGTGAACAAAGTTGGCCACGAGCCAGCCATTCGGTTGCCGATTTCGGAACACGAAGCAGTATCCGCTGCCCAGAGGATGCGAGGCTCTACTGCCAGCGCTCGCGATCTCCTGGCAGACGAGATCCGAATTCTTCGGGGGAACACGGATGCTCCGAATCAAGCACTGAAAGACCTCATCAGACTCAACAAAGAAACCCATCCCTGGCGAAGAAGTTCGTAGATTCGGTCAAGCAGGAATTGAAGAAAAGGAATGTCAAAACCGTGATGATTGACACTGGTATAGTTCGCAATCCAGACCTAGCAGCTAAATTCAAATCTGCTCTAAACACCGGTCAGGAAGTGCAGCGCTGATCGGTCAGAAATTGCAGCGCTCTG
>CAZURK010000002.1:0-170267 GCA_964623055.1 uncultured Pirellulaceae bacterium
GTCACTATGAACTGCATTAGTATCCGCAGGTTTCGCCGAGTGGCGCGATTTCGCAGGTAATGCATAAACAGAGAAGGAAAGGACTTCATCGCCTTGAATGCCCACGACAATTCTCGTTGTTTGGCCGCTTCATTGTATTATACCACCTGGGCCAACGCTCCGGGCCTAAGTACCACGACTTTGGGGCTGGGGATGAGGGACGGATGAAAGCGCAAGGAAGCAAGGGAACAAACTGACAAGGCCCCCCAGCGGGCCTCCAGATCGTCAACGTCCGGCCCTCAGTCGCTGGATACTACCGCCTCGCGGGCGTTCGCCTAGCCGCGGCGCTCGACCAGAATTTCCGGGTCGAGCACCAGATGGCGTCTGGGCGGGGACGGGCCGCTGGTCGGAAACTCGGCGATCCCGCAATCCCTTCCCTTGCTGCCGCAGGACCTTTCCAGCCGTCTCCAATTGTAGCTCCAAGTCGGCGCGTCCCGAATTGCCGTCGAAAATGGGACGCGAATGGTACACACCAGAAGTTAAGTCTTGCCATACGTCAGGAGGTAAATCCAACCCCGGTGTCAAGCGTATTGTTGCGCGCGTCAATGGCCCACACCCCGGAAGTTCTTGTTGGCGCAAAAACTACAGAGGTCCGACACGCCGCCGCAGTTTAGCCGACCGCCGTTGCGCGCGGAGGTGAAATCGACCTCAGCACGCCAAGAACCACTTAGTTCGCCAGCCGACGCAGAGCCTCTGCGTCATCTCCGATTCGCTGTAGGGTTAGTTCGACACTCGCCTCACAATCTTCGCACCAGTACGATTCGCAAAGACTGGACTCGGCAACGTAGCCAACAATGTCGTGCTGAGTGACCATCAAACCCGGCAGTTCTCGGTACAAGTCGTCCAGATAGTCCAGGAAGTCGTCGTAGCACATCCCAGTACCTTCTTCGTCCACGCTGCCTCGTGTCTCTTCTTTTGCCGCCATAACCAAAGTGACAAGGGGAGAGTTTTCGATTCTGGACAGTAGTGCCCCGAAATCCCCCTCTGGCTTACCTTGTATCGACTTGATGAATCCGGTGACTGCATCATTCACGGTCTCGAATGACGGTCCTTCATGACGAAAGAATTTGCCGCCCAACATTTCGCCCACGGCAACATCAATCTGCGCCAACAAATGACCGCACAGGCCGCTTGTGGCTCTACAAATCGGACACCCCGGTTGCTCGTGGATACCGCCATCTGGTTCGTTTTCGTGCATTTGCAGAATCGCCTTCTCGATCTCAAGGCATGGGGCCCTTGCCAATGTGCATCATTCTATCGATGGTAGGCCAAGCTCGATAGACGTGGGGGGTGGTCGAGCCTACCCGACACCATGAAGCAATCATGGCAAAAGGCCTCCCCTGGCGATCTTTGGCAGCTTGGCATGTCGTGGATTCCGCCAAACTCGCCAGGTTGCTACAGTCTTGCAGTGGACGGATTAGATCTGCTCGCTTTCTGCGGGGCAGGTAGATTGTGATGTTTGGCCGATCTGCTGGTCTGGTAGATTCGATCGGTAACGGATAACATGATTGAGCTCGTTTGGGACGATCCTGGGGAACATTCTCTCGTTCGTGAGGTGCATCAATGCGATTGCTCTCTGCCAGTCTAGTGCTGTTCCTAGTGCCTGCCGCAAACGCGGCTGAGAAGTCGAACCTCCAAGACACTGGCCAAATGGAGACCGCCATCGGGCTACCGACCGGCGTGCCGCCCATTGTCAGCATTGCGCACGCCGTGCCTGGGAAACGTCAAGTCACGCTGCATGTGACTGTCCCCAAACTGATACACAAACGGGACGTTCATAGGATCAACGTGCCTCCCGGATCGTCATTGTCCGCCGTCCAAGAATCGCACTCCATTACCCCTGTCCCACTTGAGTTCGAACTGCTCCTTGACGAGAGTCAATTCTCAAAACATCTGGGAACCGTGGTATTGGACAAGACAGGAAAGCAACTCAAAAGAGAGGATGTTCTTCAACGACTGAAGACGGCAACTCCGGCGATGATCGCGTTACCGTTTGGACAAATGGTGTACGCTACGGACGGCATGCCGGATAGATTCTACCTTCCTGTGTTGACAGACGATGTGGTCATCATCGTTCCCGACAGATACACCCGCCAAAAAGTACGAAAGATCTACCGAAGCACGCTGGAGGCCGAGGAATAGCATCTTTACTCACGCACACTCCGGAAGGCTTGCGTGATTGTCGCTGAGATGGTCGGGGGACGCCGACTGACGCGGCCACCTCCTGTTTCGTATAGCACCTCAACTGCAAATCCTGCACCGCCGCGTCGCGTTCCTTACGCTCATCCCTCTCGATACGTGATAGCCAGCGGTTGATCGTGTTGCCCTTTCGTGGCCGCCACTTGTTTCTTCTCGTCGGTTTCTCTACTTCGACAGCGTATCGTTCCGTTGTCGCGACATCCGAATCTCCACGCTCTATGCGCTTTTTCGTGATGTCCGGGGCACGACGATTGTAGTGATCGTATTGAGTGTCCCCGGATAGGCAGAGCCTCTCACGGATAGCGTGAGTGGTACCTCGCGAAGGAATGTGTTGGGAGCAATCGCCTGTGAAAAGAACGATCACAACTTCCCGCAGCGACGACGACCGAGTCGAATCACATGAAAGGTGGCGCACACCGCCTGCAATTGACGACTTGCATTTTCGTGCGTCGGTGAAATCGACCTCTGCACTTTCGGACAGCGCTAGAAGTACAGATGTCCGACACACCTCCGCGCGCTGGGAGGCGGGGAGAACGCGGTTGACACGGGTGCAGTCTAGCTTGCGAGATGGGGAGATGGGGGCAACTCCTGACACTCGACGATGAGCGCCGTTTGCGGCACGCATACCCGCGCTGCCGCTCTCAAGCCCTTTGTCAGCCCCACTACTTCTCCCGAATCTGAATGCTTCTCCACTGGGTCTCGGCGCGTTCGCTCTGGAAGCCGATGGGGCCTTCGGTCAGTTCGCAGTCGCCGACCGTCGAAACGACGGTGCCGTTCAGTTTGATGACCATGTCGCCACCGGTAACTTCAATCTCCATCGTGTTGAACTCGCCGACCGGCTTGCGCACCTTCGCCAGAGCTTCCCTGTCGAGTGTGCGAGTACACTTGACGCTACGAGGAATCGGGAGAATCAGTCCCATGGCCCCGTGCGCTCCCTGCACCTCGATACTGCGCGGCCAGACGCCCAGAGCGTTCTTCTCACCGATATGGATCAGGCAGCCGCTGTTGCCGCGAAACGCCGAGCCGTCTGTCAGGGTTTCGGGCCTCTTGAATGCGAACTCGAAACGTAACGTGTAATTGCTGTAGGACTTCTCTGTGTATATGTACCCAGCGGGACTGCCGCTGCAGATCAGGATACCTTCCTTAATCGTGTAGGTCCCGTTGTTGTCCGCACCCTCCTTTCCCAGGTGGAACTTCCATCCGTCGAAGTCCTTGCCGTTGAATAGGGCGGTCCAGCCCTCTTCGGCGTTTTCCTGTGCGGGAAGAAGTGTCGGCAAGACGAGTGTCGCCGTCAGGATCAGAACCAGTCCGGTCGCGATTCGATTGGATCTTCTCATGTCGTTTCTCCTGTGATTCGCTAGGGGCTCTTTCACGCAAATTGATGTGTATAGAATTGCCTTGGCAGTGGTCAACTGGCCCAGGGATCCAGACCAGTCGAATCGGGTGTAGTTCAAGGTTTACGTGGTCTGAACCACGACGTACTGTTTGCGAAACTCGAAGCCCGCCTGAGGCCACGTCGTCACGTACCGACGCAAAGCTGCCATACCCTTTTTGTCGTCGTGCCCGTTAATCCGACAGTCAGACTGTGCCCGCCCGTTCTCATCTCGCATTGCGTACATTCGCAATCCGTAGAAATCGCTGGACTCGACGAGCCATTGGAATGCCTCGACCGAACGTGTGAACATGCAGCAGGGACAGAACGGATGCTCGTCGCTGTCGCCGTCGGCCGAACACGCCGACGCTGCTTCGTAGGTCTCCTGTTGCTCGGCATAGTGCGCGACGGGGCCCAAGATGATTCGCCGCTTTCGGCCATCGGAAGATTCGATCACAAGCGTCATGCACTCGTCCGGCGAAGCCAGCGTGGCTTCTCTCAAGGGCACAAAATCCGTCTGGTACCATGTGTCGAACCCTGATCTGACCGACTCTGCCGTATCCGTGCCAGCGGAGTGTTGGTACTCAAACAGTCCAGCGGGAACCAACTCTGGGTGCGAAACCGTGATAATGCTGCATGTTTGCACTCCGTTCTCACCATGATCGAACGTCAGGAACTCGGGCGAGACTTCGAAACGAGTCTCCTGATCGATCAGCGATTCATCTTGCCGCTGCAGCGAACGTCCCTTTTCCTCCATCACCTGCTCCAGCAAGTCAAGCAGGTGAATACTCTCCTCCCAGCTTCCCTCCTCGTTCTGAAAGGTGAAGTTCAGTTCCTGGCCAAAGGTCTCAGGCTTCTTCGGTTGCTTCTTCTTGAAGAAGGAGAACATCGCATGCCCTTTCGCAAACTCGACGAATGGCGATCCCCACCCGCACGACCTCATCTTGGCAATCGCGAGGCCATAAGTCGCAGTCTGGCGCACGCCGCCGGCAGGCGACAGTGTCCAACAGGTCAGCATTCTGGCACGCCCACGAGCCTGAAGCAACAAGGGGCAGGGACGCGCGACGTAGCTGGCTGGACTGAAGCGGCACCCGCCGAAATGATCGCGGGGCACAGCGGCCTACAGGACACTTGCGGCGACGAGGTCGGGCGTCATCTACAGCTCGTCCCTGTATGTCTCAAAAACCTCATCCAATACGGCGAGCACGCGGTCGATATCGCCACTGGAGTGCTGGACACTATAGCCGTGATGGAACGGTCCGCCTCCATAATCGTGGAAGTACACACCTTTGTCCCAGCAGGACTTCAGCACCTTCAAGAACGTTTCGTTGTTGTGACAGAATGTATCCTCATACCGGAGCGCCGGCGTTTTCCTGCCAATCAGGATGTTGAATCGGGCTCCGTGATGGGGGACCACGGTATTGAGTTTATGTGTCTCGATAATCTGATCGAAACCGTCGTGGAATTGCGTCTCCAGCTTCTGCAGTGTGGCATAGAATTCGGGCTTCGCTGCCTCTTTCATGAACGCCAGGCCCGCGAGGACTGGCACCAAGTGGGCGTTGAACGTTCCGCTGTGCGCGACTGGACCAACGGGCTGGTACAAGTCCATGATCTCGGCCTTGCCGCAAAACGCCGACAACGGCAGTCCGCCACCCAGCGACTTGCCGATGGTGCACACATCCGGCGCGACACCGAAATCTTCCTGCGCTCCACCAAGCGATTTCTTGAACACCGATTGAATCTCATCGAAGAACAGCACGATCCCCGCGTCTTTGGTGATCTCGCGGGCCACCTCCAAGTATCCAGGCTCCGGCTTGATGCAGGCACAGTTGTAGTTGACGGGCTCCAGAATCAGCATCGCCGCCTCGTGACCGTGCCGTTCGATCGCCTTTTGCAGTGCGTCGCAGTCGTTGTAGGGGATCGGGATGATCAGCCCGGCCAACTCCTTGGGAATGCCCGGAGATTCGATGTATGGGGATTTTCGGTTTTGCGAGAATGAACTCTGCGGCGGGTGACCTCCGATGTAGATCAACTCGTGGTAGCCGTGAAAATGCCCCTCGACGCGGATGATCTTGTCGCGACCCGTGAACGCCCGGCACGCGCGAATCAAGTGCAGCGTGGCCTCGGATCCGGCCGAGCAGAACCGCACGCGATCCGCACAGGGTATGCACTGACAGACAAGTCGGGCCAGCTCCTCGTGGTAAGGGGTCTCCAGCGCATTGACGTATCCCAACTCGGACGCCTTTCGCAGCGCCTCGTCAATCGCGGGATGAGCGTTGCCCAACAGGCCGGCTCCGTGGGCACACGACATGTCGATGAATTCCCGTCCTTCGATATCCCAAACTCGGCTTCCTTTCCCGTGGGATACGTAGAACGGCACGTTCAACGCCTTGTTCAACCGGGTGGATGAATTCACACCACCCGGCAACACTCTCCTGGCAAGTGCGTAGTGATCTATGTGAGTGCTCACTGTCTCGCTCCGCGATGTTTGGAGTGCGGAAACTCGTTACCGCTTCGGACTTCTTTGTTGCTGCGCGGTGTTGTGCATGACCGAATTGTGCCAGCATGTTGTATACTACTCGCAACTGTCTCAGGCACGCAAACCGCCGTCAGCCCCAAGAGGAAGGAAATATGCTCCCAGATACGTTTCGTTGTTACCTTGTCAAGAAGATCGGCAAAGATCAGATCGAATCGACGGTCGAGGTGCGGCCCACCCACGAATTGCCGGCTGGCGATGTGCTGATCGAGGTGGCGTACTCGTCGGTGAACTACAAAGACACCATGGCGGCGAAAGGGCATCCGGGCGTGGCACGCAAGTTTCCTCATGTACCTGGAATCGACGCCGCAGGAACTGTCGTCGCCAGCACAAGTTCCGACTATCAGGCGGGCGATCAGGTGCTCGTGACCAGCTACGAGCTAGGCGTTGAACGCTGGGGGGGTTGGTCGGAATACGTGCGCGTGTCTGCCGATTGGATCGTCCCGTTGCCGGAGGGATTGTCTCTGGCCGACAGCATGGCTCTGGGCACTGCCGGCCTGACCGCCGGACTCTGTATCCGGGCGCTCCAGCATCATGGCATCAGTCCGGACACGGGCGAGGTGCTTGTCACGGGCGCCACTGGCGGCGTGGGCAGTCTGGCGGTGATGTTGTTGGCGAGAATCGGCCTCACCGTAGTGGCGGTTTCTGGCAAGCCGGATCGAGCCGATTGGCTCCGGGAGTTGGGAGCATCTCAAGTCCTCGGACGCGAGGAAATAATGGATGACAGCAAACGCCCGCTGCTCAAAGCCCGTTGGGCGGGTGCCGTCGACACGGTGGGAGGCACGATGCTGGCATCGCTTCTGCGATCGGTGAAGAACGAAGGGTGCGTTGCCGCTTGCGGTGTCGTGGGCGGGGCCGACGTGGATACCAGCGTATACCCGTTCATTCTGCGCGGTGTCACCCTACGAGGCGTCGATTCCGCCTGGTGTCCCATGCAGCGTCGTCGTGAAGTCTGGGAACTGCTCAGCGGCGACTGGAAGCTGGAATCGCTTGACTTGTTCGTTGAAACCATCGGCCTCGCCGACCTGACAGACAAGGTCGAGCAACTGCACGCCGGACGCAATGTGGGCCGCACCATTATCGACGTTAGGCGATGAGTCTAACGATTTGGAGTGCGATGACTTATCGCCATGGGAATACCCGTCTGAGCTAAACGCAAGCGTATTAGTAGATCGTTCAACGCTGATTTTCCGCTCCCGACTTCCGGCAAATCCGATTTGTCGGATGCCGCTTCAAGTTCGCCGACAAGCCGCGTGTACTCTCTCTCGTGAAACTGCATGTCGGCTTCGGGCAGGTTTCCCTTCTCGGGACCGGAAAGCTTGCGCTCGATGAGTTCTTCGATGTAAGCGAGCTTGGCTGCCTCGTTGAGCGTCCGCAGGTTTGCCTCGACTTCGCCGGTCCGCATCAGGTGTATGCCGGTCAGCAACACGCGATAGACGTACAACAACGGCTTTACGCGCGGTGGATTCTCCTTCTGGAATAACTTCCATTGCGTTGCAGCAAAGCCAAGGTAGTGGTGCGAGTGATGTCGGGTGATGCAGTCGGCGGCGATTGCTTTCAGCTCCTCGTGCTCCGGAGTTGCATGAACAACAAGCGGCGAAAAGACCTGCTCCAGCACGTAGCCGTTCTTCTTGAGCATCAGGCCGAAGAACTTCTTAGCATCGTGCGTGACCAGATCAATCTCAAGACCATCGTAGAAGCCTTCTTTCTCGACGGTCTCTTGGCCAACGTCCAGCCCAACAACCTGCTCCAACGGCAACAAATGCACACCTCGAAGATCGAAGTCCGAGTCCGGCGACGGGAAGCCGTACAGATGCGCTCCGCTGATCGTGGCGAACATCAGCGGATACGGATGCTGCTCGACGTGCTGCGTCAGCTTGCCGTTGTCGATCATGGCAAGGCTTCCTCCAACGCTAATCGGCGAGCTTTGACGAGCATTTCGTTGGCTCGCTCGTAATTGGGACGTTCCGGGAGCGTGGTATGCTCGAAGGCCGAGTTGAACTTCTTGTGCAGTTCGAGTCGCCACGCCTCGACTTCATCCCATTTTGTCTCTCCCGACTTGATCGCCAGCAATCGGTCTCGATGCTCGCCAACCGCGACCGTGACGACCCCTTCCATCAGCACGTTGATGCCGGACAGCAGCAGCCGGATCAGGTGCATCACGTGTTTCCACTTGACCTGACCTTGATTGCGAATATCGGTCTGCATTTTCTTGAACTGCGAAGCCACGTAGCCGCTGTATGTCTGGAAGACAAGCTTCGACAGAAAGATCTCTTTCATATCGAGCAATTCACGAGCGAGCGGCGTGGCCGTCTCGACCACAGGCGTGTAGAGGCATTCCAGCACGTTTGGATTCGCTTTGAGAGCCAGCACGACAAACTTCTGGAGTTCCCAATACACCTCCTGCGTTGCGTCGTTTTCGAGTTGCTCCGGCACGCCGTACAGCGACCAGTGCAGGTCGGCAGGCGGCAGATAGATGCCTCGGCGGTCGATGTCCGAGTTTTCGTCGTCCAATCCGTAAGCCCGCGATCCGATCACACAGCGGAAGATGACTCGATCGAATAGTCCGTGCTTTGCCAACACCTGATTGGTGTCGCTGATGTCGCCTTCTTTGTATTCCGCCAGTAGAACAAGTTGGTCGTGGCGCAGCGGGGACTCGAATCCATCAGAGAAGCGAACCCGGTACGAGTGCTGGCGGTCCATCGGAGATCTCACAACGACACCGACCGCCCCGGAAGGATGCACGATGCGACCGTTGGCGCCCTGCACAGGTTTCAGGGAAACAACCTGTGTGCCGACCGGATAGATCAGGTTTGGACTGCTGTCAGAAGTGTGATCAGCATCGTGCGTCATATTCCCGGTTTGCTCCGTCACTCCCGCCAAGATTCCGCCTGACCCGATTCATCATCATTGTGTCGTGCTGACACGTGACCGTCCAGGCATCCCATCATTGATGCCCGGACGGGCACCTAAGTTCGAGTTCCGAGTAGATGCGTCGACGCTTCGGCCGCAATGCGTAGGTTATGCTTCAGCATATCGTCTGCCCAGGCAGCCAAGAATGCGATGATATGCTGAAGCATAACCTACAGAACTACATCAGCCCGGCTTTGTGATGGTGTTCAGGATTCGTACCGTCTCCTGGGCACCTTTCGTGGGTCGCAGCGCCGTTGTGGCGACGCCGGAGACAACTTTTGTGATGTTGTGATCGACTTTGCCGTCCTCGCCCCACACCGAGCCGTCCGGCGCGGTGATGTAGATGGAAAACGTGTGGTGGCCGGTGCCGGGACGCTCGCCGATGACGTGCAGGATGGCGCGGTCGTCCGGCAGGTGAGCGAACAACGTCTCGCCGATGCGGTAACCGGCGCGCACTCGGCCTGAGGTCAGCACGATATGCTCGGGTGCCGGCCGGTAGCCCTCGCGCACAAGGCCATCACGCACTTCGGCGAGAAACGGCGCCAAGTGTCCCAAATCCATGATCGCTAGGGCGTTCAGGCCATCGGACACGACGATCTGGGCGTCGTACCGGCCGTCATGATGTTGGCGTAGCGAACGCAGCGTCGCAATCGACTTGTCGGTCAGACGCTCACCCGACTCTGGGTGCAGGATGTAGTCGGTTCGGTCCTTGGATTGGGTCGACAGTTTGAGCACATTCGGGATCTGGGCGATGAAGGCTGGCTCCAACTCGGTCCAAATGCTCTTTTTCGCGTCCGCGTAGATGCGGCGGATGTCCTTTTCGAGCGCGGGTGCTAGATCCCAAGGCTTGACGCCGTGCCCCTGCGCGATGAATACACCGCGGCCGCGCACCTCGTCGATCTGCGACTGCCCTTCCTCGATTATCTCCATGTCGCTGCGCGTGTCGCCCTTCTTGCGGCGGTACTGCAGGAAGACCCACAGCGGGTCTCCTAAGTGATCCGTCGGCTTACCGTTCCGATCGATGACCCCAAGCTGTTGGAAAAACTCCCACACACGGTCGTTAACCGTGTAGCCGAATCGATTACGGATGCGCACATGGTCCTGGAAACCGGTTGTCAGATACCCGAGCATCGGGTCGATCTTGGTCGGCAAGGCCATCAGGTATGCCGGATTGGCCGGCATCACCCGATCAAGACACCAGTCGAGGTCGTCGAGCGAGACGTCCATATGCAGCGTCGAGCAGACGTCAAGACCGATGGTCAACCCGTGCAGCTTGCCCATGACGATGTCCTCCAGGCAGCAGCGCACGAGTTGCTCGCGCGTGCGGAACACCTCGGGGCCAATGAAGCCGGCCACGTCGTTCAGATGCACCCACGGCGCCGCCGCCCGCCCCGCATTCGATTGCGCTTCGGCCACCTTCTGCGTTAGCACGCGCGCAAAGCCATACTTGCGCGACTCGTGGATCACCATATCAAAGCCGTGGCTATGGCCATTGGTGAAGTCTGCGCCCTGACCCGTCTCGAAGTACAGGCCAAATTCGCCGGTGCACATGGCGGCATAATCGAGCATTTTCTGGTTGCTAATGTCGAACGTGCCGTTGGCAGTGTCGCTGCCCGCGATGCTTTGGAACCACAGAGCCGTGCTGCCTGGGTGAGCTTTCTCGACCACCGCCTGGACGTCGATGTGGGCCAGCACGCAGTGCGGCAGAACGTGGTCGATCCCGAAAGTGACGAGCAGGTCCCGCAGCATTAGTTCGATCGCTTCCACCGAAGCAGGATCGCTCGACACGGGGTTTGTGCCCAGCACGACGTCGCCGACGGCGAATGCCCAGCCGTCGAAGACCTGCCAGCGAATGTCGTCGATGTTGTCCGTGGGCGAGTTGGGCTGGATGCGCGCGCCCAGATACCCCTTGGCTCCGATCCGGCTGCCCGGCAGCGGATTAAACACCTTGGCACCAACGGCGATCAACTCCTGGTTGCTCATCAACTTGACAACACACCCGATAACGTCGCTCGACAGGCCGGCGCTGATCACCTTGATGGCGTCTTCGCCTCTGGAGAGCAAGAACCGCTTCAACTGCCCCATGGTCAGATTGGCCGTTTTCGCAGCGGCCGCCACGTCGCGGCTTTGCGTGAGCAGATCGTGAAGATTGTCCGCGAGCAACGGATGCGCATCGAGGTCGCGAATACGCGTGTTGGCCAGCAGCGTGCGCGCATTGCGGCGCGAAGTCTCGTCAGCCGCCGCAACGCCGACGATCTGGTCACCCTCCTTCAGATCATTGGCAGCACCGAGGATCTGCTTGTACGGCGCGAAGTCGAACTGGCCGTTCACGCGCCGCACGTAGGCGAAAATATCCTCCCCTGGCGCAAGTTCGCTGATAGAAACCCCGGGGGGCAGGGATGCATCGATCGTCCTACCACACCAGCCCTTCACCGGAAGGCCCAATCCAGCCGCACCACCCGCGACCGTTCCAAGAAAGTACCGCCTGCTAATCATCGAAGCCGGCTCCTTTCGACACGGGGCTGATCAACCGCATTATGTCCCATCGCCCGACGAAGCGATGGGTCGCATGTCGCACAGTTGCCAAACAAGCGTGCCTGACTATCTCCTGAAAATACCAATACTCCCAAATTCCTGCAACAAAAGTAGGTCCCGACTGCCGGACGGGACCTCGAACTGCGTAGCAACGTTTTTCGCGGCTTCGAGCTCCCGCTCGTTGACGAACCGTGTTCGGTGTGCAAAATGCACGGTTCCGCGTGACCCGCGTCCCCGAAATTGGGACAGACACCTTTGTGGGAGCAGCCGAGACATGGATTCAAAGATCAAGGTGGCCGTCATCGGGCCTGGTAACATCGGCACTGATCTGATGTATAAGATCCGTCGTAGTCGGTATATGGACCTGGTGCTGATGACCGGCATCAAGCCGGATTCGGAAGGGCTTGCGTTGGCCAGTAGCCTGGGTATTTCGACGTCGCTCACCGGCATCGACGCGATATTGGAAAACGACGAAGTGCAAATCGTTTTCGAATCGACCGGGGCCAAACCGCATCTAATGCATGCACCGATGTTGAAAGAGGCCGGCAAAATCGCCATCGACTTGACTCCTGCGGCAGTCGGCCCCTATGTCGTGCCTTACGTCAATTTGCACGAGCATCTGGACGAGCCGAACGTGAACATGGTCACATGCGGAGGCCAAGCCACGACGCCGATCGTTGCCGCCATCAGCCGCGCCTGCCATATTCGCTACGCCGAGATCGTGGCGACCATCGCCAGCAAGAGCGCCGGTCCGGGCACTCGACAGAACATCGACGAATTCACTCGCACCACCGCCCAAGGACTGGAAGTGATAGGCGGGGCCGACAAGGGCAAAGCCATTATCATCCTGAACCCGGCCGAGCCGCCTATCATGATGCGCGATACAATTTTCGCCTTGGTCGATGACCCCGACGAAGCTGCCATCCGGGCATCGGTCCAGGAGATGGTCCGAAACGTTCAGAATTACGTGCCCGGTTACAGGCTGAAGGTCGAGCCGTTTGTCGACGGCGATAAGGTGACCACCATGATCGAAGTCGAAGGAGCCGGCGACTACCTGCCCAAGTATTCCGGCAATTTGGATATCATGACCGCCGCCGCCTGTGCGGTGGGCGAGGTCTTTGCAGAGAAACTCCTGACCGAACAACGCGGCACGACGTAGGAGCAACCGTCCAATGCTAATGTGGGGCACGTTGCCAACGTGCCTACAATCCAAGAGGCACGTTGGAAACGTGCCCCACGGGATGCGCGCGGCGAACGAGATGAACCACGGACAGCCCCGGAGATACAACTGATGAAAAAGAAGAAAGTCGCCATACTCGATACGACGATGCGGGATGGCCAGCACGCCATGGCCCACCAGTTCACGCCCGAGCAGGTGGCCAACGTGGCCAAGGCGCTGGACGAGGCGGGCGTGGGTACCATCGAAATCAGCCACGGTGACGGACTGGCCGGTTCGTCGATCCAATACGGCTTCGCTGCGGCCAACGATTTCGAATTATTGAAGGCGGCTTCCGAAGTCACCACGCCGGGAAGAATCGGCGTGTTGCTGTTGCCCGGCGTCGGTACGCAAGAAGACCTGCAAATGGCCAAAGAATGCGGGGCCGGCGCGGCCCGGGTAGCCACGCATTGCACCGAGGCGGATATCGCCGAGCAGCACATCGAGTTGGCCGGCAAACTGGGCATGAGACCGATCGGCGTGCTGATGATGACTCACATGGTCGAGCCGCCGAAGCTGGTCGAACAGGCCAAGATCATGGAAGCGTCCGGCGCTGAACTGGTCTACATGATGGACTCGGCCGGTGCCATGCTCCCGCCCGATGTCGTGGCACGCGTGGATGCCTTGAAGTCGGCTTTGAACATCCAGGTCGGCTTCCACGCGCACAACAACCTGTCCATGGCTATCGCCAATACGCTGGCTGCGATCGAGGCCGGTGCCGATTCGGTCGACGGGTGCCTGAGGGGCCTGGGCGCGGGCTCCGGTAACGCTCAGTTGGAGGTGCTGATCGGCGTCCTCGAACGCGTGGGCATCGAGACAGGAGTCGACTTCTACAAAGTGATGGACGCCGCCGAGAAGGTTGTCGAGCCGATGATGCACCGGCCTCAAGTGATTAACAACGACGGGCTCATGCTGGGATACGCCGGCGTTTATTCGAGCTTCTTGTTGCACGCTCGACGCGCCGCCAAGCGGTTCGACGTCGATATCCGTGACGTGCTGATCGAGCTAGGCAAGCGAAAGACAGTCGGCGGCCAGGAAGATATGATCATCGACGTAGCCATCGAAATGGCCAAAGAGGCAGGGAAACTATAATAGACGTAACGCTTCAGCCAAATGGTAGCCGGATTCGCAAGAATTCGGGATCTTGCCAGTGTGCCGCCGAATCGTCCGAATTCTTGCGAATCCGGCTACAGAACGGTCACTTCACCAGACGGCTGAATTCCTACCAATAGAGGAGGACGTACCGTGGGCATCCGATCAATTCGCCGGCGGGCTTTGGACGGCGAGATCCTTGTTGGAAGCTGGCTGGTTCTCGGTTCCAGCCTGACTGCGGAAATCGCCGGCAATTCGGGCTTCGACTGGGTCGTGGTGGACATGGAGCACGGCATGGGCGGCAGTGACAGTATGCTGTCCCAACTCCAAGCACTAGCCAGCACGCCCGCCGCGCCGATCGTTCGCGTGGCGTACAACGATCCAGTGCTGATCAAACGCACTTTGGACCTGGGGCCGGCCGGCATCATGGCGCCGATGATCAGCACGGCCGAAGACGCCGAACGTGTGGTTCGAGCGATGCGTTATCCGCCGCAGGGGATCCGCGGCGTCACTCCCTATACCCGCCCCGCTGACTTCGGCCGCGAGTTTCCAGAGTACTTTGCTTCCGCAAACGACGATCTGATCTGCTTGGTACAGATCGAAACCGAACAGGCCGTGGAAAACGCCGAGGAGATCGCCGCCGTCGACGGCGTGGACGTACTATTCATCGGACCGCTGGACCTGACCGTCGGTCTGGGCATCATGAAACAGTTCGACCATCCCAAGTATCGCGCAGCGGTCGAGAAGATCGTGTCCGCCTGCCGCAAGGCCGGCAAAGTGCCCGGGATCATCTTGCTGGACGTCGAAATCCCCGAGGACACGGTGGCCGACGGGTTCACCTTCATCGGCCGGGCCTCCGACGGCAGCGTTCTGGCCGCGGCACTAAGCGGACTGGTTGAACCGTTCAAGAAGTTCAAGCAACAATCGTCGACGTAATCGACGGTGAGGACCGTTGGAGTTCACGCTTTAGCGTGCCGTGTCCTTTTCAGTGTCCAGAAAGACACGCTAAAGCGTGAACTCCAACGGGTGGCGACAAGAATGCCGCAGCGCTACGCCTGCCCTACTTCTTTGGCCCCACCAACTCGACGACGTTGCCATCCGGGTCGCGAACGACCGTCAGAAAGACGCCTGGCGCCAGGTTCTCGGGTAACTCGACGGGGCCCTTGGCGATGGGCTTTACGCCCGCTTTCTTCAGGCGAGCCATGGCCGCGTTGGTGTCGCCGATGAAGATGGTCAGATAGCTATACCCCAGTTGCGAGTGAATGAACGAGTTGTCGCTCTTCTTGCTGTCGACTCCCGGCACTGCCATCAGCTTCAGTTTGGTCGCGCTGTCCTCCTCGCCCAGCACCAGCACGCGGATGTCCAGCGGCTGTCGATTGGTCAATCCGCCGTCAGCGGCCAACTTGGCCGAGACCTTGAAACCCTTTACCTCCGTGAAGCCGATCGCTTTCGTGTAGAATTCGACAGCTTTGTCGACATCGCTGACTACGACGCCCAGGTCGATCGTAGTCCGCGCAAATTCTCCTTCGGCCAGGCAAAGCCGCGGAGTGGCCGCTACGAACGACGTGGTGACAAACAGGGCGGCAAGGGTTCGTTTGGTCATTGGTGTTCTCCTCAGGCAAGGAAACAGAAACAGGGGTTCAACCTCTAGCGGGCGGTTTTCGTCGCTTCCGATCACCGCCGCATGCAGGACCATTGTCGCCGGAAATGGGGACGATTCAAGCGTTCCGCGGGTATTGTCCGTTCCTGAACGCTCACGGCACTGATTCCCAATGAGGCGTCAGAACCGTCTCTTTCGCCAAAACTGCACCGGGGACTGTCTAAGCATACTGTGTCGCTACACGTCCGCCGCGTTGCCACCCAGGCCGAAGACGTAGACTTCCCATAGTGGGTGGACCGATCACGGCGACAGTTGGGAGGGGCAGTTCGATGAGAGTAGTCGGGGCAAAGTTTCTTGCGGCGGTGGCAATTGCACTTCTTTGTTCAACCTCTTCCATAGCGGCTGACGAAGTTACGGAAGTCGGCTCCTACAAGAAATACAAACCGGATTCCCTTTCCTACCCGGTCGTAGAGCCAGGCACCGTCATCGACTTGATTCGGCAGTACCGTCTCGATCCGGACTTCGTCCACTGCGGTGGCCCGCTGCACGTCAAGCTGCCTGAGGGCCGCATCTTTATCCGCCAAACGCTACTCAGTTTCGGCCCGGAGCCTTTTCCAATGGCCGTAGAGTTAACGAGCCGACTGCTTCCCTCGAATCCTCACCTCATCAATTGGACCGTCACGGGCCCAGGGTGGGACCGGCTGCATCGCGGCTGGACAACGGAGGCCGGCGATCCATTGAAGAGTCGCCTGACTTCGCTCGAAGGTCATTGGATCATCCGTCACGCGAAACCCGACGGAGTGTTCGACAGGGTATCGACCAGCGCCGGCTTTGGATGGAAGCTGGAGCTGGACGAACAAGGAGGGATCGCCGCGGTTGAAGATACGGAGGGGCGCCGCGTTGAGTACGCCAAGCGGCCGAACGGGAGCCTCAAGTCGGTTACCGGTCCCGATGAAGAACAATGGACGTTCGGCTACAACGATCGGAATCAATTGGTCCAAATCACGGGACGGCACAACGGCTATTCGGCCAAAGTCGAATACTACCCCAACGGAAGAGTGGAAGCCGTCGAAGGCCCCGAACGTCTGGAATTCGACTACAAGGACCACCAGAACCACTTGGCGGTTGATCTGTTCGGCCGGACTCGCTCGGCCAATGTCTACAGATTTGCCAAAGACGGCCGCGCGACCACGGTCGGAGTGTTTGGCGGGCCCCGCGTGACGTGCCGATATGACTCGTCGGGTACGTTAGTTGAGGTCCAAGATTCCTACGGCCGTCGCGAGTCCGGTGATGCCTCCCATGCTAGTATGAAAGGCTTGCACGAGGCATTCACCGACGCGGTAATCGAGATTCGGGAACACGGAATTTCGGAGTTTCTTGATCGCCGATTCGAACGGGCGGGCAATCGCCTTTCGGAATCGGTTTCCGAAACCGTACGCACGGTGACCGACGCGGCCACGGGAAACGCCAATCAGGCCCTTGACGCATCGGCCGAGGAGTTGGGGGATCTTCAGCCGCGGCGCCAACAGGCATTTGTCCGAATACAACGGTGGATCCGCGAGGCCGTCCACCCTGCCGTCCTGCCGATCTATGAAGCCGTCGAAATCGCCTCGAATCCCGACGATCGACAGCGGTTGCAGGGGTTGGCCAACTGGATCGAAAGTGAGGCGAATTCGGTCCTCGAAACATTCGCTACTCAGGCTCAGAGCGCCACGCGCGACGACGTCGTTCTCCGGGTGCGCGAACGAATTCGCGAACCCGTGTACGATCGCATGCAGAATCTCCCTCCGCGGTTGCAGCAGATGATTCGAGGATCGCTGGAGTGGGTTGTCGGCCAGGCGGTCGACGGCGGGATCGCATTAGGTGGACGAACGATCTCCGGAAACAATACGGAAGCCGACGGTCAGACGCCGTCCGGCGGGCGAACATCACCCGATGGGCAAACGCCGCCGGAAACGAGACCGCCGGAATCCACAGACCCACCCCGCGCCGTGGCCGTCACCACCGAGGATATCAAGCGAGCCTTGCGGAAATCGCTCCAACGGATGGGAGTCCAGCCGAGGTACCTTTATGGACCGGAAGTCTTTCGCAGCCCAAGCTTCTTGATCGTGGGACCGGAAGAGGTCTTCTTGCACGACAAGGCGACGACCGAGTACAGGATTTCGTTGCGACGGCTCGCCAGCAGCGATCAGGCCAAGCGGTGTCTGGACGAGTGGACTGTGAAACCGCCGACTGATGGCAACCCTCCACATCTTAAATACGTCATTCGGGAACGTTCGCGCGAGGTGAAAGCAGTGATTAGGGTCTCGCGTCTTGACAGGCCCGCGACGAAACACCTGCCCGAGTCGTGGTCGCATGGCAGTTGCTCGTACGCGTGGCTTCTGGACGATCGAACGTTCGTTGTATTCGACCTTAATCTGTGGCCTGCCCGTGGTCGCGTCCAGAGACCCCCCAGGGCATCGGAAATGGGCAGGCGACCTCCACAAGCAACTCCTGCCGCTTCGCGGCCATCAACCCGTCCCCCATGGTCAAACTGGACAAAGGACGACTACCTGTCTCGGACACGCCCCATCCTGGTCACCATCATGCGCGTTTTGGAGGAAGAACTCGGCGTCGGTGTCCGAGAAACGTAACGTGCCCGTCCACGCGAAGGCCGGCAACGAGATGGTCGCTACTCTCGCGCCATCGTCTCCAAACGCTCCCCTTGTGGTACAGACGACGTTAGCTCTGTTACAATCGATTCAAGGCCAGTCTTCTGAGCCGACGCATAAATGAGTCGTGACGACGTTCGTAGTCCCGCCTTTAGGCGGTCTTCCTCGCAGCCTCTCGCCTAGGACCGCCTAAAGGCGGAACTACGAACCAATTCACGCGTCTGCTTATCAATTACGTAGTGGTGCCTTCCAGCCGCACGAGGCCAACCATGAATCGAGCAGTGATTCCTGCCATCGTGGCACCGATTACCCTGATTCTTGCCGGAGCGACCGCCGAGGCGAGAAAGTGGACTGACAATACAGGGCAGTTCTCGGTCGAGGCCATGGTGTTTGAGATCAGGGACGACAACGTTCTGTTGTTGAGAGAGGATGGCAAGGTCGCGCAGGTCTCCATAGCCAGGCTGAGCAAACCGGATCAACAGTATCTGAAGTCACTAAAACCACTCCAGGGAACATGGCAGGTGGTGTCGGCCATGGGAAACGGCCGATTAGTCCCCAAAGAGGTTTGGGAGAAGAAGCATGTGATCACCGGCAATAACGTGGTCGTGACCCAGCATTCCGGAGAAACGGTGCTGCTGGAAATCGAGATTGATCCCACCAAGACGCCCAAGAGAATCGACGCCGTTGCGTTTGCTGAAGACAAGGCGATTGTCATCCAGGGGATCTATGCCGTGGATGCCAATGAGTTGAAATTGTGTTTCGGTTCTCCTGGCAAAGCGCGACCCACGGACTTCTCAACCAAAGAAGGTGACATGCGAAGCTTGGCCGTTCTCAAGAGGCTTCCCTCTGAAACTGCCAAAGAGCCATCGACTCCTGGTACCCAGCCGCCTGTTAAGCCGCCTTCGCGAAGTCCTACTCCGCGGTAGGATCGCAAACACAAGGAGGCCTGCAGCCATGCCGCCGTCATTTGAAAATGTCCGTAGCCGGACTCGCAAGAGTTCGGGGCCAGAAGTCTTGCGACTTCTGCTACCGGACCAAGCAAACGGGCGGCGGCACATGCTGAGCGCTCGTTCCGCTTTCTTCGCCGGTGTGGGCCTTTGCGTCTTTTGGTCTTTTGGGGCACAAGCCTTCTGCGCCGAACGGGTTCCCGAACGACTGCCGGACAAATGCCAAAACGTTTTGGCCCAACTTGATGGGACGATCACCATCTCTGGGCTCAAGGGGCCGGTCCAAGTGCTTCGTGATCGTTGGGGCGTGGCTCACATTTACGCGAAGACCCAAGATGATCTGTTTTTCGCCCAGGGATTCGTTGCGGCGCAGGATCGGCTGTTTCAAATCGACATGTGGCGGCGGATTGCCGTGGGCGAGACGGCCGAAGTGCTCGGCCCCGATTCGCTGGTGCGAGACCGGTTTGCCAGGCTGCTGAGATACCGTGGCGATATGGAGACCGAATGGGCCAGCTACGCGCCCGATACAAAGCAGTTGGTCACCGCCTTCACCCGAGGCATCAACGCATACATCGACCATTTGGGCGACCGGCTGCCCATCGAATTCCAAATCCTCGGCTACCGGCCCAAGAAGTGGAAACCGGAGGACTGCCTGGGGCGAATGTCGGTGCTGGCCGTGGCGTTCAACCTGCGTCGCGAGGTCGCCCGAGCCGAATTGGTGGAGGCCGTTGGCGTCGAGCAGGCCCGGCTGGCGATGCCAACAGATCCGCCGGTCGATTTCGCCCCGCTCGGCGACGTTGATCTTTCGGGGATCAACCAGTCGCTGCTGGACGGCTACAACGCCGTCATATCGCCTGTGAGCTTTGGTCCGAAAGAAGAGGGCAGCAACAACTGGGTGGTCGACGGCTCGCTATCGGCGTCCGGCAAGCCGATGTTGGCCAGCGACCCGCATCGCAGCATCGCACTGCCGTCGCTGCGATACCTGGTTCACCTGAACGCACCTGGCTGGAACGTGATCGGCAGCGGCGAACCGGCTTTGCCTGGTGTGGCAATCGGCCACAACGAACGAATCGCGTGGGGCTTCACCGTCGTATTGACGGACCAGGCCGATTTGTTCGTCGAAGAGACCCAGCCGGACAATCCCAGCCAATACAGAGTCGGCGACGGGTGGGAACGGATGACCGTCCGCCGCGAACCGGTGTCTGTGAAGCGCGGCGACACGCTCGAAACCGAATACATCGAGCTTCGCTACACGCGAAACGGCCCGGTAATCTATGAAGACCGAGCGCGTCACCGGGTGTACGCCTTGCGCTGGATGGGCAGCGAGCCGGGAACGGCGGCGTATCTATCGTCACTGGCCGTAGACCGTGCCGACAACTGGAAGGAGTTCCTCAAAGCCATCGAAGGCTGGAAGGCCCCCTCGGAGAACATCGTCTATGCCGATGTGGACGGCAACATCGGCTGGATTGCAGCGGCCCTTACGCCCGTGCGCCAAGGTTGGCACGGGCTACTTCCCGTGCCGGGCCAAGGCGACTACCGATGGGACAAATTTCTGCAAGTGAAAGATCTACCGCAAGCGTACAACCCACCTACGCACTACCTCGCGACCGCCAACCACAACATATTGCCACCCAACTATCCGCACGAGATCGGCTACGACTGGGTAGCCGATTTCCGCTTCCGCCGCGTCGACGAGCGTTTGAAATCCCAACAGCGATTCACGCTCGCGGACTTCATCGAGATGCAGCACGATAACGTGTCCATTCCTGGCCGTCAGCTTGTCGGCCTGTTATCGACGGTCGTCGAAGATCCGGCACTCAGACCGTTCGCAAAACTGCTCCAGAACTGGGACGGCGCGCTGACCAAGCAATCGCAGGCTGGGCCGTTGTACGTTCTCTGGCGACAGCAACTGGTCGACGCCTTCTTCGGCATGAAGGTCCCCAAGCATCTGATTTCAGCGGCCAAGAACCGTAACGGCATGCCCATGATGCTGGCCGAGTTGTCCAGTCCCACAGAAGCCTGGTTTGGCGATTCCCCCAAAGCGTCTCGCGATCGCTTGGTGCGGGAGAGTCTCTCGCGAGCCGTCGAGAAAACGAAACAGAGGCTGGGTGACGATCCCAGCCTCTGGAAACTGGGAAAGCTACAACGAGTCAAATTCGAGCATCCTCTGGCGAACGTCGATCTGGCCTACGCGAAGGCTTTCAATGTCGGCCCATACGCCAGCGAATCGGGCCCGCACTCACCCAACCAGGCTCGATACGACACCGATTTCCTACGCCGGCACGGAGCGACCTACCGGCAGGTATTCGATTTGGCCGACTGGGACAAAGCCATGGCAACCAGCGCCCCCGGCCAATCCGGCCAACCCGGAAGCCCACACCATGCCGACTTGGCCCCATTGTGGGCCGACGGTCAGTATTTTCCTCTGATGTTCTCTCGCGAGAAGGTCGAACAGGTGACGCAGCACCGGCTGATCCTCAAACCTGGCAAGAGATGAACTACCAGGACCTCGTAGCGGAAGTCGTGAGACTTCCGACTGTCACGAAGTCTCACGACTTCTGCTACCGGCAAGTTGCCTCTGGAGAGTTGCAAAAGGAGAGTCAACACCCATGAAAACCACGCGTCTACAATTGATGGCTAAGGTGTTTATGGCGACCCCTGGGCTAGCCGCCTTTGCGGTAGGCGTGACTGTCGTGTCGATTGGGATATCGCAGGAACACACCGCGGATCGGCGGACCGACGCCGATTATCTTGACCGCCAGATCAAACACATATCCGATGCGGACCTCTTCGCAGCGCTTGACTTGGGCCGTCCCGGTTTGTCGGCCGTCAAGTCCGCTGCCGACGAGGGCGATTATGCGGCTGCCTACCGCGCTTGGGCAGCCTATTGGGACGCGAAGGACAAGCTAACGTGGATCGAACATGACAGTCAACTACAACCGATGGGCGAAGCGTCGGAGAACCTGCGGGCCGATCCCGCGCGCGTGGAGCAAACCCAGCGCGACGCGGAGCCCGTCATGCGTCACGAGATCCGCGGCTGGGGCGCGGTCACGCATCAGCACGGCGATGTCGTTGATTTCAATTTCGACTACGGCCGATCCGGCAAGTACGGTTTTCATTATTGGGGTTGGTCCGCGCCGTTGCTGACTGCCTATCACGCGACTGGCGACGCCAAGTATCTGGCCGAATTCGATCGATTGTTCAACACGTGGTACAAGCAGCGCGACGCGGTCAAGGGTGCGATTGGCAGCCTGGACGTGATCTGGTACGAACTGGGCCTCGGTCTGAGGAACCGGCAGTTCCTGCATTACTACACGTGCGACTTCGCCGATCGTCCTGTTGAAACTCACGAGCGTATGCTGAAGACCGCGCTCGGTGCCGCACGGTGGCTGTACGAATTGCAGCGACGCGGCTACCGCGGCGGGAACTGGCAAATCATGGGCAGCTACGGATTGGTCGATATTGCCATTCGCGTGCCGGAGTTTCGTGAATCACCGCAATGGCTCGAAACGGGCGTCCGGCGTCTGGTCGAACACGTCCAGCGCGATTTCTACGACGACGGCTGCCACTCGGAACGCGCGCCGACCAGCTACATGAATATCGCTTACCGCGATCCGCGCAATCTGATGGCCCTGCTACAGGCGGCCGGAGTGGAAAACGACTTGGTGAATGAGTTTGGCACGGAGTTGGAGAAGGTGCTTGAGTGGTGGATGCTGGTGACCAATCCGCTGGGCGGTTTGCCCGCGCTGAACGACGGCGGCGGGCGAGGCGTGCCCGTGCCTAGCTTGCGTGAGGGTGCGGCGCTCTACGACCGGCCGGACTTCCTCTATGTCGCGGACCGTCTGGCCAGCGGCGCAGCTAAAACCGACGGCAAGCCATCGGCTGTGACCTCGGTCCATCTAGAGTCGTCTGGCGCGGCGATCTTCCGCAGCGGCTGGCGGCGCGACGACAACTATCTGTTCATCAACTATGGCACACACGGCGGCGGCCACACGCATCGAGCCACGCTCGATTTCGAGTTCATCGGCTGCGGTGGGCCGCTGGCATTGGATGCAGGCATCGGGCGGACCTACGACGACCCGTTCCACGGCCCCTGGTACACGACAGCCCGGGCACACAACATGCTGGTGGTCGACGAGGCCAACGTGGACAAGCGAACGGCCCGTGGCCGCGACGTGCTCTGGCATTCCGATGCGCGGCTGGATTTCTTCGCGGCAACTCACGACGGATACCGGAAATCACATGGACTGACGCATCGCCGCGCCGTGGCCTTTCTTAAACCCGACGTGTTCGTGGTATTCGACTCGTGTACGGCCGAACGTGACGGTCAGACCCTGAGCTGGTATTTCCACTCGCCCACCGACCTCACGATCGGTGGTGCAGGCCGCATCCAGAGCGCGGCCGGTCCAGGCGTGCTGTTGATGGAAGCCTGGCCGAAACAACTGAGCGGCATACGCGAAGGACAAGGAATGTGCTCGCTGGCACAGTTTGGCGGCTACCGCGAGATCGACTGGATCGCTTACGACAAGGCTACCCGTCCTGGGGAAGACAACCGTTTTGCCGTGTTGATGCTGCCCTTCGCTACCGCTCCACCAGATATAGACTTCACGGGCCTGCCCAGCCCGCCCGGGACAGCCGCCTTGCGACTTCGCCGGAACAAGACGACCGATATCCTTGTCTTCGGAAACGGCAAACGGTTGACGACGATGGAAGATCGCCTTGTCACAGATGGTGCCCTCGCCTGGATACGAGAGGATGCCGAAGGGCAACGAGGCGGCAAGTTGATTGGAGGACAAACGCTGACCTGGGACGGCGACGCCGTGCCTCTCTGGGACCCGTGAGAAACTGGAGTCAGTGGTCCGCCGTTTTCACAGAATCCCCACTCGCGCTCGCCTGGCGAATCTCCGGGTCGACAGCGAACTTGCGGTAGTCGTCCAGGTATGGCACGTTGCAGTCGATCCACGCACAGAGTGCTCGCCACTCCGCCTCGTCCAATTGAACATCCTCATGGCCGTCGGCCAACAGCTTCACAAGCGGGCTGACGCGCGAGCCCCACGAACCGGGCGGCGTGTGATATTGGTGTATGTCTGCGGTAGACACGTAGGGAAGCAAGCTCCAATAGGCGGGATACGTGTAGTGTTTCTGGTACCCGGTCTCGTAGACGGTCCACAGGTTGGGCACGAAAGCCTCTGGCTCCTGAGACCCGGCCTGCAGATCGAACGATTTGTCCTCGCCTTCCGTGCCGTCGTGACACTGCACGCAACGCTGGTCCAGGATAGGTTGGACGTGTTTCGGAAACCCAAGCGACGTCACACCCCACGGCGGCGGAGCGAGGATGGAAGGCTCTCGCAGCAAAGCCGCCGGTTTCGCGCCGGTTAGGGAAGTGCTGGGCATGGGCTCGTGGCAGCCGACGCACCCAGTCGTCTCGCCCGGTCTGACGTACGTAGTCATGCGCATCGTGTGCAGAGCCCGGTAGTCTTCGTCCAGGACCGAGAAGAAAACCGCCCGGTTGGCCGGCACGCGGAAGTACGCCGAACCGTCCGGATCGATGGGCACACAGCCCAGCACGGTCTTCGTTTCGAACCCGCCCATGCCGACCCAGATGTTGCACGGCGAAGTGTGAACGTGACGCTCGTGAGCCTGGACGACGCGCAGGTATCGAGCCTTGCCGCGCATCGATTCGGGCAGACCTGCGTGTATATCCTGAACGTAGAATCCGCCTGAGGATTGTTCCTGTACAGTTCGCACTTCGGGAAGAACGGGCGGCCGCCGACGCGGGCGGATCGGTGTCGGGCACACGGCCGACAGCTCCGCGTCGCGGTAGATCAGCTCGACTCCGCCGTAGACATCGGCCAGATAGATTCCCATGCGCCCGGCGGTTCGCCGATCGGCCGGGCCGGATCCTCGGGGATCGTAGGAAATCAGGAAGTAGTTCTCGTCGATCGGATAGGGAGAATCGCACGCCCCCAGCACCAAGTGCTCCTCGCCTTCGGCTGTGTCGCGGCCATGTCTCAAATCGACGATCAGGATGTTGCCGCTGCCGTCGTTGTGATGGTGCGATTCCACACAGACGACTTTGCTTGTGCCGGGGATCTGGCGGCACCGGGCGTAGTTGCGCTCGCCGGTCAGGTAGCCGGAAATCACTCGCGGGTACGTGCCATCGGGGCGAACGTTCCAGATCAACTGCGTAGGCCGCCAGAATCGCATCACGTATTCCCACCGGGTGAACATGATCGTGCCATCGTCCATCAGGCAGGGGTCCCATTCACCTTCCTTGGCACGCGTGATCTGGCGGAGGTCGGAGCCATCGGAATTGACGCTGAACATGCAGTCGGCCCAAGCCCAGTCGCCGCACTGGACCATTCCGCCGGCACGCGGCGACATGAACGCAATCCGACCGTCGGGCAGATAGATCGGGTCGGCGCTCTCCTCGCGTCGGGTCGTTCCCCGGGTGATCTGTCGTGCCGGCGTGCGACCGTCCAGCGCCATTTCCCAGACCTGAAAGAAGGTGCCGTTGCCGATCGAGTCCGCCACGCCCTGCGACTCGCAAGGGCCTTCGACCAGATCCGTAACCTCCTCCGCGGCAAAGCCGAATACGATTCGTTTGCCGTCGAACGACACGTCGGGGCGGCCGAATAGACCTTCGGGAAACTTGCCTTGCGTCAGCGAGACAACTTGGCCGCCCAGGTCGTCGCGGGTTTCCTTCAAGACGCAGAATTCGCCACCCAACTGGTTGTAGCGTGATCGGCGGCGGGCACACTGGTGATTGAAATGGGCGTGATGCCGGCGGACGAACAGCAGCCCATCGGTATCGTGCAGGCGCGGATGGGAGAACGCCAACCGGCGAACCGCTCGACGGACGTCAAGATAAACAGATTGCCATGCCTCGGGAGCAAGAATGTCCTTTGCAACCAAGGCGTCGCGAGCACGAACCGCAACGGCCAGCGAGACGAGCGCCGCCGCCGGTTCGCCGGCGCCGAGCCTTTCGAGATCGGCCGCAATCGCCAGACCTCGCTTGCGGTGCTTCTCGACCGCTGGGATCACTCGGCTTCGTACAACATCGGCCGGTTCTTCCCAGCCGTCTTTCAGCGGCCGGCAGAGAAGACTGTCCTGCAAGATCCAATCGGTTTCGATCGAGCCGTCCACTTGGAACAGCGGTTTGGGCGGCTTCGGCGGCGGCGGGTTTGGCGCACGGTAAGCTGCCCGCTGTTCGGGCGGGGGAGCTTTCAAAGGCTTCTCGTCGGTCGACCAGATACGAACGTAGGAAACGATCGCGTTGGCCCCAGCGACCCGGACGAACTTCAACTCCAACTTGTCCCCGTCTGCATAGGCTGCCTTGGGGATATCGAACAGAAGACGTCCGGGACGCCTCAGCGGGAGTTCCATGGCGTCGTGTACTTGGTGCCCGTTTGCCTCTAAGCGTTGAACGCGGCCACCGTTGTCGACATAGACCACGTCGACCTTGTATGAGGCCTGGGGATTCAAACCGAGGTACTGGAAAACACAGGCATGATTGTCGAAAACGATGGCCCGATGCTCATAAGGCGCCTCGACCATACTTGTAGGGTAAAGCCAGGAGGTCCCGACTACGACATGCGTCTGCTTCTCCGTGCCGCAATCATCCTCGGCCACGAGATTGAAGCCTTCGGGTGGTCGGTCGTCAGTTGCCGGTGCAGCCGTCACGGCCAACACCTGGAGAAGTACGTACGCGAATCCTGCGAGCGCAGAGAAAGCGATCCGCATTTCAGCTCCTCTTTCATGAAGTTTGAAAATCGATCCGTCCAACGCGGGACCAATCGCAGATCGAATCTCTGCGGCTAGTCATCCGCGATCGTGAGACCCAACCATTATCAATCTACTTGGTTTCTCATCCGTATTCCACGTACGGATGGCATCTCGTGCACGATTTCCGCGGCTGATCCCAGCACGATCGGTTCGAGGAAGCTTGAAAGCGTGCCGCTCCGGAGTATCATGCGAGCATCGATCGTGCCATCGTTCTTAAGGTGATTCTGTACACAGTACGCGATTAGACGTTCATCGCGTGTCTTTTCGCTCGTCAAGTTGCCAATTGAACCAGAGGAGATCGCCGTGTCTCGGATATCGCGTCGCCGCTTCATGGTCGCCGCTGCGGCAACGATTGGTGCCGGGGCAGCCACGCGTCCGACTGCCGCCGCATCGGAGGATGACGTGTACAGAGTGATCGACCAGGTTCCCTTCGGTGGGCAGACGCGCCGGCTGAAGCTGATGCGGGGCGACCGGTATATCACTGCCTTGATCTTCCCGACGGACTATCCCACCCACTTTCGACTGAAGCCCGAATTGTTTCCTGTGTGCACGCCACGCGGCATTCCGGTCACGGGCTCGCACGAGTATTGCTTCATCCACCATCAGTCGATCTCGTGCGGACACGGCAAGGTGCGTGTCGAGGGTAGCGACCGGGAGGTTGACTTCTTCCGCAAGCTGCCGTTCCCCGATCCCCAGCGCGAGGACAAGTGGCATCGCGGTTTCAATCTATTCCACATGGGACCTTCTGGAATTCAGCGTGTGCAGGAAGTGCGTTGCAGCGTCGACGATCGAATCACCGTTCATCTGACGCTTCATTGGCAAACGAGGGAAGTCAACCGAGAGGTCGGCGAGACTCTGCTGGTGGAACAGCGCCGTTACGAAATCTTCCAACAAGAGACGTTTACCGTCATCGATCAGTGCTCTCGATTGGCGCCCGCAGACAAACCGGTGACACTGGTGGCAGATCGCCACTCATTCGCCACCGTGCGCGTCCATGATCTGATCGACGTCGAGGACGGCGGCACAATGCGAAACTCCGAAGGCCGCACGGATCTCGAAGGAACGTATTGCGACCAGCAGGGTGAACGCAAAGCGCCCCGATGGGTCGATTGCAGCGGGACAATCGGCGACAACTTCGTCGGCATGACGCTGATGGGCCATGCAAACAACCTGCGAAACCAGTTCTTCCTCCGCAAATACGGCATGATGGAAGTATCGGCCATGCTCGACACCGACGTGCGACTCACCGACGAAGCGCCGCTGGTGTTCGCCGCCCGGTTTGTTGCTCACGACGGACGGATCACCGACGTCACCGCAGACCGTCTATATCAGGAATTCTCCGCGCAGCGACTTCGTTGACTACTGGATTTCAGCGCCAATCGGAAACTTGGCCTCGTTGCAACCATCCAGATGTCTTCGGCGCCAACGACATGGTCTTCTTGCCATCGAAAACCGACTTGGTTTCGGACGAGAAATTCGAATAGACCAAGCACTTCTCCAACTTCAACGCCAGCACCCCGTCCTCGGCCGTGTGCCAACCAGCCGTGTCGATGCCGTGGGCCAGCGCGGCGGTCTCTTCCTTTTTCTGGTTGGGGCAAGTGACCAAGGCAAAGCGGCTGATCCTCTTGCCTGCGTCGAACGATATGGCGGTGTTTTTCGCCGCCGCAGGCGCAGCGCCCAAAAACTCCAGGCGGCAAGTACGGTACATCGTCCCGTTTCCCCGCCAAATGCAAGGGCGTCCCGGGACGGCAAACAAGCGAAACCGGTTGGAGCCCAACACGGCGTATCCCATCCGATCGTCGATATTGAGCCAGTTGCCGTTGGACAACGTATCGGCTTCGGGTTTCAAGCTGCCTTGCTCACCGAAAAACGTACGTGGCTTTGCCTGGAAGACCCACCGAGGATCGTCGAAGAAGGTTATGTTGCCATGGGTGGCCAGATCGATGGTGACTCTCGACGCAGCAAATCGTTCCTCGAGATAAACGCTTCGACCGTCGGGCAACGACACAAAGGCGCAGTCCTGGCGAACCTTGTCGGAACACCAGCCGAGTTCGACTGATACCGCAAGTCCGTTCTCGTACGCTGCCAATCGATGCGAGTGGACCTTCAGCGTGGGCTGCTCGCCCAGTTCGCGCACTTGGCCGACGTAACTCCAGGGCATCGGATAGCAGAGGATATCTTCCTCCAGCGGCATGGTCAGGCCCATCACGTACGGCTGTTTGCCAGTGGAATGCCAACTGAAGCTCGAAATCGTCTTCGGCGTGCGGTGGACTGCGAACCGGCCGTATTCGGATGCAAGCACACCGGCGAGGTTCGTCTCCAACTGGTCATCCGCCAGCGCCTCGCCACCGTCGCCGAAGAGCCGAAACATCAGGTAGTTCTGCGTCAATCCCCACGTGCTGCCCAAATCGTATGGAAATCCGATCCATCCATTCAATGGCTGGTCAGGGCATTCGGTCGCCATCGCTTCGATGCTGCTCAATGTGCGCAGGAAGCACGCTTTACGGAGCGGGCTGGGTTTGTGCGGGATGATGTTGGCGGCTTGAAGGAAGACGTCCAAACGGCGAGGCGTATAGTCCGTATTCTGCGGGTAAAGCAACGTCCCGTCCGGCAGGTAGAAGAATACAAGGAGGTCGAGAACTTCCTCGGCATTGAACGTGGCGGCCTGCGGCACGGCCTCGCCCGCAAGGCGAAACGAAATCGCGCATCGGACCATCTCGGAGATCGCGCCGATGTAGTCCGGATGGACCAGCCCGTGATTCTCGATCGTGTAATCAGGAAAGGCGTTCGGTGCGGTGAGCCATTGGCTGAGGGGCTTGCCGTCGACGACGTCATCGCTGGCAACATCGCGCGCCGTGGCATAGGCGCTGATCATGTACTCTTTGGCCTTCTCAGCCCAACGTTCTTGGTGGGGATGGGGCTGGAGCATACAGGCGGCTACGGCGATGCCACCGCCGGTCCAGGCGTTAGATTCGGCTTGGGTGTCCCCGCGCAGCCGAGCCGGTGCAGGACGATCAAGGAAGCGATCGGCCTCGTGCTCGATGATCTTCGCCACCAGCAACTGGGTCGGTCTATCCAGATCGTCCCACAGAAGCCAGGCGGCCATGCCCAGCGTGTGGATGATTCGCGCCGAGCGAAACGTGCTCCACTGCTCTCTGCCCCCACCGAGTAGATGATCTCGTGCTACCGCCTGAATCAGCCTTACCGCAGTATCGAGGAGTTCTTCGCGCGACAGGCCAGCCATCGTCTCGCCTGTTTTCCCAAATCGCACCAGGACCGCGGCGGCGTAAGCACTTCCTGTGGCAAAGTATTCGAAGTAGGGTGTGTCCGATACGATTGCGTTCGGCTCTTCGATCCCGGCCTTTCTTCGGTCGTCTTCCATCGTCTTCAGGTTGCGCGACACCTGGTTGCTCAGCAGCTTCAGCATTCGTGGTCCCAACGCACCGGAAAGATCGCCGTCGGGTATCTCGGGCGGCTTCACGCGGTACTGTTCGGGAAACGTTGTAGTTAGCTCGTCGCCCGCCAGCGACGGCTTGAAGCCGAACGTGAGGGCTGAAGAGGTCTGCAGAATGATGAGGGGCAAAATGATGAAGAAGCGGGAGTATGTCCCCATGATTCTGCCCCCGATTATTCTGCAGGTCCTCTGTCCGTGCAAAGCGCACGGCGCGCCGATGCCTCAGTATGACACTGCCATCAGTAGCGTGCAAAGCTCGGGAGGTCAAGAGATGCGGCTTCGTCGCTATATGGCAGAGCGGACGATGATGGCTAATGGATCAGTTGGCTGTTACAATACTCGCGACGTCCAGCGTCTGTGAATTTGTCGCGAAACACCTTGGTTGGGAGAACGAAGCGATGACGGCAAGACGATATTGTGTTGTTGCGGCCACGCTGGTGACGGCGTTGGCTGCGGCCTATCCTCTTGGTTCCGAAACGGCGACAGCGGCCGACGAGTTATCCGAACAGCTACGCGATGTCCCACACAAGGTCGTCTATGAAAGCTGGCAGGAAGACAACTGGGACCTGCTCGTGGTCAATGCCGACGGGTCTGCGCCGGCGAATCTGACTCGCACGTCAGACCAACACGAATTGTATCCGCACGTTTCGCCTGATGGTTCGAAGATCTGTTTCGTGTCGGACGAAGGCAAAGGGGCATCGATGATTCGCAACGTGTATTGCATGGACATCAACGGTAGCGATCGCACGCTGGTGGCCAAGAACGCGAGGCAACCATGCTGGAAAGCCGATGGCACGGCCATCGCGTATCTGAAAGGTGAATCCGACGAGTTCACCTATACGGACTACGCAACGAAAGAAATCGTCATCTACGATCTGGCAACGGGCCGGCACAAGGAGCATCCGAACAAGGAAATCCATCACCTGTATAATCTGTGCTGGTCCCCGGACGGCAGATGGTTCGTGGCTACGGTGCACGCGGGTATGGGTTTCCGTCACGGGATGGTGGCGATTCCGGTGGACGGAATGGAAGTCTACGATCTCCGCATTCCGGGCTGCAGACCTGACATCAGTCCCGATGGCGCCAAGATCGCCTGGGGACCAAGTGATTGGGCGTTGCGGATCGGCGATCTCGATTTCAACGGACCAGCCCCCAAAGTGACGAACGCACGCGACGTAGTGACCAGCGACAAGCCAATGAAGATCTATCACATCGACTGGTCGCCGTGCGGCAGATACGTCACTTACAGTCGCGGTCCGGCAGCGAAACGCATGGGACGAATTCCGGAGATCGTCGGCGTGCGAGCCCAGGATTGGGATATCTACGTTGCCGACGCGGCGGGAACG
This sequence comes from uncultured Pirellulaceae bacterium, assembly GCA_964623055.1. Taxonomy (GTDB): domain Bacteria; phylum Planctomycetota; class Planctomycetia; order Pirellulales; family Pirellulaceae; genus JADHUC01. The sequence goes on from CAZURK010000002.1 coordinate 31,686, forward strand.
AACCGATTCCTCCGGTTGACGACCGACGGCAACTGCAACAAGGAGCCGGATTGGTTGCCGGCCGGGAGCGAAAGGCGATGAGCGATACCAGAAGCAAGGTTCCCGTAGGTCCCGCTTGCCGAGCGGGACCTTGTGTTGGCCGCGTCTCGATTTCAAGAGGTCCCGCTCGGCAAGCGGGACCTACCTTGCTCTTGCTGGCTGTGATGTGGTCGCCAGCCGTCTTCGCCTCGGACGAAGAACTGCTGGAGGAACTGAAACGCGTTCCTTACAGGATCGTGTACGAAACGTACCGCGAGAACAACTGGGAGCTATTCTTGATCAACGCCGACGGCTCCCATCCGGTCAATCTCACCAACACCTCCGATGTGGACGAACTGTATCCTCACGCGTCACCCAACGGCGGCAAGATCTGCTTCGTGGCGGACGAAGGCCAGGGAACGTCGCGGGTGCGCAACGTTTACTACATGAATGTCGATGGCAGCGACCGCAAGCTGGTGGCCCGAAACGCTCGGCAATCGTTTTGGAACGCCGATGGCGCAGCGATTGCGTATCTCAAAGGCGAGTCTGACGAGTTCACCTACTCGTCCATCGCAACCCGAGGGCTGTTTGTGTACGATCTCGCCGACGGCCAACACCGGCAGCATCCCAACAGGGAAATCTGTCATTTGTTCGGCGCGTGCTGGTCGCCGTGCGGCAAATGGTTCATCAGCACGATACACGGAGGTATGGGATATCGACACGCCATCGTGGCCATCGAAGCCGACGGACCCGGCGTGTTCAATCTGGGTATCCCCGGATGCCGTCCCGAGGTCAGCCCCGACGGCAAACGGATTGCTTGGACACCGTCGGATTGGGCTCTGCGCGTGGCTGATGTCGATCTAGCGGGTCCGCGCCCCGAAGTCACTGGTGGCCGCGACGTGGTGACCAGCACCAAACCGACCAAGGTGTATCACATCGACTGGCCGCCCGACGGGGAGTATGTCGTGTTCACTCGTGGCCCCGCGACTAAGCGATTGGGCCAAGCGCCGGAAGGCGTGGGCATCCGGGCCGAAGGCTGGAACATCTGCGTGGCCGATATGACGGCCACCAACCGTTGGGTGGCCATCACGACCGACGGCAACTGCAACAAAGAACCGGACTGGGTGCCTGTGGCTGCACCGTGAACGTCACTCTTGCTCGGGGAAGACTGGACAGGATTCTATGACAGACCAATTTCTGCAGACAATTACTGCGGATGATGCCGACGTGCGGAATCGTTCGTTGGATACTCTGTGCCGTGGCGCGTCGGCCGAGCATCTTCTCGACGCGTGCGATGGATTGGATCGGTTTCGGCGCACCAGCGACAATCTCTACGAGCGAGTCAGGGCTCTGCTCTTCTTGAGTGCCATCTACCGGTACCACTTGCCGGACAGACTGCCGCCCGCTGCGTTCGGATTGATCCCCTTCGACGGGTACATGCACTTGTTGAACCGCCGATTTGACGAGGCGATAGACGAGTTTCTGGCTTGCTGCGACAACGGAAGCACGAGCGACACGATCGCCAGCGCTCTGGCGGTCGCCTATCACGAGTTGGGATTCCAGACTCTGGCGGATCAGGTGCGGCGGAGCGTTCGATCGGTCCGTGGAAACCAATGGATGTTTCGCGTCGGGCATCCGAGCGATCATCCATTGCGGATTCGCAAAGAACTGTTGCGGCGGGACGAGCAAAGTGGTCTGTACCCGTGCTTGTGGGAACGTACGCCTGTGCGCATGGACTTGTCTCATAGTGGATGGAGTGACATCTTCTTTCTGGGAATGGACTTTCCCGAGGGTGCGCGTGTGCTGAACGTTTCTGTGGATCTGGGGGTCCATGGCCGAGATTCGTTTCCGCGACCGCCTATCGAGGCATTCTTGCGCGTGATCGACGAACCGGTGCTTCGCCTGGTGAGTGTCGATTTGAAATCAAAAACCGACGTCCGCAGTCTGGGAGAAGTTTTTGATTTCGCAAGAGACTATCTCGGTCTATTGAAGGCCGCCGTGATTGCCGCTGGGATCATCCCACCGGGGCTGGAAGGCTCGCAGCAGAGCCTGGAGGATGTGTTGAGCCGTCTGATGGGGCCGGGCTTGGGATTGGAGATCGTCAGCAAGGTCAACGACATCCCCAAAGGCTCGCGGTTGGCGGTTTCCACGACGCTGCTGGCCGCGATCATCGCAGTTTCGATGAGGGCAACCGGGCAGGTCGACTCGCTCGCCGGCCAACTCCACGAGAGCGAACGCCGTGTGGTTGCGGCACGAGCGATTCTGGGCGAATGGCTCGGAGGTTCCGGAGGCGGCTGGCAAGACTCCGGCGGGCTCTGGCCCGGCATGAAGATGATCGAGGGTTGCCGAGCGGGCAAGGGCGACCCCGAATTCGAAATCAGCCGGGGCCGACTGCTCCCCAACCACCGGATCTACAGCACTGAAGAGGTTAGTCAGCAGACCAGACAGCGGATATGCGAAAGTTTCGTGCTGGTACACGGCGGGATGGCGCAAGACGTCGGCCCGATCCTGCAGATGGTGACGGAAAAATACTTGCTGCGAGGCGATGCGGAATGGCAGGGACGGCAGACGGCAATCGGGATCATGGAGACCATCGAGGCGGCCTTGACCGACGGCGATGTCCCGAGGCTGGCCCAAGCCACGACGGATAATTTCCACGGGCCAATTCAGACTATCATTCCATGGGCGTCGAACCACTTCACACAAACGCTGATCTCCCGGGTCAAAGCTCGGTTCGGAGACGAGTTTCTGGGATTCTTGATGCTGGGCGGAATGTCCGGCGGCGGGATGGGATTCATTTTCGAGCCAAGTCGTCGATCTGAAGCGCAGCAGTATCTTCAGCAGTTGATGAGTAGCACGAAGTCCGAACTGGAAAACGCGCTGCCGTTTGCCATGGAGCCGGTCGTCTACGATTTCTCGATCAACGATCAGGGCACTGTCGCGGAATTGCTCCAACGCGAGCAATCGCTGATGCCGGCGGGTTACTATGCCTTGGTGGCCCCCGAATGGCTCCGTCGCGACGCGCGGGAATTGACGGCGACGCAGCAGTCGGAAGTTGCTCAAGTCGCCGCGGAATGCCGGAGCGGTGGGCGGCTGGCGGACTCGACCGACCTGTTGCTTTGGAGCCTTCTGCCACAACCTGCGCGAGAGGAACGCAGCGAGGTCACTCTGTCGGAGCTGTTGGAGGAAAACGGCTTTGACCTGGAGCTGCACGAACGCATCCGTTCGGATCTGCGTGCCGGCCGGATTGGGCTTGCACAGAACCGTTTGCCAGCCAATGCCGTGATCGAAGACGTAGTGCCGGATGACGTGATTTCGACCATTGACGGAGTCGATGACGAATGCCGTGAAGTTGGCCGCAACGCCCTGGCCAACGGGGAGGTCGCCGTATTGACGCTGGCGGCCGGTGCCGGCAGTCGCTGGACTCAGGGTGCAGGCGTCGTCAAGGCGCTTCATCCGTTCCACAGGTTTCGTGGCAGCTATCGGAACTTCATCGAAGTTCATCTGGCAAAGAGCCGAAACGTCTCCGAAGCTTGCGGGACGGCTTTGCCTCACGTGGTCACCACAAGTTACCTCACACACGAGCCCGTCGAGCGTTTTTTGACCGAGAACGACAACTGCGGCTACTGCGGCCCCGTGTACTTGTCGCGCGGCCGATCGGTAGGCCTTCGTATGGTTCCGATGGCGCGCGATCTGCGGTTCGCCTGGGAGGAGATGCCACAGCAACTGCTCGACGAGCGGGCCCAGAAAATGCGAGAGAGTTTTCACGCCGCAATGATCGACTGGGCCGAGAAGTCCGGTTGCGGAAACGACTATGCGGACAACCTGCCTTTACAGTGCCTGCACCCCGTGGGGCACTGGTTCGAGATTCCCAATCTGCTCCGTAACGGCACGCTCGGGCGGCTCTTGGCGGAACGCCCGCAACTGAAGTATCTGATGTTGCACAATATCGACACGTTAGGGGCCGACGTGGACGCAGGTCTCTTGGGGCTGCACATTCGGGACGATGCATGCCTGTCGTTCGAAATCATCGGCCGACGGATCGAAGATCGCGGCGGCGGGCTCGCCAGGGTCGATGGACACGCACGGCTGCTTGAGAGCTTGGCCATGCCTCGCGAAGAGGAAGAATTCAAGCTGACCTACTACAACTCGATGACCACCTGGATCGCAATCGATCGGCTGCTGTCCGTGTTCAAACTCACTCGGGACGAATTGGATGATGAAGCCGCGGTCACCGCCGCCATTCGCCGATTGAGCCTGCGGATGCCGACTTACATCACGCTGAAAGACGTGAAGAAGCGCTGGGGACACGGGCAAGAGGATATCTTTCCCGTGTCGCAGTTCGAAAAGCTCTGGAGCGATATGACGGGACTGCCCGAGGTGTCGTGCCGTTTCGTCGTCGTGCCGCGGATGCGGGGCCAGCAATTGAAGGAACAGGCGCAGCTCGACAGTTGGCTCCGCGATGGGTCGGCCGCATACGTGGACAGCTTATGCACGTGGAAGTAGGCGCGCCGGGTAGCCACGCCGCCGGCCCGCTGCGGACGGGTCACCCCGTGTCCGAAGACGGAGGAGGTTCAAGCCCGGTGGGGTCGCTTGTCGGCGGCGGTGGTGCATTCTCGGGTTTCTCGATGTCGTTACCCCCACCGCATCCCGCGGAGCCAAGAGCCATCGATAAGACGACAAGAAGTGAAAACACTCGTCGCATGAAGGTATTCTCCCAAAAGTCAGTAGGATGGGCATTCGTGCCCGTCAACTTGCGGTCGGGCAGGAATGCCCAACCTACAACAGCACGAGACACGAAGCCTTAGTGCACCATGTCCATTTCGACCATATTGCCGTCGGCCATCGCAGCGAGATTGGTCAGTGCTTTGTTTTCGATTTCTGTCATCACTGCGTGTGTCGAGCCGTCCACGAAGACAAACTGAACTGTGCCCGGATGCATGCTGCTGAACTCGTACCAATTGTGGTCGCCAAGTCCCCAGGCCACCGGCAGGGCTCCGGCGCCCATCCAGGCGTAGGCATACTGGTACCCGCCAGAGCTCTTGTGCCCGACAGCCTCGCCGTAAAGAAACGTGTTGCTGGTGCCGTCCAACACGTCGGCCATCGCGTACTTTGAGCGGTTGCCGAATGCGCCGCGGCGATCGTGGGCCCATCCGGGTGCGTCACCAATCAAACCGGCACTCGCCAAGTAAGTGGTTCGGCCCAAGTCACGCCCGCCGCCGCTGATGCTGAATCCGGATGCCTGGATCGTGGCTGTCCAGGAGTTGGGGTAGTAGTAGTTCAGCAGCACTATGGTCATGCTGCTGTTTTCGTAAGGATTTGACGAAGGGCAAACCAATCCACCGATCTTGGTATGCGCCATCTCCCAGGGCCCACCTGGCGGGTTCGGACCGCTCTGGTTCCACCATGGCCTTGCGACCTTGTCCAAGGCCAGGAAGGGCACCAAGTTACTACCACTCGTAGGCGGGACCGTGATGTCGATCAGATCATAGATGTCCTGCGCCTCCATGTAAGGAAGCAGGAAAGCCGTCGCGGCGACATTCTGCTCTCTGTACGTGTAAGCAGTGCCGTGCGGTTTTGGGCCCAGATGACTCGGCGGCAGTCGATTGTGCGTGTCATGGAAATTCTGGGCCGCCACTGCAATCTGTTTCAGATTGTTTGAGCATTCGGCCCGGCGGGCCGCCTCGCGCGCGGCCTGGATTGCCGGCAGCAGCAGAGCAACCAGGATCCCGATGATCGCAATCACGACCAGCAGTTCGACAAGAGTGAACCCGCGCCTGCCGCGGGCAACGACGGGAGTTTTCTGATACATGATGAGGTCTCGCGTAAAAAAGGTGATGAAAATACCGCTCGACTGATCACGGTAGTACACACAGGTTCGTCCTGAAGACTCCTTCTCTCTTTTCAGACTCCGCATCCTTTCAAACGCAATTGCAGGGGTATATCCTACCCTCGATTGGTCCACTATGGAATCCCCTGAATCAAAATAGACTGGCCGTCAATACAGATTTCGGCTGCGGCCTGCCAAGGGGACGAATTCGGCCATCGGCGATACAATTTCCCGGTAATTGAAGGGTATACGTTCACAAACAGGGCATCGACCAAGTCAAAGGAGAATTCTCCCATGCGTATCACTGGCATTTGCGTGTTGAGTCTGTGCTTGCTTGGCTCCGTTGCCGACGCCGAACAAGTTGCCATGCAGTTGGAATGGGGCTTTGGGCCGACGCCGTCCGAGATGTACTGGGACGGTCAGATACGAGTTATGGGAGGTCGCCTGATCTCGATGAAGGCCGTGTCGTTCGAGCCAGATCGTCATGACCAAATGACGCCTCCCGAATTCAGAAGTTTTACCATGAACAACGGTACCGATGGGATGGAACTGGTTGTGGACGGCGATGATTCCACGACCGTCGGTTTGGTGAGCCTGCAGGGGAACTTCGAATGGAGAATCGCCGATCTGCGAAAGAAGCTGGAGGCGAGCTTTCCGGGCAAGGACAAAGGGCGATTAGTGGTGAGGCTGCTTCAGAGCTTGGGTGATGTACCGTGCCTGCTGTCGGACGGAAGCACTCAGGACAGCGATCCGGCCCTGTGCCGGCTGGACGATGGCCGACAACTGATACTGTGGCGAGCGTTCTTGGGGTTGCCCACGAGCGAGCCGGCCGACAATCGAACAGCCGCCGGCGACCAGATCCGGGGCGTGTTGCTGGACCGCGAAGGGAATCCCGGCGAGATCTTCGACGTATTGCCCGAGCCTGCGGATGTAGACGTTATCGCCGTGGCACCAGCCAAAGATAGAGGCTGCGGGATCGTCTGGGCGGAACTACGTCGCAAGAACTGGGACCTGTACTGCTTGACGGCAAAGCTCTCGTCCAACGGCTTGGAATGCGGAGCACCCGAACAACTGACTGAGGATCCCGGCGTGGACAAGACTCCGGCTGTGGCGACCACACCGGACGGATCGCTCGCGCTGGTCTGGCAAGGTTGGCGCGGCACGGATTCCGATATCTTCTTCCGCCTGTGGCAGAACGACGAATGGAATGAGCCGATCTGCCTGAGCGACGCGGGAGCCAATGACTGGAACCCGGTAATCGCCGCCTCGGCGGACGGTTCGATCGCCGTGGCCTGGTCCCGATGGCAAGACGGCTCGTACGATATCTGTCTTCGCATCCGGCAGGATGGCCGGTGGGGGCCTGTCGAGTTGGTGGCGGCAACGGATCGCTTCGAGGCGCATCCGTCGGTGATATACGACGACCGGGGGACGCTGTGGATTGCCTACGAAGAAGGTCGAGTCGGCTGGGGGATGGACTCGCACACGGCGGGGCTCCGTTCCATGCGAAACGTTCGCGTGTGCTGCCGCCGCAATGGGCAATTGGAGCTTCCGCGCGGCACAGCGGCCTTGGCGTTGCCGGATGCACTGCGCGACCGTAGCGAAATGGCGACGCTGTCGGCCGATGGAGGCGGAACACTGTGGCTCTTCTTCCGCAGTCTTTCCGGACGCGGCATGTGGAACCTGTACGGCGCCTCGCTGGGCGACGAAGGGTGGATCGCTCCACAGAAGGTCCATCAGAGCGCCGGCGGACAAAATGTAGGTATGGCCGCTAGCCCGGACACTGATGGACGATTGCGGATCGCTTGGTCATCGGACCACAGGCTGAATGCTGTGGGTCGGGACAATTACGTGTACGCATCGCTCATGCCGCATCGAGCGCGGCGCAGTCGCCCTGTTGAAGTGGACGCAGTATCCGCTGTCGAAACAAGCGACGTAGCGGTTCAGCGCGCCCCGCGGCCGTCCTTCGAGTCTGGGGGAAAGCAACTGGGGCTGTACTTCGGCGACTTGCACCGTCATACGGAACTGTCGGTTTGCCGCACCGGCACCGACGGCAGCCTGGAAGACGCCTATCGATACGCGATCGACGCGGCCGGATTGGACTTCCTTTGCGTGACCGATCACGTGCAGCACGTCAAGCTCCTGAACGACTACGACTACTGGCGCAGCGGCAAGACGGCCGACCTGCACCGCGTGGCGGCGCTCCATCAGCCGTTCCATGGTTACGAACGGAGCCAGCGGTTCCCGTACGGGCACCGGAATATCATCGGCCTCGAACGGTCCGTCAAACGCGTGCCTCGCACCGCCGATAATCGGCCGTGGTCGGCCAATCAAGGCTACGAGGGCGAACAACGCGTGCCACCGCCTGAACTGTGGACTCGCCTTGTCGGCCAAAACGTGATCACGATCCCACACACCAGCACCAGCCCGGTTATGGGTACCGATTTCGGACACCGCCCCGCACCGATGGAACCGGTCGTCGAGATCTACCAGGGGTGCCGCTATACCACTGAATATGCCAATGCCCCGGATCCAAGGCAAGAACGCGACAACAGCGCCTATGGCGGAAGGGCTCAGCCTGAAGGCTACATGTGGAACGCCCTCTCGAAAGGATACCGTTACGGTTTCATTGCCAGCAGCGACCACGTTGCCACGCACAATTCGTATACTTGCGTATGGGCCGAGGAGTTCTCGAACAAAGCCATCCTGCAGGCCCTGGCAAAGCGGCAGTGCTATGCAGCGACCGAGAAGATCGAATGCCGAATGAACATGGGACCGCACTTGATGGGAAGCGAGTTCGATGCCGAGGAGGTCCCGCCGCTCGAAGTCGAAGTCGTGGGAGTAGTGGACATCGATCGAGTCGACGTGATCAAAGACAACCACATCGTCTACACCGGGCAGCCGGAGAAACCGACTCGTCGATTCAGTTTCCAGTACCAAGACATGCAAGTCGAACCCGGCGTGCACTACTACTACGCCCGCGTGATCCAAACGGACCGCAACATGGCCTGGATCAGCCCCATCTGGGTGAACGTGACCGCCGCGCGGTAGGCGGACGTATCAGAACACTCGGCTGAGCACGCCGCCGTCGACGACCAGGCATGTGCCGGTGATGTAGCTTCCGGCTTCGCTGGCCAACAGCAGCGCCGGTCCGATCAACTCGTCCGGCCTGGCCCAACGTCCAATCGCCGTTTTTTCGGCCAGCGTCTCCTGTTGCTCCTTGCTCAAAATCGACATGGGCATTTCCGTGGCGATCGGACCCGGTGCGATGCAGTTGACTGTGACGCCGAATGGCCCCAAATCCAATGCGCTGGCATTGGCCATGGCGATCAACGCCGCTTTGGTGGCCGAGTAGGCGTTTCGCTTTGGTGTGCTGGCCAAAGCCATGATCGACGAAATGTGAATCACGCGGCCCCAGCGACGGTCTTTCATCCCGGGAACGATCGCCCGCGTCAGCGCCATTACGTTGTTCAGGTTCAACTCGACCAGGTACTGCCAGTCCTCGTCGCGAATCTCGTCGATCCCCTGCGGGATGTTCCAGCCGGCGTTGTTCACCAGAATGTCGACTTTTCCCAGTCGGTCGACCGCTTCCTCGGCCACGCGGTCGACGCTTTCGCGAACAGCCATGTCGGCCACCAGGCATTCAACGCGAACGCCGGTATCGTTGCGTATCTTCTCGGCCGCAGTCTTCAAGTGCTCCTCGTTGCGGGCACAAAGGAATAAGTCCGCTCCCGCCTCTGCGAACCCGCGCGCGATGGCATTGCCGATTCCCTTGCTGCCGCCGGTCACCAGGGCAACCCGGCCGGCGAGTCCAAAAATCGTATCCTTCATTGTCCTGCCTTTCTCCCGAAAGTCGGTTGAACAGTTAGCCGCACTCTCCTCGTGTACTTGACTTTGTTTGCTCGAAACACACAACATGTTATCGCGAATACTCATTGTCAACCGCATTTGTAGCGCGAGGAGTCGATCCGCGCCAAGCCGATGATTAGAGAGGCGACAGACGATGCGCAAACTGAAATCATGTGGTGTCCTGGTTTTTCGGGAGCAGCCCAACTGCTCGTTTCTGTTGATGAAACATCCTCACCGCTACGACTTGCCGAAAGGCCATATCGAGCGTCGGGAGACCGAATTGGAATGCGCCTTGCGGGAACTTCAGGAGGAGACCGGAATCGCGAGCGAACAGGTCCAAATCGACCCGGAATTCCGGTTCGAGGAGATGTATCAGGCCAGATACAGGCGTTTTGGCGGCGAAATCGTCGAGAAGACCGTGGTGATCTTCGTCGCGTGGTTGGACGCCGACGGCGCTGAATTGAAACCAACCGAGCACCGCGGCTACGAGTGGTTTGAATGGCGTCCTCCCCACCGCATCCAACGAAATACCGTCGATCCGTTGCTCGAAGCCGCTCAGAAACACTTCGAGAAACGTGGCATCGGGCCATGAATGTAGGGTGGGCCAAGTCTTCGCGGCCCACCGACTAGTATGCGGACGGCTTGGTGGGCCCGCGAAGACTTGGCCCACCCTACAAATAAGAGCATATCTCGCCGAATGAGACTCCAACGCCGCGGCAATCCGTCTTCAGCGGGACCGGGTCTTGTAGTCGGGGGCCGTTCAACGTAGATTAACGACCGGGTGCAGCTATGCGGCTATGCCCAAGCAACAGCCGCCGACCAACCTTCTGTCCCTTGTCGAACTGTCGTCGATTTACCCTGCGGCAGCTTCTTCCTAGGCGACCTGGGTTTTTCGGTTGCCTTTCGAGCGTGTTTCTTCCTTCCAGCCGTCCGGCTTGGCGGGGAATTATTGCGGGCAAGGCCCGTGCTACCAGTTTTCGATTTTGGAGTGTTGATTATGCCGCAGGGTAACATCAAGAAACTAGTGCATGACCGAGGATTCGGCTTCATCTCGGGCGATGGCACCGATGTCTTCTTTCACATGTCTTCAGTCGAGGGGGGAAGCTTCGAGGAACTCCAGGAAGGTCAGCTTGTCGATTACGAAATCGACGACGAAGAACAACCCCGCCGCCGGAACCAGGGTCCCCGAGCAAAGTCGGTGAAACCCGCCTAGTACCTCAAGTCATTTCAAAGTGTCAGTAGGATGGGCATTCCTGCCCGTCTGCTTGGGATCGGGCAGGAATGCCCAGCCCACAAAGACAAGAGACGTGAGGTACTAGTGCTTTGTCAAAGCTTAATCTTCGGGTGGCCGGGGTTGGAGGGCGTAGCCCGAAACCCCGGGGCTTCCTTCGCTGCGCTCAGTCCAGCCACCCAGCCCTAATTCTTAGGTCTGACAAAGCACTAGTCCCGATCACAAACTCGCTCGTCAGCAAGTCGACACCGCGCAAGATGCGCTAGCCGCGCTGCGCGGTGTTTTCATGTCCCGCAACAGGTACTCGATCACGTCGCTGGCCGTGTAGCACCGTTTGCCTTCCTTGACGAAGCGCGCTACGCCTTCGACGTCGTTGCCGGACGTGACCAGTGGCTTCTCTCGCTCGCCGTTGCGGTGAACCTGGCTGAGGCCGATGTTTGCCATAAGCGCGTTGCAGATGCACTTGCGGCCGCAGGTCTCTTCCTCGTCGCCGCCTTTGCGCACATAGTCCGCAACCGGCTCGGCCGGACACCGCCACGCCAACAGACCGTCTTCCGTCTTGTAGGCATGGCGAAGATACCCAAGATCGCAGATCCGCGTTCTCTGTTCGCACAGCGCGTCATCCGAGAACGTGCCGTCCAACTGCACCACTTTGAAAGGAAACCCGGCGGGGGATACAAGCGGATCCGTGAACACCTTTGCCATGCCTTCGCGACTTGCCGCCAGCACCTGGTCCTTCAAATAGGAATCCAAGTCGGACTCCTCGCAGTACGCGAACGCCGTACCCACCTGGACACCTTGGGCGCCGTCATCAATTGCCCCCTGCACGCGCTCGGGTTCCGCGCAAGATCCGGCCAGCCAGAACGGCAGCCCCAACGCGCGGATGGCTTCGAGATCCGGAACGTCGCGGTCGCCGTAAACGGGCTCGCCGTCGTCGCTGAGCTGCATCGGCCCGCGAGGCGGCGCGTTGTGGCCGCCCGCCGTGGGACCTTCGATAACAAAGCCATCGAGTTGGCTGGTCGAACGTCTGACCAGCATGGTGCCGAGCGTGGCCGAGGCGATGATGGCGATGAACTTGGGTCGCACGAGCGTGGGCGGCATGCCACCCAGAAACGCCTGTGGGTCGAATCGCGTGACGGGCTCGTCGCCTCGGTCCGCTCCCATTACGTTCAGCTTCAATTCGACAGGTTGGCCCTCGGCGAGGCTATCGAGGATGCCGGGGATCGTCCTAGGGATACCCGCGCCCATCAGCACCCAGTCGACGCCCGCAAGCATCGCTCCGTACAGCGATGGCAACGTGGGGAGTTGGATCTTCTCCAGGTAGTTGATTCCCACCGGTCGATCGTGACCTTCTTTGGCCAGGAACACTTCCACAAAGTTGCCTGCAACCAACAACTCCTGCAAGTGCCGGCTGGGCTGCACCACAGAGATCGGCTTTGACTTGAACGCCGCGTCCTTTTCCTTGCCGCCCGGAACGAAATACCGGTCCAGTATCCGTCGGGCGACGCCACGGTCGGGAAAGTGGTCAAGCGCTCGTCGGACGTGCCCGCCTGGGTCCCCAAGCTGAAGACGTCTGGTCAAGATCACATCCAGGGCGGTTCCAGATACCACCCCTAGTTGGCCCTCTACGGAGACGGCACGCGCAAGACGCCAACCAGAAACGCCCGCACCCATTCCGCCTTGTATAATCGTCGGCAGTGAATCATGGCTCATGAAGACTTCCTTGCAAGGGAACTAACCTGCGGCGTCGGACAAACCTTGGACATGAAAAGAAGACCTGAACGAAATGGATCCTTAACAAGCCGCAGTTTGATCAGAAAGCAGCATGATCCTGACCATGTGCTTCCATCCATTTGCAGACAAATATGATAGAGGAAGCCGAGTCGATTAACGAGCCCGCAAAACTGGGAGTCCTAATGATTTCAGTTGTCCCGGTTAGCTAAACCGCGAGCTTCGGAGAATGTAATAGTTGCGTAAAACTTCAATGCATACACTGAGATCGTCCGATGTGATGCTCGAAAGACCGGCCTGCGACTAGTGCTTCACATCATTCGGTCTTGTCGGTTGGGCATTCCTGCCCGACGCCACGCAGGCGGGCAGGAATGACGCGCCCGACATAAGTCGGATTGCGGCGTGGGATAGGCTTCCAGCCTGTCGGAATTTGCCGTTGATTCAGCCGATACGTGTCCGACCAGTAAACAGCACTTTTCGTGGCGTCTAGCGATCGACCAGGAACGCACTTTGACGCTACCATGACAGGCTGGAAGCCTATCCCACAAGGAAGAGTCTGCAACTACGGGGTACGGATTTCCGTGGATGTGGCTCTCGCGGTACTGGAGCTTCCCCTCCCTGATTGCGGCAAATCCCTCGCTGGCGCGTCGGGTTAGTGAATTCGCGGACGTCACGCCGAAGTGGCGCTGTCCAATTGGGACGAGTGTTGCAGCCACGGCCTGCATCAATGTCAAGGTGCAGGCGGGTCATAGGACGTATCTCCCGTCGTCCGTCTGGCGGGCCTGGCCGACAGTGACGAGTGTGTCGAGCAGTTCCTCGACCACCGTCTTGCGCGCGCGGCTGAAGTACTTGGCGATTTCCGCGGGTGTGGCGGCTGCGGCGTGATCGGCCAGGGCGGTGCGCACGGCGCTGACGCGTTCGGGTAACGACGACGGCCATTTTTGCTTCTGCTTCTTGGCTTTCGCCGCGGCCGGCTTGACCGGTTTTTCTTTCTGTTCGGTTTCGCCGATGCCCAGTTGCGTTTGTGTCTGCTGTTGGCCGTCGGGATTTTGGAAATCCGGTCGGAGCCAGCGGATATGGCCGCGAGCTTCTTCGGCGGCGCGCTGGTGGTTCAGATCGACCAGTCGCTGGAGGATCTGCTCGTCGTCCAGATCGTGCGGCCAGCCATAGGCGTCGAACACAGCCACGTCCAGATCGTCGTGAATCTGTTTGAGGACCGAAACCAGCCCCTTCTCATGAATCTCCCGTTCCTTGGCCGTAAGTTCGTACGATGGCCCTCCGAGGCCGTCGCTGGTCTCGCCCGCCGCATTCGACGGCCTCGGAGGGCCATCGTACCGTTCGGCCGCGCGGAGCTTTTCCAGCACGTTGTACATCCCGGTCACCGTCAGATCCGGAAACAACTCCTGCTGTCGCTTCCGATGACCGTCCAACTGCTCGCCCAGCTTCCGAATCCGCTCCGTCGTCAACGTGTCACACGACGGAAAAGGGAAAGGATCGAAACAGCGCGTCTTGTTGTACCTTGGTCTATCTTCAAGCGTTCCACCGACACCAAGCGTCCAAATCACGTGTGGCCGACTCGACAGAACGCCCAACGAGTATGCGTGGGAAAGTGCAATCGCGATCAATGCGCCGTCCGCGAGTACCGTCGAATCGACGAACACGAAGAACCGGTGTTTCGAGACCTCGGATGTCGCGATGTAACGATCGAGCCCATTGAGCGACGCCCGCATTTCTGGACGCGGCTTCGCGTGTTGCCACCAGCGATCTGCGTATTCGTCCGCGTCCTTGCTTTTCCCGCGGCGCGCATCGCGTGCCGGTTTCACGTGGTCGTAGATGTGCTGATAAACGGATGGAGCCGTTTCCCGTAACTCATCGCAGGAAAGACTGAACGGATCGATGACGTATGACCCGCGCGGCCGTTGTGTGATGTCTCGGCCGTTGAGGAATGGGCGGATCAAATTGCCCAACGTTTGCCATACGAGAGCCTGTTGTTCGGTAATCACGAAATCGCCGCCTACGAGTTTCACGCCCATGAAACTCAAGTCACGATTGGATTCGAGTGGCTTAGCCGATTGCAGGTCGACGCCAATTCTCAAGTTCGGGCGAATTACGCCCGGTTGAATCGCAAATCCAACTTCGTGCTCAAGCTGTCCAGTTCTTTTCTCGGACGTAATCGAGAGAAGCTGGCCAACCACGTCACGTCCCGCAGTCACGACGGTCATACATATCCGTACCGCGGCGCCGTCTTCGCTTTGGACCCACGGATGATCGTGAACTGCAAACACAAGCGATACGGGAGGATTGGCCGTGAGTGCCGAAGCAACGATTCTGCTGTTGAAAGACTGCTTCAGACTATTCGTTGTAATGAGACCGCAGCGCTCTACATTTCGAGTGCCGACGAGATGCGCGCCCTTTTGCCACCAGTACATCACCAAGTCAGCGGACTGCGGAACGACAGTCGAATACGTCTCGCGCAATGTGGAAACATAGCCGCGCCCCAATGCTTCGAGCATGAATTGGCTCCCAACAAACGGCGGGTTGCCAACGACATAATCCGCCTTCGGCCATTCTGCTTTGCGGGGGTTGAT
Organism: uncultured Pirellulaceae bacterium; assembly: GCA_964623055.1. GTDB lineage: Bacteria > Planctomycetota > Planctomycetia > Pirellulales > Pirellulaceae > JADHUC01. The sequence goes on from CAZURK010000002.1 coordinate 46,930, forward strand.
GTACCGCAACTCCTGAACGCGAGCGGCTTCGTCAGGGACTTCTTTGCCCGTGACGGGATGCGGCTTGGTGGTTCGGCCGTCCCAGCGGGTGACGGGGGTGCCGTTGTCGTCTACGACCGGCTCGATGGCGTCCCAGGCCAGTACGGCGTCGCGGCATTCGATGTTGTGGAACTTGCGGATGATCGGCTCGTTTAACGGGTCCTTGCCGCGCGTGCGGAAGTGCCATTGCAGGTAGCCGATCCATAACACCAAATCGGCGATCGCGGCGGCGCGCGGGTTCACCTCGATGCCCAGGAACTGGTGCGGGTCGATGGTCAACAGCACTTGTTGACGATCGCCAAAGTCGCGTAGGGCTTTCAGCACTTCGCCTTCCAGCCGCTTCATCAGTTCCAGCGAGACATAAAGAAAATTGCCCGAGCCGCAGGCCGGGTCCAGCACGCGCGACTCGCACAATTGCTCGTGGAATTGGCGCACGGTCTTGATCGCGTCGGACGCTTTGCCGTCTTCGTGTTGGGAAACGGCCGTGGCGTAGGCCGTGTCCCATTGTTCGCGCAGCGGTTCGATGATCGTCGGCATGACCAGCCGCTCGACATAGGCCCGCGGCGTGTAGTGCGCGCCCAGCTTGTGCCGTTCCACCGGATCCAAGGCCCGTTCCAGCAACGTGCCGAAGATGGCCGGCTCGACGTCGTTCCATTGGGCCTCGGCCGCCTCGATCAGCAGTTCCAGTTGGTCTTCGGTCACCGGCAGCGCGGTGTGGTCTTCGAACAGCCCGCCGTTGAACTGCTGCAGTTGGCCTTCGAGGACGACCGAGAAGCCGCCCGTGTCCATCTCCTCCCACAGCCTCGATAGCATCGGAACGAACGTATCCAGCTTGTCGCGGCGGGCTTCCAGGAACCGGGTGAAACAGCCGGTGGAAAAACCGCCCAGTTCCACGTCTTCGGCGAACATGGTGAACAGGCACCGCATCAGGAATTGGGCGACCACGTCGGGCGGATGCTCTTGTTCCAGGCTCCTGGCAAGTTTCGCCAAGCGTTCGGCCAGGTGGCGGGTGACTCTGGCGCTGAGACGGCTGGGGTCCAGCGAAGGCGGATCCTGCCAAATTGCACAGAGCGTTTGCCGAACCGGTTCGTTTTCCAGTTCCGGAAGCCGAATGCGGTAGCTCTGCGGATCGGGGAAGGGGACGTAGTTCTTGCCCGATTGCGTGAAATCCGCGTACAGATCGAAACAGTAACCGACGTCGACGACCACCAGGAATGGCGGCCATTCGTCCGGTAACGCCTCGGCATAGCGTTTGGCCTGCTGCCGAGCCTTGACCATCGCGTGTTCCCATCCGGGCGTGCCGCGTTTGGCGGTGCCGGCGTGAAACTTCTTCGTCTTCGTCTTGGTGGCCAGTGCCTGGGCCTGCTCGGCGGCCTTGCGTTCGACCCCTTGTTTCGACTCAAGGACAAAGCAGCCCTTGCGGTATAGACCGACGCGCCCGGCGCTGGTTGTCCCGTCGCCGTTGTTGAACTCGACGGCCTTCTCGAAGACATAGGTATTCTGCGACCCGTCCGGTTTGGCCGGCTCTGGCTGCGGGACATCAAGAACGGCGCACAGTTCCTTGAGGAACGATTGCGAATTCGCCAATTCGGCGCCGCCGGAATCTCTCCAGCGGTCGATGAATTCCTGCGGTGTCATCGGCGGGCCCCAATCTGAACCAATATCTCCCTCCATTGGTACTGATTGTAGGAATCGCCGTACCGCCAGTCTATATCGGTGGTGTACTGACCTCGCTGCGCATTTCGATGTTGGTCATTTGGTGTGTTGTCAGATGCCGTGTGCACAGACCAGCCCCGAACGGGGCGCCGCTATGACAGCCCAAGGGTTCCGCGACGTTCGCGGACTCACGTCGCTACACCCTGCGCTGACATGGGACCATCCGTTCGGGATTACCACCGGCAAACAATGGTCGATTCGCTAATGCACAAGACATCGGACAATAGCTCCGGTGTTGGCCCATCGCCTCACGTAAACCCCAACGTTGCATTAGCTTTTTGGTAGGACGGATTGCCAATCCGTCCCACGGCCATGGTTCGCTCTTTACTGTTGTTCCCCTACAATGGAGAAGGATCGAACGATTCCACGAATCTCCATTTGCCCGCAAGGGGACTGATTATGAGCGAACTGCAAGCAAGAGGTACCGCCCACGTACGCCACCGTATCTTCCCGTGTGCAGTACTGGTCCTGGTGGCCTGGGGATTGGCTGCGGGGCTCGCCCTTTCGGCGGAGGAGTCGGTGTCCGAGTCGCCGGCCGAGAAGAGCCTCCGAAAGGCGGAGAAGCTGTTCCAAGAGGAGCACTGGGCGGAGGCCCGCACGGCTTACGACCAAGCACGGGACTTGGAGACCGACTGGCGGAGTCCGCGGTTCCGGCTGGCTGTCGAGGGGGCGGTGGCCTGCTCGCTGAAGCTCAAGCTGTGGGACGATGCGATGTCGCGGGCCAAGGAGTTCATCGCCAAGACGAAGGGCTCGTTTGCCGAGGCGGTCGGCGAGCGGTTCCTGGCTGGTCTGTACATGACTATCCCGCATTATGGAACAAAGCGTGGCACGGTCTATCTCCGCGGAGAGCACACGCAAGGGGTTTACGTCTCGTCATGGCGCAAGGACCGGCGCGAGGCGATCCGCCACTACGAGCGGGCACGTGAACTGCTCATCGGGTTGGCAGAGAGGATCGGTCAGGCGGATGCGGCGAAGCAGCGGACGCTGATCGAGTCGGAGCGGATCGGTGTCAACTTTGATCTGGTCACGTCGCTGGCACAGCGTGAAGCTCATCGCTATGGACGATATGGTTGGTGCCACTGGTGGTGGGACAGCGGGTTCGAGCCGGAAGAGGACTCAGAGGCCGTCGACGAGGCGGACTACGAGGAGCCGCGTTGGTGGCATCACGGAGAACAGGAGCCGCCCACGGGCATCCCTTTCGGACCGGATGGCAAGCCGCAATTCGTCGACACGCCTGAGGAGTACGTGTCGGGGCTTGGCGAGGGCCCAAAGATCCGTTACCTGCTCGGCGAGGTACAACGGCTCGACACGTCCGAGACAAAAGACGACGCGGCGCGGGCGCTGCTGCGCTGGGCGATGATCGCCCGTTCGCTCTACGGGCCGGAGACGGCCAACCAGTGGAGCGGCGGGCGCGTGCGGTACGACCGGTTTGGCCGGGCACTTCCAAGCCAACCCGCCCGCGACCGGCCAAAGAAGAAGATGTGGGAGTTGGAAGACGACGAGGCGCTGACCATCGTCGGCGGGCGACTGCGGGTGATTACCCTCCCGGTCTCAGAGAGCCCGGTGGCTCTGTTGCGGCTGCTGGAGAGAAAGTACGCGAAAAGCAGTGTCCGTCCCGAGGCCCACTACGCGCGGGCGTTGTGCTTTCAGACGCGTCAGCAGTTTCCGCAAGCCCTGGCTGAGTACGCGGCGCTGATCGAGACACACCCGCAACACAAACGGGCCAGAGATGCGAACGGACAGATGGACCAGATCAAGCAGCCAGACGTGATCCTCGGCAGCAGCGGGGTCCATTTGCCGGGCGGCAGGCCAAAGCTGTCGTTCACGCACCGCAACACAGAGCAGGTCGAGTTGAAAGCCTATTCGGTCGATCTGGTCAAGTACGTCCAGGACCGCATGGAGGACAAGAGCGAGCGGTACTGGAACTACCGCAACATCACCTGGGACTTCTTCCAGAAGGAGCGGTGGAAGCCGTACACGGGCAAGGAGGTTGCAGCGTGGACTCAGACGGTTGACCGGCTCGACGGAAATCGCACCGCCGAGGGCAGCACGCGAGCACCGCTGCCCGAACCCGGAGCGTATCTGGTCGAGGCTCGACCAGCCGGGACGGACGATATCTCACGCGTTCTGGTGCTCGTGACCGACATTGCCATCGTGCAGAAAAACGCGGTCAAGAAGGGGCTGATCTACGTGGCCGACGCACGCACGGGCCAGCCCCTGGCCGACAAGGCCGTCCGCATCTACGAGCATTGGACCGTTTGGAAGGACAACAAGAACCATCTGCATTGGACTTCGTCCGTCCAGACGACGAACCAGGACGGCGTGATCGAGTATACCCGCAAGCAGACGCAGCGGAGTCCGCAGGTCGACGCCGTGGTCGTCGGCGAGGACGGGCGGATGGCGTTCTCTTTCTTCCAGAGTTGGTCAGAGCACGATCCCGGATACTACTGGGAACAGGGGCCGCGCTACTACGTGGTCACCGATCGGCCCGTGTATCGTCCGGGCCAGACGGTCCGGTTCCGCGTCTGGCAGCGCCAACTCAGCGAACGCGCGTACCAGCCGCCCCAGGCGGGCCAACGCGTCCGCATCGAGATCTACGATGCCCGCAACAACGAAGTGCAGAAGCTCGAACTTGAAACGGATGAATACGGCTGTGCCAGCGGCGAGTACGCGTTGGACGACGAGCCGCCGCTGGGCGTGTGGCACCTGCAGGTCAACCACTACAATCCCGACGCGCGGCGGCACGCCGGCGGGCTGTTTCGCGTGGAGGAATACAAGAAGCCCGAATTCGAGGTGACGGTCAAACCAGCCAAGTCGCAGGCTCGGCTGGGCGAGAAGATCAAGGCCCGCATCGCGGCACGGTACTACTTCGGGGCACCGGTCGCTCGCGGCAGGATCACGTACAAGGTCTTCCGCGAGGAGTACCAGCACGTGTACTGGGGACCGGGCGAGTACGACTGGCTGTACGGCAAGGGCTACGGACGGTACTACTACGCCTATCCCTGGCTGCCGTGGTGGGGCCGTTGGGGCTGTTTCATTTGCTGTGATGGCTGGTGGCCGGGGTATCCGTGGGCATGGGTAGGTCGGCCCGTCTGGTACTTCCCGTGGGGCTATTACGGCGATACCGAGGGCAATTGGCGTCACCGGATGGAAGGCGGTCGGCGCAACGCGCTGCGCGAGTTGGTCGCCCAGGGCATCGCGGAACTGAAACCCGACGGGACGTGCGAACTGGAGATCGACACGGCGCGGGCCAAGCGAGAACAAGCGGATCGCGACCATCGGTATACCGTCGAGGTCGAGGTGCGCGACGAGAGCCGACGGACGATCGAGGGGCAGGGCAGCGTGATCGTCACACGGCAGGAGTTTTTCGCGTTCGTCGAGACCGACGGCGGGTGGTACCGGCCGAAGAACGAGGCGCATGTAAACGTCCGCACGCTGACGGCCGACAACGTGCCGGTCGCAGCCAAGGGCGAGGTGATCGTCTATCGCATCCGGTACGGCGGGCCGGACAACAGCCAGGTCCGTGAAGAGGTTGTCAAACGCTGGAAAGCCGAAACGGACGTGGAGGGCCGACTGGCGCTGCGTTACCCGATCCCGGGCGAGGGGCAATTCCGCATCGCCTTCAAGACACAGGACTCGTGGGGCGAGGAGGTGTTGGGCAACGCGGTCTTTTGGGCCAGCGGCCCGAAATTCGACGGACGGGTCTATCGTTTCAACGACTTGGAAATCATCGCCGACAAGCGGACGTACAAGGTCGGTGACACGGCCCACCTGCTCGTGAACGTGGCACAGAGCAACTCGCGAATCCTCTTCAGCGACCACGTCAGCCGCGGTTCGCTCTTGGACTACCGTTTCATCGACGTGCCGGCGCGTTCCACCGTGATCGACGTACCGATCGAGGCCAAGCACGTGCCGAACTTCTTCGTCGAGGCGACGCTGGTCCGCAACGGGCGAGTACACAACGAAGCGCAGGAACTGTTCGTCCCGCCGGTCCATGGGCTACTGAACGTCGAGGTCGAGACGGACAAGCCGGAGTATCGGCCTGGGGAGAAGGGCAAAGTGCGGGTCCGCGCCACCGACATGAGAGGCGAACCGGTCGCCGGTCAGGTCACGCTGACCGCGTACGACGAATCGGTGACCTACATCCAGGACGAGTTCGGCCCTAGTCCGCGTGTGTTCTTCTGGGGACAGAAGCGGCATCACACGCCGTACGTCCACTCGTCGGTCAACAACCAGTTTGGTGCGATGGGCTCGTTCGTGCGGCCGGAACACACAATCTACTACGGCAGCGGCATGCCGGATGGCTGGCAGGGCTGGTGGGGCCTGGACGCGGGCGGTCTGAGCCTCAGCGGCGGGTTTGGTGGCGGCGGAGCGAAGGCCGAGTCCGGCCTCGAGTCTTACGGTATGCGCGGCGATCGTCTCGAACAAGGTGCCAGCCGGTCGAGCGGTAGCGCTTCGGGGCCAATGGTCGCAAACCAGCCAGCTGGCGGACCGATGTCCCTCGCGATGAAGACTGCCGACCTTTCCGCCCCCATGGACGCGATGTCCATGGAAGGAGACGCGAAGTCCGGGGCCGAACCCGGCTCAACGGGCGACTTGGTCGAGCCCGAGGTGCGGACGTACTTCGCAGACACCGCGATGTGGCTGCCGTGTGTGGAACTCGGCAAGGACGGCACGGCGGAGACAGAGATCACCTTTCCGCAATCGCTGACCACTTGGCGGGTCCGCGGGTACGCGCTCACCAAGAGTACGCAGGTCGGCGACGCGACCGCCAAGGCCACGACGACCAAGGACCTGATCGTCCGGCTTCAGGCCCCGCGGTTTTTCGTCGAGCGAGACGAAGTCGTCCTGTCTGCCAACGTGCACAACTACCTGAAGACGGAGAAGCAGGTGCGGGCCGAGTTGATCGTGCCTGGCGACCTGTTCGACCCAATGTCCAACTCCCACGAAGCGGTGCGAAAGGACGAGGACGGCAACCTGCACCTAGTGGCCAACGCGACGGTCGCGGCCGAGGGCGAACATCGCTTCGACTGGCCGGTCCGCGTGCGCCAGGCCGGATTGGCCCGCATCACGGTCAAGGCGCTGACAGACGAGGAAAGCGACGGCATGCGGTTGGCATTCCCTGTGCTCGTCCACGGGATCAACAAGACGATTGCCCAAAGCGGCTCGTACCGTGTCGCGCAGACGGGACAGCGGACGCTTGAACTGGACCTGCCCGAGGACATCGACCCGGAGCAGACGAAGCTGGAGGTCACGCTGTCGCCGAGCCTGGCAGGTGTGATGATCGACGCTTTGCCCTATCTGGTCGGCTATCCGTACGGGTGCGTCGAGCAGACGATGAGCCGGTTCTACCCGACGGTGCTCGTATCCGGCACGCTGAAGAAGATGGGCCTCGACCTCGAAGAGATCGGCCGGCAACGACGGCAGATGAACGAAGGCGACTTGAAGAACCGCTTCGGCCGACGGAACGACTCGCCCGTGTTCGACTCGGCTGAGATGGACCGCATGGTCCGCGCCGGGCTGAATCGAATCTACGGCTTCCAGCAGAACGACGGCGGCTGGGGTTGGTGGCGGAACGACGAATCGTCGCCGTACCAGACGGCCTACGTGCTGCAAGGGCTGTATGCGGCACGGCAGGCCCAGGTCAACGTGGACGGCGGCGTCTACGAGCGCGGTATGAACTTCCTGCAGAACGCCATCAGCAAGGAACTGGCCAAACCGAAAGATCAACAGCGGATAGGAGACATCCAGACACAAGCGTATCTGGCCTACATTCTGTCGCTGGAGCGGCGACTGAACCAGGATGATCAGAAAGCGTGGCTCGACGAGTTGTATGCCTCGCGCGGCAAGCTGAACAACTACGGCCGGGCCCTGCTCGCGCTGGCGATGCACAACGAACAGCGAACGGACGAGGCCAAGACGCTGTTGCGCAACGTGCTGCAATTCGTCGAGCGCGACGACGACAACGAGACGGCGTGGGTCCGTACGCCGGCCGAGTACTGGTGGTTCTGGTGGAACAACGACATCGAGACGAACGCCTGGACGCTCAAGGCGCTGGTGGCGATCGAGCCGCAAAGCGACCTCGCGCCGCGGCTGGTCAAGTGGCTGTTGAACAACCGTCGCAACGGCTACTACTGGCGGAGCACACGCGACACGGCGCTCACGATCGCGGCCATGGTCGACTACATGCACGCCAGCGGCGAAGCGGCCCCGGACTACACGCTGACAGTCAGCATCGACGGCCGACCGATGAAGGAGATCAAGCTGACGAAAGAGAACCTGTTCACGTTCGACAACCGGCTCGTGCTAAGCGGGCTGCACGTGAAGCCAGGCCCCCACAAAGTCACTTTGGCGAAAGAGGGCGAAGGGGCGCTGTACTACTCGTGCTACCTGAGCTACTTCACGAAGGAAGAGGACATTAAGGGTGCCGGAAACGAGATCTTCGTCAAACGCGAGTACTTCAAGCTGGTTCCGAAGACCGAAGAGGTGCAACTGCCCGACGCCGGGGCGGCCGCATCGCGGCCGGGGCTTCGTCCGAAGCCGCTCGACAAGACGGGACGGAAGGAGTTGCGGGCCGGCTACACGCGCGTGCCGCTAAAGACAGGCGACGCGGTGGACAGCGGTGACAAGGTCGAGGTCGTGTTGACGATCACGTCGAAGAACGTATACGACTACCTGGCCTTCGAGGACATGAAGCCGGCCGGCTGCGAGCCGATGGAGCTGCGAAGCGGCGGCCGATGGGCGGGCGGGCTGTGCCCGCACATCGAGCTGCGCGACGAAAAGGTCGTGTTCTTCATCGGCCTCTTGGAGCAGGGAACACACGTGCTCCGCTACAAGCTGCGGGCCCAAACGCCAGGGCGATTCCACGCGCTGCCCACCACCGGTTTCGCCATGTACGCGCCGGAAGTGCGGGCCATCAGCGACGAAATGCGGCTGGAAATCGTGGATGACGACTAGCTGGACAACGCCACTTTGGTGGGCAGAGCATGGAAATTGAAGCCTGAAGCGCAAGCGAAGATCCAGCGACGCAACTCGTTTCTTCGCTTGCGTTTCAGGCTTCAATCGATCACCGAAGTGGCGCAGTCCGAGTAGTCACGGGCGAAAGGTCAAGTGAGCTGATCGCGGTTTTCGTAGATCTTCTCGATGGCGTTCGCGATGTCGTCCATGTCCTTCTGTGAGCCGAGCAACAGACTCTGGAAGAACCAGACGGCCTCGGTGCACAGACGGTCGTTTTCGGGGCACTCGCTCATCTGCTTCGCACGCTCGATCTGCTTCGGCGAGTACATCTTCTTGAAGTTCTTCGACTGGAATGTGTTCTCCAAGAAGTCCTGTTTGTTCAGCGGACCGTAGCCGCCACTGCACGGGACACCCTCTTTGGAGAGGGCTTGGAGGAATTTGCTGCGCGTCACGCCGCCGAACTCGTCCTGTAGGAACCGGAAGGAGTACATGTGGTACGCCGCTTGCGTAACGCCCTCGTTCAGCTTGTGCGGAACGATCCCTGGAATCGGTTCGAGCTTCGACGAGAGGTAAGCCGCGTTTGCCACTCGGCGAGCGGTCTGCTCCTCGAGACGTTCCATCTGTTCCAGCAGGATGGCCGCCTGGTACTCGGCCATGCGAGCCTTGGTTCCCAGCCTGATGCAACCGTGCCCACCCGACGCCGTCCCGTACTGCCTGCCGAAGTTGTGGAACGAGTGGCAGATGTCCATAAGGTGCTCGTCGTTGCCAATGACGGCGCCGCCTTCCCCGCAGGTGAAGTTCTTCGAGTTCTGGAAGCTGAAACAGCCCAGATCGCCTATCGACCCGACCTTCCTTCCTCGGTGCTCTCCCATCCACGCCTGACAGGCGTCTTCGACGATTTTAAGGTTATGCTTCTTCGCCACCGCGGTGATCTTATCCATGTCGGCGGGCAGTCCGAGGATATGAATGGGCAGGATCGCCCGCGTATCCTCCGTGATTCGGTCCTCCATTGCGTCCGGGTCGATGGTGAAAGTCTCCCGGTCCGTATCCACAAAGACGGGAAGCGCGCCGTTCAGGAGGATCGCGTCTACCGTCGCGATGAACGTGTAGGGACCGACAAGGACCTCGTCGCCCGCCCCGATGTCCAGGGAAGCAATCGCCGTGATCAGCGCGTTGGTGCCGTTTGTCGTTCCCAGGCAACGCTTCGTGCCCATCAGCTCGGCATATCTCTTTTCGAACTCCGCGACGACACCACGCCGGGACCAAACGCCGCTCCGGAGCACCTTCAGCACGCTCTCCTCGTCCTCGGCCTTGTCCCAAATCGGCCAGCCGGGCCATCCGCCGCGATGCGTCGGTTCTCCTCCGTGGATCGCGAGCTTTTTCGTGGTTTGAGTCGACGCCATCAGCGGGCCTGCGGCCGTCGCGGCAACCGTACCGGCCGAGGCGGCCTTAAGGAAATTACGCCGTGTAAATCCGCGTTGAGTCATGACTTGGTCCTCCTTCAAACACGGATCGCGAGGGAGTGCATTGCTGCAAGGCGGGGCGATCAGGCAGGCTTTTGGAACGATCCGAACTGTGAGTTCTCCCCTCGAACCGCACCCAATCACTTGTCCGCTACGAATCATAATCCGTCGCAGCCCCTTATTGCAACCATCAGGCGTCCATTAGATTCTCTGTTTCAACGGCGCGAGTCTGCCGTCCCGCGTCATGATTCGCTGTCGCGGACATGATGCGGCAACGGGTCGGGGAGCGCGAGTGATATCTCGACCAAGCCACGGTACTCGCCGCCTTCGTACCAGGGGGCTTGGTGGATCAACTTCTTCACGCCATCCTTCTGGACCGTGTAAGCATTGACTTGGCCCGATTTCAGCATCTGCCGGACCTTCGTACGCGACGGCTCTGGGTGGCAATCCAGCAGATTGGTGCCAACCAAGGCTTGGCCTCCGTCCTTCTCAAACGCCTTCGATGCACCATCGTTCATTTCCAAAATGATCCCGTCGGCGTCACAGACCGTGATATCTCCGGGGAACTCTTTCGCCCAAGGGATGTTTGGCATGGCGTGCTGTTCCTTCCAGTTCGCACCAGAGAATTAGGCCAAGGCGACCGTATGCGCACAAAAAGGTCGCCGAAGCGACTTCCGGCGACCTCTGGCAACTTAGGGGTGGATGAGGGGATTTGAACCCCCGACCCTTGGAACCACAATCCAATGCTCTAACCAACTGAGCTACATCCACCGCATTGGGAACAACCTAATTTAGTCCTGAGGGGAAAAACGGTCAATGACTGGTGGGGCAGGGGGGCGTCTGAGGGACCGGCGTGGTTGACACGATCTGTCGGGCTGCTACCGTGGTTTCGCAGCGTGAATGGACCTGTCGGGGGATTCGAGACATTGGATTGCGAGGGTCTGGGGAGCACGAGAGGACATCATGACCACGATTCAATTGCGCACGATGGGGCCTGATGACTGGGCCGAGGTCGCCGCGCTGATTTACGATTCGATTAACGCCTGGTACCAAGCCCACGGTCGGCCGCCGTCTTTCACAGGCCCGAAGGATAACGTCAAGTTGTTTTGCTCGGTGTACGAGCAATTGGACCCCGGTTGCTGTGTGGTGGCCGACGACACCGATGCCGGCCGGTTGGCCGGATCGTGCTTCTACCATCCTCGGCCGACGCACGTGTCACTGGGCATCATGAATGTACATCCGGACTATTTCCGGCAGGGCGTTGCGCGCAAGCTGCTGAAGTACATCACGGACTTTGCGGATCAGCAAGGCAAACCCGTGCGTCTAGTTTCAAGTACCCTGAACCTGGATTCCTTCTCGTTGTACAACCGAGCCGGCTTCGTTCCGCGCGCGATTTACCAAGATATGACGTTGAAGGTGCCGGAGGAGGGGCTAGGCGTCGAGCCGCCCGCCGACGTAAAGATCCGCGATGCGACTCCGGACGACACAGCGGTGATGGCCGATCTGGAGATGGAGATCAATCACATCCGCCGCGAAAACGACTATCGCCATTTCGTCGAGAATCCCGATGGCATTTGGCACGTGTCTGTGCTGGAGAACGATGAAGGCGGCCTGGACGCTTTCCTGGTCTCGCTTGCCCACTCGGCACTGAGCATGCTCGGACCGGGTATTGCGCGAAGCCAGGAACAAGCCGCGGCACTTATTCACGCCGAGTTGAACCGCCACCGCGGCCGCCAACTGGTGTGGCTTGTACCGGCCGACTGCGATCGGTTGGTGCACACCATGTACGACTGGGGCGCGGTAAACTGCGAGATGCACTTCGGTCAAACGCGTGGCCAGTGGACGGCGCCGTCAGGAATTGTGATGCCCACGTTCATGCCCGAGAGTGGATGATGGGCTGCTTTTGAGTGCTGCGACTTGTCGCAGCTTTCTCTTGCGGCTGGCGTCCCTTGGCAAATGAGCGTGGAACCGGCCGACCGCGTCGAGGAAAATCCAAAGCGACGACGAGTCATCGCACTCCAAGTCTTCCAGATCTTCGTTGCGACCAAACCGTCACGATTAGGGGCCATCACCGCGCATGCAGACGATGCGGCCGTCGGTGGTCGATAGGTATAGACAACCATTTGCCACAGCCATTCCGTCGAATGTGGGTTGGGCTTCGAGTTCGTATTGGGAAAGCTCTTGGCCGTCGTCTGCCGAGAAGGCCATGAGTAGAGCGTCGGTGTTGTCGTCAAACGAGGGCTCGATGGCGCCATCGCCAGGCGTCATGGCGGGACCGGCCGCGAACAACACATCGCCGGCCAGTACCATAGCCCGGACCACCAGCGGCACTTCGCAAGACCAATGATACGTGACCTTGGTTGGCTTGAAGTGTTTCGTTAGTGCCAGATTGTTGTTCTTGAGCTGGCGTCTTCCCTTCAGGGGTGTGACTTCCTGATCGGCTCGGAACAAGTGAAGTGAAACGTCGCTCAGTCCCCGGTCACCGCCGCCGATTCGCTTTCGACCGAATCCGTACACCGACGTCTCGTCCAGCACCAGCAGCCGACCGCTCGGAACATAGTTGCCCACAACCGCCCAACCGCTCGCCCGTCCGTAGACCTTTGTACCATATACCCAGTACGTTCGATGCCACCAATTGTCGTCCAGCAGGCCCGCGGAACTGTACAGGTGCGGCACGTTTGGCTCCTGCTCGACTCCGTTTGTGTCCAGTCTCTTGTCGCGCAAGAAGATACTCTGCCCATCGCACGAAAGCACATCGGGCAACGTACCGGGCATCTCGACATCGTCCACCAACGCCTCCGGTTGCTCGCCGGTCTCCGGGTCGCGACTGTAGAAGCAGGTTTTGCCCAATTCCTTGCCAGTGGCCGGATCGAGTTGATACATGTACATGCCGCCGTCAAGATAGGACGATCGGCCCGCTGTGCAATAGACAACGCCATTGTGCACGAGCACACTTCCCGTGACAGGCCAGACCGACTCGACTTGACCGCACGCAACGGTTCGCCGGTCCAACGGCGCCGCGCGGAAACGCCAGACAAGCTCGCCATCCGCCAATCGCAGGCAGTACACGTAACCGTCCGCCGACCCGAATAGAGCCAAGCCTTGGTGGACCGTGGGAGGACTGTCTACACGACCGCCGACCGTACGACTCCAAAGGGGCTTGCCGTCTGCAGTGTCAAAGGCGTGAACAGTATGGGTGTCCACCGCGGCAACCAGCACCTTGCCTTCCGCGATGATCGGACTCGTGATCTTGTCACCGAGATTGCTTTCCCAGGCAGGTCGCAATTTGGCGCTCAAGGCCGTCTTTGTGTAACCGCTGCGAGCCGCATCATGCCGATAAGTGGGCCAGTCCGCGCCAGAGATCAGAGGTCGGAGGTCAGAGGTCAGATTGCTTGCGGCTGGCGAAGACGTTCGTCGTCCTTTTCTGATCTCTGACTTCTGACTTCTGACTTCTGAATATGCGGGGCCTTGTTCGAGACGGTTGGCTACGTCACTTCTCAACTCTTCGGCTTTCTGATCCTTCGACTTCCTCTCCGGTGCCAACGCCCAGAAGCCGCTCAGCTTGCTTTGGATGTAGCAGGCGCAAGAGTGGGGCAGGGCGTATAGTAGCCCGTTGGCCGGCATCACGCCGTATTGGCAACTGCCTCGCAGCCAGCAGTGACGTAGCGGTTTCTCGCCCGTCAAGTCGATCAGTTCGGTCCCCGTTCTTCCCAGAAAGATGAGTCGATCCGTGGCTTTGTTCCTATAGCACCGATGATGATGTGTCGTAGTAAAGGCGGCCGTCGTATCGAAGCTTCGTTTCACTTCGCCGGTGTGCAGGTCGCGCCCCTCGGTGAAGTCCATGCTGGTCAGATTCGGGACGGTGCTGGTCCAAACCAGCCCATCGGCGACAAAGACGTCCGACGGTGCGTTGTACCCCTGCGCTGTGGTGGTGCGCCAAAGCTCCTTGCCGTCCTTCGCGGACAGGGCGATCAGTTCGCCCAGTGAATCGTCGCCCCGCTTGGGTCTGGCCGTCGGAGTCCACTGAACCTGAACGCCCTCGGCATCCCGCTGCTCGCTCATGGTCGGTGCAGCGCAGTCTGCGCTAAGCACAACGCCCTCGCGCACGACAAGTGTAGGAGTGGACCAACCAAGCCGACGAATCCGAGTTGGCCGGCGGTAACGCCAAACCTCTTGGCCGGATTTGGCGTCCAGGCAGATTACGCCTGCGATGCCGTGGAAGAACACCTTCTCGTTGGATACGCAAAGCGTTGTCGGTAACAGCTCGCGCGTATCGGCATCGGATTTCGTCCAAACGACCTCTCCCGTGTCGGCGTTGATCGCGCGGATGTGCTTGTTGTGTGGGTGCGGGCTCGGGCTGCCGCGCCGGGCAGACATGGCGTATTGTTCCTCATCAATCTGGCCGACGACGATGTACAGCACTCCGTCATGACAGAGGATCTCGACCGTGCCTTCCGTGTCGTCGTAGGTTCTGACAATTCCGCCGGTTGCAGCGTCCAGGGCAGTCAGCGGCTTGCCGTAGCCAAGCGTTACGTACACCCGGTCGTCCACGGCCACCAACCGCCGCGACAATTCGGCGGGGCCGCTGCGAAACGGCCGCAAGTGCCCTTCCCACGGCCCGACAGGCTTCTTCCAGAGAACGACGCCGTTGTACGCGTCGCGGGCAATGAGAGACCATTTTGTGGGCAGGTTGATCGACGCGGTAGGGCCCTCGTCCACAATGGCGAACAGCCGCCCAGCGGAGGTCACCATAGCGCTCGTACTGGAAAGGTGGTTGTGATGCCTGGCCCACTTCGGATCGCCGACCCACTGGACGTGAAACGGCGACGCCACAACGCTATCGTGGGCCACCGCATTGTTGTCCGGCCCATGCAGGTAATGGGTCCACTGGTCGATCTCTTCGGGCCAAGGCTTCTTGAAAGGCTGAAGGCTGGAGGCTGAAGGCTGAAGGGAGATCGCCACGCCGCCTGGTGCGAGCACACGCGTGATTTCCTCATTTGTCACCTGACACTGGCCACTTACCACTACCAGATTCACCAGATTGTCGATGTACGGTAGGCGTTCGCCAATCCAATGAGCGACGGACACCTTCTCGTACAGGCCCAACTCGCGGATGTGTTTGCGCGCCATTGAAACGTTAGCCGGATCGCTATCCAGGCCGTGTACGAGGTAGCCGTCGTTGCCGTGAAATGCCGCGGTGAGCCTCCCATCGCCGCAGCCGACATGCACAACCAAGCCGCCATGCACCCCCGCAGTTTCAAGGATGCGGTTGGCCTCGTTTGCGGACGAGGTATCGGGCTCTTCCGCATTGGTCGCTCCAATGTTCGCGGCTATCAATACAGCGGCAGCGAAAGCCATTGCGTTTCCGGTTTTCATGACGATTCCTTCAACTTGATTCAGTGACTAGAGGACATGACAGTTGTCTCTTGGCCGATCGCAAGTGGCATGCCGACAGTCTATCTCTCCGCGTCTGACAATCGTCTGGCGGCATCTCTCATTTGTTTCACTGTCTTGGATAACTCCGCATTCCCGCTCTCAGCAATCTGGTCAGCGAACCGGTCGTACGCTTTGGCCGCCAACTCCAGATTGCGTGAAGTCTCCAATGCCCGAGCGGCCGACATGGCTAGGTCCACATCGAGCGAATCGAGTTGCTTTTCGAGTTTTGCTTTGAGGAATGTCTTGACGAACTCGACTGTCTGCTCTTGCTGCTGCCGATCCATCTTAGGGATGTTCGCGATACGGATTTCGAGCAGGACCCGAAGGGCCGTTTGGCAAGCCTTGGACCACCGGTCTTTGTCCTGTTCGAGTATTCTCTCCGCAGCCAGCTTGAGCGTTGTCTGTGCCCTGATCTGATGCTCGGCGCGTTCTTGCGGCGTCTCTGGGCGAAACTTCTTCAGATCTTCAATGAACTTCATTAACTCGCTGGCGTCGCCTGCTGGTACGGTGTAGCGATCGACGAGGGACTCTTTGAATTGCAGTTTTTCGAGTGCCTTGGCGTCAATCATCCAAATTTCGTTGCCTTGGTTGCCCCGCAGATCCAGCGCAACCTTGGACCCGTCACGCGACCAGTCCAACATAGTGAACTGACCGGCCGCCAAACGCCCGCCTCGGCCGGTCTCGACATCGACGAGCCACAAACCCACAGCGTCAGTACCGCCGTAGCCACCAAAACCGATTCGTTTCCCATCCGCCGACCATCCACCTAGAAAGCCGCGACCGCTCCCAGGAAACCGCCACCGCTTCAACACCTTTCCGCTGGCGATGTCCGCCACCAGGACTTGACTTCCCAACCGGTAGGCGACTTGTTTGCCGTCGGGCGAAATCGCTGGGTACCACCATGTCATATCCATCAGTTCGGTTGGCTTGGAATTTTCGGCGTCGACCTCGACGGACATGAGTTTCCGCTGTTTTCGCGAATGGAAAAACAGCGTCTTCCCGTCGGACGACCAAGTGGGAAAACCGCCGTCGGCCAGCTTCCGCGGCTTGCCACCGGCCGCCTCGACAACCTTCAGTTCTTCGGCGTTGCCATACCCGGTGACGTAGGCGATTAGCTTTCCGTCTCCCGGCGACCAGGCCGGGTCTTTTCCTGGTGCCACTAGTTTGCTGACCTTGCTGGTTTCTAGGTCCAGGACCGCCAGTCCTCCCGTATCGTCGCGTGTTGTGCCGGGCGTTCCGCCCCCGAAAACGACTCGGGTCCCGTCAGGCGACCAACTGGATTTGTATCCTTTGGTTAGGGACTTGCCGCCCAGCTTCTTGATTTCGGCAATGGCGGCTTCTCGGCTTGGGGTCGCCGGGGCCGCGCCTGCCGCAGTCGCTGGGGCCAGGCGGGCTGGCAGGCGCGGCGAAACTCGAACCGGGGCACGAGGCACCGTGCCGGATTCTCCCAAGCGGGCTCGGTCGATACGTTCGTGGCCGTTACGCGTGAACAACGCCTGAAGCGTCTCATCGTCAATCGCTTCTTTCAGGAAGCGGACAGAACCGTCAGTGAAGCCCACGTGGAATCCGCCTTTCCACAATCCTAGGAGCCCCTTCTTTGGATCTTTGGTGTCGGGCACAAAATCGTCCGGCTTGGTCCAGATGACCGCGGACTTGTCGCACGCCTCGACGATCATGATGGTCATGGATGTCCCATCCGTGACGTCCCTGAAACCGATTTGTTCCTGGCCGGGGAAGATGCCTTGCGGGCCGCTCACGCCCAGGTAGTTCGTCTTGCCCGATTCCGCCTTGCTGTTGGGAGACCTGAACGCGGCCGGCATCTTGGCGATCAATTCCTTGTTATGTTCGCTGTCCCAGGGCTCGTCCAAGCGGAACTGCTCGTACAGCGACTGTTGCTCCACGTAGGGCAACACGAGCACTCGCCAACTCAAAAGCGGCTTGCCATCCTTGCCAGTGCTGTAGGTGGGAGGCAAGCGTTTGTACGTGTCATAGTAATTGTGAATCGCCAGGCCCATCCACTTCAGGTTGTTCGCCGACTGGGCTTTGCGGGCCGCTTCGCTCTGCGGCGCCGGAGGTTCACCACGGCGAGGCTCTTCCTGGGGCGTCACGGTCTCGATCACCAGCTTGGCAGTTGGCCCGGCTGGCGTGCGTTGGATTTCGATCACCAGAATCTGCTCCTGCCGTGAACGACGGCTCGGCTCCAGCGTGGGTATCTCGGGAATGCGTTGTCGGTCATCAATTTGGATCAGATTCCGAAGCACCTGCATGTCGACGTCGGTGCGAATCGTGGTCACTGAACCGTCGACCCGCGCAAACACGCCACCCGAGGCCTTGTCGGTCTTGTAAGGCGCAGCGAACCCACCTTCCTTGCCAATGCCGGGGAAATCGTCGTCGAAGGTGATGTCCTCGGGTTTCATCCAAGGGATCTTTCGTTCTGGACTCACCGACCCGACCAAGATCGTGTTGGAGGTGCCGTCCCAGAACTCCGAGATCCGCCGGCCTGCCACAGACCGATCCGCCCCACGCCACGACCTTGCAGACGGATTTTCTGGAAGTTTGTGGCCCTTGGGCAAGAAGCCTGTGCTTTCACCAACCGCGACTGCGTAATGGGAGTAGGTATCCTCGGTTTCGCCGTAGATCGGATCCTGGTAGACAGGGGGCACCTTCTCCAAGAGCAGCCTGTTATTGGGTCCGTCCCACGGTTCGTCAAACCGGTACTTTTCGTAGAGCACCCTCTGTTCCAAGAACGGCAAGATTAACACGCGCCAACTGTGCCACGGCTTGCCGTCCGGACCGTAAATCACCGCGGGCGGAAAGTGCTTGTAAACGTCATGGAAGTTGTGCATGGCCAGCGCGATTTGTTTCAGGTTGTTTTTGGACTGCGTGAGTCGAGCGGCCATGCGCGGACTCATGCCCAACGCCTCGCCGCGGGCGTCGGTGATGGCAACGATGTCCGGCATCGCCTGAAGCTGAGATGTGGTGGATCCAGCCGGTCGGACCAAGATGAATTCATCACCTTTCTTCAGATGCTTTGCTGCGGCAGGCCCAACGCGGACCAGAGCTTGGCCCTCTTCTTCGACCTGCATGACATGGGCGCGAAATGCCTTCGCGCCGTCGATGGCTGGAGTACCCCGCAGGATGCCTTCAAAGACCGTCATTCTGTCCGATTCGGGCAAACCGGTGAGGCCCAAGAAATACCCTTCGGTCGTTTGGGATACTATCGCGGCCGCCACGTCAGGCGAAAAACCACTGCGAGCCAAGCTCTGTGCCATGCGTTCGGAAATCTGGACGCGAATGTGGATAGAGCCATCGGACGCAACCGAATCGACCTTGAAGGGCATCTTAGGGAACATCGGGATCAAGATGAAACGCAGCGAGGCCGTTTCGTCCGCCTGCAAGTCCTTCTCAGGAGCCGAATTCGCACCAAGATTCGGTGCTGTTTCGGCGGCGGCCTCGACGCCTGACGCTTCGCCACCGACGCCGACAGTTGCGCCCCGCAACAGCAAGGTACCGACAAGAGACACAAGCCCAAGGACACTACATGCAGACTTGAACATGATTCTATCCCCCTTACCGAAACAGAAAGACAAGACTGGAGTTGTACCGACCATTCCACTCGGCAGTAACCTATTGACACAACCGCGAGTAGACCGCAAGTGAACTGAGCGGTCAAGCGTTTTCTGACAAAGCGTGACAGCCAACCGTTTCAGGTTGTTTGCGGACTTGGCTTTGCGGGTCGCTTCGCTTTACGGCGCGGCGGTTCGCCAGGACGAAACTCTTCCTGGGGCGTCACGGTCTCGATCACCAGCTTGGCTTTTGGCCCGGCTGGCGTGCGTTGGATTTCGATCACCGCAATTTGCTCCTGCCGTGAGTAGAGGTGCGGCTCCAGCGTGGGTATCTTGGGAATGCGTTGTCCATCGGCGATTTGGATCAGATTCCGAAGCACATGCATTTCGATGTCGGCGCAAATCGAGGTCACCGAGCCGTCGGCCCGCACAAACGCACCGCCCGAGGCGTTGTCGGTCTTGAAAGGCGCAGCAAATCCTCCTTTCTTGCCAATGCCGGGAAAATCGTCGTCGAAGACGATGTCCTCGGGCTTGGTCCAGGGAATCTTGCGAGTCGGGCTGACCGACCCCACAAGAATGCTGTTGGAAGAGCCGTCGCGGAAATCGCGAAGGGACGTGCCCATACGTGGGGCATACACACGCCTCGGATCGTCCATGCGATAACCCGCGGGGCGGAACGCCGTACCCTTGCCGATCGCAACGGCGTAGTGCGTGTAGGGATCCTCGGACGAGCCGTAAACCGGATCGCGGTAGATGGAGGGAACCTTCACCAGCAGACGCTTATTGTTGGGCCCGTCCCACGGCTCGTCGAACTTGTACTGCTCGTACAGGCTCGCCTGCTCCAGGTATGGCAACAGCAGCACCCGCCAACTGTGCCACGGCTTGCCATCGGGTCCGTAAATCACAGCCGGCGGGAAGCACTTATGAACATCGTGGAAATTGTGCATGGCCAGCCCGATTTGCTTCAGGTTGTTCTTGGACTGCACGAGCCGGGCGGCCAGACGCGGATCCATGCCCAGCACGTCACCGCGGGCGTCGGTGACGGCAACGATGTCCGGCATCGCCTGAAGCTGAGCGGTGCTGGAGCCCGGCGGTCGCATCAAGACCAACGTGTCGCCCGTTTTCAGAGTCGATACGGCCTGAGGGCCGACGCGAAAAGTCGCCTTTCCTCCTTCCTGAACCCCGATCACCTGAACGCGAATCGCGCTGACGCCTTCAAACTCCAGCGAATTCTGAGAGATATCCAAGATCGTCTGCTCGATGTAATCGGACTCCGGCAAACCCGTCAAACCGAACAAGTACCCTTCCGTGAGGTTGCTGAAGATGCCCACCGAAAGCCCCATACGAGCGAGTTGGGCGGCCTGCCGTTCCGGTATCCTAATGCTGCCCCGAACGGAGCCATCGGGCTGGACGGAGTCAATCTGATACGCCAGAGGCAAGCCCCTGATCGGCATGAAATAGAACCTCAGTTTCTCGTTCCCCGCTGGCTGAACGGATGGGCTCGGATCGAGGGTCGCCGCCGCTTCCTCGGCAGGTTTGGCGGCACCCTCGATGGCTGACGCTTCGCCACCGACGCCGCCACTGGCGCCCCACGACATCAAGACACAGGCAAGAGACACAAGCCCCATCACACCACATGTTGACTTGAACATGGTCGCACTCCCCTTACCGAAACAGAAAAACAAGACTGGAATTGTGCCGCCCTATCCCCCTGGCGGCAAGCCGTGACTCACCCACACGTAGATCGCAGGCAGACTAGCGGGTCAACGAACCGCGTGTCATTCATCCGAGCGTACATTGACTATCAAGTGAGCATCATCAATATACGCGTCCATGTTCCTGGCACCATCGTAATACTTCGCATGGAACCCGTATTCTAGGAAACGTGTTCCGGTGACGATCGTGGCCGATCTTTCTTTCAGAACCCAGCGGTGATTCGAATAGAACCATCCCAGATCCTTTCTGGCCAGTTCCGCCTTGGAGGAATCTCTCATGATTACCTCGATCTTTCCGCTGTCCCGCTGCTCTTCGAAGCCCGCCTGCCAGCCACCGAAGTCCATGCTCAACGCCCCTGTGTCGATCTTGTCTTCAGGGAAGCCTCTGCCAACCAGGTCGATCTGCTGATTGGTGTAGCTGGTTCGAGAGCCATCGGTAGATCCAAACAGGTATTTCGCCCCGTTGTGAGGCAAAGGGTTGCGAGATCGCTTGGTAGCGTGATCGGTCTCCCATTCGGCAAGTCCGACTTCGAATCCGCCGTTCTTCAGTAGGTTCACACCGTAAGGGGGAAGGCCGATTTGCTGTTCAAGGAGTTGGCCAAGTTGATGTCTGTTGGCTGTGACAGAGGCGACGACTCCTTTCTTGTCGACGAAAATCGACACAGGCGCGTCGATCACTCCAAAGCGGACAACTGGAGATAGTCCGGCTTCCGCATCACCCCGTTTGATCAGGCCGCAAGGAAGCTCTTCCTTGGCGAGGAGTTTCTCGAGGGCCTCGTGTTCGGGGTCGGTGCAGATGACCAGCACGTCGAAGCCACGATCGCCATATCCCCGAAACGCGGCTTTCGCGTACCGCATCTCGTCGCGGCACGAACTCGAGCCGGCAGACAAAAAGCTGACCAGCACGACTTTGCCACGGTAAGCAGACCAATCGAGCAGAGCCCCGAGGTTTGTCGTGCCGCGCAGTTCGAGTGGTTTGCCGGGTAGTGCGAGTCGACGGGCTGCTCCTTCAAGCATGGCCACCTCCACCGCCAGCGTCTCGTCCTTTTGCCGGCCCACGAGTTCTGCGAAAACGGCGTAGCTCTTGGCCGCCAACTTAAGATGGCCAGTCCTTTCGAGCGTGTGACATGCCTCGGCGGCCAGACGAACGTCCTCCACGCGGATTGCCTTCTCGGACCTCGCCATCAGAAAGGTCTTGATGAAGTCCATCGTCTGCTGCAACTCGGCCGGATTGGCTCCGACCAACAGGCGGATGCGGTCCCTCAGCAACACCACCAGCGCCGTCTGGTAAGCCTTCGACCATTGGTCCTTCTCTATGCCGATGATTCTCTTCGCCGCAACGGTCAACGCAGCCGGCGCCTTCCGCCGATGTTCGGCAGACTGCAGAGGCGTCTTGGGCTGAAAAGCCCCGACCTCTTCGATGAACGCCAACAACTCGTCCACGCCGCCGAGCGGCAACGCGTAGCTGATCGGCCGTTCCTCGGCGACTTCGGTCTTCGCGGGCGGCTGTTGCGCTCGCTTCACGGTTCCGCCGTCATCGGCCTGAGCGACTACTTCGGCGGTCGCCGGCTTGTTCTTCTTCGGCGTCTCGCCTTGCGGCGTGGCACTGCCTGCACAGGCTGCCACAGACACCGCCGCCAACGAAAGCAAGGGGACGTGAATCCGGATTCTCATAACGATCTCCGTGTAGCGTAGGGTTTCTCGACGGCTAACTGGCAATATCGTGCCAGAGACGGGTAATCCAACGCCTTGTATCTTTCGTCAGGTCAAGCTGCATCTTTACATCATCCAGACCATCATCGATTCCGTTCGATACCCAGTTCTGGATGGCAAAACCAAATTTCTGAAAAAAGCCCTCCGTGTGCTGACTGGTCGTAAGACACACCGCACGGACGTTCTCGCGGGTGACGATCTCGTTCAGCCGGGCCAGAAGGAGATACTCGCCAATGCGATTGCCGTGATAATCGGATGCAATCATTCCCCAACACAAATCGGCCGAGTCACTGCCATCCCGAATGCCGTATCCCCCACAGCCTACGATCTCATGGAATCGCTCGACGACGAAGTAAGGGCACCCCGACGAATCGATGAAGGTCTCGAAATCCGTGCGCTCATGCTCGCGGAAGAACTGCGGAATGTTCGAGCAGAAGATCTCGACACAGTCACCGCGATCTTCTGGCAAGTATCGTCTGAACGCGAGTCTCATGGGCTTGTCACGCATTGTTTGACGTTCGAATAATATACCGTTTTCGCGTACGACGCGGGCTGGCATGGTTCTATCGTCAATCAATCGCATTTCAGCGCGAACGATCCAGACAGTAAACCGCTCCGTCGTCACCCATCACGATGATTTCGGCCAGACCGTCCCCATCGGTATCCGCAATCGCGGGAGTTGTTGGCGCGGCAGGCAGTTCGCACTCCCACTGGATGGCTCCGTTCCCTTCGGACGTCTCGCCCACAGCCAAAACGCGGCGGTTGACTCCGACCAGAAATTCGTCGCGCCCATCGCCGTCGATGTCCGCCGTTACGGTTGATGTGAGATTCCCGACCAACGGGACTTCCCAGCGAATTTTGCCCGTGGCCCCGTCGAAGCAGCGGAAGCAACCAGCGTAACCTGCCCCGCCGACCTCCAGCCGGCCATCGCCGTTCGCGTCTCCGATTCCGTCACGCTGGTACGTGCTGGTCGGATGGCTCCAAACAGCCTTGGGCTCCGGCGTCATCACGCCCAAGACGTAGCTGCTGTCGAACAGCAGTTCCGGCTCGCCGCCCGGCACGAGATCGGCGACGGCAGGCCGACCGTAGTAGGCCACGACGCCTGGAAAGAACCTGCTCATGGAACGGCTGCGCACGAGACCGCCGGTGGCGCCATCGGCCATCCAGTAGTTGATGGGATACTCGAAAAACATCTCCTCGCGGCCATCGCCGGTCAGATCGAAGAAGGCCATCTCGTACCCGCCGTAGCCCCAGGCCTCGCGCGTCGGCTTTCCCTGCTCGTTCCACACGGCTGCCGAGTCGTGGTGCCACAGAATGTCCCCGGTTGGACCAGACAAGGCATAGCTTTCGTCGCTGTGCATGATGGTGCGCATGATGTTGACCACGACATCGTATCGTTTGGGGTCGGTCAACCGGGCCACGAACAGATGGCGTAGCCCACCCAGACGATACACCTCGCGCCGCCCGTGGAAGCGCCGAAAGGACCGGCTCCACAAGATCGAACCGTCGTGCCGCAGGGCCGCAACGCTGGCTCGGCCCTGCTCGTCGGGTCGAGCCAAGACCACTTCCTTCGTCCCGTCGCCATCCAGGTCGGCGGCTAACACGCCGTCCTCCGGTCCTTCGCCCCGCCCGGCCACGCGCCAGAGCAGACACGGTTTCTTGTTCGCGTTCTGCGGTGGTTCCACAGCGACGACGAAGTCACCGGGTGCCGTCGCGACGACAATCGGCCGGCCGTTGCCGCGCAAGTCTGGGGCAACGACGGGCCATTTTCCGGCGACGTTTCGAGCGAACGACTTCACCTGCACGTCCGCACCCTGCGCCTTGAATTCGGCCGAGGCAACGGTTGGACTGATCCACGATAATAGGGCCTCGTCCTTCCCATTTTGGTCCACGTCAGAGACCGCTTCCACCGTCAGACGAATTCCCGGCGGGGCTTTCACCGTCCACATGTCCCGCCAGCCCTCGCCGTGGACGTCCAGGCCGTGCCATGTTTCCACGAGTTGGGACGGCCGTCCAGTGGGTTCACGAGTCGCGTAAACGAATCCTCTCCGGTCGTCGCCATCGAAGTCGCCCCACGCGATCCGCCGGGCTCCGCCGCCCGTTTTGAATGTCGCGAGTTGCGTAGGCTGACGATGAAGGGGAATCTTGGGGATGAAGCCGCACTCGGTCGACCAACGCGAGACGGCTTGGCCCTCGCGCAGGTTGTAGATCGCCAGCGGCATGTATCCGAACATGCACAGACCGGTCGTCCTTTGGCAGATGATTTCGACCAAGCCGTCGCCGTCCAGGTCCGCCGCGTCCAGCACGTAGGTCGCCGGCAGATCCAGTTCCGGTTCGCCGGTCAGGGCGTCGCAAGCAACCACATGCCATTCCCCGTCGCCGGTGTCGTTGTAGAGGTTGAAGAGGATTTCGATCCGGCCGTCTTGGTCGATGTCGGTCAGTGTCGTGAGCGGACACTGCACGGCGCGGCGATGGCGGGAGATGTCCAGTTCGATGTCCCTCCGCCAGTTCGTCTTGATCGTGCCCTCCACGACGTCGAGCGATTCGATGGCCAGTTGGAAGTTGCCGATGTTGACGATCTCCAATCCCGGCTCGTCGTCCATGTCGATCGCGCCCAGGAAGCCGCGGCTGCGGTGTGGGTAGTGTATATCGGCCAGCAGTTCGCCGGTCCGTCCGTTGTGGACGGTAAGGTAGTAATAGCTGCCGGTGACGGCCTCCAATCGGCCATCGGCATTGACATCGGCCGCGAGCACCTGCGGCCGGTGGAAACCGTTGTAGGTCACGGCTGTTTCCCACACAGTTTCAGGTCGCCCCGGTCCGTTGCGAAAGACCTCCAGCCGCACGCGTCCGCCGAGACCCCGTCCGTGCCAACTCACGCACTGTGGGAACTTCTCGTCGGGCAGCCAGTCGGCCCAACGCACTGCGTCGCTGTCCCGCATGTCCAACACAGATCCGTTGTCGTACACAAACTTCCGCGGCGCGAGACCCCAGGACTCGGCCGTGCGGGTCAGGTAATCGGGATTCTCTTCCGCATCAACTGTGGCCGTGCTCACCGCACCGGGCGCGATTCGGAGATACCCGCGATAGGGGGCCAACGGAAACGACCAGGACACCTCGGGGGCCGTGGTCATCGCTCCCTTCAGACCCGACCGCCCGGTCAATGCTGGATCGTGGAACGGCATCGGCCAGTCATCGGCGGCTGCGAGAGTGGCAAGAATGGCTGGCAGGAGAAAGAAAAGAGTTGTCTTCATGGTCGAACCGTTAAGAGGTAGATACCAACATCCCGCTCAATATATCAGAGCCCAGACGCGTTAGTGGCCAGGGCGTTGAGATTTCGGCCATACCGATCAGAATTGCCTCCGGACCATTCGGTTAATGCTCCGCCTGCTGGGCGGGTTGGGGATAGGGAGGCCGTCCAAGCTGCATTGCCTCGAATCGGAGTCTTATTACAATTCATTGCACAACGTCGAACGGGGCGGTTGAGCGTCACATGAAGAAACGCTATCCGCGTGGTTCAGCGATTGCTGTCATTGCCGGGGGGTGCCTGGAGGGGTTGATTTGCCGTCGCATTACCCAATAAATGCCATTCTGGCGGTTGTGTGTTGGCTCGTTTCGTTGGCTCAGGTGTCCCAGTCCGCAGAGACCGTCGATGCCGTCACGCTGTTCAATTCTGGCAAATACGAAGCCTGCATTCGGGCCTGCGTCGACGGTCTGGAGCAGCGCTCGTGGCAAGAGTCGCTTTGGCGTCTGAAGATCAAGGCTCAACTGGAGATGGGCCAGTACAAAGAGGCGCTAGCCACGTTCGAGGCGGCGGTCGAACGCTTTTCGTCCAGCATCCGGTTGCGGATGGCTGGCGTCGAAATCTGTAGGTTGAACGACCAGGTGGATCGGGCCGAGTTGATGTTGCCCGAAATCCAGGCATTGATCAATCGTCAGTCGTGGCGGCGGGATGCCATCACTCAAGTTTTGAGAGGGCGTTTTCTGTTGATGCGCGGAGCCGACGCGCGACAGGTCTTGGAGGTCTTCTACAACCGGGCCAAGGAGCAAGGTCCCGGCCTTGTCGAGCCCTACATTGCCATCAGCGATCTGGGGCTGGAAAAACACGATCACGCTCTCGCAGCAGAAGCGCTCGAGAAAGCGGTCAAGATTTCACCTGAAGATCCCTCGATTCATTTTCGACTGGCCAATGCTTTTGCCGAGAGCGATCCCGAGCGAGCCGCGAAGGCGCTAACGCAGGCTCTGGAACTGAATCCGAATCACGTGGACAGCATGTTGATGCAGGTCGACAAGATGATCGACGCCGAGCAGTATGATGCTGCCGCGGTGGTCTTGGATCGCGTCCAAGAAGTCAATCCGAAACATCCCGCCGCTTGTGCCTATCGTGCCGTGTTGGCCCATCTGCTGGGAGACGAGGCGGCGGAAAAGAAGTGGCGGCAGGCAGCGTTGAAACCTTGGTCGACTAATCCGGAAGTTGACCATTTGATTGGGCGAAAGCTTTCGCAGAAGTATCGTTTCGCTGAAGGAACCGAACACCAGCGTCAGGCCATCGCTTTCGACCCGGACTATCTGCCGGCCAAGTTTCAGTTGAGTCAGGACCTGTTGCGTTTGGGCGAAGACGTCGATGGCTGGCGGCTGGCCAATGAAGTGTATGAACAGGACAGCTACAACGTTGCCGCTCACAACCTGGTCGTCCTGCAAGATAGCGTCAAGGATTTCGCAAAGATCGAATCCGACGAATTCGTGTTGCACATGGATCCACGCGAAGCAGAGATCTACGGGCACCGCGCACTTGAGTTATTGGGGCGCGCTCGTCGCGTGCTGTGCGAGAAGTACCAGGTTCAATTCGATGGCCCGATCGTTGTGGAGATCTTTCCCGACAAACAGGATTTCGCCGTACGGACATTTGGCATTCCATTCGTGGAAGGATTCTTGGGCGTATGTTTCGGCAGCGTCATCACTGCGAACAGCCCTGCATCGCAGCGCGACCACCCGTCGAACTGGCAGGCCGTCTTGTGGCACGAATTCTGCCATGCCGTGACGCTGCACAAGTCCAACAACCGTATGCCCCGGTGGCTCAGCGAGGGCATTTCGGTGTACGAAGAACGCCAGGAGAACGCCGCGTGGGGCCAGCCGATGAACCTGGTTTACCGGCAGCGGATTCTAGACGGAGGCCTTACGCCTGTCAGCGAACTGAGCAGTGCGTTCCTCCAGCCAGAAAGCCCGATGGATTTGTCGTTTGCCTATTTCGAGTCGGCGTTGGTCGTGGAATACCTGATGGAAACGTATGGCATCGAGGCGTTGCGCGATGTGCTTGCGGACCTCGGCCGCGGCACGCCGACCGCAGCCGCGCTTGAACAGCACCTCAATTCGCTCGACAAGCTGGATGCCGAATTCGAGGCGTTTGCCCGTAAGCGTGCCGAACAATTCGCTGCCGAAGCGGATTTCACGCCTCCACAATTGCCCCCAGACGCCACGATCGAAGATGTGCAGCAATGGTGCGAACAGAACCCCAAGAATTTGCTTGGGCTGCACCTGTTGGCCAATGGTCTTGCCAAAGCGAACCGTTGGCAGGAAGCCAAGAAGACGCTCACACAACTGATTGATCTATGCCCCGAGAGCATCGACGGCGATAATCCCTATGTTCTCCTCGCCCACGCGCATCAACAACTGGGCGAGGCGGCCGAGGAACGTAGGGTTCTGGAACAACTCGCAGTGCTGGATAGTGACGCGACATCCGCGTATCGACGTTTGACCGAGTTGTGCCTCGAAGCGAAGGACTGGGGAGGCCTGGCAGTGAACGCCGAACGGATGTTGGCAGTCGATCCGCTCGTTCGCGAACCGTATCGTCTGTTGGCGCAGGCGTCGGCCGCGTTAAACGATCATGGACGGGCAGTTACCGCTTACCGGGCTTTGCTGCAAATGGACCCGCTCGATCCGGTCGACACGCACTATCGTCTTGCACGGCTTCTGGTAGAACAGGGCGACATGCCGGCCGCACGTCGCCACGTGTTGATGGCGTTGGAAGACGCTCCGCGTTATCGAGATGCACAGAAGCTGCTGCTGGACATCGTCGACAAAGACAGCAACGACGCCTCGAACGACACGCCGGCCGAGGAGGCAGCACCGTGAAGCGAATCATCGTGGTATCGCTGTTGTTTGTGCTGCTGATTGCGGGAACGATCATCGCGCAGCGGTGGCGGCGCGGCGGTGGCTACTATGACGGCTACTACGATCGCATGGGTGTTCCGGAGTGGAAAAACGATCCGGAGTTCAAGAACGACGTGTTCACGTTTGTGCGCATCCGCTACCAGTCATACTACGGCGGCCGCGGTGGACGCTGGCGAACCGATTTCCCGGCGAGTGATCTGAACTTCTCCTTCCGTCTGCAGCAGCTCACGTCTCTAAAAGTGAACCCTAAGCCAGTCATTATCGAGTTGACCGATCCCAAGTTGTTTCGATACCCGTTCATCTACATCGTCGAACCCGGTGCGTTGACTTTCACGGAACCGGAGGTTGAGGCGCTTCGGCGGTACCTGAAGAACGGCGGTTTTCTTATGGTCGACGATTTCTGGGGCGAAGACGAGTGGTACAACTTCCACTACGAAATCCGTCGCGTCTTCCCAAAACGTGAACTCGTCGAATTGCCGTTGGAGCATCCCATCTTCCATTGCGTGTATGACCTGAAAATCAAACCGCAGATACCAAGCATCGGTCATGCGCAGGGGGGGCGGTATGAAGGGCGCACCTGGGAACGCCCCGACGCCCAGACGCCTTACTACAAAGGCATCTTCGACGATGACGGCCGGATGATGGTCATAATCTGCCACAATACGGACTTAGGCGATGGGTGGGAGCGGGAAGGGGAAGATCCGTGGTATTTCAAGGAGTTCTCCGAGAAGTACGCCTACCCGTTAGGGATCAACATCGTGACATACGCAATGACACACTGATCGTCGTTTAACCGCGACCCAGCGGGGAGCGCGGGAGTTGACGTCGCCCGACGCGCTCCCCGCTGGGTCGCGGTTAAACGAGTAATGCTGTGACGCAACAACAGGAGATTCAACGTGTCGGGCACCATCGATTCCTTCGAGATGGAACGAGAGACTGTCGAGCGCATCTATGCCAGCCGCGATCGCATTGATGCCGAGTTGGCCAAGGTGATCGTGGGCCAGAAGCAGGTGGTCATGGAACTGCTGATCGCCTTATTTGCCGGCGGCCACTGCCTGATCACCGGAGCGCCTGGACTGGCCAAGACGCTGTTGGTTCGGTCGATTGCCCAGATCCTTCGATTGAAGTTCCAGCGTATCCAGTTCACCCCGGACTTGATGCCTGCGGATATCACGGGCACCGAGATCCTGGAAGAAACGCCAAGCGGGCCCCGGCAGATGAAGTTCGTGAAAGGGCCCGTCTTTGCCAACGTGATTCTGGCCGACGAGATCAATCGTACTCCGCCGAAAACCCAGGCGGCCCTGCTGGAGGCGATGCAAGAACATCAGGTCACCGCGGCAGGCGTTCGATATCCGCTGGAGGAGCCTTTCTTCGTTCTGGCTACCCAGAATCCGATCGAGATGGAAGGCACCTATCCGCTGCCAGAGGCTCAGCTCGATCGGTTCATGTTTAACGTCGTGATCGATTACCTGCCGGAAGAGGACGAGGTGGCCGTGGTATCGCGCACCACGTCGACGAGCCCCGAGGCGATCGAATCGCTGTTTTCGGGCGAGGACGTACAGCGTTTTCACGAGGTGGTCCGTCGAGTGCCCGTTTCCGAGGACCTTGTGCGTTACGCAGTGAAACTGGCTGCTGCAAGCCGCCCAGGCCGCGACGGCTCGCCGGACTTCGTCAATCAGTGGGTGAGTTGGGGAGCCGGGCTGCGGGCCGGGCAGTACCTGGTACTGGGCGCAAAAGCCAGGGCTCTGTTGTGCGGCAGATCGCACGTTTCGCTCGAAGACATCCACGCGTTGGTGCACAGCACTTTCCGCCACAGAATCCTGGTGGGCTACCGTGCGGAAGCGGAAGGTGTGGACGTGGAAACGGTGATCGATCGCTTACTCGAAACCGTACAGCCGCCGGGGCGATGATGTCGACAGCCGCAGCAAACACGAAAGCCACAACCACGGCGGATCGGACCACCGAAGCGTCGGACTCGGCTGCGTTCATCGATCCAATCGCCCTGATGCGGATCAAGGACCTGCAACTGCGGGCCAAGGTGGTGGTCGAAGGCTTCTACAGCGGTCTGCATCGAAGCCCGTGGCACGGGTTTTCCGTTGAATTCAGCGAGTATCGCCAGTACACACCGGGTGACGATCCGCGATACCTGGATTGGCGGCTTTATGCCAGGACCGACCGCTACTTTATCAAACGGTTCGAGGACGAGACGAACCTGCGCTGCTACCTGTTGGTCGACATGAGCCGATCGATGGGCTTCGGCTCGATCGAATACGACAAGGCGGAATACGCCAGGACCACGGCGGCGACATTGGCGTACTTCCTTTCCAAACAACACGACGCCGTCGGACTGGTGACCTTCGACGAAGGGATCGGTGGATACCTGCCAGCGCGGTACCGGCCCGGCCATTTGCACCGTCTGATGCTGTGCTTGGAGCAGCCACTATCCGGCAAGTCCACCGATTTAACGGTTCCCTTGGAACAGATCGCCAACACGGTGACCAAACGCGGATTGATCGTGGTGATTTCGGATCTCTTGGCGCCGGTCGATACGCTCCAGACACATCTGGCTTATCTGCGTTTGCGCGGCCACGAAGTGTTGGTCATGCGCGTGCTGGACCCGGCCGAGACGGAGTTTGCCCTTCGCGAGGCGGCCATGTTCCATGACCTGGAGTCGGGTCGCGAAATCTACATCGATCCGGAGGCCGCCCGCGACGAGTACGAAAGGAAGTTCCGCGAACATGCCGCGGCCATCAAACAAATCTGTGGAAACTTGGGCATCGATCTGTGTTCGATGACGACCGATCGCCCGTTGGAGCTGGCGTTGTTTGATTTCTTGAACGCGCGATCGCGCCGTGGTCGACAGATCTCGCGGCGCGGCGCCGCTCGTTTGCGAGGGCCAGCATGAGTCTGCTCACACCGCTGTACATGCTCGGCCTCTTCGCGCTTTCGCTGCCGGTGTTGCTGCACCTGATTCGCCGGCGGCCGCGCGGTCGGTACACGTTCAGTTCTTTGATGTTCCTCACGCCGTCACCTCCGCGGCTTACTCGTAAGAGTCGTCTGGATCAGATTCTGCTCTTGCTGCTCCGCGCCGCAGCCTTGGCGCTGCTCGCATTCGCTTTCGCCCGCCCGTTCCTTCGCGAAGCGGACCGATTGGGTCTGGGCAACGCCGTTCACAGGAAAGTGGCAATCGTTGTTGACACGAGCGCGAGCATGCGTCGGCCCGCATTGTGGTTGCAGGCATCAACCGCCGTGAACCGTTGGCTCGACGATCTTGGGCCCCACGACGACGTTGCCCTGTTCGCGTTCGACGGAGGCGTTCGTGCAGCAATGCCATTCGATGCGGGAAATGTAGGGGATCCCAAACAGCGTCTGCAGATTTTACGCACAGAGCTAGACAAACTGTCGCCAACTCACGGCGCGACGCGTCTGGGCGACGCCTTGGTTCGAGTGGCCGACGAACTGCACGATGCGTCGGGGCGTTCCGAAGGCGCCGTCGAGACGATGCGACAGATCGTGCTGATCAGCGATCTCCAGCGAGGCAGCGACCTGGAGCCGCTTCCGTCCTACGAATGGCCCGAAGGCGTACAACTCGTGATCGAACGGGTCGTGCCCACTGAAATCGCCAACGCCGGGGTGCACGTCGCGCCGGAGCGTACCGATGACGAAGTGATTGACACGGGCGAAGCGGTTCGCGTCCGAGTGACGAACGATCGTGAGTCCAATGTGAGTCAATTCCAGTTGTGTTGGCTGAACGAGTTCGGCCACGCGCTCGACGACCAGCCGGTGAACTCTCATGTGCCTGCAGGCGAAAGTCGAATCGTTCGTTTGCCGCGACCGGCCACGTCGTCTTTGATGACTGGCATCCGTCTAACGGGCGATGGCAATGACTTTGACAATACACTGTTCCTTACTCCGATGCGACAACAGACTGTGCATGTGATGTACGTTGGCAGCGACGCGTCCGACGACCCTGACGGCTTGCGGTATTACCTTGAACGGGCACTGCCCGATTCGCTTCGTTACAGGGCGACCCTGTCGGCAAAGTCGCCGAACGAATCGCTCAACTCTGCAGAACTCGACGCGATGCGTTTGATCGTCGTCGGCGATCCGCTTGCCGAAACGCCTGCCACATCGTTACGCGATTACATGCAGGATGGAGGCAACGTTTTCTTCGTTCTTAAGGACGCACAATCGGGCGAGACTCTCCGGAACATCCTCAACAGCCGGACGCTAGACGTGCAGGAGGATTCAACCGGCGACTATTCCATGCTGGGAACGATCGCTTGGGGGCATCCGTTATTCACCACGTTTGCCGATCCCCGCTTCAACGATTTCACGAAGATACACTTCTGGAAGCATCGCCGTGTGGAGGTCGAAGCCGATGAGAATCTTCAAGTATTGGCACGGTTTGACAACGGCAACCCGGCATTGATCGAGCAAAGACACGGACGCGGCCGCCTGCTTGTGCTAACCAGTGGATGGCATCCGGACGACAGCCAGTTAGCTCGATCGACCAAGTTCGTGCCGCTGGTCATGCGGGTCTTGGAGAACGCAGGAAGCGACGACTTGGTGCGCAGTCAGTATCAAGTCGGCGAGTCCATTGGGTTGCCGAACGACGAAACGCAATCAGCTCCCTTCGTCGTCACAACGCCCAACGGGGAGGAGGTCGAGTTGGCTTTGGGCGCACCGACGTTTGACGGAACCGACACGCCTGGCATCTATCGGCTCGAACGCGATGATTCACCGAGTGAGTTCGCCGTGAATCTCGCCAGTGCCGAGAGCATAACGGCGCCCTTCGACGCAGCCGAACTGGAGCAATGGGGCGTGCGTCTGGGCCACGAGAACAAACGTGCGGATATCGTCGAGCGGCGTCGCCAGATGCGGGACGTGGAACTGGAGAAGAAACAGAAGCTCTGGCGCTGGCTGATCGTGGCGGCGCTGGGCATCTTGGTGCTGGAAACATGGCTGGCCGGGCGAGCGGGGCGTGGAGCCTCTGCCGCCTCAGATGGAGTATAGTCCTGGACTACTTGGATTGCTATGTGCCTGTTTTGTTCCAGTCCCGAAGGGACGACCTTAAGCGAGCCCAGGGTGGAGCGACGTGAGGGAAACGAACGTCGCGCAACCCTGGGTACGGAGGACAATCGAGGCCGAAACCCCAAAGGGGTGACGCTAAACGCGTTGAAACTCCGCAGCTAGCGCCGCCCCGCTGGGGCTTTGGATCCTGTGTGACCACAATACCCAGGGTTACGCGACGTTCGCAGACTCACGTCGCTCCACCCTGGGCTGACATAGGAACGTGCCTTTGGCACTGAACATTCCGGTGCAAACGCTGTAGGACTCTCGTGAGCCGTCCAGACGGTTCCGCCAGACCCGTCCTACTTTGTTAGTACGTTACATCAAGGTGACCGTGACATGTACGGACAACTCCTTCACGAACTGGAACGCGTTGCCCGCCGCTACCGGGGTTTCTTCGCCTGGAAGCGGTTGGCGGTTTGTGCTTTTGCATTTGCGGTGATTGGGTTTCTCTGCCTGGGTTTGGCTCATGCCATGGCGTGGGGAGGGCAGGTCGTCGCGCCGTTCCTGGCGGGCGTCGCCATTCTGGCGCTGATCGTCAGCGTGCTCACGGCAAGAGTATCGGCTCGCGACCGTCGATGGGTGGCCAGACAAGTCGAAGCCAGGCATTCGGATCTTCGCGACCTGCTGTCGACTGCCGTGGAACAAAGGCCGCTGTTGCCAAACTCGCGATTCGGGTACCTGCAGACGGTTGTTATCCAAAATGCAGTTCAGCATTCTCAAAGGCATGATTGGCTGGACGTGCTTCCTCCTCGAAAGCTGCGGCGCACGCGGTGGGCAGGTCTATTGTCGCTGGGATTGTTGGCGGCCGTTACCGGCGGTCTTGCCGTCTACGCCAAACAGCACGAGACGACGCTACACCTGCCTTTCTTGCCCCAGCCGCCGGCCGAAGCCTTGGAATACCGCGTCACGGTATCGCCCGGCGACACGGAAGCAGAAAGGGGTTCGAGCCTGGTCGTCACGGCTCGTTTCGAGGGGCCCGTTCCCGACAATGCGACGTTGGTTTACCAGTCCGACGACAAAGAGGCCGTTCGTGTTCCGATGTCACTGAGCTTGTCCGATCCGCTGTTCGGCGGGCATCTGGCCGACGTACGCAAGGACTTTTCCTACCGCGTCGAGTATGCCGATCAATCGACCGAGGACTTCCAAGTGTCCGTCTACGATCTGCCCGAACTCGAACGGGCGGACGCCTCGCTCGTACTTCCGGAATACACGTCGCAGGAGCCAAAGCTGGTTGAAGACACTCGACGCATCACCGCTGTGGAAGGTACCGAGTTGACGCTCTTGTGCCGACTGAACATTCCGGTCGAACAGGCGCAACTTGTCGGCGAGGATGGAGAGAACGTCGAGCTTCAGGCGACGACCGATGATCCGACGATGTACAAGATGACACAGACTCTTCAGGAGACG
The DNA here is from genome assembly GCA_964623055.1 of uncultured Pirellulaceae bacterium. Classification (GTDB taxonomy): domain Bacteria; phylum Planctomycetota; class Planctomycetia; order Pirellulales; family Pirellulaceae; genus JADHUC01. Next base: position 82,186 of record CAZURK010000002.1, read on the forward strand.
GTGCGGTACAAGCTTGAACTGGTTGCGGAAGCGGGACGGCGAAACAAGCTGCCGCCCGAGTTCGTCTTTCGCGTCACGCCGAACGGGCCTCCCGACGTCAAGGTTGCCATTCCGGCTAAGGACGTTCGCGTTTCTCCCATCGAGGAGTTGGAGACCGCGGGGAGCGTTTGGGACGATATCGGGCTGAACTCGTACGGGATCAGCTACGAGTTGGCCGGGCTCGTGGCAAAGGACGTCGTCCTTGGCGGCCGGACACCGAATAAAGAACGCCAACAGATCGAACATCTGATCGAATTGGAAACGCTTCAGGCCCAGCCCGATCAGCTTCTGTCCTACTATTTTTGGGCCGAAGACTTCGGACCGGACGGCAAGCCGCGTCGGACTTTGGGCGACATGTATTTCGCCGAAGTACGGCACTTCGAGGAGATCTTCCGCGAGGGACAACAGCCGCCCGGCGGCCAGCAACAGTCGCAGCAACAACAGCAGCAACAGGGGCAGAATGCCCAGCAGGCCGGTCAACTGGCCGAACTACAGAAGCAGATCATCAACGCCACTTGGACCGTGATCCGCCGCGAAATCGGCTCGACGCCGACCGACGACTTTACGCCCGACGTGCAGAAACTGCTCGATTCGCAATCGGAACTCTTGGAGCCTCTAGCCGAACTGGCCGGAGAATTGCAGGACCCTCAGTCCGGTCAGCACATTGCGGATGTCAAGCAGCACATGGATGACGCGATCACGCATCTGACCGGGGCGGTCCAGGCAAGTTCCATTGATAGCCTCCATCCTGCACTGACCGCCGAAAAGGCCGCGTATCAGGCACTGCTGCGATTGCGGGCACGGGAACATCGCGTCTCCCGAGGCCAGCCGCAGCAGTCCCAGACGGCCCAATCCAGCGCCAGCGGTCCACAAAGCCGCGCCCAGCAGCAGTTAGAGCAACTGCAACTGAACAACTCGCAGAATCGCTATGAGACCGAACAGCAGGCGCTCTCGCAGCAGGACCTGGCCAACCAGGAGAATCTGCAGGTGCTCAACCGGCTGAGGGACTTGGCGCGGCGCCAGGACGATCTGAACCGGCGTCTGAAAGAGCTTCAATCGGCACTCGAGGAAGCCCAAACCGAACAGGAACGCGAAGAGACTCGCCGCCAACTCCAACGGCTGCGGGATCAGGAGGATGAACTCCTGCGTGATTTGGATGAACTGGCCGAACGAATGGAGCGGCCGGAGAATCAGGAGAGCATGGCCGACGCCCGGCAGAATCTCGAACAGACGCGTCGAAATATGCGGCAGGCTTCTGAAGCGTTGCGCGAAGGCCAGGTCTCTCGAGCCGTAGCGAGCGGGACACGGGCCGAGCGAGAACTAACGGAGATGCGCGAGGAGTTCCAGAACCGGACAGCTAACCGCTTCTCCGAAGAAATGAGACAGCTCCGCGCCGAGGCCAGGCGACTTGACCAACGAGAGAACGAACTGGCCCAGCAGCTTCGTGATCTGGATCAGCCGGACGACGAACGACGTCGACTCGGTGACCACTCCAAGCGTGAAGAGATGTCGGAAGGTCTACGGCAACAGCAAGAAGATCTTCAGCGGCTGTTGGAGGACATGCAGGAGACAAGCGAGGACGCCGAAGACGCCGAACCATTGATGGCGCGCCAATTGTACGATTCGATCCGGCAGACGCAGCAGGGGCGGGTCGACGATGCGCTGGGCGCGGCACGCAGGCTGCTGGACGCGGGCCTGATGGACCAATCCAGGGACGTGGAAGCGGTGGCAGGTCAAGGTATTGAAGAATTGAAGGAAGGGGTCGAGAAGGCGGCGGATAACGTACTCGGAGACGAAACCGAAGCCCTTCGCCGAGCCCACGAAACTCTTACGAATCTGGCCGAGGAACTCGACAACGAACTCGCAACGGTAGACGGCCGGCGGGAAGAGGATTCAGGGGATCGGAAACCAGATCGTGCTGGCGGCCGACCCGGCGACGCACGAGCCTCCGATAGCGAGCAGCCAAACCCGAACGAACAAGGCGCCAAGCCCGATAGCAGGCCCACGGGACGCTCGGGCGAACGGCCCGGGGATAGTCCGGCTCGTCCTACACCCTCGAACGAGAAACCGCAGCCGAACAAATCGTCCACTGCACCGCAAGGCGGCCAGCCGCGTGATGGGCAGCCGAAAGATGGACAGGACACAAGCCGCGGTGGCGGATCGGAGCGACCCAGTCAGCTCGAATCACCGCGCGATGGCCCGATGGGCGGCGAGGATTTCTTGGAGTGGTCGGACCGGCTTCGCGAGGTCGAGGAAATGATGGACAGTCCGGACCTGAGGAGCGAGGCGGCCAGGATCCGAGATCGCGCCCGGGGCATACGTCGCGACTTCCGGCGAGGTGGCACCAAGGGGCCTAACTGGGACCTCGTGCGGGAGTTCGTCGCCGAGCCGTTGAACGAGTTACGGGATCGCGTGGCCGAGGAGTTGCTTCGTCGTGAGAATCGCGAACAGATGGTCCCGATCGACCGCGATCCGGTCCCGGGGAAATATGCGGATTCGGTACGGCGCTACTACGAGCGGTTGGGGAGCGGCAAATGAGTTTTGCGTCGCTGTTTCTCGGAGCCCCGGCTTGGGTTTGGCTCGCCTTGGCGATCAGCCTGGCGACCGTGACCGCGGTCGTATGGAGCTACCGACGCGCACCCGTCTCGCTCGTCACCAGAAGCTTGGCAGCGCTGTTCAAGACCGTCGCCGTTCTTGCGCTCGCGGCGTGTCTGATCGAACCGCTGTGGAGCGGCATGCGGCCGCGTCCCGGTGCGAATCTGTTCACATTGCTGGTCGACGATAGCCAGAGCCTCCAAATCCGCGATTCCGGCAACGGACGGACTCGGGCGCAAGTAGCTCGTGAGCTAATGGCCGAAGACACCGGATGGCAAACACGTCTGAGTCAGGACTTCGACGTTCGGCGTTACCGATTCGCCCGGCGGCTTCGCTCGTTGGACGGCGCGGCCCAGCTTGACGGATCGGGAGATGCGTCGTGCTTGAAAACAGCGTTGTCGACGATTGGGAATCGCTACAGGGGGCGTCCTTTGGCCGGCGTGCTCGTATTCACCGACGGCAACGCCACCGATTTGGCCGACGATCAGGTTGACCTCTCCGAACTGCCGCTCATTTATCCTGTTCCATTAGGCACCGAGACGGAAATCAAGGACGTGAGCATCGGCCCCGTGTCCGTCAGCCAAACCAATTTCGAGCAGAGCCCGGTGACGATACGGGCCGACGTGACCGCAAGAGGCTACGACGACGAGAAGCTTGCGGTCCAGTTGTTGGACGAGCGGGGCGAGCAGCTCGAGGAACAGACGATCGAGGCCGACGAAGGCGAACCGCACACAGTTCGATTTCGCGTGCGGCCCGATGGCTCCGGCGTCCACTTCTATCAGGTGCGAGCCGTGTCGAACTCCGAGCGTTGGCAACTTGACCCATCAACGGAAAGAGAACCCGCCGAGGCCACGTTGGCTAACAACGCAAAGCTGGCGTGCGTCGAGCGGCCGAAGGGGCCCTATCGTGTGCTATATGTGTCGGGGCGCCCCAACTGGGAATTCAAATTCCTGCGACGCGCGTTGGCCGAGGATGGCGAGGTCAAGCTGGTCGGCTTGATCCGCGTCGCTAAACGCGAGCCGAAGTTTGCCTACCTGGGACGCACTGGCGAAACGACCAATCCGCTGTACCGCGGTTTTTCTAACCAGGACGACGAGGAAGCGGAGCAGTATGACGAGCCGGTTCTGATTCGACTCGGTACGGAGGACGATGCGGAACTGCGCGACGGTTTCCCAACAACCGCCGACGAGCTGTTCCCGTACCACGCGATCATCTTGGACGACCTGGAGGCGGCCTACTTCACACAGGACCAACTGCTACTGATCCAGCGATACGTCAGTCGCCGCGGCGGCGGACTGTTGATGCTGGGCGGCGCCGAATCGTTTCGGCAGGACGAGTTTACCCGCACGCCCGTGGGTGAGCTTCTGCCGATTTACCTCGACCGACAGCCCGCGCCAGCGCAAGACGCTCGTTATCAACTCACGCTTACTCGCGAAGGGTGGCTCCAACCGTGGACACGGCTCCGCGACACAGAAGAAGCCGAGAAGGAACGTTTCGACGCGATGCCGGCGTTTGACACGTTCAATCGGATAAGCGGAATCAAGCCTGGCGCGTCGATTCTGGCGGAAGCAACGGATCAGAATGGAAAACGTCATCCGGCGCTCGTTTCGCAGCGTTTCGGCAAAGGCCGCTCCGCTGCGTTGATGATTGGCGATATGTGGCAATGGGGGCTTGGGCGGAAATCGGACGAAGAAGACGATCTGGCTCGTACCTGGCGGCAGATGATCCGTTGGCTCGTCGCCGAAGTGCCGCGGCGGGTCGAGGTGGACGTTCGCAAGACAACGGGAAGTTCCGTAGATCCCGTGGAAATACGCGTGAACGTCAGCGATGCCCAGTTCCTTCCTATGGACAATGTGGCGGTGGATGTAGCGGTAACCACGCCGGACGGACATACGCAGAAACTCCGGGCCGGTGCCAGCGAACAGCAGGCGGGCATGTACGTGGCGAGATGTGGCGCAAACGAGGCGGGCGCCTATCGCGCCACAGTGACGGTCGTCGCGCCGGACGGGCACGAAATCGGCACATCCGAGACAGGCTGGACCGCGGAACCGGCTGCGAGCGAGTTCCGCCGACTTTCGCCGGATCTTGCGCTGCTGGAGCGCATCGCGCGGGAGACGGGAGGCGAAATCGTCGAACCGAGTCAACTTGACGAGTTCGTGGCCGGTCTGCCAAACCGCAAAATTCCGATCGTGGAACCGTGGGTGTATCCCCTGTGGCACCAGCCGGCCATATTCCTGTTCGCCATCTGTTGCCTATTGACAGAATGGGGCCTCAGACGATGGAGGGGCCTGCCGTGAGCGTGATGGCGTTCTTTGTAGGACGGATTGCCAATCCGTCCAAGAATCTAGGGACGGATTGGCAATCCGTCCCACCTGGGTGCCTGGCCGTACTGGCAATCCTGTTCACGTTCGTCGTGACTGGCCAGGCGGCGGAACAGCCCACGGTTATCGTCGTGGTCGGTGCGCCCGGTGCGTCCGACTACGATCGGCAATTTGACGCCTGGGCCGATCGTTGGGAAAGCGCCGCCCGACAGGCCAACGCGAGATGCCTGCGCCTGGAACGGGAGTCCTCCGACACGACGCCGGACCGCGATCGGCTGGCAGAGGTGTTGCGCGACGAACCGAAAGAGATCGAAGCGGCACTCTGGCTTGTCCTGATCGGTCACGGGACATTCGATGGACGCAAGGCGAAGTTCAATCTCCGCGGGCCGGACGTAACTGGCACTGAATTGGCCGAATGGCTTCATCCGTTCAAGCGACCCCTAATCGTCATCAACTGTGCTTCGTCGAGCGCGCCCTTCATCAACCGGCTGTCCGCCGAGAACCGCGTCGTCGTTTCCGCGACCAAGAGCGGGTACGAATTGAACTACGCCCGATTTGGCGACCATCTCTCCGCCGCCATGGCTCAAGAATCGGCCGATCTCGACAAAGACGAGCAAACATCACTATTGGAAGCGTTCTTGCTCGCCTCACGAAAGACGCAGGAATTCTATGAACAGGAAGGACGGCTCGCCACGGAAACGGCGCTGTTGGACGACAACGGCGACGGACTCGGAACGCCAGCGAGTTGGTATCAAGGTACCCGCGCGGTTCGGCAAGCGAAAGATGGAACCACGGTCGACGGCCGGCTTGCCCATCAGTTCCATCTCGTTCCCAACTCGCAAGAAGCAGAGATGCCGCCCGACATCCGCCGCCAGCGAGACGCTTTGGAGCAGCAGATTCGAGACCTGCGCCGATCAAAGGACGAAACGACGAATCCGGACGAGTACTACGACAACCTCGAGCCGCTGATGGTCGAGCTTGCCCGGCTATACGAGGCACTTGAACGGACGGGCAACGGTAAGTCCGACGCGACGAAGCCGCCAAGCAGTCCTAGTTGATGCTTCGACTGACGCTTGGCCTGAGTCGTGCTATCTCACCGCATCGGCGAGTAGTCGGTGGCGTTCAAGAACTCCGACTTGACGCCTCCTTTGACGGTCAGCGAACCGCCAGCCTTCTCCTCCGAAGCCTTACGGGCGGCAATCCAAGCGGGATCTTTGCGGAACGTCCCAAAGGATTCTTTGGCAGCTTCGACGCTTTCGTGGGCTATGATGTACACCAACTTTTCGCCTGCACCCGGCTGGTCTTCCATTGGATTCCAGTACGCGATGTTGGTGATGCCGTGTTTCTTGAATAGCTCGACTGTGTGATCTCGGAAACGAGCGTTCAAGTGTTTCAGGTTGCCAGGCGAGGCGGTGTAGGTTCGCAATTCGAAGACTCGATCGCCGATCGCGGTCGGTTTGACTTGCGGCGAGTAATCCGTGGCAGACAAAAGGACGGACTCGACCTTGGTAACAAGCCGCCCATTGGCCTGGGTCTGTTTTCGCACCTTGTGCCATTCAGGATCCGCGAAAAAGGCTTTCCACGCCGTGGCCTTGGCTTCTGCATTGGGAAAGGCCAATACGTAGATCAACTTGTTTTCCGAATTCTCGATGGGCGTCCAGTAGCCGATGTTCGTCAGACCGTGTTTCTCGAACAGTTTAATTGTGTGGTCGCGGAAGCGTGCCTGGAGATCAGCGAGCCGGCCGGGGGCCGCATAGTAGGTCCGCATCTCGAACACTCGCGTGTCTTGCTCCTCCGCGACAAGGACGTTTGCCAATCCGAGAACCACCGTTGCTGCCAGAGTTGCTCGTGTCATCATGGTCTTGCTCCTAGGGTGTAATGTGAACAGAATTGCAGATTATGATAGCCTGTTCGGCGGGCAAACCAAACCATGGCCCGCGACCAGCTAGTGAACCAGGACGACTAACTCAATACGGAGCCCCGACGATGTCCGCCGAATCCGCCAGACAGCGAGTGCTTGCGGCGATCAACCACGCCCCGGTGGATCGAATGCCCGTCATGTATCGCGGTTTGACGGAAACCGACGCCAAGTTGTGCGAGTATTTTGGGCTGGGGCCGGTGGACGAGAATTGGACCGAGCTTGCCGAGCGACTTGGGGCCGATCTGTTCTCCGGTGGTTCTTCCATGGGCCGCTACGCCAGGGTTTCGCCGAAGTACATCGGGCCGCTTGACGATTCGCACAGTCTCTATCACATCGACTATGTCTGGGGCCTGATCCCGCGGCAGGCCACGACGGCAACCCACAAGTACGTCCATTGGATCGACCATCCTATGGCTACGTTGTCGTCGGTGCAGGAAATCGACGCGTACCCGTCGCCGTGCATCGAAGACTTCGATTTTGCCGGTATGACCGTCGACGAAAGCCTCACCCAACGTGCACTCACCAGCACGGGCAGGCTGAACCACGTGTTCATGCTCGCCGCCAGGCTCCGCGGTATGGACAGGCTGCTGATGGACATGACGGCCGAGCCGACTCTGGCTGAAGCGATCTTCAACAAGGTGGGCGAGGTCGCCGTCGAGTTCAACCGCCGGACGCTCGAGCAAGTGGGAGACCAGTTGGATCACTACGTGCTGTGGGATGACATCGCCATGCAAAGCGGCATGATGATGAGCCCAGCACACTGGCACCGGTACCTGAGGAAGTGGTACGAGACGCTGTACGCGGATGCGAAGAAGTATCACCTGAAGATCTTCTATCATTGCTGCGGGAGTTTCCATCCCATCATTCCCACGCTGCTAGACATCGGCGTGGACATCCTGGATCCAGTGCAGACGTCAGCGTTCGAGATGGACCTGAAAACTCTCAAGAAAAGGTACGGCAACAACGTCTGCTGGCACGGCGGCATCGACGTCCAGCAGCTTTTGCCCTACGGAACTGTCTCGGACGTACAAGCCGCCGTTCGCGCGGCGGAAGAGCTGTTCGGGCTCGACGGAGGAATTGTCCTCGGACCATCCCATGAGATCACTCCGGACACGCCTATCGAGAACATCCTGGCCATGTACAATGTCTAACCGAAAGCGTGTACGTGTCCGGTGTGGCGGCTTGAAGCGAGACAACAGGAGATGAACCATGCGTGATACGAACCGACGTGATTTCTTGAAGGCGGCCGTGGCTGGATTGGCCATGGGCAAGTCCGTGATCGCGGCCCAGGAGGTGGGGCCATCCGGGATTCCCACGCGGACGCTGGGACGAACGGGCGAGAAGGTTACGATCATTGCTCTGGGTGGATGGCACATCGGGGCGGTGCAAGATGATCGCGAGGCCATCCGTATCATGCATGAGGCGGTCGACGAGGGTTTGACCTTCTTCGACAACTGTTGGGACTACCACGACGGCCACAGCGAGGAGTTGATGGGGCGAGCGCTGGCTGGCGGCGGGAGACGCGATAAGGTCTTCTTGATGACCAAAGTCTGCGCGCGAGACTACCAGGGAGCACGAAAACACTTGGACGACAGCCTGAGGCGTTTGAAGACCGACCGCCTCGATCTGTGGCAGTTTCACGGCACAAAATGGGACGATGATGCCGATCTGATTTTCGACGAAGACAACGGCGCCCTGAAGGCGGCGCTCGAAGCCAGGAAGGCCGGCAAAGTCCGCTACATCGGCTTCACGGGCCACAAGGATCCGAAATACCACCTTGCGCTGTTGAAAAAGCCGTTCCAGTGGGACACCGTTCAGATGCCGCTGAACATCGTCGATTCGCATTATCGCAGCTTCCAGAAGGAGGTTCTGCCCGAGTGCACCAAGCGGAAGATCAGCCCGATTGCAATGAAGGGTCTTGCGTCGCAGAACGGACGCCTCGTCAGGGAAACTGGTCTGACGGCTCAAGTCTGCCGCCGATACACGCTATCGCTACCGGTTACCACATTGGTCTGCGGTATCACCTCGCGCGAGAATCTGCAACAAGATATTGCCATCGCCAGAAACTTCAAACCAATGACCGAATCTGAAGTCACGGAGCTTCTGGCTAAAGCCAGAGACAAAGGCGCGGATGGCCAAATCGAGGCCTACAAGACGGGCAACTTTGGCTGCGATTGGCATCATAAGAAAGCGTGACTGCCCCAGTCGCAGGCCTTTGTGAACTCGATTCCGCCCTTCACCGCGTTACCAAGTCGATGATGCGCGGTTGGGGCTGATCCGGCGAGCAAATGATCGCCCGGCCCGACGTCCCGTTGCATGCCGTTACGCGGATGTCGCTCGGCAGCGGGTGGTCGGCGCACACGTAGACTACTAGCTGCCCGTTGCGGTCCACGTAGGGCAAGACGGACGCATCGGCTTGCGGCTCTAAGATGAAGCGCGCGGGGCTTAGCCATCTGGACACGTCATCCCACGCGGCGGGAAGCGTCGTTACCACGACCGCCCCTTTCCCGCATCGGGCAGGCTCGACGGGCGCGTGGGAAAGTCCCAGCCTTTTCCAGAGTGGCGATTTGGGACGAGGACGGCCGATCTCGTCGTACAGCCCAACATCGGCCGATGTGATCAACACGCCGCCTGTCTGGACGAAGTCTGCGATGGCCGCGACGCTCTCGCGCGACAGGCAGGGCGCCTTTTCGATCAGCAGAACGCGGCAATCGTCCAAAGCGTCCATGGACAACGCCTTTTCTTCTACCAAACGGGCGCATACGCCCATCTTTCGAAGCGGTGTCAAGTGTGCCGGGATCAGCGGCACTGCCCTGCAGTTGCGCGAGGTCAAGCTCACCAGTGACAGCACCGGGGCGAACGGCTTCAGGCCTTGGAGTTCGGATTCTCGCGTGCTGTGCCACCGGAGCGTCTTGGCCATGCGGTCCAAGGCCAATCGGTTCGCCTCGGGTTCTTCGAAGAATCCATAGTAGACCACCCAGGGTCGAGCCCGGCACGCGTGTGTCGTCGAGACGTTCATCGAGGCTCGCTCCGGCGACACAAGGCGACGGAAGTCCCGCCGCTCGAATGTGCCCAGGTAGTTCCACAACGGCCGGTCCTTCGCGAGGGATTTGCCCAAAAGGAGCTTGTCGACCATCTGGTCCGCGCTTTTGTCCCTGGATTCGGAAAGGACGGCGTCCTCGTGGCCATACTGAAGGTCCGTTGCTAGATCGGGCGCGGCGCGCAGGTACTGCGTGTTGGCAAGGACAACCATATCCGGATTCTGTTTTCGCAGTTCTACACGAAAGCGCTCGGTCGCTTCGGCCCACGCACGATTGCGCCAATGAAGCCACAAGTTGTACAACGGCTTGTATAACGGCCCCGGTTCAGTAGGGATTGTCAACGTGTTGGTGGGTCTTCCCAGGACCACGTCGCCAAAACGATCCTCGACGTATTTGCGAAAACTGCGCTGACAGCCTACACAATGACAGGTCAATCCAGAGGACGCCGTGAAGAACTCGTTGTTGTCCAGCATCACCGCATCGGCGCGATAACGCCGCTGCAGTTCGCGAGCGTATTCGATCGTGAAAGGTAGCGCTTCGGTGCTTGGACAAAGCCACTCTGCCCCGTATAGCGTTACCGGCTCTCCCTTCGGACCACGCTGAGACCACTCGGGGTGGCTTTTGGTCAGAGTCCCGTTTTGCCAAATGGGCGCGTGCCCGCAGTGCATAATGCTCGAATAGAGGATGATGCGGAGGCCGGCTGCTCGATACGCGGCGAGCGCTGCGGCAAACTCCGCCTCGGTGACGTGGTGCGACTCGCCCGTGATCGCATTGTGGGCCTCGGGGGGAAGCACGATGATGGCATCAAAGCCGAATTCACGGGCAAGCCATGGGGCCCGCCGCTCGGCTTGCACGATTGCGTCCCACTGAGTTCTGCCCCACGGTTGGACGATTCGCGCGGTTCGCGTCCAGTTTCCTCCGGCCGGCGCAAGGCTCGGCAGGGGAACGTCAGGCGGTAACGGCTCGGGCGGCTCGATTTCGACAGGCGGCAGCAGGCGCTGGACACCTTCGGCCGTCTTTAGCACTGGCTCCATGAAATACACCGTCACCGGGAAATTCGAAACCGCCTTGCTGTCGCTCGATCGAAAGCTCAGCGTTGTTTGTCCGCCTTGTGGCAACGTTTTTCGCAGGTCTAGCCGCACAGATTTCGCGCGGGTCGAACCACCGGCAACATCCCGCTTGAAGAGAATCGCGTCATCGACACGAACTTCGGCAAAGTGATACCCGGCCGTTGGGCCCGTGAAGGTGTCGGCAAACCGAAAGGACAGCTCCGCAGGACCGGCTTTCGGCACTGTGATGGAGACGCTTGTGGCCACGAATTCGCCTGGCTGCGACGGCGTATGTCTGGGGAAACTATGGGCGATGGCGACGGCGAAGGCTCCGAGGCCGTCCGGCACCAGTTCCATTTCAGCTCTCCACGACGGGCCACCGCGACGGATCACAAACTCGTCCGGTAGAGGTTCCGCCAGGACGGGCGATCCCACGGCAAGAACTAGGCAGGAAAGGAAGCATGCAAATCCGTGCCGCCATGCGAAAGACCTCATATTATGTCCTCTTCCACGCGGGCGGCAACCGCCGGTGACGGGCGGTCAGGATACACCCGAACCAGCGAGTCCACGCGAGTTAGGGTCACCTGTGCGCTCGCCAGTTGCCCCGCAACCGTCAAGCACACGGCCGTTACCCAGATTATCACGCTAGTGGATGGCGCTCCAACGCTGATTCTCGGGAGGGCGAAGCTCCTGCTGAGCTGCGTCTTCCCAGCGGCACGGCTCGGCAGGAGCCTCGCCCTCCCGGTTTTGACACCGATTCCAGGCATTTGTGACACCTCCGATCCTTCGACGCCGGGTCCTTGCTCTTTGAGTGAGACGACGGTCAGCGTTGAGGCAGTTTCTCCGGCGCTAAAATGGGCCGGCCATCCTTCCAGTCGATCGGCACGACCGACAGGTGCCAAGACTTGCCGTGCGTGTGGTTGCCTTGGTAGAAGAGATAATCCTGTCCATCCTCGTCCTGGAAAAGATACGGATGGCCGGACTCACTCGAATTCCAACTACCGGGCTGGCCGTTGGGCACCAGCGGTTTGTCCGATAGCCGTTTGAAATTCACGCCGTCGTCGCTAACGGCCACGCCGATCTGTTGTGGGTCGTTGTTATACCCGCCGGCATAGAACATGTAGAGCTTGCCGTTGTGACGGGCCATGGCCGCGGCTTCGATACAGCGTTTCTCCCACGCCAGGTCCAGGTTTGGATCGTCCAGCTCGGTTGGCATGGTCGGGGCAAGGATCGGCCCATCGAGGTTGAGCTGAGTCCAGTCTGCACGGGTGAAGTCACTGTCGAGTGGCGCGGCGGATACGCCCTGCATTTGGATCTTCATTTCCGGGTCACGTGTCGCCCAGTACAGCAGTAGCTTGTCGCCATGTGGAATAACGTCGGCGTCGATCGCTCGCCCAACGGTCCACTGGCCGTCCGGGCGAAAGATCGGATTGGTTGGATTCCGCTCGAAGTCCAAGCCGTCGTCGGACCAGGCGTGGCAGATCGCGTCTCGCCGGCCATTGCCGTAGGTCTGGTAGAAAAGGTGAATCTTGCCTTTAAGCACGATGGCGCCCGGAGCAGTGAAGCCCTTCGCTTCAGCCTCACCGGAATTGCTCAGCTCGCCGACCTTATTCCAGTCTACCAAGTTGTCGCTCGTTGCCACGCCGATAGTCCAGCCCACCGTCGGTTTGCCCTTGTATGGCGGAACGGAGTAATACAGCCAGTACTTACCTTTGAACTTCACCACGGCCGGGTCCTTGGAAAACGGTGCGCCGCTGACGTCGTCTGCGAAGTACATGCGAGGCACGTTGTTCGGCGGTTCGGCCAAGACCTGGCCTTGAGTCGAGGCAACGATGATAACAGCAAAGATTACAATGGTGCTCGTCGTGTGTTTCATGGTCAGTCCCAGTGTTGCATGTTTTCAGGGCCCATAGGCTATTCTCGCCACTGAAACAGGGCGAGAGCAAGTAGTGCGCGTCTGTAGACATCTTTGACGGGCATCGGACTGTCACCAGCGCAACAACGCTCCCACGCCGCCCAGATCGGGCAGGACGTGCTCGGTCAATTCAACGCGACTGCCGCCCGCAAACGCCAAGTCCATTAGCTCGTTAGCCGCCGACTGCTCATACGTGGCGGCGGCGCATTTGGGGCAAGCAGTCGGTTGCCCCAGGTCGCTCTCCCCGCATGACCGACACCGCCAGAAGTCCACGTCCTTCAAAGGACCGATCAGCAGCCATCGCACGCGTCGTTCTCGCAACGCGGCCAGTGTATCCGCCGGCCCGACGACCGCTTTGCCGCCGCCAGCGTGAGCACCGACGATCTTGTCCCGTAGCCAGCGTTCCTCTGCTCGTTCTTCCTCTGCCGCGGCCGACATCGTTTCCTTGAACAGATCTCGCGTGTCCTTGCCAGGTTCTGCGACGAGCGTGCATACGATCATGTCGCGCATGTTCGGCGACAATCGCTTTTCCAACTCGCCGAGGAGAAACCGGTCACCGACCAGCACAATCCGCCGCAATCCTTCGCTTTGCACCAGCTCATCGAGATGTTCGATGATCCCGCGGCAATAATGGTGGATCTGTTTGTCTCGCCGCCGCTCGTAACGTTGCTGCGACCAGCCGCCTTTGCGGACGTGATTCTTGATCTCGCCGCGCAGGCGGTTCGCTTCGTGCAGCTTGCCAAGCGCGGCCAGGTAGATGTCCGCCCGACGATGATCTGCATAAACCACGGCGTAGGTCTCCAGGTCGTCGAGAAGCCGTGCCGCGGGCAGGAGAAACGGAGAGTTGTCCAGGTGCACGGCGGGCTCGACCTCGGCGGGCAACTGGACAAAGACTGCGTCGTCGGTCAGCCACGAGACGACACCTACCCAACCGTCCGCGGGCGGCAGAGAGATGTCGGATACCACGGCCTGCCACAATTCGACGGAACGCCGTTCATGCTCGGCTTCATCCTCAGTCAGTTCTTCGAGGTTCAGCAACGACTCCGGCAAATCGGCCAGCTTCGTCCGCCGCTTGGACCGGGAACGAGAGCCGGGCAGATAGACCGTCAACACGCATCGATCGGGCCCCTCGATTTTCGAGAGCTGCGAAAGCGAGTCGACGGTGGGCGGCAGAATGGCTGGTTGCACCATGATTCCCTCGTTTCGTGTTCGGGCCATACTATCGGCGCCGTGTATCATCAAAGGTATGAGTAGACGGGGCGGCTGTCTAGTCACAGAGCGAATGCATTTGGTTGAGCTTTCACGTATCGCCGACGGTGGCAACCTGGCCGGACTCCAATTCACGGGCCTTATCCTGGAGAATCTCGATCGTCCTGTCGATCTGTTCGAGGTGGGTACGAAACGACAGGACGGCGACGCGGAGCATGAATACTCCGTCGCTACTCGTCGAGGAGAGAAACGTCCGCCCATCTCTTTGGACGGCGAGAACGAGCGCCTGATTGAACGCGTTAGCGTCGCCGTGTTTTGGGACGTATCGGAACGCTACGATCGAAAGATCGGGATAAGGTCCTACCTCAAAGCCGTCTTTCTCTTGAATGCGTTCGTAGAAATAACGAGCGAGCAGAAGCTTTTCCTCCAGCGCTGCCCGGAACGGTGCAACGCCCAGCAGCTTTAGCGGCAGCCATAGCCGCAACCCTCGGAAGTGCCGCGTCAGCTCAGGCGAGAGATCCGCCGGCGAAATCTCATCTCCGCTGGCCAGCGTCTCTTCGTCCTGCATATAACTGGCGCTGTAACGGTGCGCCTGCCTCAAGGCCATTCCGTCCCGCACCAGGATTGCGCCCGAACCGTAAGGCAGAAACAGGCCCTTGTGTGGATTTACGATCACTGCGTCGGAACGTTCGATTCCTCTCAAGAGCCTCTTGCCGTAGTCGACTAAGGCGAAAACACCGCCGTAAGCTCCGTCGGTCTGCATCCATACACCGTACCGCTCCGCGATATCGGCAATCGCCTCGAGCGGGTCAACCGCTCCGGTGTCGGTGGTGCCGGCGGAGGCCACGACCACCCAAGGACTGAGCCCTCCGGCCAAGTCCGCCTTGATGGCCGATTCCAGCGCAGCGGCCGACATGCGGTAGCGGTCGTCCAATGCGATGATCCGCTGTACGCACTCTTTCATTCCGGCAACGCCGAGCGCTTTCTTCACGCAGTGGTGAGTTTGTGGTGTCAGATAGACTACCGTCCGTTCAAAATCACGCGCCTTCAGACCACGCGATTCGCGCGCTGAGACGATGCCGGATAGGTGAGCAATACTGCCGCCTGACGTCAGGTCGCCGGCCATCGTGTGCGGAAACCCGATCACGTCGCCCAGCCAGCGCAGTACCATGCGTTCCATCCGAACCGCGCCGGGGCTGGCTAGGAAGATGCCGGAATAGCGGTTGGTGACGGCGGCTAGAAAATCTCCGAGCGCGGCGTGATAGAGTCCGCCGCCAGGCACATAGCCCAGGTGCCCTGGCGACGCTGGATTGATCCCTGGCCGCTCGACGTTCTCCCGGTGCAGGTCGAGCGCGGTTTCGATATCGATCGGATCCTCGACGATGGGTGACTCCAAAAGGCCCGCCCCCTCATCATCGGAGGCGCAGAACACTGGTGCCCGCGGCAGGCCCTCCAGAAACACTTCCGTGTAGCGGACCACCTTCTCCAACATCTGAACGCGTGCGCCCGCGTCCGGCTCCAGCACCCGCGACCGTTCTTCGAGCTGTCGAATTCTCTCAATCATGCATCACCATTGGAGGAAGTTTTTGGAGGTTTTCGTGCTCATGAAAACAACCGAGAGGTCACTGGCTCTGTGCCGGTACTTTCATCTGATCCACCCAACTGTCCGGGATGATCTTGCCTAGCAGGAACGCCTTGCGATCGGGGTACCACAGCACTCGACGCGCACCGACCTCGGTGATACTGACGTACGGCGCCGCTTCAAGGCGGCCGCGGAAGGGCTTGCCCGCGTTGTCGATAAGAAGGATCGGATCACTCCACCAGATAGGCTGATGCGCATCCTTGCGGAACTCGCCGCGACTGATAAACGCCGGCCGGCGGTTTAACTGCCCCCACCGCTTCGTCGCGCCGTACACGAATCCGTCTGGGCGCCCAATACGGAGACCGCGTAGATGCGAAATTCCGCCCGCGGCAGCTTCTCCACCGCCAGGAAAATCGATTCGACACGCCGTGACGGATCCACCTCGATCCGCTCGACGTACATCTTCGCGTTGGCATCGTCCCTCACGAGTCCCTTGTCCCGCCGATACCACCACAACCCACTGACGACCGAATCCTCCGATCGCGCTGTCGATCGCGCCTGCCAATCGCGGATTGTCCATCGCCACACCTGCGGCTCGTCGACGCCCTCATACTTGATCTCGACGTGGCCTCCGGCGACATCCGACAGGCGCACGGCCGTGTGCAGGAGGGCGATCCGGCGCGCGCCGCGCACGCCGACAGGAATCGACACGCGCCGCCCGTCCTTGATGATCAGCGTGTTCAGGAAACGACCGCTCGCCGGGCCGAGTTGAAATCGAACGCCGCCCAACTCTGCCGACGACGATGACGGGAACGGTGCCGCGCCGCTCGCATCGTCGGCTGTCGCGTGCTCCGGCTGAACGATCAAAGCGAACGTCAGCAACAGGCTCGCACTGCCAACTATGGATATCCACATTGCGCCGATGCCGCTTGCCACGCAACGAGTTGTTTGTCTCATTGATCGGCCCCCTGGCCTTCTGACTTGCATCAAGACTTCGAGTTTGGGTCACGGCAGGTGGGCCTCACTGATGGCCAAGGCCGTTGTGTACCGCTGATACCGGCTCCCGGCGGAATAGAACATCCAGAGGCCGTCAGAGCGCGGCACCACGTAGCAGGCAAAGCACGCGTACGCATCTATCGAGCCGGGATCGCCGTTCACTAGCGTGGGCACCGCGTCCTTCGTCCATTTCGTCCCGTCGTTGCTGTGCGCGTACACAATTCCGTTGCCTTTGGGCTTGTACCTGCCGCGATCGTCGATGTCCAGCGCTGAGCTGTACCACATGTGATAGGTGCCGCCCCGCAGGAGCGCCATCACGTTGTAGACATACAACTCCTTGCGTCCCCCGACTTCGCTTGGCTCCAATACCGGATCGCCGTCGTTCTGTCGTTCCCACTGGATTCCGTCCCGGCTGGTGGCATGGCCAACCCGGAACGACTTCTGCGGCCCGTCGCCGTTGTACCACATGTGCAAGAGCCCCGCTTCGTCGCGGACCACCGCCGGGTGCAGCACCACGCGATCGTCGAATTTGCCCTTGGCTCCGGGTCCCAACACAGGGCGAGCGTCGTTTTCTCGGGTCCAGTCGATTCCGTCTTCGCTCGTGGCGTATCCGATCTTGTACTGACTGCCGGCATCGCCTGCGGTGTACCACATGTGAAACTTGCCATCAAAGAAGAGTACGGCCGGGTGATCGACCTTGGTCGAGTCGAACGTGCCGGGCGGCCCGTGTTCGAGCACCGGATCGCCGTTGTTCTTCTTCGTCCACACCAACCCATCCTTACTCGTGGCCAGCCCCACCGAGCCCGTGAACGCATTATCGGCGCGCCCGTTGTACCACATCCACCATTCGTCGCCGACTTTCAACACACACGGGTACTTGGCGTGAGTGGAGTCAAACTTGCCCGCTGCGCCATTGTCGAGGATGGGGCGATTCGTCTTCCCAAAACGAAACCGAGGGGGCGTGGACGCGGTGCCCTCCGACGGCGCGCCAGGGCGGCCGCCAATTGCGTCGAGATCTTCGTCCGTGAGGGACAGGCCGCGTGGATAGTCAGAAATCGTCAACTCGTTGATTCGACGGATCCTTCTGGCACGGTCCTCGCCGATGACGAACGGATCGAAGGCCACTTCGCCAAGCAGTGCGAGCGACAACGGGCCCCGACAACCAGGAAACTTCCCACGCATCTCGGCGTCTTCGTGGACCGTGTGGCTGCCATACTTGCCGCCGTAGAATCGGTAGCAGAAGCCGTAGCCTAAGACGCCCCGTTCGGCCGCGAGTCGAAAATCAAAGAACACGCCGTCGATCTCTTCGGCCGCCGACGCCTTGCTCCGCAAGCGCGATCGGAACGGGCGGAGGTAGGTGCCGTACTTCGGTCCCAGGTCGTGCCAATGGACGCGGTCGGGACGCGAACGATAGCTGTTCGAATACAGATCGGTGGGGCCGTCCAACGCAATCAGACGATCGGCAACCGCCTTGGCCGCCTGCGGCGACGGCGTTGGCTCCTTGACCGAGAAGCGGATCGGTATGTCCGGCCGGTGTTTGCGGATCTCCACTACCAACTCGTTCAGCATCTTGATTCCCGGATAGGGGTTCTTCTTACACTCCGGGCAATCGCAGCGGATTCCATCGTGCTCCGGCGTTTCCAGAGCGATGCCGTCGACTTGAGGCTCGCGCGTGATCAACTCGACGATGCGGCGGAAGTACCACTCGCGGTTTTGGGGATCCCGGGGGCACTCGGCGCCGCCTTCACCGCCGGCCGCCACCGATTCGCCGGGCGGCTTCTCATGGCCCGGGCGGAAGGGGCAGAAAAAGGCCACCACCCGAATTCCTCGCGAATGGGCATAGCGAACGCAGTCTGCGTATGCCTGGTCGTACGCCGGATAGTTGCACCACAAGAGGGCAATGGTGTTGATCTTCCACTCGCTCAGCCAATCGATATAGTGATGCTTGTCGAAGGTCGCGCTGCGCGTGTCACGATTGTAGTGGACCGTGAACATGAAACGCTCGTGCGGATTCTCGGCCGAGAACAGGTTGCAGCCCGACTCGGAAAGCTGGCGCACCTTGATCACCGGGGCGTACGAAACGTCGGCCGGACGCAACACGGCGCGGTCGCCGCCGCGGTAGAAATAGTAGTGCGCAAAGTCGCGTACCGCGTAGAGGGCCCCGTGGGCATCCGCCCCGCAGAGCACGGCCTGCCACGTGCCCGCGGCAGACTCCTCGGGACGCTTCCCAATGCGGATGGCAAAGCCTTGTTCGTCGTCGTTGGGGCGGAACTTGCGCTGATCGGCCAGAGTGCGCAAGAGCGGATTATTCTCCAGCCGTCCGAAAACGATGACGTTTTCCCCCTCGGGGAACCCTCCCTTCGCAGCGGAAAGGACCTCGGGCCGGTGGCCGGTCACTTGCTCGACATGCTCGGTGAGTACTCCGAGCGCGTATTGCTCCAAAGCGTCGGGCGTATCCGGCGCGACCACGACGACTGGCTTCCCATCGGAGGCCGTGTGCAGGTTCTGCTCACCGCCCGACTCAGCCGCCGAGGCCGTTGCGACCATCGAAGCAAGAAGGACGCAGAGGGCAGACGGATGGGCAATCGGGCACATGGCGATATCCTCCGGGGATTGCTGAAATGGCGTCGGGCTTCCGATTCTGAACTTGGCATCAACTCAGCGGTGCCTCCATGCGGCACAACGCAGTATAATGCATTCGCTGCGGTAGTGAATGACGCGGGCTCGCTATGGGCATCGTGCCCGTTGCGCTGCGTCGGTTGACGGAACCATTCGAGAGGACGAACGATGAAAACTGCGACGCTCGGCCTGAATGCTCTTGTTCTTTTGCTCGTCGTAGGACGCTTGCCGGACGGACAGGGAGCCCATGCTGCAGACGACGTGGAGGCGGCGACGAAAGTCGCAACGGAAGCCTTCGGCGAAACGGACGAAGCGGGTAGAGTCAAGAAGGACACGGACGCGACCGCGGCTGAGATCAAGAGGCTTATCCCAGAAGCAGCCGCCATGGCGCGTGAAGAGGTGGAGAAGCTGGCACGGTCCGACACGACACCCAGGGCGTCCGACCTGGAAAACAAGTCGCTAACGTTCATATTCTTCACGTTGAGATGGAAGGAGCATGCCGAAGCAAAGGAGCAGTTCCAGTTTCTCAAAGGCGTTCCCAAGCCGAGCGACATCGCACGGGAGACCTATCGCGTCGGAATGAGAATCGGAAAACTCACGTTGCTGAAAGGTCCGGTAACCTTCATCCACGCCGACCGGATCACCGACTTCACGTGCAATGTCCAGGGGGACACGGCCAAAGGCACAGTGTCGTTCAAAGTTCCTGATCTTTACCAGGGCAAGGTTGACTACGTTGCCAAACGTAAGGATGGCGAATGGAAGATCGAGCAGTTTATCTTGTCGGCTTACGATATTCACATTGTTCGCAACGCGGAGGGCACGTGGGACAAATTGTCCTTGGGGCAGCGTATGGATACGGCGACGATGAGAATTGACACGATCGGTTTGAGCGTCTCGGCGAGGAAGACGATTGGGATCAAGGGGGATGAAACGCCCAAAGACGATGCCAATGCAGTCTTGTCTCGCTTGAACCGTTATGCAGAAGAACGAGGTAAGAAGCCCGCTGCCGTTCTCGTCCGAATCACCGTGAACGACCGTGCATCATACGGCGATTTCAGACGGGTAATCCAGGCGTGCCAGAAGAACCGTTTCGAGCGGTTCGTGCTGCAATGTGGCAGGGATTCCTATCCGTTCAATGCCCCGTTGGCGGCACCTCCCGAAGGACTGCCAAATCCGGATACTCTCCCGCCTTTAAGACTTCGGCTGAAAGCCGGCCAGGATGGAGAGATCCGTCAGATCATACTGAACGATCGCGTGTTGCGAGGATTCGACGAACTTCACGGCTACATCATCAGCATCCTGGGCGACGAACGCGGCCCCGGCTCCGTCGCCGACTCCGTCGAATTGGAACTGCATTGCGACGACGCGCTGCGGTTCAAGCACGTCGCCAAGGCGTGCCAGGCCGTTTCCTACTTTGTCGACTCAGGCGGCACGCGGGTCACGCTGATCAAGAAAGTCTGGCCTCTGGGAGCGCCCAATTCCGTGGAAATCGACGAGTTAGAGGAGATTGACATCGTGCCATTCGATATGGACCCGAATGCAGACGCCCCGGAAGAAGTCATCGAAATACAACTCCGGCCCGTTCCTTCGATTGACCGCTGAAGTTGACAGCGATCGTCTTCCACCCGAAGTGGACGGTGGCCCGAACCACTCTTGGCAAGACCCCATGACGAAGACTTGGAACAGGGAGGAGTCGGCCGGGGCCAAGGTGTCGCTTGAGGTGGCCCCAGAGGAATTCCGCAGCGGAGCGCCCGGCCTCAAATTGCACGGCGATTTCACCGGCGGCGGCAAAATGAGTCCGAAAACCGTTGACCACTGCGCGACTATATCCTTGGAAACCAACCGTTTGATCCCCTCTGGAGGCTGATATGAGAACTTCTGTACCGCTCCTGCCTCGTTTGGCATTCAACCTGAAGCGAATGCCGGCACTCCTGATCCTTTGGCCTGTAATCTCACCAGCCATTCTGCCCAATCATTCCGGTGCCGCGGAACCGTCGCAGCAACCGTCCAGCCTCGACCAGCAGTTGGGCGAAGGTTACCGGTACATCGGCAAGATCCGGCCTCGCCACGCGCGCGACATCGCCGCTTCGAATTGGTCGATCGGTGCGGAGACCATGGATCGCGATTACACCGTCTACGCCAACTGGCGTGAGCATCTGGGGCCGCTGGGGGTGAAGAAGGCGCGGATTCAGTCTGGCTGGGCCAAGACGGAAAAGGAACGTGGCGTCTACGATTGGGCTTGGGTCGACGAGATCATCCCCGACATGGTCGATCAGGGCGTCGAGCCCTGGGTGTGCCTGTGCTATGGCAATCCTATCTATCCCGGTGGCGGCGGTACGGGATTGGGCGGCGGGCTGGTTTCGTCTGAAGAGGCACTGCGGGCATGGGAACGTTACGTGGCGGCGTTCGTCGAGCGATATGCGGAGCACGTCGACGAGTGGGAGTTATGGAACGAACCTCGCACTGGTCGCGGCGAGGGAGCGGTCCAATACGCGAAGTTCGTCGTCCGCACGGCCGAGACGATTCGCAAACGGCAGCCGAATGCCGAGATCTTGTTCGCAGCCGGAGGGGCATTCGACACGACGTTCGCGAAGGAAGTGCTCGAGTACCTGCGAGAACAAGACAAACTCGATTTGGTGAACACCATTATCTATCACCCCTACAAGTACAATCCAGACGAATCGTACGACGCGGCGTTGGGACTACGCAAGATCGCCAAGTCCTTTGCGCCGCACATCGACATTCGGCAGGGCGAAAACGGTGCGCCATCGCGCCCTGGCAGCTTTGGAGCTCTTTCCAAGAACGATTGGACCGAACGTAGCCAAGCCAAATGGGCCTTGCGGCGGCTGCTTGGCGACTTGGGACGCGACATCCCTTCCTCCTACTTCGCCATCTGCGACATGAAGTACCCCAGCCGCGTCAACTACAAGGGACTGTTGGCCATCAACGACGACAAGACGGTGCACCACAAAAAGCTCGGATACCACGCGGTCCAGCACCTGACAGCCGTCTTCGACGACACGGTCAAAAGAGTCAAGGATATCGAAGCTCGGGTCACTGGCAGCGAGGACGACTCCAAGTTCTCTGTCTTCGGCTACCGCGGATACAACGGAGGCTCACTCGCGACGCTGTGGCGCAGCGGCGATACGCCGGGAAAGCGACCGGACCTCGAGCAGGTCAATCTGACCATTGTTGGACTGCGGTTCGAAGATCCAGTCTGGGCTGATCTGTTGACCGGTCGTGTGTACGAAATCAACGATGCCCTATGGAGATCGGCCGACCAACGTACATCGTTCACGGGACTGGCTGCATACGATTCTGTGGTGGTCATCGCAGAGCGCAAAGAGATCGAACGAGTCCTTGCTTCCTCGCAATAATCGGCCTCGGCTGGTGCGTCTAGTGGACCCGCCCTCGAATCGATGGCGACGATTAAGAACAGCGGGCGTTCCATGATGGCCTTTTCCTGACACAGGCGAAAATGCCGCGAGAGCTGTACGCATTCCACTTGGCGATAATCCAGGCGGCCGACGATCCTAACCGCTTAGCCGACGTGGAGGACGCGCTGCGGTCATGACCCATGTTGGGACAAACAGGGGTGAATGTCATATTTGCGCGTGACTGATCCCTGTGTTTGCCTCGTCCTCTCCAGTCGCCTGAACTCGCGCGCGAAGTGTGGTTTTCCGCCGACATCGGCTCTGTATCACTCCAATTCTCCCGTGATTCGCTGAACGTTTGGAATTCACCGGTGAATTTCTCGGAGACCCGGCAGTTTCACTACAGTGTTCCCGCCACAGTAGTGGCATTCCTTCACGGTTCCCATCACGAGACGAGTGCCAGATCTCATGCCAGTGAAAAAGAAAAGACCCGCCAGGACCACCCGTTCAACAAAGAAGCCCACGCCGGCCGAACCTCCGCCCGCCGAACCCACGCCGGCCGAAGCCCCTTTTGGCGAGATCTTGAGCCGACTGGACGAGATCAGCGAGCGTCTCAAGCCGGAAGAAGAGGACGCCAAGCCGAAGCCCGTCGGACAGCGGCTATTGGATTCTGTCATCTCCAATCCCGCCGTGCTTTCCAGCCTCGTGCTCGGCCTCGTGGGCGCGGTCTTCACGTCGCTCTACCAACGGAACGAATCCAGTCGCCAGCTAGCCGAACAAGAAAACCAGCTCGAACTGGCGAAGATGCAGACAATGCAAACATTCTTGCCTTACCTCGCCGACAAGTCTGCGACGCAGCAGGATGCGCAACCCGATGAGCAGGACGAGGCGACCAAGGGGGCCGCCATCATGGCCATCAAGAACCTGATCGACGCCGACTTCGCGATGGACGTGGCGTCGATGACTCCTAGCGAGGGCACCGTTCGTGCCGTCGAGTCAATTGAGCGTGCGTCGACCGGCGATCAGCAAGCTCGCGCGAAAGGAGTGCTTGAGCAAATGAACGAAGCGATTGCTCGGTCCGTCCTGTCGCAAGCGAATGTCGATTTCCGAACATCCGGCGATTTCGTCACGGAAATTACGTTTTACGGTCTATCTAAAGGGACAAATGGTCAGCAGGAAATCGATCTGGGGTTGCTCGGCAAGTTTGGCAAGTTGACCACACTTAATTTCCACAACTGCAACTTCGACAACTTGCTGCACCTGAAGAATCTCCATACGGTTAAGAGTATCACGTTGTCCGGCACGTCAGGCAACGGCGAGATCTTGCTCTCTGGTCTTTCCGCACTCGAACAACTGGTCTTGTCGCAAGAAAGCTCTACGGCGGACAGCACGATTCGGAAGGTGATGTTGGTCAACGCACCAGCATTGAAGACGCTCTCCGTCCAAGGCAGCGCCACCAAAGAGATCGATATCACGGGCGCCTGCGAATTGACGGCCCTCGATCTTTCGCGCGCTACCATCGAATCGTTACGCCTGATCGGGCCGGACAAGCTGGAGTTCATCGACGTCGGAAACAACTCTTTTAAGAACCTGCATTTAGCGGATTTGGCGGCTTTCCAAGGAGATGCGCCACCTGCGTCGCTCGGATTCCAGGTGGAAGAGGGAACGTGGCGGCTTGAGAAGGACAACAAGAAGAACCCCAGCGATATGGCAGGTACCTACTACTTCGGGCAACTTCCGAAGATCAGGCAGTTGTTCCTCAAGGGGCGCAACGTCGATCAATTGACGATCGCTGACTGCGACAATCTGACGACGCTTGATTTGTCTCAGTCAACGGTTGGCGACTGGCACTACGGCACTAGCCTACCCCTCAAGACGCTTCGCCTCGATGGATGTTCGATTAGCAATCCTCCCGGCTACGTGTTTGGAGCATTGAACGATCTGGAGACGCTTTCCCTGAGGAGCAACGAGAATGCAGGCGAACTGCTACGGTTGCTCGGAGGCTGTACGAATCTGAGCACGCTGGATCTTTCAGGTCATGGGAGCTATTCCAATGAGCAACTGCAGGCGCTGCGCATGTTTCCGCAACTGAAAGTGCTGCGGCTGAACGAAACCAATGCTGGCGACAAAGCAGTGGAACTCGTGGGAGATTCCCTGCCCAATCTGGAGGAGCTGTACCTGAACAACCCCAGAGAGTATGACGACAGCATTTCAGACAAAGGGATGAAAGCAATCGGCAAACTGAAGAACCTGACACACTTGGATCTTGATGGTCACGCAGAGATAACGGACGAGGGCTTGAATGAACTGGGAGACTTGGAGAAGCTCCGGGTGCTACGTCTCGGAGAAGCGAAGCTGCTGGGTACTACTCATGCGATTCTCGACAACTTTTCCAATCTCGAGGAATTGAGCCTGGGAGGGCGGCTATCGGAGTCCTCATGCGAGCACTTGTGCAAGCTATCGAAACTGCGCACTCTGCGAATACGTGGCGGCGGTCCACATATCCAACTGGATGGGATGTCCGAACTTGTGTCGCTGTCGCTTGGCAAATCGAGAATCGTAAAGCGGCTGTCCTTGTCGAATCTGCCCAAGCTCAACAAGTTCGAGCACAGTCAAAGTATCGACGAACCATATGAAACGGTCGAGTTGATCAATTTGCCTAGGATTGTATTTGACGCCGAAGCACGGCCGCCGTTTGGAAGGTCTATGACCTTTGAACAGCTCCCGATGGTGACAGAGCTCACATTTCCGCCACCACCATCCGATACGGCAGACGCTGCGACTGGCGAATTGATCGTGAAAGAGTTGGGAAAGCTGGAAAGGCTTCACACCTATACTCCACTGGATTCGAACGTGTTGCAGGATATCAGTGCCTTGCCACAGTTGTCCGATCTCTGCCTCAGGCTACCGGGCCTTGCGGACGACGACGTGCAATTCATCGCGAAACTCGAAAACCTGACCAAACTTAACCTCACTGGAAGTAAGCTTGGTGATGTCGGGCTGGCGAAGTTGGCGCGACTGAAACGCCTCAAGAACCTCGCTGTTGGTGAGACGCAGATTACGAACGAAGGGCTGCTAGCCCTCGTCGACCTTCCACATTTGCGTGAAGTAGACGTCTTTGGGACGTCAGTAACGAACTCCGGTCGAGATGGGTTCACAGACGCTTGGCTGGAGAAGCACTCCGGCCCACCACCAATCGTCAACGGCACCAAGGAGGTCGAGCCGTCACCGTCGTCCGAGTAAGGCTATTTGCCCGCCACTATCATTTCGTCTGTCGTAGCCGTCTCTTCACAGCGGATGGCAACGGGAAAACCAGTTCGTGATGCCGACAGCCCGGTTCAAGACCGCTGTCCGCGGCTTGTGCCGCATCACATCTTTCTAGCCGTTAGGAATTCGACGGAGGGGTTCTTCATTTGTCGGATTTGGCTTTCCTCTTGGGCTGATGCAGATCATTCTTAAGCTTGTCGAGGCGGGGAAGGAAGTCCGCGTACTGTTTCTCGCTCAGCACATCCTTCAGCGGCTCTGGCTTGCGGAGCAGAGAGGGCGCAGTATGCATAAACGCCTTCTTCTCCTTCCGCACGCGAGCCAACTCTTTGCGATCCCTCTTCTCCTTGAGTGCACGGATACGGTCTACAAATTCAAGGACCTTCTCGTGATTCCGGCTGTACCATGTTCGCCAGTCCTTTTGAGCCTTTGATGCCACGTCCCGGCACAAGGATAGCGTTTCCTCAGGAAGGTCCATCTTCTGCAACAACTCGTAGACCAGAACCGGGTGACCGTCCAAAGGGCCGTGCTTTTTGCGATCCTGCTTCAGTGGCGTGCCGAGAGTAGACGTCGCCCAGAACGCCAGACAACAGCCGACGAAAAGTAGGTGTATGAGTCGAACCATCATATCTCCTTCAACTACTACAGTAGGACAAGAGGAGCTTTCTTCAAGGCTCCTGCGGGAGCCCGGGCAACCTGGTTGCGGGCCGGTCTCCTGACCGGCTCGCCCGCAGGTCTCCCTCGTACTCACCGTTGATAGCGAATATCCTCAAGACGCTGCCTGCTTTCGGCATCGACGATACGGAACATCGGGCCTGCGTGTTCTGGCGAGAATCTCTGATTGACCGGCGGTTCGTACGCAACGAGTAGCTCGTTGTCTCCGATCTTCAGCAAGCACGTGTCCCCGATTCGGTGCCCATTGAGCCAGACAGTGGGCACGGTGCTGGTGTTGCGGAGAAAACGAACCCGCCGTTCATCCGGCGAGTGAACACGGCTGCGAAGCAGGTAGATGCAGGGGGCTAGACCGTGGTTGTCCCATCGGCCGCGCACCGGGACGACCTCCGCGCTCAGTGAACGGGCCATCGTCGCGTCGACCTTCTCGAAGTTGAGCTTTCTCCCATCTGATGCAGCCCATCCCCTCTCGAGCATCGCCTTGAGGTTTCGCGTCTCCAAGTCGATCTCGGCCCGCGGGATGGGGCCGAGCACCGTGAAGCCCTGCTGAGGATAAGAGGGAGCATCCAGTGAACCTGTCTCGCGCGTCGTGAAATAGATGCGCCCCGCCGTGCCATCGTGATTGAAGTCGACCTGGGCGGCGAAAAGACGGTCGCCTGCCCGATACCTCGCATCCTCGCGTTTCTCCCGGAGTTCTACGCGGTCTGAGAAAGGACTTGCTGAGGTTAATGCCGTCGCAGGGCGGCGGACTACGCCGGGGCTGTACCTCAAAGGAAGTCGATAGGCCACTCGTTGGATTTCAATCGAAGACGTGCCCGCGTTCTCCAGCCGCAAAGTCAATGCCTTCTCATCGCACTTGAGTGCGCCGCGAATCGCTGGAAAGTCGGCTGACGCCGACAGTTCGCCAGTTGCGGTTGCGACGTGATCAATCCGTTCCGGCAGGCTCGCCGCCACCGGATGGATGTGAAATCGAACGATTCCCGCGGGCGCTTCCGTTCGACTGATTCTCGCGCCGGAGCATTCGATCGATTTGACGGTGTCTGGTTGAACGTCGGTAATCTCGAATGTCAGCGGAATCGGATCGTTCAGATCCAGGAGGCTGGGCCGCCGATAATCGTATCGGAGTATCGCGCCGTCGACTTCGGCTTTGCCTTGGGCGGCGCGGCATTGGGCACGATAGGCGCCATACTCGTTCTGATTGCAGTACCACCATTCGGGTCGCTTGCCGTATCGATCCAGGTCCGCCTTGAAGCCCGACCATTCTTCCGGCGTGTCGTACCAGCTATGCATGCTGTACGTGATGGCCGGGTTGTCGTTGTGCAGATCCTCGTCGGCAAGAAACGCAGTGAACGCATGGTCGATTGGCCGACCGTCGGGAGGCAGCAGCCCCGCAACGCCCCAAGGCCAACAGCCATCTTCGGAGAACCGATGGTTGGCGACCTGTAAATATCCGGCGCGAGCGAGCGCCGTGGCAATGTCGCGTTGGGCGTCTGCGCATTGGATTGTGTTGCGGTAATTGCAGAAGCTGAAGGCGTAAGCGTTGACCAGAGTATCAAAGGCAGCTTCCAGCGCGATCCGGCATCCCAACACTTCCTCGAACATCCGATTGCGATTCTGATAACTCATCATCGGATGCGTCAACGAATGCCCGCCAATCGTTGTTCCACCGCTCGTCAACAACTCTCCCATTTCACTCACAGAGCGCTCGGCCAGAATCCCGTAGTCCTTGCCGTAGAAGTTTCGTTTTGGATCATTCAGGAAGAATGTGCCGCGATGGCCATGCTCCAACAGCACGGCCCGCGTTTTCAGGTTCGTCCACGTGTTGTCGTCCCAGCGGCTCGTAATGGCCCATTCCGCTCCATCGTACAGGGGCAATGGGCGAATCTGCGCGAGCTGCGCGTCCTGAGGTGTCGCCAACTTGACCGTGATCGTCTGTGGCTGAAGTTCCAGAAGGTCGGCGAACTGGGCTTTGTGTTTGGTCGTCTCGGGTGACTCCTCCTCCGGGCCGACCGCTCGGAATTTCGCCGTCACTCGGACCGGCTGTCCGGCGCGCACATCGACTGTTTGCCGCAATTGGGCTCCGTGCCACACTGCCACGCATACGCGGCCGCTGGCCGCAGTGCTTCCATCGCGGCTGATGGCCTCGGGCGAAACCGGGCCCGAAAACCGCCACCCGCGCGGCACGTCGTCCGCCTGCAAATCCTCCAGGTCTGCATTCACCAGTTCGGCCCCGCTGACCTGAATCTGATCGACCCAGACCAAGCGCACATCATCGTCGCTCTGTTTGCGATAGTATTCTCCTTGAAAGTTGATCTGAAGCTTGCCGTCTCGTTCAGGTACGACCTCGATCCAGATCTCTCGCCAAGCCTCTCGTGCGCGGGCCTGGGCTGTTGCTCCGGTGTCGGCCATCCCCTCGCCTCGCCAGCCAACGTCTAAGATCTGTGCGCCTGGATTGGCGCGAATATCTCGCACGTCGAACGCTCCGTCAACGCTGTAAACGTCAATCCGACCGAAACGTGCAGTCGGAGCAGCCGATGCGTTGGAGACGACGACAAGCAGGAGCGCAACGGGACAGATCATGGGCTTACCTTTCGGATTGGTGCTTCAGGCCACTGAACTCCACATGATTTTGCCCAACAATCATTTTGCCCGAAGAGAAATAAAGCAAAATCATCTTTGGGCAGAATCATATGCAACTGTCGGGGCGACTGAGCTGTCCAAATAGACTTGCGATGATTCTAGACGCCCTCGCGGCTCGTTTCAAATCCGAGGGACCGTGGCTCCTCCGCAAGTCGTGGATCCTCGAGGCCAGAATTCGCGGGGTGCGGGAATTGAGTCCCTCGGGGAAACATGTTAAGACCCGTCAATCGGAACGCCTTGCCATTGCACGAGCCTTGTCGCTACCATGCCCGACGCGCAAACATCCAATTCGGACTCAACGTCCCCTAGCTTGTTGCAGCAAGTCGCTCGGCAGGATCACCAAGCCTGGCAGCGGCTGACGCGGCTCTATGGGCCGCTCGTCTTTCACTGGTGTCGACGCGCGAAATTGGATCCGCACGACGCGGCCGATGTGCTGCAGGAAGTCTTCGCCGCCGTCGCTCGGGCTATTGATACGTTCGATCCGGGACCGAATTCCACATTCCGAGGCTGGCTCTGGACGATCACGCGCAACAAAGTACGCGACTTCTACCGACATGAAAGTCGCAGACCCCGGGCCGTTGGCGGGACATCCGGCTGGGAGCGACTGGCTGCCGTCCCGGACTCACCCTCTGCAGCCTCTGACGCATTCACCGATCCGAAAGAACTGAACGCACTGTTTCGACGCGGGCTGGAGATCGTGCGGAGCGAATTCGAGGACCGAACCTGGCAGATCTTCTGGCGAACCGCCGTGCAGGAGGAGCCGCCTGCGCTGGTCGCCGAAGAGTTTGGCATCACACCCAACGCCGTACGACTGGCCAAGTCACGGGTGCTGCGGCGTTTGCGACAGGAACTGGGAGATCTCGAGTAGGGTAGCCCGAAGAAAATGCTGTTGCGGTCGAACGTTATACCTTATGGAGGCTGCTCGCCGTAATGGCCGCTGTTCAGGTACTCAATGGAGTGAACCAATGATTCAAACGGACTGCATCGAACGCGAGGATCTCAAAGCATGGTGCCTGGGTTCGCTTCCTGGCGAGCGATCGGATCAGATCCTGACGCACTTAAACGACTGTCCCCGTTGCGCGGATACGGTGGCGGAATTCGACGGAACTTCAGATTCGCTGCTAGCATCCCTCAAGGGCAATCCTCCAGACGAGGGAGTGCAATCGAAGGTGTTGGACGATGCCCTGCGGCAGGTCAGCCAACAGGTATCGCCCGTTGATGGGCGGCATCCCACCACCGGCAAACGCGAGCCAAGGGTGGTCGAGCGCATTCGCGACTACGAATTGAAGGAACAGTTGGGTTGCGGCGGCATGGGCACCGTGTATCGAGCAGTGCACACGCGTCTCGATCGAGTTGTGGCGATCAAGCTGTTGCCCGTTCGGCGTCTGCTGGACGATGGAGCTGTCGCGCGGTTCGAGCGTGAAATGAAAACGATCGGGCGTCTTGATCATCCCGCGATCGTCAAGGCGACAGACGCAGGCGAAGCTCACGGCACACCCTTCCTGGTGATGGAGTTTGTGGACGGCATAGATCTGTCTCGACTCGTTCGATTGGTCGGTCCGCTGAAAGCCGCCGATGCGTGTGAAATTATCCGCCAAGCCGCTGTGGCGTTGGACTACGCACACCAGCAGGGATTCGTACACCGCGACGTCAAACCATCCAACCTGATGCTGACCAGGGGAGATAGGCTGAAGGCCGTAGACCGTAGGCTGAAGGAAGAAGCGCAGAGCCCGCCAGCGGCATCCTCCCCTCCTCCTACGGCCTCCAGCCTACAGTCTTCAGCCCTACCTTCTTCCGTCAAGATTCTCGACCTGGGACTGGCCCTTTTTGGTGCGGCGGGCGAGGCGGCTGACGATTTGACCACGGTTGGCCAGCTTATGGGAACGTTGGACTACATGGCGCCGGAGCAGGCCGACAACAGCCATCGCGTCGATGCTCGCGCAGATGTGTACAGTCTCGGAGCGGCGTTGTTCAAACTGCTAACGGCACGCGCACCATTCGACGCGCCGGGACGCACGACTCCGTTGGCAAAGATCAAAGCGTTGGCAACACTGGACGCCCCGGAACTTTCCGAACATCACAGTGACTTACCCGCTGGATTGCCAGTAGTAGTCAATCGAATGCTCGCGCGCGATCCCGAGTCACGTCCGGGAACGGCTGCCGAGGTGGCTGACCTGCTGAAACCGTTTTCCACAGGACACGCTCTGACATCCCTGGCCGAACGAGGTATGCAGTTGGCCAATGACGAGGATGAAGCCGTTCAGCGACTTCCATTGGCGGCGGCGTCCTTCCACAAGCGAGGCGTTGCTGACGACGTGCCACCGCGCTTTGCCGACGGGCACGGCCGATCGTTCAATTGGCGAGCTGCTCTCGTGGGCGCATGCGCCGCTGCCGTCTTTCTGCTGGCTGGAATCGCGATCTGGATCGCCACAGACAAGGGAAAGCTGGTCATCGAATGCGCGGATACCAACGTCCCGATCACTATCCGTCGCGGCGACGAGGTCTACGGCGACTTTGAACTGCACCAAGGCCCCAACGAATTCAAATTGCGCAGCGGCAGATACGAGATCGTCGTTCCCGAACAGGCTACTCACTTGAAAGTCGATCGCCAAAGGGTAGTTTTGGAACGTGGCGATCGCATCATCGCCAAGATCGAGCGATTGGGGGCGACGGCTTCAGCGAACAAGCCGCCCGATCCCCCAAAGCCGCCTCGCCCCGGTGAACCAACCACCGAACCTCGCAATATTTCCGTCAATGCTCAAGGCGAATCCACGATCGACGGTCGCACATTCGCCGACTGGCGACGGATCGTTGAACTGGAGCCCAGCGCTCAGGCCTTAGTACCCGCAGTCGAGGCCATGTGTGCACTCGGCCGAAAGGAGCATCCCGCCGAAACGATGAACTCGATCATTGATGTCTCGTCGCGTTATACGATTTGGGGCGAGCATTCCGAGTCGGTGCCCGGGCTAGAAGAACTCTTCCGTACTCTGGCTGTGGAGATCGATAGGTTTGATGATGCTGAAGCAACTGCGGTCCTGGCGGACCGCATTCGCCGAGGATCGGCGAAACAGCGGGCGGCCGCCATCCAACTGCTATACATCGTGTCGGCATACTATTCCCCTGACCGCATGGATACCTATGGGCCCTCGGTCGTATTTGACGAGGTCATCAGAGAAGCGCTCATCGCGTCGTGGAGTGAGCCTCTTCCCCGATTCCACAAAGCTCTGATTTCCTCCTACCTGATTGCACATGCCAACGCTCCCGGCGCTTCCACAGACGAGCGATACCTCCGTTGGCTGTGGCAGGTCGTCGATGAACCATTCGATCTGGACGATGATGGCAACACAAAGGATGACGTCATTTGCGCCCTGTCTACCTTGTCGAAACTCACGCCTGACGACAAGCGGATCGCAGAGGGTCTATTCGAAGGATTGGAAAGTAAGATCAATGGCGGCCCGACGTTCGACAGTGCCTACACTGTCTACGGTCACCTGGACAGACTCGGATCACGACTTGCCGCGTACAACGACCGTCTTACTTCTCTGCTCGAAAAGACCGGGCGGACAAGCGGTGTTTGCCTTGGCATCAACACCGCGAGCTTTCCTCCCTTCGGCAGTTCCGGCAGTTCCTCGCCGCCGCGGCCTCGTTGGTTGTTCAGCCATCGAATATGCCTGGTCGAAGTACTAGGAAGCCTTGGCAGCGACGCGGCGTCAAGCGTGGAAGTAATTCAAGAGTTGATCGCCACCGTCGACGCCAAGGATTGGCCTTCGCCCGAAGAGATGGACAGTCGGCTTGACAAGAGTCACCAGTTGAAGAACTATCGCCACGAGTTGGAGAACTATAGCCACTCAAGCTCCAGATCGTACACTCATCAACAGCACGTGCAACAGCATGAGCCTCGCCAGTTCGTGGAATCCGCCCTGCAAGCCCTGTATCGCATCACCGGCCAGAAACCTGACATGAAGCGGTTTCAGAATCGGGAGGGCGAGGCTCCCGCCGAGCCGAAACCAGTGGATAACACGGCTCCGCAGCAGCTTCGCCCTCCCAACAGTGATTATTGAAACCGCTTCATGACGGCTCTCGAGAGCAATATTCCTTCCGTGGAACAGGTGGAATAGGCTCTCTTCACCATGCCAACTACCGTGGCCAAACACAACAACAGTGCCACCCTCCCGCATCGCCACTATCAGATGCACATACCCGGATGCCGAGAGAGCGACTGGCACAACTGTGCCGAAAGCTATTGCTTGGTCGGCGCCGCGCCTCAAAGGCGATGCCTGAAACCCTCGAAAAGTGTTATTTCACGCTATTTCATTTCCCTCAAAGGTGCGGTACGATGTGGGGTGGGCTGTCCAGTCTGCCCCGAGTTCGGGGAAGGATCTGAAGTTCATCCTGCATGACTAATCCGAGATAGTCAGCCTAATCGGAACCAGCAGTGCCAGTATCGCGCTTGCAGGTTCGGGGAATGCCCGGAATCATCGTACCGTGATGTCATCAGTCTTGGTGTCCACTTTCAGCCCGCGTGGCCGCGGTGGATTCGCCTGAACCTATTGACGGTCCCCCAGGGCCAAGGGGTCCTGCGGCTGGTGAGTCACAGCTAGGTTACTTCCGCAGCGTCTACGATCGTCGCGTACTACTTTCGCTCTGGGGGTTAGCCGGGCTAGGCATGCCATGATCGAGTCGTGCAACTGTCTGACATTTCTTGACAATGGACTTGAAAAGTATTTACCTAACGCGTAAACTATTTTTAGGATCAAGTCGATATCATGGATGTGTCATTCTCAAGAACGAAGCTCGCGAAGATTTGTAACTCCGAAAAGAAACTCCGCGGCGAATACGGACCTCGAATGGCTTCGCTGATTCAGCAACGGCTGGCTGAGTTACGCGCCGTCGACACCCTTGCGGACATGCGAAGTCTGCCCGCCGCGAGATGTCACGAGTTGAAAGGGAATCTAGCGGGCCACATTGCCGTTGACTTGGTACATCCTGATCGCTTGGTCTTTAAACCTGACCATGATCCAGTTCCCTGCAAGGACGACGGAGGGATGAACTGGGACCAGATCACGGCCATCGTCGTCGTTGGTATTGGTGATTATCATTGATCGCCACGAAAGGACTGCCCCGATGCCAGCAAAGAAACGTGCGCCAGAGCGAAAGTATGCGTTTTCGCCGGATTATGCCGTCGCGCCGGGGGCAACACTGGCGGAAACACTCGGCGCCAAAGGAATGACCCAATCCGATCTCTCCTTGCGTACTGGGCTAACAGAGAAGACCATCAGTCAGATCATAAACGGCGCAGCGCCAATTTCGTATGACACGGCTCTGAAGCTGGAGGCGACGCTGGGCGTTCCTGCTCGCGTTTGGAACAACCTGGAACGCAACTACCAAGAGGCAAACGCAGAGATTGATCGGGCTAGGACACTTGAGGCGTCGTTGGAATGGCTTAAGACGATCTCTGTGAAGACGCTGACTTCACGGAGACTCATCTCCCCAACCAGGGATAAAGTCGAACTTCTTCAGAATGTTCTTCATTTCTTCGGAGTCTCGGACGTTGACGCATGGCACCGGGTTTGGACTGCGTCCGGAGCCGCATTTCGCCGCAGTCGAACACGAGATCTGAAGCTCGGGCTTGCGGCAACATGGATTCGAATGGGGGAACTGGCAGGGGAATCCATCGACTGCAGGGCGTACGACGCCAACCGTTTCCGGCGGGCCTTGACGAGGATTCGCGGTCTGTCGATTCAGCCCCCCGGAATCTGGCAGGAAGAAATGGTAGCGGAGTGTGCCGCTGCGGGCGTTGCTGTAGCGTTCATTCCAGCAATCCCCGGCGCGGGCGTCAGCGGCGTCACCAAGTGGATGTCCAAGGACAAAGCCTTGATTCAATTGAGTAACCTCTACAAGAACGACGGAGCGTTCTGGTTCACGTTCTTCCACGAGGCCGGACACGTCCTGCTTCATGGAAAGAAAGACATTTTTCTGGAAGGTAAAGAGCCGAGCGAGGATCAGAAGGAACGCGAAGCAGACCAATTCGCCCGGAATTCTTTGGTTCCACGAGACCGCGCTCGTGAATTGCAGCACCTGCGGGGCGCCGAAGCGATCAAGTCGTTTGCCAAGTCAATTGGCGTAGCGGACGGCATCGTCGTTGGCCGCTTGCAGCACGACGGGCTCGTCTATCAGTCAGCATACAATTCCCTCAAGAGAAACGTGGAGTGGGACTGACTGCCCCAGAGTTGAGCTTCCCGGCATTTCAACGCCTAAGCGTGAAAGGAGTCACGATGAGCACAGCGACTCATCCACAGACCAGTTTCGTCGAGGAGATTCTCCAAGGCATTGAGGTGCACGAGTTTCTCGACATCGACCAGCTCACACAACACATCTTGGACTCTTGGCATATTCCACGTGCATACCGCGAGGATGCGTTGCGTGTCCGATTGAAGAATGATCTACGAAAGCACCTCAAGCGCAAGAAAGACTCAAATGGTATGCCTTTGTGGCACAGCGTCACCGTAGAAGACCCTGATACGAATGAGCGCATCGTCCGTTACAAACAACTGACGCTGTTCAATCGGGATGACTTCGTTCGCGTCTGGAACTACTGGAATCGAATCGAGAAGAAGGCCGGGTGGATGAAGAGAGAATTGGAGAAACGATACACAAAGAGATTCGAAGGGAAAGAACTCACCCAACACTGGCTTTTTGACAAACACGAGGACCAAGAGCCGGTAGTCCTAAGACCATCGGAGATTGTGCTTCCCCCGGATACCAAGAAGCTGCGCAGTAAGAAGCCGCGTTGAGCTGCAACTCGG
This sequence comes from uncultured Pirellulaceae bacterium, assembly GCA_964623055.1. Lineage (GTDB taxonomy): Bacteria > Planctomycetota > Planctomycetia > Pirellulales > Pirellulaceae > JADHUC01. The sequence continues at coordinate 118,229 of CAZURK010000002.1, forward strand.
ACAGCGTCGAAGCGCCGAAAGGGGAGGCGTCCCGGCGTGCCTACGTCATCGTTTGCGAGGCGCAGGATTCCATGACTGGTTACTAGCGCTCTCGATTGGCGCTGCGCAGGCGCCGCGGACCTCATCTGTTGCGAAGCTGATGAGGTCTCTCTCAGCGATTCGGTGAATCGGCCAGTGTCCTACCAGCAGGACGTCACTTGACTGATAGCGTCTCCACGTCACCCTCATCCGGATTGCAGCGGATGCTCAATAGCGGAGCAACGCCTGCCCTTTCGGTCGAGAGGTCGATCTCGACTACCGTCTCCGCCTCGGCACTTCTCGTTTGAACGCGGACGATGCCGGTGTCGTTGACCTGGACATCGCAGTCGGGTCGCTTTGCGGTTGTGCCCACGTTCATCACCGCAGCAATTCGACGCGCGGCTGCGCGTTCTCGTGTGGCGGCCGTGAAGTGCCAGAGCTTGCTCGGTTCCCTTCTTTTCGCGGTGGGGAATCCGGTCTTGGGATCCAGGGGCCACTCGTTCGTCTGCGAGAACGTGAACCCGCCGGGCGTGATCAAATGAACGTCCATCTGGGCATCGGCACGCTGCGAAACTAGTGTCTGGTCACTCTCGTTCAGAAGGAGTTTCTCTGAAGCGTGCAACAGCCATTGGAACTCGGCTGGCTTCGGGGATTCCAGATCGTCCACGATGCAAACCAGCGATGGGCGAATCAGCACGACGTGCCGTCGAAAGCGCGTGAGGCGGTCGCCGTAGGCCGCGTTGGCATCGCCGCAAACACAGCCGATGTGGGGCTTCGACTCGAAGGCGACGATGTGGCCGTTGGCGCGGGCGTTGCGATTGATTTGCCCCTTGCCGTCCACCAGGATCCCGTTCTGGGCCATCGTCTGTTGCGTATATCGCGTGTGAAATGGAGTGCCGTGCTGCGGGTAGCGTGTGCCGCCGGGCCGAGCCAGGGCGTGGCCGCCTTTGAGAATCGAAAAGCTGTTCTGGTCGGCGTAGCTGTGGCTGACGCCGCCGAAAGGCGAAGACTTGAACGCCACGAACAGATCCTCGTCTGGATTGGCCAAGTCGCTATGCAGCGCCGCCCAACCGACGCCGCGGAAGACCGCGTCCGGAGTCAGATCAACAGGGGCGTTCGGGTTGACAGTTTGCGGAAGGATCAAGCCGGTCATTGGCGAGAGCGAAGGCTTGCCGCCGGTGGACGTTCGCAGAAGGTCGACCCACCAGCGGAGGGCGCGATCTCCGGTGCGCTCGGCGTGGAACTGAATCAGGCCGCGGAGCGACCCGGATCGGTCCATGGCACTGCCGTTGTAGGAATCGCCAAATCCCACGATCTCGCCAGCGGGCGACACGTTGTAGAAGAAGAAATACGGCAACTTCCCATAGAACGATCGCTGCCAGACATCGAAACCAGTCGCCACGCGCAGTGACTCAAGCGGGGTGATGAACATTGTGTTGTACGCCATGCCGTAGGGAATCCCCTCGGCCCAGCCGCCGTCCCGCCCGGCCCAGTGAGGAAACACCGTGAGAATCGCCTTCAGCCCGTGGTCCATCCACACAGCCGCCCTAGGGTGCTCGGCCAGTGCGATGGCATGTTCCAACAGATAACCGGGCAATCGGCCATCGTGGCTGGATTCGGGCCGCGCGAGAAAGTCTCGGCGCTCCAGCCGGCGGAGCATCTGATCGGCTCGTGCAGCAAGCATGGCCTCAGCCTTAGCACGCTCGTCGGCATCCAATAGTTCGTAAATCCAGTCGTAAGTCAACGCTTCCGATTTGGCCAAGCCCAGGCCAACTTCGTCGCCATGAGGCGCCATTACCGACGAGATACCCTCCGGGTCCCATTCGGCCGCGCTCAACAGCAACGCCTTGGCAGCCTCACCGTACTTCTTCTCGCCGGTCATCGCGTACATCAACGCCGTGTGCTGCATGGCACCCAGATGATGGCGCCGCATGTCGGCAAAACTGGCCACATACGCGAGACGCCGCTTGGCCCGGTCCGTGATCTCGTCGTAATCCGGTTCCGGGGGCGGCTTCAACCGCAACCCGCGATCGGCCGCTCGCCGCAAGCTTTCGAAGGCTTCGCGGCGAGTCGTCTTGAGCGTCTCGCGGATTTCGTTCAATCGGTCCTTGGGATACAGCAACCGTGGATGCTCGCGCGGAACGCGAGCAAGCAATTCCTCTGCCGACACCCAGGGTTGCGAGATTGCACCTTCGTCAATCTCAAAACGCTTGGCCTCGGTTATGTCCAGCACCGATCCATCAGCACCAAGGGCCTCGACCGTCCAAGAGTATTTGCCGGCAGGCAAAGCCTTCACGGGCACACACACCGGGTCCTGCAATTCAGGTGAGCGATATGCTGCGGCTCCGGTGTCGTCGAACACATTTAATCGGTAGCTCACCTTGCCGGCCCGCGCGGCTCGCCACCACGAGAAGCCCGGCGGCGACACCTCAAACACTTCGCCATTTTCCGGCCGCGAGAAACTGCCGCCCGCCGGTCGCGATCGAGGAAACGCAGCGGTTTGCTCGGCTGCTTCGGTAGCTGACGAGAACAGGAGACTTGAAATCAACCCAATCGTAAGCAATAGGCGAGTGGTCATGCTTTCGACCCATATTCGGCAGGAGGATGATGGCGAGTCACAGTAGGCGGCCCAATATACTCTTCATAAACGCCACGTACAATCTTCCGCGGCGAGGCTCCGGCTCTCGGCCCGTCCTCTAGCCATCTTGTTTGAAATACATTTCAATGGTTGCGTCATCGAATTGGAAACAACGATCGACGAAGGGGCGTCCGCAGAATCTGTCTTGAACGGGATCACGACGCTCGGCGACAAGGCCACAACGGTACGAATTACACTCAAGAGACACGAAAGGTAAGACATGAGCGAAGGCACAGAAATCGACTTTGGCCCGTTGGCTGGGTTGATTGGAACCTGGAAGGGAGACAAAGGGCAAGATGTCTCACCCGAACCGGATGGTTCCGAGGAGAATCCCTACTATGAAACGTTGACTTTCGAGCCTGTCGGCGACGTAACCAATGCGGAACGTCAGACGCTTGTCGTGGTTCGCTACATGCAAACTGTATACCGAAAGTCGAATGACGAGGCGTTTCACAACGAAGTGGGCTACTGGATATGGGATGCGGAGACGGAGACGGTTATGCATTCCTTGGCCGTTCCACGCGCCGTGTGTGTACTGGCCGGCGGCAAGGCCGCCAAACCCAATTCTCCCGACGAACCGGTCACCCTGGAAGTCGCGGCTCGTCTCGACGATCCGGATTGGGGCATCATTCAATCGCCTTTCATGCGAGACAATGCTCGCACCGTCGAGTTTCGTCACAAGATACAGGTCGATGGCGACAAACTCTCCTACGCGGAGACGACGGTTGTGGAGATCTATGGCAAGACGTTTGACCATACCGATGAGAATGAACTGACGCGGTGCTGAATTCTGCGTCTACAGGTTCCACAAACGCGACCACATGACAGGAGCGGATCACCATGGCCAACAACAGTCGTTCTGCGAAGCCCCACCCGAGTCGCCGAGGCTTCCTGAAAACAACAACAGCCGTTGCGTTGCCTTGGATCGTTCCATCGTCCGTCTTTGGCGCTGGGGCCCCAAGCAACCGGATCAACGTCGCCTGTATCGGAACGGGCAATCAAGGGGCCGGAATCTTGCGCCGATTCATCCAGAACGACGACGTACAGATCGTCGCCGTCTGCGACGTCAACACGGCCAGCCATGGATATCGCGACGAGGACCAGTACCTGGGACGCGAACCGGCCCGCAAAATCGTGGACGAGTACTACGGCGAGAAGTCCGGAATAGCTGCTTACAAGGGCTGTCGGACGTACGTCGACTTCCAAGAGGTACTGGCCTGTGATGATGTGGATGCCGTGACCGTGGTGGTGCCCGATCAATGGCACGCGATTATGACGATCCGCGCGGCGGAAGCCGGCAAGGACATCTATTGCGAAAAACCTCTGTCGTTGACAATCGGCCAGGGGCGGGCGATGGTCGATGCCGTTACAAAGCACAAGCGTGTCCTTCAAACCGGCAGCATGGAACGTAGTAATCCGCTGAATCGCTACGTCTGCAAACTGGTCCGGGACGGCAAGATCGGGCAGGTCAAACGTGTGGTGACGAACGTTGGGTACAACAACAAAGTCGGCCCCGGTCCCGGATGGAAGCCAATGCCTGTGCCCGAAGGCTTCGACTACGAGCGTTGGCTGGGGCCCGCTCCCAAGGTGCCCTACCACAAGGACCGCTGTCTCTATCGCTTCCGTTTCCACTACGACTACTCCGGCGGCCAAGTGACGAACTTCGGCGCGCATTCGAACGATTTGGCCCAATGGGGACTCGGCATGGACGACAGTGGGCCGGTCGAGATCGAATACATCAGCGCCGAATGGCTCCCCGAGGGAAGTCTGTTCAACACGGCACTGGAAACCGAGTTCCTATGCCGTTACGAAAACGGCGTCGAGCTGATCTGCAAGACCAACAAGCGGCCGGTGGGTGTGCGGTTCGAGGGAACCGAGGGTATGATCGAGACGTCCGCTTACTCGTGGAAGGCTCGCAGCGAACCCGAATCCTTGATCACGTCCGAGTTCCCGTCGGGCAGCATCCGCTTCGATGCCACATCGGCCCACGTGCGCAACTTCCTGGATTGCGTCAAGAGCCGAGAGGAGCCGGTTGCTCCTGTGGAAGTGGGCCATCGCTCGGCCAGCGTCTGCCATCTGGGTAACGTGGCCATTCGGCTGGGGCGAAACGTCAAATGGGACCCCAAACAGGAACGCTTCCCAGGCGACGACGAAGCCAACGAAATGCTTCTGCGGCCGATGCGTGCGCCATGGACGTTGTAGGTCTTCGCGATGCAACCACTTCGTGCGAGGTAGCATCTTCCATCGCGAAAGCCACGCCCCAAACCGCCCTTTCCTCGGCAAGACCACGAGGTATCTTCAATGAAGCTTCATCCGACGAGAGCGGAAGGGACTATGCGGTCGGCGCCTAGATACGTCCGTAGCCGGACTCGCAAGAGTTCGGGACCAGAAGTCTTGCGACTCCTGCTACCGGACAGGGCAGACCGGCAGCGCAATACTCCCGTCTGGGTATTGTTGCTCTTGCTCGCATCTTCTGCTGCCGGTGCCGAGACAGATAAGGGACCTCCTTTCCCGCGAATCGCCAACGTGTACGGAGCCGCATTGACCGCGGATGGTGGGAGATTCCACGGCGAAACGTGTGCGCTGGAAGAAGTCGCAGAATACGACTTGTTGATCGGTGTCGGTCGGCCGCGAGGCGGAGCGGATGGCGACGAAGTGTTTCGGCAGCAACTGAAGAAACTCAAGGAGATCAATCCCCATTTGATCGCCCTGCATTTTGCGTGCAGTGCACCTTACACGCACATCGCTCCACCAGATGAAGCCCTTGCCGCGCGACAGCCCGGTCAGATCGTGCCCTGGCTTCTGCAGACCGACGGGAAACCGATCGCAGGATGGCCCGGCACCTACATGCTGAACATGGCGGCTCCGAACGTCGTCGAATGGCTCGCGCACCAGACGGTGCCAGCGGTAAAGGAGATCGGCTACGACGGCGTCTTCATTGACTGCATGGGGCCGCACTTCGACACTTGGGCCTGTGAGATCGCCACAGGAAAACCGTACACGGTCGATTCCGATGCAGATGGCAAAGACGACGATCGCGACAAGCTGGCGGAAGCCTGGACGAAGGCGAAAACCGCATTGGCCCGCCGCACCCGTGAATTGATAGGCCCCGAAGCGATCTTCACCGCCAACCAGGCCGGACCGAGTACGTATGACCAACTGAACGGAATCTACCTGGAGGACTACGTCGACGCGATTCTCGACCGAGGCATGTCTTGGGAGAAAGTCCTCGAAAAGTATCTTCACTGGACCAAGACGCCACAGCGTCCCAATCTGACCGTGCTTGGGTGTGGCAGTGGCGTGGAACCGCCCTTCCAGCCGTTCAAGCTTTCATCCGAGGAGCGAACCGAGTTTCTCAAACGAGGCAAGTCGCTCCACGGGCGGATGCGTTTCGGCTTAGCCACGACTTTGATGGGCGATGGTTACTACAGCTTTGATCTGCATACCCGCTGGCGAGGACAGTACTGGTGGTATCCCGAATTCGATGCGCCGCTTGGCTATCCGACGGGGCCGTGTGAGAGAAACAAGGACGGCACATGGCAGCGGCAGTTCGATGGCGGACTGGTTGTAGTGAATCCGACGCATTGGGATGCGTCCGTGGAATTCGATCAGTTGCACCGCGACGTCAGCAGCGGCCAAGTGGATCGAAGTTTTATCGTTCCTCTCCTCGACGGCCGACTCTACTTGCCCAGCGAAGGGCCGAGCCAGTCGGGCACGCTGCCACCATCCGAGCCGCAACTCACTGCAATGGGGCCGGCGGGCGTCGTCCAGCGGGATGGAAATCTGGTCCACCGCGACGGTCACGGCATGGCGATCCTGATCGGCCAGTCAGGTGCGATCGAAAGTCTCTGCTGTGATGGTCAGGAGGTGATCGAGTCCATCGTTCCGAGGATCGTAACCGATGACAGATGGCGAAACTTCGACACCCAGGATCTGCGACATCAAGTCGGGCCTGACGGCGCTCTCAAGTTGACTGGCAAGCGTACTTTCGAGAAGCAGATCCTTGAATTCACACAGACATTCCGCCTGACGGATGACTGCCTGAAGTGCGAAAATCACTGGCGCGCAATAACACCACTGCAATTGAGAGCCTTTCGGCAGAGCGTGCGATTCTCGCCTCGCAGCTTTGCCGGAACCAAGTTACGCACAGGCGACAACGAAGTGCTGCTACCGAAGGAAGTGCCGGAAGACCCTAACTTGGCAAACAGAATCACCGCGGCGACCTTGCCCATCGGGGACAATAAGTCACTCACAATGCGTCTGCCGCAGGACGCGCATCTGATCGACGATCGGCATTACAATGGTTCAAGTTACCTTTTGGCCTTCTACCCGATCGCCGGTGAAATCGAAGAGGGAAGGGAGTGGTCTTACTCGATCGAGATCGTCCTCGATCATGCAGAATCGACACAGCCAACGGACAACCGGTGAAGCGACACGTCGTGACGTTGATCATTGCGCCCGTTGCAGAGCCGCCTCGTAAAACGCCTTCGCTTTCTTGAAACTTGACATAGCTTTGCTCTTGTATTCGTCGGTGGACCAAATCGCGTCCGTTTCGGCCCACTCGAGTGTGGCTTCGAGACGAGCCGTCATGTACTCGGCGCTTTCCTTGACGGCAGGCAACTGGTCGTTGATCGTCACATAGATCGGGCTGCCGTGCGCCGCGGTGATCGTGTGGTGCCAGTTGTCTGGATCGCTTCTCTCGTGCCGAACCCGTACCGCCAGCCACCCGCTTTTCTGAAAGGCGATGTCTTTGCTCACTTCCACAATCTTCTGTGTATCCGGGACCTCAACCTGCGCCACGACGGCACCGTCCTTGATGACCTCGAAGAACTTGATCGACCTTTGTGTGAAACAACCCGTTTCCACGTGAACGACGAAAGGTCCTTCGCCCTGGAACTTCAGCTCCGAGCCGATCGGCTTTTCGTTGACGGCCAGATGGAGCAGCGGTCCGTTGGTAACGAAGGTTTCACCGGTTCGCAGGCCGGCAAGGAATCCCCCGTGAGTCCACTCCGGTACTTTGACATACGTGCGGCAGGACCCACCAAGAACGCGTCCCGCATTCATCTTGTCGGTCCCGCCAATCACGGGCAGACGCGCTCCGCAATTGAGCATGTCATACCACATCTGCCCTGCGGCTCGCCGCCCGAACCCGGGCACCTCGATATTCTGCCTGGTTCTTTCGCCCCGCTTAACCGTATCGGTTTGCAGCCATTCGAGGCCGTCCAGCTTGTTGATGGCGGCCCCGACCGGCGACCCCCATCCGGGCCAATAGAGATAGTGGGCATGGTATGCCAGACCGCCCTCCGTATGCAGATGATCGTACACTTCCCAGTTCAGCGGCTCGTTTGGCAGCGGGGCCAACCGGATGACCTGTTCGACACCGGTGTACGCTCGGATCGGTGTGATGGGCGTTTTGATGCCGATCAGAGTCATGTGTCCCTGATTGGCGTCACGCACTTCTTGTGAAACGTACACGATGTGGTCTGCAGTGGAGACGTCCGCTGGCTGGCCAGTCAAGAACCCGCGCCGCCGCAACGGATGCCGAGGGCCGATGAACATCAGGTTCGCATAGTCGATTGCCTCGACCGGCATCTGCCGTATTGCGCCGAGCGGTGTCAGATTGTGGACGTGTGTATCGGCGCTCATCCAACCCTTGGCGCGCATGTTGATGCCCCGTTTCAGTGCAAACGTCCGCTTGATGGTTTTACCGGCCAATTCGGCAAGATCGAGCTTGACGACTGTGATCGGATACTCCAGGCCGTGGGCAATCCTTACTTGGATCCCGTCACTCGCGCGGAGTTGAACAGCAAAACGTCCTTCGGGAATCATTGCCCAGTCGTACCCATCGTTGATCGTATCCGGTTCGTAGCTCACATTGTTCGTGTTCCAGTTGGCCGGCTCGATATCGAAGTGCCCATCGGGTGGGTAGTAGTTACCGTCGGCGTCGTCGATGTGAACGCGATGAGGTAGAAGCTGCTTTGTCGCTTCGTCGACCACCTCGGCCTCGAGCGTAACGCGAACCGAGGGATCTATCTCCGGCCTGGTCCCAATCTCAAGCGGCTCGGTCTGTTCATCCGGAGCCACACGCGGTGGGCGGTTGATCCGCATTGGCACGCGCTTCCGCGCTGTCTGCCGATCAGTCGGATGCCTCTGGTGATGCGGATGTGCGGCAAGCTGGCTGGCCAGCAGTGTCGCGACGAGAACAAAGGACAGCGTAGGTACGCTCGTCAGTGAGCGGTCTTGAATCATTGCGTGAAACTCCGACTTCGACAGTTGCCTAGGATTCTGGTGTCCACAACGCACCCGTCTGGTACTTCGATTCTGTTGCGTCTTTGGCTGCGATACGTGCGATCACAGAATACCAGCGCTTTCGGTCTGTCTCAACAATCCGGCTTTTGTTTGCCACTGCGGACTACAAGGGTGTAGAATCTTCACTCGGTAGACGAAGTGGCACCGCCAGAACGGATGTGAAGCGGACAGCAGATCTGTGAAACCAAGCGATCGAATTCGGGGAGAATCATAATGATGGGAAAAGTCGAATCTCGGATGCTCATACTCGTAGGCGTGATGCTTGCGGTTGCATATTGGCCGCCGCCCGTCGAGGCGGCTGATTCGGAGCCCACCGCACAGGCGATTCTTGGGCAGTTGGAGTCGCCCAAAGGAATCTGTGCGATTGTGGGTGCCGAAAACGCGAATCTTGCGGTCGGTTTGGCGCAAGCTGGCGAGCTTATTGTTTACCTGCAGATGGCGGATGCGAAAGCCGTCGAGGCTGCGCGCCGAGACGCCCAAGCGGCGGGGCTACTGAATGGCCGCGTGTACGTCGAGCAAGGAACCTGTGACTGCGTTCATCTTGCCGACAATCTTGCCGATGCCCTGGTGCTGTATGGCGAGGCCGCAAGCGGCGTCCCTGAAAGGGAAGCGTCGCGCATTGTGCGGCCCGGCGGGAAGACCTTTGTCGGGCAGCATGTGATCGTCAAGCCCGAGCCGGAAGGAATGGACGATTGGAGTCATCCGTATCACGGTCCCGACAACAATCCGCAGTCGACGGACCAGATCGCGCGGGCGCCTTACCGGACACAGTTCCTGGCCGAACCGTGGTATTGCCCTATGCCGGAGGTAACGGTTGCCTCGGGAGGTCGATTGTTCAAGGCCTTCGGCAACCGGGCATTCCGACGTCCCCAATGGCCGATGCTCAACAAGCTGATCGCCCTCAATGGATACAACGGCACGACTTTGTGGACACGCGACCTGGATCCCGATTTCATGATCCATCGGAACACGATGATCGCCACGTCAGAGACGCTGTACTTGGCCGACGCCACCTCGTGCAAACTGTTCGACGCGGCCACCGGCGAATTGCGGGAAGAGATCAAAGTGCCCTCGGAAATCAGCGACGGCCCGGTCTGGAAGTGGATGGCGTTGGATGGCGATATGCTGTATGCGTTGGTGGGCGAAAAGGAGCCGCCCGGTGATGCACTGAAGGGACCGGCCTATCGCGGAGCCGGTTGGCCATGGTGGGAAATACCCAAATATGCCTGGGGCTTCGGCCGAACGATTCTGGCCGTCGATTTGAAGACGAAGAAGGTCCTCTGGCATCATCGCGAGGACGAACCGCTCGACACGCGGGCCATGACCATGAAGAACGGGCGCATCTACTTCTTTAGCCACGAAAACTTCATCGGCTGCCTGGATGCTCAGAAGGGCGAAGTCGTCTGGAAAACCACCGATCGGGAGACGCTGGCGGCGATTGGCCAGCGTCGACCTGCGCAGCGAGCTGTTTGGGGATTCGCCAGCACGGCCTTTGCCAAGTGCAGCGATGAGGCAATCTACTTTGCCGGCCCGCAACAGGAGCGGCTGGTCGCTGTGTCGACGCGCGATGGCAAGTTGCTGTGGCAGTATGAAAAGGAAGGCAATTTTCAACTGGTGCTACGCGATGATGTGCTCTATGCGATGGGTTCGAGCCATCCCAGCCGCAGGCTGGATCCACTGACCGGCGAGGTGTTGCTCCAGTTGCCTAACCGGGCGGCATGCACACGTGCAACGGGAAGCGTGGATCGGGTGTTTGTGCGAGGCCGGGGAACTAAGTGCTGGGATGTGGCCACGGATCAGTGGCTGCACATCTCGCCGATGCGACCGGCGTGTCACGACGGGGTCGTTGTAGCCGGCGGCCATCTCTACTGGGGGCCGTGGATGTGCGGCTGCAACCTGTCGTTAATCGGAGTGATCGGCTTGGGACCGGCCGGCGATTTCGACTACTCGATGAAAGCCGTGGAATCGGAGCGACTTGAGGTGGTCGCGAATGGTCTGGCAGATGTTGCGCCCTTTAAGCAGACCGCCGATGACTGGGCGGCCTACCGCAAGGACAACGCGCGGAGCACACTGTCAGAACAGAGTGTGGCGGAAACGATCGAGCTGCAGTGGGAGTACAAGCCAGACAACGCGCACGTATGTACGGCACCGGTTGCGGTGGGCGAGTCCGTTCTTGTAGGCGGATCGGATGGCGTCGTTCGAGCTTTGAATGCCGACAACGGCAGACTGACTTGGTCGGCGTACACAGGCGGCGCGATTCGAGTGCCACCGGCCATCGCGGACGGCCGTGCTCTGGTGGGCTCGGCCGACGGTTACGTCTACGCGTTTGAGGCGGCCAGCGGAAAATTGCTGTGGCGTTTCCGTGCGGCTTCCATCCAGCGGAAGATCCCGGTGTACGGGACGCTCAGTTCTACGTGGCCCATTGGCAGCGGCGTACTCGTGGCGGATGGCGTCGCGTATGCCGCAGCCGGAATTGCCAACTACGACGGCACACATGTATACGCGCTTGACGCCGCGAGTGGAGCGATCCGCTGGCAGAACAGCACTTCAGGGAATACGGAAGGCGGACAGGGCGCCGGAGTCAGCGTCCAGGGCGATCTGCTTCTGCACGAAAACAAATTGTATCTGGCTGGCGGCAATCGGATCGCGTTGGCCTCGTACGACACGGCTGATGGCACGTTTCAGGCTGCTCGCGCGCCAAAGGCTGGTTTCGATCGCCGGGGGCCGAGGGGGCACGATTTGTTCGTCCGCCACGATAAAGCGGTCGCAGTGTCCGGGTCGTTGCCCATGTATGCGCGTTCGGAAGATATCCACTACATCGAATACGCCGAGCTGAAGTGCCCGCTGGGCGACATCATGGTGATTACGAACGGGGTAGGATTGCTGCCGCCGGGTCAGATCAGCCAAACGCCACCCAAGCCGACGTGGACAGCGCGGCCGTTCAACGAAAACGTGGCTGTGGCGGTAGCCAAGAACGCTGTGATCGTCATGGGCACTAATCGCCGGTTTGCCGACCAAGAGGCACTGCCGGAGGAGACATACGGGATAGCGGCACTCGACATCCGAACCGGCAAACCAATGTGGCAGCGGCCGATCTCTGCCGGCCCAGTCGCGTGGGGTCTCGCCATTGATCGAGAAGGCGGCGTGCTGGCAACGCTGCAAGACGGTCGTGTCTTGTGCCTGGGACCGAAATAGGAGGACACACCGTGAAGGTTCGATGCTATTGTTTCGCGGTCACTTTCGCGGTGCTGGCGGTCGGCTCGGCGTCATTACAGGCGGCTCGGCCTAACGTGTTGTTTATCGCAGCGGATGACCTGCGGCCTCAGCTTGGCTGCTACGACTATCCGGGGATGATCACGCCGAACGTGGACCAACTAGCGTCGCGCGGCATGGTGTTCAAACGCGCCTATTGTCAGGCGGCAGTTTGTCGCGCAAGCCGTGCTTCCCTGTTGCTCGGCCTTCGGCCCGATTCGACCGAAATCTGGTCCAACGGATCACGCCACAGGCATTTTCGCGATCACTTGCCTGACACCGCCACGCTTCCGCAGCATTTCAAGAACAACGGCTACCACAGCCAATCATTCGGCAAGATCTTTCACGGTGCGTTCGTCGTGCGGAACAAATGGAACGATCCGGCCTCTTGGTCTGCGCCTGCGTGGTGGCCCGGACCTCGCTATTACTACACCGAGAACGGCGTGAACGTCGCACGACAGGTATTTGCCAGAAAGGCGAAATTTCTGGGAGTATCCGTGGATCAGTGGGTAGACCATTTCGTGCTCGGCCTCTCCCACGAAGCGCCCGACGTAGAAGACAACGTATTGTACGACGGCCAAATTGCGGATCGAGGTATCGAAGCATTGCGCGAGCTCCGCGACAGACCGTTCTTTCTGGCGCTCGGATTCATACGTCCACACTTGCCGTTCATCGCGCCGAAGAAGTACTGGGACATGTATCCGCCGGAGAGTGTGGAGGTTGCCGACAACCGCCATCCGCCAAAAGACGTGCCAGCCATCGCACTGACCAACTGGGGCCATCCCCGCACGTACACGGATTTTCCAGACAAAGGTGATCCATCCGAGGAACTGGTGCTGCAACTCACGCGCGGTTATTGTGCCTGCGTGACCTATATCGACGCCCAGGTCGGCCGTGTGCTTGAAGAACTCGAACGACTTGGCCTACGTGACAACACGATCGTGGTATTCTGGGGCGACCACGGCTGGCACATCGGGGAAAACCATATTTGGGGCAAGGCCACCAATTTTGAATTGTCCACTCGAGCGCCGCTGATCGTCAGCGCACCGCGTGCCAAGGCGAAAGGCCACAAGACCGACGCGCTGGTCGAGTTTGTCGATATCTACCCGTCGTTGTGCGAGTTGGCGGGCTTGCCGTTGCCGGATCACCTGGAGGGGACCAGCTTCGCTCCATTGTTGGATCGTCCGGATCGCCCGTGGAAGGCCGCTGCCTTCAGCCAGTACCCGCACGGCTCCGTCACCGGCCGGTCGATTCGCACGGATCGTTACCGATTCACTCGATGGGCCCCGACTAAGAAACCGAGCGAAATCGCAGGTCTGGAGTTGTACGATCATCAAACCGATCCGGCCGAAAACACTAACATCGCTGGTCTTCCAGAAAACGCGGAACTGGTCGAGCGGCTTTCGATGCAGATCGACGCGGGCTGGCGCGAGGTGCTTCCAGAAGGTGGTTGATCGCATCGGTCCCTTGCCGTCGATTTGGACACCACGCAACAAGGCTGCGTCTCCTGACGCCGAGCATCACTCTCAGTCCTGCGGATATACTGCCAAGGCCCCGCATTTCGCGAGCGCCAAGACCGCATACGCCGTACCGCTATAGGAAATGAAGTGAAATCGAGATTCCGTGTTCAGCGAACGCGTCCACCAGCGCCCGGATTCTCGTTGATTGGACAGTAACCAATTCACTGCCTTCTTGATACGTGGATCTTCCGTAGGGATCCCAGCGTCTCGCAACACAACGACCGCCAAGCCAGTCTGATAGCCGTCACTGGCCGGATTCCTGTAATCGGGCTCCGCTTCTAGTTTCTCCGCACGCTTCCCTCCGCCCAAGGTTTCGGGTGTTGCGAACGTCCGGATCGACCAGCCACCGTCCTCCAGTTGATGCTTCCAGATCATTTCAAGCAGTTCCTCGCGTCGGTTTGTGTCGAGCAGATCCGGCAGACGAGTCGACGCCCAGAGCAGCAGAACGCCCTGATGATCGTTCTTCGGCCGTGTTTCGCGCAGGTAGTTGTTGAGCTTGCCGATCTTCGCCGAGAGTTCTGCGTCGTCGAGATTCGATAGCCAACCTGGAGCATCCGCAACGGCCATCGCTGCCATGATGGTGCCATGATACGTACTGGAGTTCAGAGGTGGCCAACGATCTTTAACGAGTATACTGCCGTTCTCTGCCTGCATTTCAAAGAGATAGCGCAAAGCAGCATCTGTCTCCGGCGATGTTCTCTGGTGTAACTGCGCGTCCCAAGCCGCCAAGCCACGGGCAATGTACGCCATCCGTACGGGCGTCGAACCAGTCTTGTCACCGCTCTGCCTGGTCTTTTCGGCTTGAGCGACGACAAACGCACGAGATTCCACAGGTGGCTCGCCCCAAAGGGGTGCTAAGGCCGGTCGAGCGAGCATATATATGCCGTGAGTATGACAAGCGACGCATTTCTTCTGTTTCGCCCACATCGTCGCGCCCACATCCAGATGGTTCTTTGCCAAATCCGATGAGAATTGACCAACCTTAGCCTCGTCCGAAGTGGCCGCAGGAATCGAATCGCCGCCGAGCCGATACTGATACTCCTGCGCCTTCTCCTGGGCACTGGCGGCGCTTCCGAGAAACACTGCTGAGATCAGCGGCGCAGCCAGACTGTGCATGCGTGCCATTTCCTCCTCCCAGCGTTTGCGGACAGATCCTGCAAGTCTATAACATCCTGAGGAAAGATGCACTTGGCAGGAGAACGTCTGGTTCGATCTGAAATGGACCAACGTTCTCGGCGACGGCCCCAGCGTTCCGTGGATGACATCTTGACTGCCAAGGCACGCTGGGCATGTCATTGCGGTACGAACCCAAGAAGACGTAGATTGCCCAAACTGTCGAACCGATCGAAAATCACACAAGAAAGCCTAGCCCGTGGCAACTTGTCAATAGTATGATGAGGATTGTTTGCCCAACAGAATAACCGTTTGGTGGAGGTGAATGCGATGTCGTGCGTAAGAGACTTGGTGAGTTTGACCTTGTTTGGTCTAGTGTGCTGTGGTGCGGTGGTGGCTCGTGCGGCGGATGAGGAGGCGAAAGACAAGCCGGCGGATGCCGCCGCGTCGGCGGAGGAAATCGCCGACCTGATCCACCAGCTCGACGCTGATCAGTTTTCGCAGCGTGAGGCTGCCACCAAGCGATTGACAGACATCGGCAAACCGGCCGTTCCGGCCGTGAGAAAGGCTGCGGTGGAAGGTAGCCTTGAAGTCACGGGCAGATCGATCGACATCCTCAAGAATCTGTACGAATCGTCAGACGAGGCAACGAAGTCGGCCGCCGAGAAGGCTCTGCAGGAATTGGCCGACGGCGACCATCGGGCGGCTGCACGTCGCGCCAAAGACATTTTGAAGCCGAAGCAAGCCGCTGGGCAGAGGATCCCCGGGGGCGGTATCATCCTGGGCGGGGCCAATATCCAAATCCAAGTTGCGGGCGCGGCCAACGGCAAAAGGGTAAGCGTCAAGACGATCAACGGCGTAAAGACGATCGAAGCCGAGGAGAAGGACAAGAAGATCAAGATCGTCGACGACCCGAAGCAGGGCATCAAGATGGAGATCACCACGAAGAAGGACGGCAAAGAGCAGACCGAAAAGATCGAGGCCAAGAACGCCGACGAGCTCAAGAAGAAGAACAAGGAAGCGTACGAACTGTACGAGGAGTATTCTAAGAAACAGGGCGGAATCGCCGTCGCCCAATTTCAGTTCAACCAGGGGAACATTCGTCGCAGGGCAGTGGCGTTACCGGCAATGGCTCGCGTGAAACGCAAGCAGGTCGACATGGCCGCGACGATGCTTCGAGGCATGGGAATGCAGATTACTCGCCTCACGGGCGAGGACCAATTGAAGGATGCATCGAAGGAGTCGATTGCCGAGTTGAAGAGACGACTTGATGAAGTGAAGAAACAGATCGCCGAGCTGGAGAAACGCATCGACGCCCGGGCCAAAGAGGCTGAGAAAGAGGCGCAAGAGGAGAAGGCATCGGAAGAGCAGACGAAGTGATGAGAACGCATTCCAATACCTCCCTCTCCATCTGGGAGAGGGCCGGGGCGAGGGGACAAGACTCTCAAGGAGAGATGCGCTCTGCTCAGACGCGAATGCGAAGCACTCTGCCGGGACTGGCGTTACTGACTCTCCTTATTCTGCCGTGTGGAATAGCCGCCGTGGTGTCGCCGGGCGCGGCGGTCGGGGCGGAAGGCGAGCAGCCGGTGGACCTCTCGGCCGATGTGCTCGTGCCGGCTTCGCCCGCTACGAGACGGCGGCTGGCTCTTGCCCACCAGGCTGTCGGCGAGGAACACTGGGTCGACGCTGTAAGTGCGATCCAAGAGTTGCTGTCTGCGGAAGTCGAGGACGGCTTCACCGGCCGCTCCGAAGGCACCGCGACTTGCAGTACGTTGAAGTGCGAGGCCGCCCGCCTGTTGGACCTGATGCCACGCGAAGCTCATAAGTTGTACGAGCTTCAGTTCGGTGCCATTGCTCAAGGGCTGCTGGACGAGGCCGTCAGCCGAGGTGATCGCGAAGCGTTTGCGCGATTGAGTGCGACCTATTTCCATACCGAGGCCGGCTGCCACGCCACGCTGCTTCTGGCACGCGACCGGCTCGACTGTGGCCGCCCGCGCGAGGCTCTGGCGTGGCTGCGACGGCTGAAGGAATCACCGATTGTGGCCAGACGCTGTCAGCCCGAACTTGCGCTGCTGACGACGGTGAGTTGGATCCTCCTGGACGAGCGTGGCAAGGCCCAGAAGGTCATTGAACGGCTCGGCGCCGATCATCCCTTGACCATCGTACGCATCGGTGACGAGCAACTGAACGCCGCCCGCGATGCGGATCGTGTGGTTCGCCTGCTCGATCAGGCTTGCGGTGCCTGCCTGCCTTCGCCTGCAACTGGAACCCAGTGGCGTATGTTTCGCGGCGATGCGGCGCGCAATGCGGCGAGCGATTGGAAAGGACAATTGGGCGAGTTGTCGTGGCACGTGAGAATCAGCGACGACGACTCCGGAGAAAATGGCGACGGTGAATCCACGGGCTTACCGGCTCTGCATCCGTTGGCTGTCTCCGGCGAGATTCTGGCACGCACGCCTGCCGGCCGACTCGTGGCGATCGAGGCAAATACGGGCAAACGGATTTGGGAGTACCCCCACGAGTGGCCCGACGAACCTCCCAATGACACCACCGGGCGCGGCGTCATCATGATTGGCGGCCATATCAGTCCTCAGGCACAGCGTTGGCAAGACGCCATCTCCGGCCAGATCACCAGCGACGGCCGTCATGTGTATCTTGTGGACGGGCTGGCTAGAAGCCACGGTTCGAGTTCGGCCCGCATGATCAGGAATCGGGCCGTGCAGTGGCGGTTGGGCACCACGCCGCCCCACAATCGGCTCGTCGCGTTGAGTCAACAGAGACAAGGCGCAGTGGTCTGGACGGTGGGCGGCGCTGATGGTGAAGACGAGCCGGGATTGGCTGGCGCTTTCTTCCTGGGCGCGCCCGTGTGTGACGGCGACAGGCTGTACGCATTGGCCGAAATCGGCGGCGAACTTGCGTTGGTCGCACTCCTGGCGGACTCGGGCCGTTTGAAGTGGTGGCAGCCGTTGGCGCGCCCCCATCTTCCGATAACTCGAGACTGGCAACGCCGCCTGGCTGGTGCCACACCTTCGATGGCCGACGGGGTTATCGTCTGTCCCACATCAGCCGGTGTAGTTGTGGCGGCGGACGCCCTGACCGGCAGGTTGCTGTGGGGCTATCGATATCCACGGGCTCAACACGCCGCGGGGCAGGTATTGCGATTCCCTATTGTCCGAGCATCCACGTCGCCTGCCACGAAGACCACGCAAGGCTGGATCGATGCCAGTGCGACGATCGCCGAAGGCCGCCTGCTACTGACGCCGGTTGACTCTGACGAGCTGCTATGCCTGGACTTGCTTACGGGCAAGGCCCTGTGGGCTTGGGAAGGCGATGCAATGCTGTTCCTCGCGTGTGTCCAGGACGACAAAGTGGTTGTCGTGGGCGAAAAAGCGATTGTGGCATTGAATCTCGCCGACGGCCGTTCCGCGTGGCCGGAGACTCACGTCGCACTGCCGCCGGACGCCAAGCCAAGCGGCCGAGGTTTCCGCGCCGGTGGATTCTACCACTTGCCAACCGATCAAGCTGAAATCGTCAAGATCAACCTGACGGACGGACAACTCGTCGAGCGGATCAAGACGACCAGCGTGGCCGGCAATCTGATCGGCGTCAAAGACCGGCTGGTTTGGCAATCCGCCGAAGGCGTATGGCAATTCACCTCGGCGGCCCCGGCCCACTAGCCCGAATTATTCGCGTAGGCCGGATCAAGGTCGCGCAACGCATTGCCGGAACAGCGCAAACGCAATCGAGGCTGCTCGACAAGTCGTGCACGCAGGAATCCAAGAATAGCGACCGCAGCTCCGGCACGAACGGCGTTTGCTCGGTCCGGCCTACAATCTCGTGAAAAATCCGGGTTACTCGACGTCTGAAGCGAGTGCTCGCCTTGACCGTGATCTGCTACAATGCACGAGGGCAAGGTTCGATTCCAGAGGATGGAGGGAACTGAGATGGAGTATGCAGCCCTCTTGTTGGTCTCACTTGCAGTTGGTGGTCCACTCGCGCCAGTTTCATTGGCTGCTGAAGATGCGCAGAACGAGGGCCGTTCGAGTACGGTGGCAGACGAGCTGAAAGAGTTGAAGGCGGAGCACGCGCGGCTCAAGCAATCATCGGAATTGACCCGCAAGGATTACGAGCTGCTGATCGAAACGCTGCTCAAATCTAAGGACGAAGCCACAATCATGCTGGGGCTGCGGCACATGCACAAGTGCCAGTCCTACGGCTTCCATCCCTACTCGGTGCCAATTCATAACGAACTGATCAAGCTGACGTATTCCGAGAACAAGAAGATCCGCGAAGGCGCCGTGCTGTCCGTGATGCGCGTCGCTCCGACGCACGCGGCAAATCACGGGTTCCAGGGGCCTGGGTCGCCGTGGCGGCCGGTAAGCGAGGATGCGGAGGGCAAACGAACGCGGCGCCGGCTCGACGAGGAGATCGCAGTGGGAGGGACGTTTACGCCCAAGCAACTGGAATTCGAGCTGCGTAAATTCCGGATAAGGGTCCGTTTCCACCCCGACATTGAACAGAAGCCAATGGAAGGGGGGTGACGCTCCGCACCGCACTGACCCAGATTCTGGAGCCACGCGGATTGAATTACTGGATCGAAGGTGAAATCATTCTCATCGCGCCGCCCTCGTTCGAGAGAAGCCGTCCCGTTCACGTCTACAACGTGCGCGGAATACTCAGAGATACGATGACTTTGGCGCGCGTTGTGGAACTCGCCAGAGGCGTGGTCAGCGAAGACAAACAACAGGTGACAATCGAACCGGTGGGCCAGCACAAGATATCGGTGAAGGGTTCCGAATTCCAGCACTACCGCATCGCCATCTACCTCAGCACGATCGCTCCGGAACTGAAGGGCGAGTACTGACCATAGACGACTGAGCGGCGAGCATTGAGGTGCCACGCTCAGTCTCGTGGTCGCCAAACGTCTCCCGGTCAGCATGAAACTGACGATAGACCAGCAGCGTCTGGACAAGTTGTTGGTCAACTGCGGCAATTCGGTGCTGCCGTTACAGGTCCAAAGAGTTCGTCTGGACGGTGCCCCGTTGTCGGATCCTCCGGAGGAAGCTCTCAATAAGGAGGCAGCGGACAAAGCGTCTGAGGAGGGCAGCCAAGAGAAACGGTCGCAAACTAACGTCCCGCATTCCCTGGATTTGACGGTCGAATTGGATGGTCTGATCTACATCTACAACCCTGTAGAGGAGGAGAGATCGGCACCCTGACGTTGATCTTCGACCTAGCCGACATTTCTCACCAGACCGGGAAACCGCAACAGTGTGTTGACACAAGCCCGACGCGCCAGCGAGGGACCACGTTGCAGCAAATCCCTCGCTGGCGCGTCGGGCTTGTGTGACTGGTGCGAAATGTGGGCTAGCCCTCCTGCAACCTATCGACCTTGCGGCCGATGTACCTGATGATTGCGAACTCGATGTCGTACGAAGCGTGGACGATGATAGCTGTCATCAGTCCGTGATAGAGCATCGCGTACAGCAGGATGAATCCTGCCATCCATGCGTGAAGCAGGCCGATTGCCCCCTGGTACTTGTGCCCGTCACGAAACCTGGCATTGGCACTGACTGCGCCCATGACGAACAAGGCTGGAGCATTCTCGAAGTACAGGATCGGATCCAGGGCCCCGAAGCTGCCCCAGTGCAAGGCGTTGAAGATTATGTTCTGGTAGATGCAGTACACCGGGTCTTCCAGGCTCCAGGTGAGGCACAGAACAACGACGGTGACGACAAGACCAAAGGCTCCACCAAAGAAGTGGCCGTCTCCGGTATCCTTCGTGACGAAGCAAAAGATGACGAGTACCACGGCGATGGCGATTAGCAGCCATGACCAGATTAGGTTCCAGAAGGCAAGCGAGACCATTACGAGTAGAATGAATACGCACCGATAGCCCAGTTCTTCCCACACACCGGCAAGGGTGCTGCTGATGGTGTCATAGAGTACATGTTCCTCGTCTGGGCCTCCCGTCTCGTCTGTTGGTATGAGATTGAAGAGACTAATCGTTGCCATAAGCACGCCCCACGCCAGAAAGGGCCAAAAGGCGATCACTGAACCCGCAATGCTCGCAGTCCCGTGGCTCCATTCGAATGGCGAGAACCAGGCAGGCCAGAACGCTTCAACTATGGCCCACAACAGGAAGCACAATCCCACAATAGCCAGATAGACCAACTGCGCACCAATAAGCAGGCGTTTGGTCTCCACGTACTGGGGGTGATCCGGGCGTTCCCGTTCCCACCCGGCGATGCGTCCTACCCAGTTCCTCATTCTGCGATACCGGAGTGTAATGCGAGCCAGCCGAATAGCTAATCGAGAACGTTCGTCAGTCCCGCCTTCCTCGCCAACGACTCGGGATCTTCGTACGGCAACGACTTGAGAAAGGCGACCAGATCCGCAACCTGTGGTTTTGTCAAGTGAGTCGTCCTGCCGTGCTTGTCTGCCGGATTATGAACAGAGAACACCTCCTCCAAAGTCGTCGCCTTGCCGTGGTGAAGGTACGGCGCGGTGCGGTAGACTCCCAGCAGCGTGGGCGTGTCGTAGGCAGGCCCCATCGTCTCCGTGGGATCATCTTCACCCGTGCCGACGTTGTGGCGGACGATTCGTTCATGTGGCCGGGGCCAGGAGTCGGTGAAGAAGGGCCCCGCATGACACCTGCTGCAGCCCGTTTCTGCCGAGAAGAAGATCTCGCGACCTCGCTTGGCCGCTTCGGACAATCCACCCTTGGCGTGCGGACTCAGCGCGAACTTGTGGGAGTTCGTATAGGCGGCCAAGGCGTCGAGATCCGCCGAACGTCCTTTGTTCGGTGGTCCGAAAACGGGCTGCACGCCGCCGCGAATCAGCCCGCGCCCTTGCATCAAAGTGCTACGAATCGTGTGTTCCCAGTCCTGCACCTCGTCACGATTCGCGGACCAGAGAACAGGGTGCGTCCAGGCAAGCCCCGCCAGCGACGGAGTGTCTCGCTGACCTTCATCCTTCTGCCATGTCCGGCCGTCAGACTCACCGTCCGGATGACAGCTCGAGCAGGAGATCCACCGGCGTCCTACCATCGGCTGCAAAGCCGAATGAAAGAGTATCTTCCCACGGCGGACCTTATCGCCCAGCGGGTCGTCGCACACGGGAATCGTGGCGAGCCGTTTCAGACGCTGTGCATCATAGGCCTCCACGGCGAAATCTAATGCGTTGTACACATAGAACGTCTTGTCGTCCGGCGCCACACGCACGGCACGCGGGTTGCGCCCCAGGCTCAGGTATCCGCGCAAGGCGATTTCACGATAGTCGTCATCGACGACGTCGCAAGCGAACATGTCGTCGGTTCCGCTGAAGACAACATAGAACTGCCGTCCGTCCGCCGAGACGGCCACTTCCCAAGGGTTCGCCGTGACTCGGTTGCCCAAGAACGAGTCCATCGGGATCCGCTTGCGACGGCGGCCTTCGCCTGGATCGGTGTCCACAACGGACACGTACGGGAAGATTGAACCCGCTCCATGCGACATCGTTGCCCGCGAACGCATGTGTGCAACGTACGCTTTCGGTCGCCTTGGATGTGTGACGATCTGCCGCAAGAGATTATCGGTTCGCACGCCATGCCATTCGTCACTAACATTCCCTGTGGCAAGGTCCACGGCTTTCACCACCGTGCTGTAGAACTCGGTAACGAACGCCCGGCGTCCATCGGGTGACAGAGCGATGCCTCGGACAAACTTGCCGACATTGAATTGACGCGTTATTGCACGCGTCTTGACGTCGATTTCGACGATTCGTCCCGGGTAGTCCAGCGTAACGTACAACCGGTCCCCGCGTTCGTTGCCTACGATTCCATACGGTTCATCGAATACCTCGGTCTGTCCCGTCGGCTTGCCAGAATCCGCGTCGACATAGACGATCTTGTCTTCGCCGTAGATGGCAACAGCGACCACGTGCGTCGCACCGATGAAGCTCACGCCTTCAGGCTTGGTGCCAACCGGGACCTCGTTCCGTTTCGTGTGAGCGTCCAGATCGACGAACGTCACCGTTCCGCTATCGCGGTTTGCGCAGGCGAGCAATGTGCCGTCGCGAGAAATGTCCATCAAGCTGTTGGACGGTCCCGCCATCACGGGCGAAACCAAGCAGGTTAACGCCGCAGCGCCAACAATCACCAGCGGCACCTGCCACCGAAGTGCAGCCACGCGGATCGCTAGATTCATCGGTACGACCTTCACTGTCTGTTTCTTACGCGGCCCACCCAACGGGCCGCTGCACCGCTGACGCGCTACTGCAGCAGGCCGCGCAGAAAAAACCCGCTTCCACATTTGGGAAGCGGGTCGGTGCTTGTGTCAATGTCTTACGACATCTCTCGAGGGGTTACGATCTCTCGGAAGTCACTCCAAGATCTTGCTCGTATCCGCGACCACCTGCTTGATAGCTGCGGCGGTCAAATCACCCTTGGCGAAGGCATGGTTCGCCTTGATCTCTTTCTTGACGTACAGGTGCACGGTTACATCGGCCTCTTTGGCCAGACTGTACTTGGGTGGCCCTGCTACGCCGTCGAAGAGCGCCAGCGGAAGGTGCTTGATGCCGTTCTTTTCGGCAAACTCCTGAACCTTCGTCTCATCTGCATCCGGGTCTTCGCTCAACAGAACAATAAAACCTGTTGTCTTCTTCTCTTGGTTATCGCCTGCTACCGCGTCGAGCTGCTTGACCAAACTGGCCAAGTCGTCGGTGAGTTCACGTGCAAACACGTTGATCACCGGACGGCCGCCGAGTCGTCAGATGAAGCAGAGCGATTTACCCTTGTACTGGCCAGTGCAGGCCTTGACCTGAAATGGAGCGGCTTTCTTGCCCGCTTCCAGGCCGGATTTCAGATCTGCACCCGCCGCCATCGTGCCAACCGACATGGCCAGCAACGCCAGGGACGGAACGACAAGTCGCATCATTGATGTCACCTCCCTTGATAACAGTACATCGTTGTAACACTTACACACATGCGCGGAGACACAAGTCCACAGAAATCAGTCTAGCCACGGGCCGAGCCACCTGCAACGCGCCCGCAAGAAAAATCGTTCTGTGCGACAGCCTTTTCTCCATTGCCGACCCCAATCTCCGCTTGGCAGGCATGGGCGACTGGCTAGAATGCCCCAAAATGATCCGAAGCGGCTGTTCTCGCTACCCGACCCATGATGAAAGGACCAACCATGAGGACGACGATCGCTCCAACGCTTGTACTCTGCACGCTTTTCTGTGCCCCAACGATATTGGGACAGGAATATCGAGCCATATCCGAGGCACAGCGTATTGAACGGCTCAAACCTCCTGTCAAGCGACCGGTTCGTATGGTCCTGGACACCGATACCTACAACGAGATCGATGACCAGTTCGCCGTGGTGTACGCGTTGATCTCGCCAGAGTTGGACGTCCAGGCGGTGTATGCCGCTCCGTTCCACAACAAACGGTCAAGCGGACCGGGCGAGGGTATGGAAAAGAGCTACGAGGAAATCCTGAGGATTCTCAGCAGACTAGGTAAGGATGCCAACGGCTTCGCTCTGAAGGGCAGCACACACTATCTGACCGACCTGCGGAATCCCGAGAAGAGTCCCGCTGCACTGGATCTTATCCAAAGGGCAAAGAAGAGCAGCCCTGAAGATCCCCTGTATGTCGTTGCCGTGGGAGCGATCACCAACGTCAGTAACGCCATCCTGATCGATCCTTCGATTATCCACAACATCGTTGTCGTGTGGTTGGGTGGCAACGGTCACCATTGGCCGCATCAACGCGAATTCAACTTCCGCCAGGACTTGAATGCGTCACGAGTGATCTTCGACAGCGGCGTGCCGTTTGTGCAACTACCGTGCACGCCAATCGTCACTCACTTCACCACCACGGTACCCGAAATGGAACGATACGTAGCGGGCCGAGGAGCTATCGGCGATTACCTGCTGGAAATCTTCAAGGATTACAGGAAGGACCACTTCGGATGGTCAAAAGTTCTGTGGGACATGACGGCCGTCGCTTGGCTGATCAATCACCGCTGGCTGCCGTCCGAGCTGGTACACAGCCCGATCGTTACCGATAACTACACATTCAGCGTCGACCGATCCCGGCATCTGATACGAGTGGTGAGTTTCGTCCACCGAGATCCGATTTTTCGGGACTTCTTCACGAAGCTGGAAAAGCAGCCGAGAAACTGAAGAGTCTCGTGTCAGTAGGATGGGCATTCCTGCCCGTCTGGTTGCGATCGGGCGTCTGGCTGCGGTCGGGCAGGAATGCCCAACCTACAACAGGAGACGCGCGATACTGCCGGCACTAGGGCGATGTCTCTCTTACCCAGCGGCGGTACTCCTCAAGAATGTCATCGTCTGACACGTAGGGTTTGTACACAGCTCGCATTGTGAACTGCGCCCAGCCGTCCTTGATTTCCAGATTCGTGAAGCGTCCTCGCCAGTCCCAGGCCGGGTTCTTCCGCCCATCCGGTTGGCGGCCGCCACCGCTTGGCGACATGTAGGGGATAACTCCGCAGCGCGGCGGAAACATGTGGATCAGCACCATCTTGCCAAAACGGCCGTAGAACAGCGAATAGCCCGGATGATATCGCCACTTCGCGACCGAGTCGGAGAAGGCGTTCGTGCCGTGCTTGTAGATGGCATTGGGTACCTTCTGCAGCTTCGGCAAAGGCATCCCTTCGGGATAGAGGCTCGCAGCATTGCCGTGCACAGAATCGTAGTGCCTCTGCCATTCGAGGTCCGGCGTGACGAAATACACGCCCGGATCTTCCGGCCCGTTCATGTAGCTCGTGCCGTTGAAAGACTCGGTGCCCGATGTGCTCGAGCGACTGAATGTACAGTCGAAATAGTACGGCTGGATGACTTTGAACGTCTGACGCGTCGAAACTCGGCCATCCGGCAGGAGGTGTTGAACCGCGCCTTCGTTTTCCGAGACGCGTTCGACGTTCGCTCGATAGCGGTGCTGGATCCAGCCCGCATATCGATGAAAGAAAATGTTCCGTTGCTCGTGAACGCTCGTAAGACTCCATATCCCGATGTAGCCGGTCTTCCCGGCACCATGGTCAAACTCGTTGCCGAGCACAAGATTGAGTTCTCCGGCCTTGACTTCCACAGTCTGTTTTCCGGCTGCTTCTTCTGTTAACGTGGTATTCTGCGCTCGCTGCGTCTCCTCCTTTTCCTCTTGCGCCCCTGCGTGGACAGGGACTGATGGAAGAACCGTGACAAGGAACATCACCAGCCACGAAGGCCGCTCGATGGTTGATAAAGCTTGCATTCTCACCCCCTCGTCTCAGGAAATGGTAACGTTGCGCTGATGCGATTATACTCTCCAGCTACACAGTGATTTTGCCCAGAGGTGATTTTGCCTTATCTTCTTTGGGCAAAATGATCCAACAGGAGATGACCGAATGAATGCGACCAACAGATACTCACGGCGACGATTTGTGGGGCACAGTGTGGCGGCGGCAGTCGGTGTGGCGGCACCTTGTCTGGTTCCGTCACGAATCCTCGCCAGACATGGCAGGCCGGGTGCAAATGACCACGTTACCGTAGGTGTGATTGGCTGTGGTGGTCGCGGCGCATTCCTGGCCGGGCATATGCCTGCCGAAGGACGCGTGGTGGCGATTTGCGATTGCTACACGCAGCAGATGGAGGCCGCGTTACGCAAAAACGCGAACGCGAACTGGGGGACCTACCAGGACTATCGCAAGATGATCGACGCAGAGAACCTGGACGCGGTGATCGTGGCCACAACGGACCAGAATCGCGTCTTGGCCTGCGTCGTTGCCTGCCAGGCCGGCTTGGACATCTACGCCGAGAAACCGCTGACGCTGACAATGGCCGAGGGCCAAACGCTGATCCGAGCAATACAGAAGTTCAACCGTGTCTGCCAGGTGGGCACCCATCAGCGTTTGATGGAGCCGAATCGCTTTGCCGCCGATCTGATCCGCAACGGAGCCATCGGAAAAGTGCATACTGTCCTTGCACGCCAGTACAAAGCCCCGAAACGATACGCCGGCTTGCCAGAAGAGTCGATCCCGGACGGGCTGGACTGGAACCTCTGGTCGGGCCCGGCGCCGATGCACCCCTACAACCACTGGCTGCACCTGAAGATGGAGCGATACCAAGGTTGGGCTCAATGGCGAGACTACTCGGGCGGCGACGTGACGTTGCACGGCGCCCATGCCGCCGACCAGATTCAGAACGCGCTTGGTAAGGACCACACGGGCCCGATCGAAATTTGGCCGACCAGCGAAGGGCAAGACGCCCAAGTGCGGATGCGTTACGCCGACGGGACCGTAATCCGATTCGAGCGCGACTTCGGCGTCTGGTGGGGAGCTGTGTTTATCGGCGAAAACGGCAAGATTGAAATCAACCGCGGACGAATCGCGAGCAATCCACCACAGTTGATCAAAGACGCGCCGAAAACGAGCGGTGGCGATGCAAGCCCACACATGCGAAACTGGCTGGAGTGTATCAAGACGCGCGAGAAGCCGATCGCCGATGTGTTAACTGGTCATCGTGCCGTGAACCTCTGCCACTTGATCAACATCTGCCGCGAAACCGGGCGCAAGATCCACTGGGATCCATACAAGGAAGCCTTCCCTGGCGATGACCAAGCCACCGCGCTGATGGATCGACCGAGACGGAAGGGATTCGATCTACCCGATCTCGGCTGACAAGGGCTACTGAACATGGATGACGAATTTCTGAGTCGCGCTGCCGACGCGCTCGGTTGTCACTGAGAGCACCTTCTCTCTGCCCCACTTGAGTGCCGCCTCGTCCAATTTCCGCAATTCCCGGTCAATGCTTGCGGTGACCGACACATCGACCTTGCCTGGCGCATCGGGCGTGCCGCAAAGCATGCCCGTGGACTCGTCGATTTTGAGCCAGGCTGGTCCCTGATCCAGCACGAACTTGGGCATTTCGACATCGAAGTAGCCCTTGGCCTGCCTGCCGTCCACCACCCGCGAACTCAAATCCCCAAGAGACCGATTGGCGTGGACCTGATAGCGGTACTCGGCCCCGACCGTGGCCGTCACGGCCGGCTTGGTGTAGATAGTAGGCTGGGGACCGCTCGCATAGTCGGACGGCCCGCTGCGTTTGTCCTGGTCGTCCACGGCCACAACGCGGTAATACGTCTTGTTGGCGCCGGGCAAGGTCATGTCGCAGCCCAGGACCGCTAGTTCCGTGGCTGTTGTCTCAGCAATGAAATTCGGCGGGAAATTCAGCGGCATCTCTTCTGTGGTGACGCCACGGACGCTCTGGTACCGCTTGTCGGAGAGCGAAAAGCCCTTTTCGTCACTGCCGTAGACCCGGTACTTAACGGGCGGACACCCAACGGGATTGGGTTTCCAGCGGAGGGTCCCCACGCCCTCGGCTTGATCGTAGTCCACCGTAACGTCCAACGGATACGTTGGGCCGTGCGGGGTGAAGCTCCAGGTCTTGCTCCAAGGCCCCCACACGCCCTGCTCGTCCTGAGCACGCACGCGCCAGTAATACGTCCGATCGGGCGTGAGCAGTCCGGGCTGAGGCAACGTGTACCGGGGCTTGACGATGGCTTTGGTTACCCGGTTCGTCGCTGCGTCCTTCTCCTTGATCACGTCAGAGGTCCGAGAGATGAGCTTGTAGAAACTCATGGACAGCGGCCACTTCATGTCGGCCCGGTTCGACAGCTCGAAGTGGTAGTCGGCAATCGCATCGCCGTCGGGATCTACGGCCGGAGCCCACTGGAAAACGATGCCCGTTCCGGCGGCCTCGCCGTCGTCGAGCGGGTAAGCTGGTGTCGGCGGTGCCTCCGGCGGCTTCGAGGCTGAACGCTCCACCCAATCATGCGTGATTCGCACTCTACGTTCACCCGTGGTCTTGTCCGAGTAAGTGAAGGTGTTCTCGCCCACGACCATTTCCGGCAGCGTCATCGGCGCCATTTGAATGTCGTTGATAATCGCCAAGCGGCTGAGCCGGCCAGTTGGGGCCAACTCGCACTTGAGCTGGTACTCGTAGTGTGGCGGCCCAACGATCGAAAAAAACTTGTCCAGGTTGTCTTGCATCCGTCGCCACGTCTTGCCATCGGCGGAAAGGGAGAACTTGACGCCCGAACCTTCCGCTTCGAGCTGGCCTCCCACAAAGACGTAAGGGCTGCGCATCGACCAGACGATCGTGCCCGTCTGACCTTCTTCGGTGCGCAGGCCGTCCGGGCCTGTGACGATGTGTTCAACGCTCGCGGCCCCTTGGTGCCAAGTCTCCTTCGAAAAGTCAGGCCGATACTCCCAGAAACCGCTGTAGATGACGTTCTTGTACGTTGGGGAGACGTACAGCTTCCCGTGATACTTGAGCGGGTCGGTTTGTCCCCATCGCCAAACTAGCGCCTCCCCCGGGCGCAGCACCATGTCCATCGTCGTATCGGCTCTGCCGGCGCGGTCTCCGGTGACCTCGCCTTCATAGAAATAAAAGGCCGTCGCCGACTGCTCGCGCCACCAGACTTCCTCCAGCAGGATCCCCTGACTATGAGTGCGCTTGATCAAGTCGTGGTCGCGCACGATGTCCTGTTCGCTGGCCACGGTCTCGTTGTCCCGCAGGAGGTAGACGCAGTGCAAATCGCCGTCATAGAAATGCCAGCGGCCGCCGTAGAACGCCTGCGAGATGCAATGCCCAAGGGCCCGAGCGGGAGCCACCTTCAGTCCGGCTTCTTTCCAAAGCGTCGCCAGGCAAATGGAATCGTTGCCGCACGTGTTGTAGCCGTAGACGTTGAACACCTTGACGGGGTCGCCCAGTTCGCTGTTGTCCCCAGGGGAATGATGGCGATACTGGATCTCCTGGAACCACAACGCAAACGCCTTCTCGGCGTCGGTCATATCCGGCGTGACGGCGGAGGACACGATCTCGTCGGCGTCTCGGAAGTTGTTGCGGCCGTTAGAAAGCCACGGGTTAACGATATCGGTCTGACCCACGTTCTCCATCCGTACGGACCGGTTGGACTCCCAAGTCTGCAAGAACGCTCCCTCCCTGGACATTCCGCATCCCATAGGCGACCGGCAATTTCGGCCGTCCATCGTGCCGGACTGAATCACCGTGTACTTGTGTTGCCCGGCCGTGATTTCCTCGACGTGCGACTTCTCCACGTCGGTCGGGTGCGTATTGGCCGACCAAGGTTTCAAGGCATCGTCTGCGCCGGTGACCGCCGCGATGGCCGTCGACACAAGAAACAGCATGTTGTGCATCGCATCTGCTCCCATCTGTTGTGTTTACACCGGCTCAGAGATATCCTTCGCGCTAATCGCGCCACGGAAATCCTCCCTTTCGCAACAGCCTACATGCGTCCGATACTCCCCGCAAGAACTCGATGGAGCGATAGATTCCCTCGATACGAAATGACGGTGCCGTGTCGTCATCCGACCCGTTTTGACTCCACAGTCGCGGCGCGACATAATCGCCATTGCATCCAGAACCACTCTGAATCCGAAAGGCAATCATGTTTCGAATCGCAACGCCAAATCGTAAACTGTGCCTGGTGCTGTTGGGCCTGCTGGTCATATGTGGCTTGGAGATTCGTTCCACCCAAGCCGCGACCGGATCAAAACGGCCGAACATCCTGTTCATCTACACGGACGATCACTCGTACCGCACGGTGGGATGCTATCCCGAGGCGTATCCTTGGGTCCGGACTCCGTCCATTGATCGTTTGGCAAGAGAAGGAGTGCGGTTCCAGTCGGCGTATATTGGCACGTGGTGCATGCCGTCGCGAGCGACCCTGTTGACCGGCCACCATCAGTTCGGCGTCCAGTCGATGCGAATGGAGGGCCCCTATCCGGGCAGCGTCTACGATCCCGAACAGTGTCCCTTCTGGCCCCGCGTGTTCCGGGAACATGGTTACACGACTGCGCAGATCGGCAAGTGGCATACGGGTGTGGACACGGGCTATGGTCGCGACTGGGATTTTCAGATTGTGTGGAACCGGCCCAAGTACACGAAGACGAGCCAAAACTACTACTACGATCAACCGATCACCTATCACGGCGGCGAAACGAAGGTTCTGAAGCGGTATTCGACCGATCAATACACGGATTGGGCGATTGACTTCCTAAGAGGCGAAGGGCGAGACGCGGACAAACCGTGGTATCTGTGGCTGTGTTACGGTGCCGTGCATGGCCCCTACACGCCGGCGGACCGCCATCTGGATGAATACCCCGGAATCGAACTCGCAACGCCTGCGGACATCTTTCCACCGCGCCCCGGCAAACCGGACTGGGCCCAGAAGATCAACTTCTGGGAACGAGGCCCCAACGATACGCCGATGTGGCGGAAGCGAACGCTCACGTCATGGACACGGCAATACCATCAAGGCGTGCTCGCGATCGACGAAGGAGTGAACCGGCTGCTGCGGGCGCTGGAGGAGACCGGTCAGCGGCAAAACACCCTGATCGTATTCACGTCGGATCAAGGGTTTGCCTGGGGCCAGCACGGTTTTCGGCACAAGGTAGCGGCCTACGATTCGAACATTCGCTCGCCCTTGATCTTCAGCATGCCGGGACGCATCCCACAAGGGAGCGTCTGCCCCGCGCCCATCGGCGGAGTGGACATTGTCCCCACGTTCTTCCACTTTGCAGAAATTGACCTCCCCTGGCCGATGCACGGCCACGACCTCTCGCCTCTATTGGCCGACCCGACAGGCGAATGGCCGCACCCAATGCTGCTGACCGCGACCGGCCGCAAGTACGGCTCGGACACCGACGTGATCCCAACCGGCAACGACGCATACCACGGCGGCGCACCCTGGTACGTGATGTTGCGCGATGGACGCTACAAATACGTTCGCCCATTGATCCCCAACGACCTGGAAGAACTGTACGACTTGCACGAAGACCCAGACGAACTGAACAATCTGGCCGCAAAACCCGATCATGCCAACAGACTGAAGCAATTCCGCGCCGCAGCCATCGCCGAACTACGACGAACGGGTGCCGGTTTCGTAGACAATATGCTGCCAGTCCGCGAAGCTCCATAATCCCTTTGCCCAGGAAAGACAACACGTTCAACCGATTTGTCTGTGCGATTGCCCTCCGTCCAACATCACTCTGGTGGCTCTTCAGCGCCGCCAGGATCCTCACTGGCGGGTTCTTGTGGATCCCTGTTCGTCTGTTTACTTGGCGGGTCGATACTGGTAATCGCGTGCGTTGCTGACGTGGCCAGGTTCTTGGGTCCTTCCTTCTGGATCTGCCGCAGGATGGGAAGAGCCGCTCTGGCCTCTGGGCCAAACCGTGCAAGCGAGCCCATACATTCTCTTTTGAGATCTTCGTTCTTGGTGGTCTGAAGCGCGCCGAGTATAGTTTCAACAATCCGCTTGCGATCATCGCTTTTGCCGGCCAAGTGATCGTGGGCAATCTGCCCCAGGGCTCGACAGGCATAGGCTGACGTATACTGTGCGTCTTGATTGAGAATGTCGGTCAACAAGGACGGGACTTCGCTGGAGCTTGGATAACACGTGGTCAAGGAGTCGGTCAGCCGGCTGGCAAGA
Organism: uncultured Pirellulaceae bacterium; assembly: GCA_964623055.1. Classification (GTDB taxonomy): domain Bacteria; phylum Planctomycetota; class Planctomycetia; order Pirellulales; family Pirellulaceae; genus JADHUC01. The sequence goes on from CAZURK010000002.1 coordinate 150,572, forward strand.
CCCCAGTCCGATATGGGGCGCTTCAATTCGGCGGCTATGAGTCGGGCCAGTTCCTGCGACGCTTGCCCTGTCGCATTCTTGGCGAGCGTTGAAAGCGAGTTCCGCATCTGGTTACGCACTCTGGCGTCAACGCCCTCAAGGGAATCCTTGACGACATCTGGCAATTCACTCCACTTCATCTGGCTGATCGAGTAGATAACGAACAACCGCACCGAAGTGCCCTTCTGGTTGAAAACGGGACGTAACATAGGCAGGACGTCCTCCTGTTTCCACTGAGCGACAATCGCTGCGGCCTTTGGGGGATAGTATTCATCGACTTCGCCCCGCGCTGCGGTCAACAGCGGCCGGACCATGCTCGGCCCGCGGCGCACTAACTCTTTGGTCGCCCGGTCGATGGCCTCTCGATCATATCTGCTCAACGTGAAAACCAGGTTTTGGATGTCCACTGGTATTTCGGACGCACGCATCAACGTGATCGGACATCGGCGGATCTGATCCAGGGCATGTCCCGCCGTGGCTGCAAGTTTTTCGTCCGCACTTTCTCGAAAACCCTGTAACAGACCGATCGCAGGTTCCGCTTTTCCGCCAAGTTTGCCCAGTTGACGCATGGCAATGTGCTGCGCTTCGGTGTTATCCGATTTCCGCAGTACGACCATGAATCCGTTGATCAGCGCCAACAGTTCCTTGCTGTCAATCGGCTGCTGGTCAGCCAAGTAGAACAGCGCTTCCTGCATCCTATAGAAAGTCATGGAGTCCTTTTCACGGAGTGCTGCCTCGGCCACGGTTTCCGCTTTCACAGAAAGATCATCGTTAACGGCAACGACCACAGTACAGGCGGCCTGTTGTACCCTGGCGTCCTTGTCGGTAAGCAACGAGTAAACCTGTTTGCGCCCCCGCTCGGACAGGTGTAACGAATTGTGTTCCCTGGTGGAGTGAGCCGCCGTGCCATGGCCGAACCATCGAATCGTGGCACGGCGTGCCAACTGCTGCAATGCCTCGCGGCGGACCAGGGGGGACTCGTGTTGGAGCCATGCTTCAAGATGCGGAATGAGATCATCTTCGCCACTTTCGAGTGCACGTGAAATCAACTCGCGTTTGCCGGAGGATTGGGCATAGTGGTCGGCCAGCGCCGGCATGGACTTGGGACAAATGGCCCTGAGGATGACCGATACGTTATTGCGATAGTTCCACTTGAATCTGCTGTCCTTACTAAGCGGATGGCCTTGTTCGTTGCACCTTTCTGCCATGCGGAGAATCGGCCCGATGGCGTCCGCTTTCATTTCGAGCAGTTGCTGACGTGCTTCCTCTGTCTTTGGATCGCCCGAAGCCTGCCCCAAGTGGAAAACGATCGCATCGGCTCCCTTGAGACTTGCCCGGAAAGCCTGCAGATCCACTTCATTCGTCTTCTTATTCTGGGCGGCGCGTGCTGCCTTGCGAAGCTGCGTTTGCAGAGACGGGGCAAACCGAGCATTTTCGGCCAGCCATCTCCTGCCTTTGCTGGTGACCTTGTCACTGAGCACCAGGTTGTACAGCCCGGGCATATTTTTCACGTGGCGAATGCCTTTGTCCGTAACCTCTGTCTCATGGACGGTAAGCACGATGAGATCATTCAGGCTCTCAAAAGCCTTGCAGCCAGCATCGGTGATTTTCGTATTGGCCAGGTACAGCACCTCGATCTTTGCGAGGTTGGGATGTTCCGCCAACTCGGCCAGGCCCTCGTCCTGAAAAGGCGTATTGTTCAAGCTCAACAGCCTAAGATGCTTCAGCGGCGCCAAGTGCTTCATACCGCTGCCGGTTATGGAGGTGCTGTCCAGGTAAAGGGTGTGCAGTTTCGGCAAACGCCCCAGGTGCTCCAGCCCGTCATCGGTGATCTGTGTCGTCTTTAGCTCGAGAAAGGAAAGGTCTGGCAGATCTGTCAGATAGGACACACCCTTGTCGGTAATTCGAGTTGCATTCAATCGTAAGAAGCTGAATGTTGGAACCCTGCACAGGTGCCGGATTCCCTTGTCTGTGATGGATTTTGATTCCAGGTTCAACGAAGCAACTTTGGGAAAATTCTTCAACCCGGCCAGACCCTCGTCGGTGATCTTCGAGCCATAGATACTCAGCCCCGTGACTTTCGGAAAGCGTCCCGGGTGCGTGAAGAAGCCGAGGATTTCGTCGTCGGCCCACGAGGGGCAGTTGAAATTGCTCAGGTGGGTCGCCTTGCTCAGGGGCTTGAGCTGATCGAGTGTCAGAGCATGCTGGGCGCGAAAGTAAAGGACAATAATTCGTCCCTCTTTCGTATCGACAATCCCACCGCCTCCCGGATTGCTGGTTTGATTGTTCAGGTTGTAGCCGATCCCTGCCTTGCGACAGTATTGCACCACTTCCACCTCGTCCGGATGGACGTATTCGATACTGTTGCCGAAACGAAGCTCCGCAGCGGCCAACTGGCCAGAACACGCCAGCGCAACGACCGGCAGAAGAAGAGACAAGAGAAAGTGACGAAAGACAAAGAAGGGTTGTTGCGTATTCATAGGACGGCACCCTGGAGACGTGTTTGATAACGCCATTATTGATCCGCGTGACTTCCCTGGAAGCATCGAATGCTGCCATCCTTCATTGCGAGAAACAACTTGCCGCGCGCCACGGCCATGCCGTCCAATACGGGCAAGGCATCTATCTTGAGTTCCGATAACTTGCTGCCATCGGTGGCGGAGAAAGCGCAGAGCCGGGCGCCGTTGCGTCCTTCGAACGAGGCGAGAGGATCGTCGGGATCGACGATGTCTGGAGCACCAGCCAGGAACAGCGTGTCGCTGGCCAACGCCATGGCGGTTCCTCGGACAGGGATTCGAACGGACCAGTTGTCAGGGACAGACGGTTTGACGCGTCGTCTCCCAGCTTTCTCTCGACGAGCGTTCGATCGGGATGCGTTTGACGGCTTCAGTGATCTGGAGAAGAGTCGATAGCCACGGTCTCCGGCCACAAATGCCTTGGCTCGACTCGTGCTTGCGTACGCTTCTATCGCGTAAGCGGCTGATTCATCAAATACGAGAAGTTGGGCGTGCGTCGCGTCCGCCACTTTCCAGGTCGTACGGTTAAACCAGGTATCGTCCCGGAATCCGCCAGTCGAGCAGACGTGGCCTTGACGCGACGGCCTGTCACCAAAGACCAGATTGTTGCGCATCCATATGGCAGAGCCGTCCGCGACGAGAATATCCGCCAACATGCCCGGCATCGCATGCGTGTACGAGGGATCCGCCGCCATTTTGTGAGTTTCCGGATCGGGAGTGTATTCGGTCCGCTGTTCAATGATCTCGCCCGTTTCCGGTTGAATCGCGTACAGATGAATACCGCCATCCAGAAACGACGAGCGGCCCGCGGCAAGGTAGGCGACGCCGTCATGGACAAGAACGCTCCCGTGAACTGGCCAGGCCGACTCGAGTTGCCCATGGGCGCCGACCAATCGTTCGCGCGGCGCAACGCGGCGCTTCCATGCCAGGTTGCCGTCCGATGCTCGCAAACAGTACGCCCATCCGTCAGCCGACCCGAACAACGCCAACCCTTTGTAGATCGTGGGCGGCGTGTCCACCCGAGCACCTGCGACGAACTCCCAAATCAAGGTTCCCGTCGACGCATTCAGTGCGACGATCCGATGTTGGTCGATGGCCGGCGCAAACACTGTTCCGTCCGCGACGGTAAGCGGTCCGCTCTCTCCGCCCAGTTTCACTTTCCATCCGGGGACGAATTTGCTGGGAACAAGTGTTTCCGCAGCGCCGCTCCGCTTCGCATTTCCCCGGAACGTCCACCAGTCTACCGTGTTTGGGGGTTCTGTTGAAACCACGGCTCCGAAAGCAGGTCCTTTGACAAACGCCGGACGGGGGTCGGCGGATGTCGGGCTTTCTGCCGCAGGAGCAAGAGCGAAGTAGCCGTTCAACTTGCTTTCGATATAGCAACTGCACGGATGCGGCGTGGTGTATAGCAGGCCGTTGCACGGCATGATGCCGAGTTGACAATCGCCGCGCGTCCAGTGGTTGAGGTCGTTTTCGCCGGATTCTGTGTCGATGAATTCAACGCCTCGACGCGATGTGAGAAGAAAGCGTTCGGTGGCCTTGTTGCGGTAACAGCGGTGGTGGTGGCCTACGTTGAATATCGCTTTGGTGGATAGTCGGGACTTCTCTTTCCCGCTGTGCAAGTCCAGCCCCAGTACGGCGTAATCGAGTTCGCTCTGCAAGTTATGAGGAAGGTTCATCCTCTTCCCTCCCTGCATCACAGCACCTTCTTGATGTTCGTGAATCCACACCGTCCCGTCGATGACGAACAAGTTCGGCTGTGTGTTATGTACCCATCCGCCATAGCGATGTTTCCAGAGGAGTTGGCCGTCTTCTGCGTCATACGCGTACAAGGTCCCGGGTACGGAATGGAAGCTGATTGTTCCCTCCGGTTGCGCGACCAACACGACGCCGTCGCTGTACACGAGCACGGACAGTTCATACATGCGCGTGTTGAAGTTGGCTTTCATCTTCGGACCCAATGTCCGCGGAGTCCGCCAAACCTCCGTTCCAGTTTCGAGATCGAGAGTGACGATGGAATCGTGGTCGCTGAAGTAGATCCGCCCATCACCGACCGCCAATTCCAGACGCCCGTTGGGGCCGATCGAGTCTGTCTTGGCCGGCAAGCCCGCGAAGTCGCCGGTCTTCCAGAGCGTCTTTCCTGTATCAGCGTCGACCACCGCAATGCTCTTCTTCAGTGGTTGAGCTTCGGCCTTCAGGGGATCGTGAACTGCGTTGTTGACCGACAGAATCAGCCGTCCCTCGTGATAGAGGATCTCGTCCGTGCGTTGCGTGCCCTCAAACGTCCTCACCACTTCGCCGGTCGCTGCGTTCAGTTCGGCAACAGGCCCGTTGTACTCCAACGTCACGAAGACCCGATCGCCAACAGCAACGAGTCGCTTTGGCAGTTGAAAAGGCTGGTTGTTGCGGGCGTGCCAGTCTGCCGTCCACTGCCTCCATCCCCACTTGGGCATCGCCCGTTTCCAAAGAAGCGTTCCATTGAAAGCATCTCTAGCAACGAGGAACCACTTATCTTCGAGACCCGAATACGTTCCCGTCGGCCCCTCGTCGGAAACACAGAACACGCGTCCACCGGAGGAGACCATGGCACTTGTGGTGGACGGCGCATCATGCAAACGCGCCCAGTAGGGGCGGGCCATCCACTGAAGGCGACGAGGCGGTCCGACCACTCGGTCCCGCGCGACCGCGTTTCCATCCGGCCCGTGAAGCCAGTGGGTCCACTCGTCGATCTCTGGAGGGACCGGTTTTACGAACACGGCAAGACCGTCCCCGATGCGGGATACGGGATGCGGGATACGGGATAGCCACGCCTCGTTCCCCTTCTCCCGTACAACAGCCACACCGCGTGGGGTCAGGACACGCAGAATCTCGCTTCCCACATCTCGTATCTCACTTCCCGCATCCCGCATCCCGAATCCCGCATCCCGCACCACAACCAAGTTCACCAGGTTTTCGGCGTACGGCAGATGGACGCCGTTGAAAACGTGGACCGAAACGGGGCCATAGACGCCTCGCGATTGAATCGTCTTCCGCGCGCGGGCGACCTTAGCGGCTTCCGTGTCGAGCGCGTGAACAATGTACCTATTGTTCGCCCTCAGTTCGGCAGCCAGCGTCCCGTCGTCGCAGCCGATCTGAACGACCAGTCCGCCCTTAACGCCGGCCATCTCGATCAGTTCGTTGGCCGAATCAGCGAAGACGTTAGTCGCCAGGGGGAAGTAACCGGCCAGCAAGAGCATCACGTGTCTCATTGTTATCGCACCTCGTTATCACGGGCATCCTGGTCCGGCGATTCCCACGCAGTCACTGGCAAGACGCAACTTCGTATTTCTCGATAGGTTATGATAACGTCTTTAACCATTCACAGGCACCACGTCCCAGAAGGGAGAAACGCGAGAATGATCGTCACAGCACATGATCGGGCGCATGGGCGTTATTGCTGGATTGCGGCTGGGAGCGGCGGCTGTCTGCTATTGATTGTCACGCTCGTGTGCGGCAGCGTGCCGGCGGCGGAACTGCCTCAGGCGGGCGGACTCGAATCCCTGCCACAGCCGCGGTTACAAACGGTCGAGCTCCTTAATCCAGGTTTCGAAGATGAGTTCGATGGTTGGGACTCGAGGTCGCTAGGGGCTTTTGAAATCGTTCAATCTGAGGCTCGCACGGGGAAGAAGTGCCTGAGGTTCGATGCGACGGCTTCCACGCGATATTCGCCTTCAGTTCGTCATACCATCAACAATGTCCAGCCTGGCGTCTATGCGCTACGGTTTTGGCTGAAACTGAAGGACGTGAAAGCTCCGGAACGCGGCGTCGCGGGGTTGCGGGTCGGAATTGAGTATCAACGAGCGGGTGGCCGGCGTGCTCGGGGAACCACCGACGTGTTCAACGGAACGTTCGATTGGCGGCCTGTGCAAGTGAGTGTGTTGCTGCCACATGACGTGAAGGATGATTCCGTCCAGATCAGCATTCACCGCTACAACAAACCGCCTGGCGGCGAGGCGTTCATCGACGACTTCACGCTTGAGCGGGTGGTACCGCCGCCTGTAGAAGCCTTTCTCCGCTATCCGAATTATCGCGGGTATTTGCCAGCGGACGGCCCCCACACTGTTCGGCTGTGGGTCAACGTCAATGAAACGGAGACAAACGAACCCGTTCAGATCGACGTGATGAATTGTGACAACGGTACAAAGGTCGCCGGCCGAGTTTTTGAGGCTAGCGATCGGGAAGGTGTTGTAGAATTCGACTCCAGAGCTTGGCCGTTGGGCCGTTACGCGATTCGCGCGAAGCTATACGAGTACGAATATCCGGCCTATTTCGTGCAGAAGATCTCGGCCGAACAACGCAAAACGTTCGACGTCTGGTTCGACCAGCACAACGTCCTTCATTTGCATGGCAAGCCGGTTTTTCCGTTGGCGCTATACAACACGGTGCGCCAGTTTGCGGTGGTAGACGATGCCGAGATTGCCCGGCTGGACAAGATGGCCGAGGCCCCGGTCAATCTTAATATTAACTACACCTGGTGGCCCTCCTCGATCGAAACCCGAAGACGTTACCTGTCTGAGATGCAGAAACGAGGCATCTTCTACCTGGATACACTGATGCCTTTTGTGCCGGGCTACGTTAAGCTCCCAGCAGACGCATTCCCCATCGGCAACGAACTGATCCCAGAATTGGGCGGCCGGCTTGACACACAGAAAAACTGCGACCAATTCATCGACCGGCTGGCCCGGCGCATGCGCGAGATGCCGGGCCACGCCGGCTGGTACGTGATGGACGAGCGGCCGTTCGACAGGGTACCGACGATCTTCCATCAGTACTGCGTTTTGCGACGTGCCGACCCGACTCATCCAACCTACGGCGTGAGCAACAAGGCCGCCGAGCTGTTCAAGTGGCGCGATACGCTCGACGCGTTCGGCATGGACCCCTATCCGTTGATGAACATGAAGGCCGGAAGACCACTGAGTCTGGCGGGCGAAGAAACCCGTGTCAGTTGGGAAGCCACCCAAGGCAGCCGTCCGTTGTGGATGGTGATTCAGTTCTTCCAGGGCTGGTCGACAGACCGTTGGCCCACTGAAGAAGAACTGCGAACCATGAGCCTGATGGCCGTCACAGAAGGCGCCCGAGGACTATTCTACTGGAGCTTCGGCATACGTGCGCTGCTATGGGTGAAAGACCCGCAGAAGAGAGAGGAGTACTGGCAGCGACTGGTCGCCGTGACCAAGGAGTTGAAATCCCTTGAGCCAGCGCTGGTCGCACCCGACGCGCCCGAACTGGTCAAGAGCGTCTCCGACGAGCAAATCCGCTGGCGAGCCCGCGTCGCCGAAGGAAAATGGTACGTCATCGCCTACCGGCCCGCGCAACACTTCGACGAGCGCGTCAACGGCGAACCAATCGCCGTCACGTTCACCATGAAAGACGGCCAGCAAGTCCGCAAGACCTTCCGTCCAGACACCGCCGATTGGTTCGAAGTGACACCGAAGTAACAAACAGAATCAACTATCCCATCGGCGCATCTGACGTACGTTCACACCAACTGTCCACGCACGCGGCCCATTGGCAAGAATTTGGCATCCGTGTGTTTCCATCCGTGTGCGCAGCGAATTGCGTGACGCACACGGATAGAGTCACACGGATGAGAAAGAGCCCCAACTGCCCCGAGCGTCAAATCTTCCGAGCGCTGTCCCCGACGGAGCTTGGCATTCCTCTATCAGCTTTCGCCTCCTTGTTGTTCTTCTTTCGGATGTAAACTGGTTGGGATTTGACTTCACGGCCCGATGTTCAGCCTTCCAGTCCGTTTTCGAGGCTTGAGACGAGCTGATAAGAAACACGACAGTCCATAACAATACGAGTGGCGATCTGTCCCGGCACATGTGCTCAGTCATCCGTCACGACCTCCACGATTTTGTCTGGAAGTGGTCGACGATGGCCGGCGATCTCAGTGGATTCTGCTACCGTGCTCTTGTCAAACGAAATAGTCGCTTTCCCTGCTTGGACGCGGATTTCACTATTCGTTTCTTCCAGGAGGGCCCCTTGTACGGAATCAACCGTCGCGTCCGTGGCGGTAAGCACGTGCAGGAAGTAGTCCACTCGGGCAGGCTCTGACGGCGATATCTCGATACGACATTCCGGTGCCGGGCCTGTGTCACGTCGTGGAGGATAAGTGTTACCGCCGTAGCTGTACAGATCCTGGCCATTGGATAGGTTCACTTGCGGATCGCGCGGCAGGAGCGTCTGGACGAACAGTCGCCCTTTTCCGTTCGTGATCACCAAACCTATTGGCGACTCCTCTGGGCATTTCATGGCTTGCAGAAGCCACGTCTTTTTGAAGTCAGGCTCACGGGAGACGACACGGTCGAATATGACAAAGGTCCCCGGGCGTACGAAGACGATCTGTCGCGTAAAACAGTCGATCTTCTTCGGCGAGTAGGCTCTGGTGCAATCCCCTGCAACGTATATGTACGTCCCGCAATCCTCGAATGCGACGATGTCTGCGATCTCGTAAAGACGCCGGTCCTTCTTCCATGCAGCGGCGTCGGTGACGGCCCCGTTGTGGTGCGGCCAGTTGTGCGCCTGGCCTCCGTCGTTGCCCGTGACTCGACCGCCCCGGACATTCGGCCATGTTTCCGACGGATCGTGGACCAGGATCGTATTGTGGGCAATCGAGCGCAGGTGGCAATTGACGTCGTGCGACGAGCCAAAGCCGTCGTAGTGTCCGCCGTCGCCAGCCAGTTCTTCGTGCCTGTAAATCAGGAAATGCCCGACGTCCAGGTGCTGGTGCGACGTAAAACGGTCGCCGCATTTGAAGAAGAAATACGTCGCGTCCTTCTTCCACGAACTCCGAGCGTGCACGTATCCGGGACCGGGGCTGATGTGGGAGAAACGAAAGACACTCAGGTCTGCGCTCCCCACAGTCGTGTCTCGCCAGAGGAAATCCTTGTAGGCGTAGGTTCCCACGCCGGAACGGGGAGTCGACTCGTTGAAAGCGTGTACGGCTTGGTGGCCCGGGTCGTCACGGAAATGATTGACAAGGATTCGCCGAGTTGAAAGGGCTTTGTCGCGATCGCCACCGAAAACGCGGCCGCCTCCATCTCCCAGTGGGATCGGCCGTCGAGTGCCATAAGTCCCGATTCCCGGATACGTCTCGAACATGCTCGCTACCGCGCGGTTCCGAAAGAATGTCGGCACCATGGCATAATAGTCAACACCCTCGCACCACCGAGCGACCTCACAGAAAAACAGCCATTCGTAGAGCCAATAGTTGACGTAATAGCCTTCGCCCCAACCGCCGCCATCGCCGGCCAGTTCAAGCGCCGGGGCAGCACGCGTGCGGAACTCCGATTCGAGGGATCGGAGAATGGCCTCCGCCCGCGGGTTTTCATAGTACGTGGCGTAACAGGCCAGACCGATGCCCCAATTCTTGTAGCCGTACCAGCCGTTGTGGAACACGTGGGACTCCGATCGGATATTGGCGTCGACCGTCTTGTTCACGTACAGATGAAACCTCTCACGCTCCTCGGGCGTCCAATACTCGTGGCACAGGTCGTAGACGATCGCGCATCGGGCCAGGTCGAACGCAGCGGCGACGAACACCTGCCCAGTGGGGTAAGACGTATATTCGATGCACTCAAACGGCCAGCGGTCGTGCCTGGTGCGCGTCCGCACGCGAACCGGTGACTCTTCCAGTACCTCGAACGTGACGCTCCCTTGCTGGTTTCGACTCGGCCCTTTTTGGAGCCCTAGGGCAACGTCGAGCGTTTTGTTGAGTTCGCGCAACCGCCGATACTCAATTCGCTTCCACTGGCCGTCCTTCTTCTCCATGTATCCGATGTGATGCGGTTTGATGAGCGGAAAGTACATCAAGCCGGACAGGTTCCGCGTTTTGAACGGATCGTCTGCGAGGTTGTACCAGCCGGTGATCCAACCGTAGCGGTTCTCTCCCAAAAGACCTCCGCCGACCTCCTGCAATGCGATCCGCAACTCGTACCGCCCAACCGACTCGATCGCCAGATAGTCCGGCCCCTTGCGTGTCCGAATCGTGTAGCCGAAGTCGTAAGACTTCGGGAGGTCCGGTGTGGGGAGGTCCGAATTCTCACGAATCCGGCTACGACGTTGCTTGACCAGCGTCTCCGCCGCCGCGTGTTGCTGGTCGTCCAGTTGTGGATCCGACTTGATTTCTGCAAGCAGCTTGTCGGCTTCGTCCGTCTGTCCATGGCCCTTGAGGAGCCTGACCAGCGTCGCTTTCTGCAGGGCCCTCATGCCGGACATCTCAGGTGGATCCAGCTCCGCCAAGTGATTCTTCATCAACTCGGCCGCCTCAGCGCCGCGACCGGCCAGTTCCAGACAACGGGCCGCATCTGCGTAGGCTCTTGCCCGCCAATCGGCAAGCGTCGCCTTGTCGCCCAAGGCCACAGCCGCCTGCCGATACGCTTTTGTTGCCTTATCGAATTCCCTCTGCGTTTCATACACTCGACCCATTCCGCGACCGATCGTGTAGTGCCAGGCGTTTTCCGGTTGCTGGCCGCTGAGCGTATCCTTTTCCTTCTGCTGGCGGACGATCTGTTCAAGCGTCTGATACGCGGTCAACGCATTTTCGTATTCTCCCGCGCCGAGCAGAGCGCGAGCCAAGCCAAGTTGTGCGTTGGGGGCCAGGGAATCGTCCAGGCCCTTCTCCATAATACGCCGGTAAGCATCGGCAGCCTCGCTCCACTGGCCGTCCGCCAGCAGTTTCGCCGCGGCCTGATGCTCCGTCTTGAATCTGCTCGGCGTATTGGCAGCGTGTCCCGTGGAGCCCAGCGAGAGTAGACACACCACTACAATGCACGGCGCGCGTTGCGTGATGTTTTGGAATGTCATGATCAGTTCCTCCCTTGCTTCTTGTCCGCATTTCCCTTCGACTGAGTTTCACGAGACTTCAGCAATCCGTACGTGTCGCCAATCGGCGACAATGACGCCGCCAGACCATCGAGAAACCAGCACTGGTCGACCGGCGGCTTGGCGCCCGCCGAATTCTCATTATTGCTGACCCTGCCAAACTTGCCGTTCTGGTCTGGATAGATAACGTCCCGCGTAACGCGCAGGCTTGGCTTGTCGGTTCGGGAATTTCGATCCAGCCAGGCTTCATAGAAATCCGGACCGTTCGGATCAACTTTCACGTGAACTTCGATGATGTGCCACTTGCCGGTGTGAATCGTGTTCTCGCCTTCGTACCTCTGGCGGCTGTTGCCTAGCTTGGTTGTACACAGCTTGAAATCTCCATCACCAACAGGAAGCAGCTTGGTCATCGCCTGGTTGAACGGGCTCGCCGAAGAACCGTCGCCATGGATGCCGAAGAACTTCAGACCTTGACCCTTGGGAGCTTCCCAGTGGCCGTCCGGCAAGAAGAAATAGAACCTGGCGTAGAGTTCTCGCGTTGGGCGTTTTTTCGAATACCAGACGAAATCAGGTTGGTCGGTGACGCCCTTCCTCAATCGCATTCTCACCAGTCGTTTGCCACCGCTCGGCAACTGCAGGATGGGCGAATCGGTATACGTGACAATTTCGTTCCGCTGCCCTTCCGGGAATCTGTCGGTGAGCCTTTCTATGCTCTGTTGATCGTCAGATTCGAAGCCACACCCAAAGAACGGTGCTTCGCTGGCGCCTGAATTCAGCGACACGGTGCAGACGAAATACGCAGCTATGACTGCCGTTCTCGCACAATTCATAGGTACGCTCCTTTCTGCGGTCATTCACCCCGAAATTCGTCTTGCTCTTTTTCGCCGATCACGGTGCGCATGTGCGGATTGGTCATCCACTCCCGGTACCGAGGGTCGTCTTCCCAGCCCTTGTAGTTGTCCTCGATGTGATCCACGAGATCACGGTCAAGGATCATCTTGCCGCCATCGGTCACTTTGATGTGTCCACCGACTTCGCCGCTCTGGTTGAAGGTCACTTCGTAGACCTTCGAGTCGACGGTAACCTTTGCGCCAGCGGCACCGTCGCGCTCGATCAAGCTGGCTTCGGCCATTTGTTCGCGCGACTTTTCAGTCGCTTGGAGCACGTGCAGGAAGACGTCGCTGCGTTGTTTGACAGTCGGCTCGACCTCGATCCGCCACCCGGCCAGGCCGAACGTGTTGCCGATCGCTTCCTTGGAGAGGAAGTTGTCCATGAAGCTCTTGGGCTGGAACACGATCTGGTAGGTATGGGCGCTGGGCACGCCAAGGTTCTGGTCATTGACGCAGAATTCGTGCCCGCGACCGCCGATTTTGCGGACGATGGCCTTTTTCGGCAGCAAAGTCGTGACGAACAGCCGTCCTTCCATATCGGCGGCCGTGTGCGTACGGGCAGTCGAGAGATAATGGCCGGCCCGCGCCTCACGGGCCTCTTCTGCAAGATACTCACCGGCCTGGCACTCAGCCGGATCGCGCGTGTCCTCGCCGTCCAGCGGCGCCGGCATGTCGTTGGTGTGCAGCAGCCACCGCTTGGGAAACTCGGCCTTCGTGGAAACGACGCGATCGAAGACCACGAACACTTCCGGCCGGAGGTAGACGAACTGTCGGGTGAACTGGTCCAGCTTGTGCGGCGAGTAGCTCCGCGTGGCGTCGCCGCAGGCATAGTCGAACACAAGCGAAGTTTCGTAGGCGAGCATGTCGCCGTAATCGTACAGCGCCGGACCGCCGCGGGTGATCTTACTGGCCGGGAACAACGGGTGGGCCTCGCCGTATTTCTCGCGCCAGGAAGGCGACAGGATCGAACGTAGTTGTCCCCCATCGTTGATGCCACCCCATGCTCCCTGCATTTCTTCCTTGTCATAGACCAGGATCGAGTTGTGAGCGATCGTGCGGTTCGAGTACGTGATGTGGTGGTTGCCCTCCATCGGGCCGCTCTTGTAATAGACCTGGTTCATCCCGCCGCGCTTCTGCATCTCGCCGTAATCGAGCGAGTGCTCCCAACCCCAGGTCGTACCCGTATCGTTGGCCAGATGGCCCGAGCGCTCGATCAGGAACGAGGCGTTGTCGGAGTTGTGGCGGGCGCCATAGTCCTCCAGATATCCGCATTGAAAGTGAGCGTAGACGGCGTTTTGAGACCAGTCACTTCGCATCACCGCGTAGCCCGGCCCCTCGAAGAACCGCGCCGGTGGGAGCTTCTCCGGGGGGACAGGCGTAACCTCCGGATTCCGATACAACACGCGGCCGAAGAACTGGTGGACGCCGATATGTTGGGCGTTTCCCTTACTCAGGCTCGGCTGCCACAGCCCGTAGGCTTCGTCGGTCCACCATTGACACAGACCGTCGTTGTAACGGTCGGCCACCAGGTGCATGTATTCCAAGGCGGTGCGATCGCCCTCGCCGAGGGAAGGAAACGTCGTATGCCATCCCTTGTCGGCCAGGCCGATGTGTACGCTTCGCCGCTCGAACGGCGAACGGTGATAGATGCGAAAGCCGGCCGTCTGCTTGATCCAATTCATCTCAGGCCAGAGATCTTCGCCAGTGCAATTGACCCAGGCGTGTACGTCGATGATGTGCATCGGGTAGAGAAAATACTGCATGCTGCCGCCGCTGGAACCGCGTCCTTTGTGCTGCAGGTTCCTGAGGTGGATCGCGTCTTTGAGGAAGGTTTCCGCATGGCGCAGGTTTGTCAGAATTTCGGCGTCGTCCATCGCGCCGGCGCCGTAAATGGCCAGCGCCGCCAACAGCGACCTCTGCATGTCGATGTTTGTGTTGGGTTTCGCTGTCCGGCGAACGAGTTCAACCAGTGGCTTGGCCAGCGCGATACGCTCTTCGGGTGTGAGCGTTTCATAGATCAGATCGTAGGTCTGCGTGTAGTCGATTTGCCGATAGCCAACCTCGCCGCCGGCGAGGATCGCCTTGGCCGCGCCGGCAAAGGCCCGATCTTCGGAAAGCTGATAGAGCACGCCGAGCGAACGGGCATGGGCGGCGCAAATCCCGGCCCCCGGTCCTTTATTTCCGGCAAACAGATCGGAGAGTCTCTGATAGTCATCTTTGGCCACCGTCTGAATCCGCTCGCGGAGTCGCGGTAGGTCGGCCCGCGTGAAGAGGATCCGGGGATGTTCGTTGCGCATCAGCGGCGAGTCGGCCGGGATCGCGTAAGGCTCGGAACTCAAAGCGGGCAAGATCGTGCAACAAACGGTAAGAACAAACGCCAGGATGACCCACATTCTGAACATCGTACTCCCTCCTGTGATTGGCGGTCTGCACGGAATCGTGGGGTACGTTTCCAACGTGCCACGGCACGATGGAATCGTGCCCCACATCGGATTGCGGCTCCGCCGCATCGTATTACTCTTACCTCCCGGTTCCCGACACGTCGAAACAGACCAGGTCGCCCCGTCCGCCGCGGCAGTACAGCCGTCCGCCGGAGAGCACCGGCACCGTCCACATGCGGCCCTGGCGGAGGCGCGTATTGGCGCTGGCCAGGTGCTTCGGGCTTTCGTCGGTCAAACCGGCGACGATCAGGCCGCCGTAGTCGTTCAACAGCATCAGTTTTCCGTCAGCGATCAACAACTTGCCGCCTTTGGTAAGCGTTGTCCGGCTGGTTCCGCCGATTTCGTACGTGGACCATTTCAGAGCGCCGGTTGCGATGTCATAGCAATAGAGCGCGCCGGCTTTGTTCCCCAGTGCCGCGGGTCCCTGGTCGACTGCGTAGACGCATCCCTTCCAAAGCACCGGGCTATGCCACCAGTGGGCCAGCTTCATGGATTTCCAGAGCAGTTTGGGTTTGCCCTCCGTGATCTCAATGCACCCAGAGAAACCGCGATTGTGATCGGGGTGGAAGGGGAAGAAGATTTTGTTGCTCGAAAGAACAGGCGAAGCGGCCACCGCACCGCGCTCGGCCATCGGGTATTCTTCCTTGATGAAATCGTACTTCCATTGCGTCTCGCCGGTGGCCGGATCAAGACCCACGACGGCCAGGCCGGGCAGATAGACGAGGCACGGTTTGCCGTCGATCTGGCCGTAGACCGGCGTCGACCAAAACCCGCCCAGCGCACCGCGCCGCGTCTTGTGAAAATCCCGCCAGACTTCCTTTCCCGTCGTTTTGTCGAAGGCCATAATCGACGCGTCCGGCAGGCGTACCAACAAGATGACCAGATCGCCGACGATCACCGGAGACGCATTGTGGTCGTATTGAGGATGCAGCGCGCCAATCTCCTTCATCAAGTCGCGACTGAAGATGATGCTTCCGGTGGCGGCGTCGAAGCAGAATAACTGTGCATCGCCGCTGAACGTGTAGACCTTGCCCTCATGAACCGTCGGCGTAGTGCTTGTGGCGGCGCGCCGAGTAGGTGTTCGCTCGGTCCGTTCCGGCCGAGGATACGAGTGCGTCCAGATCACCTCGCCCGTTTCGGCGTTCAGGCAGTAGATCGTATCCGAGTCGTTCGTTGTGCCCGCGCTGTCGATCGTGTAAAGACGACCTGCCACCACTGCAACCGCGCCGCTCCCGCCGCCAATGTTCATCTCCCACAGTCGCTTCGGACCGCGATCACCCCAGTCCTACGTCCAGCCCGTTTCGTGCGTCACACCATCCTGGTTCGGTCCGCGGAATTGAGGCCAATCGTGCGAGTTGGATTGCGCGAATGCTCTGGTGGCAACGATTCCGGATAGGGCAAGCGCGATGATAGTGCCCGTGCAGCATGATACGAATTTCCGGCGACCCATTGCTCCATCCCCTTTGCAGTTTGCCCTAGCAGCGAGCTGAATGATCTGTAGGCCGGCAACAAGGAGCGTCAGCGACGCAGTTCCGGCATGTTGTTCGTACGAACTTGGGCCTCGCCGGAACAGCGCTGCGCTCGTTCCGGCCTACGAGTCTGCTCTTCAACGGACTGCTAGTTGCGGCGTTTCCGCTTGCGTGGATCGTTCGATTCCCATTCGTGCAGATCCATTGCTAGGATCATCTCCGCGAGTCGTGCTTTCGTATTCTGTGATTCTTCGTCCTGCGGGTCGTCACCAAGTACCTCGCGGACTTGGCGACGCATCTCGTTCATCTGCGGTTCCAGTTTCCGACCAAGGGCGGTAAGACGCACGCGGACGGCACGTCGATCTCCCTCGTCCTTCGTCAATCGCACCAGCCCCGATCGCTGCATCGCCTTCAGGGTCCCCGTCAACGTAGACGCGGAAAGCAATGTGCGCTCGCTGATATCGCTGATTGTGCAATCGTCGCGTTCGTACAAAGCGTAGAGAACAGGCCCCACTCCTGGCCGAACCCATTGGTCCAGCCCCATCTCCGAGAGAATCCGTGCAAGCATCCCACGAAGGTTGTAGAACGCGCGGAGAACCAGGAAGCTGATATCCTGCCGAAGCAGGTCCTCAACCGCATCGTCAGCAGAGCACGAACTGCCGCACTTCGGTTTCTGGGACACGGCACGACTCACAAGAAATCCCTCCGGGAAGTGATTTACTTTGGTACCGAAATTTTCTACCGTCATTGTATTCCGGACGATCGCCATGTCAACATCCGTTGGAGATGGGCGTGAAACGGTTCTGCTTCCTTCACCTGCGTCAGATCCCCGGTCTATCGAACGGCCAACGAAACCGGCCTGCAAGCTCGTGTTGGAGGTCGCCAAGCGGCCGGGGGCGCTGGTCGATGTTGCCGACTTCCGCGGCAGGCCCGTGGTGCTGCGTGGAAAGCTGTTCTACGGTGCCAGCTCGCCGTGAACCTCTCATCGGGAGATCGAACCGCGGGGCGTTTCGATGAATTGACCGTCCTTGAAATAGCCGAAGCGGTCGCCTCGCTTGACGTACTCCGTGCCCGCGCGGACCTCGCGGACCGGCATGCCGCGATCGTACTCCCATCGGCTCTGTTCGCTTCCGTCGGACGCAAAGCGGACCCATTCGGTGATGAAACCATCATTGTTAAGCCGTTCGCGGCTCAATAACACGTCTTCGCGATTGTAGTATTCGCGCGTGGCGAGTTTGCCGTCGCGGTAGCTGGTGCGGCGGATGGCGTCCCCTTCCAAGCCGATATCGTGCCGTCGGGCAAGCACACCATCTTCGTACCATTCCTTGTGGACTACGCCGTCATGCAGGTGCACGATCTCGCGAACTGCTTCAGGGGCGCGCTTGGCGGTTTCGGCCGATGCCTTCTGCGATTGGACCAGCCACCGGTCGGACGTCCAGGAGAAACCCGTCGGCAACTGGGCGAACACGTGAAGCGTTGTGCGACGCGTAATTTCCACCGGTTCGCTGGGCTCGCTCTCCAATCCGCTCTGCTCCACGGCCACAGCGCGATAGGTGCCGGGTGTGAGGACGAGTTGATCAGGGGCATGCAGCGGATCGTCGGTGATGCGTTGATCGCCGCGTAGCAGATGATAGCCGTAGGTCTCGAAGTCTTCTTCACCGGGAATGAGTTGTACCGAATCGTTGCATATTCGTAGCGCCGGACGATCCGGCTTGCGGACGACGACCACATAAACGTCCGTCTGCCGCTGACGCATTAGCGGCGAGTCGAGATCTTGAATCGACTTTCGCATGGGGTAAGACGGTCCCGGCATAGCGTCCCATTGTGGATCGGTCAGGCATCGGGCGTCGAACGAAGTGACCGCCCGACCTGCCCGCAGATTGATCGTGAGTGTGTTATGAAGTCCCCGCGTAAGGCCCTCGAAGCTGCGGGAGGTCTTCCGCTCGTATCCAATGATCTCGCGCTGCACAACGATCGACCCTGAATCGGGAAAACTGGCCGTCGAGGCCACGGCCAGCGAGGTCGCCTTTCGTGACGTGTCCTGACTGATGTGAGTGACCGGGCTGTCTTTCAGATCGTAGTTAGAGACAAAACAGACTTTGGTGCCGTCAGGGCTGCCTTTGGGGTCGGCGTCGTAGATGCCAGAATTGTCCTTAATCGTGCGGGGATAGCAGATGATCGACAGGGGATGGATGAAGAACCATCCGTCGCCGCTGCGAAGGTCGGCCACGGTGCTATCGCCGCAAACGTATCTTCCACTTCGCCCGCACGGGCTCACGTCACCGACGCCCACTGATGCGAGGATGTGCAGGTTGCTGGGGAACGGCTCGTTCCAGCGCCGGCCGCGGATCAGTCCATTGCCCAGCAAAAGGTACTCGCCGTTTCCCAGCCAACCCATGTGACATTTCTGGATGGTCGGTGCGAATATGCTCCGGTTCTTGCCCTCCAGGTCATGCCAATAGCGGGTAGCGTCGAACGGGTCGTCGTTGTGGTCTTGCCGAGTGAAGAAGACAGGATGCCCGGGACTGGGCAGCAGTTGAGCGCCGGTTACTTCGGGCAACAACTCCGGCTCGGATTCTTGAGCGATGGGAATGCGATACACTCGGGATTGGGGCTCTTGGTCTCGGCGGCGCCGGATGCCGTAGATCCAGCGGTCCCGGTAGTCGGTCTCGCCCAGCCGCTCGATGCCGTAGCAGACGCGCAGTCGCTTGCCTGTAGCCAGATCGAGCCAACGGACCTCGGCGCCTTCGGCATAGCTTGGCCCGGCGGTCGGGTCCTCGTGCACGTAAAGCAACCAGTTGTGACCGTTCGCCCAGCGAGGCGAGTGTCCCGCGTCGATCGACCGGTCCTCGTCGTTGAGCAAATCGTAGACATGGACCGTGGTGTGCTCTCGCGTACGGCCGCGGATCTCCTGCCAACCGAATCGCGTATAGCACAGGTACCGGCCGTCCGGGCTCCAGCATTGCGTGTTGTGGTAGTTGGCCCAGTCACGGACAGTCGGATCGTTGGTAATCCGCCAGACTCCCAGATTGGGACCGTTGTCAGGTGTCTGGAAACGTTCTCGTTCCGCGTGGACTCGAACGACGGGTGCCACGATTCCCAGAATCACTGTCGATACACAACAAACGGCTCTCATCACCGTTCCTCCTCTGCGACTTTCACTTGCGATGAAAAGGACATAGACTGTTCGAGAGACTCCGGTTGGAACAAGCGGCCGAAGTATCGATATCATGGAATAGGAATTCACCGTGCTCAAGTCAGTATTGCACAATTACGCCTTCAACCCATGTTGTGGCCCGGTCTCCTGACCGGGTCACGCCGTCGACCGAAGGTCTCCGCCAGCCAGCCAAACGTCCAGTGGTTCTTGAAGTTGGAGACCTCCGGTCGCCGGCAGTGGCCGGGGGGTGGGGCCCGGCCACAACGAAGCCCGGAGGCCGGCGACAACATAGCCCAGCCCCACCCCATTGGGCAAAACC
>CAZURK010000002.1:170277-212969 GCA_964623055.1 uncultured Pirellulaceae bacterium
CCCCCAACCGTCCTGGGTTTCTTTCTGTGGGCCCCCGGGGGGGGCGGGCTGGGGGGGGGTCGTCCCCCCCCCCCACAACTCAGCCGTGAGACCTGCTACAACTTAGCCGAGCCCAACCCATTTGGCCAACACAACGCGACACGCAAAGGAGTACAAACATGATTCGATGTTTATTGGCAGCGCTAATCATTCTGACTCTCAGCAGTCATGTGATGGCGGAAGGAAATGACGAGACCTTCACCAATTCGCTCGGCATGAAGATGGCCCGAATCCCAGAGGGGCAATTCCAGATGGGTTCGGAACAGGGCGATTGGGACGAACGGCCGGTTCATCGAGTCATCATCAGCCGACCGTTTCACATGTCGGTCACGGAGGTAACCAACTCGCAGTACGAGCAGTTCGACGCGGACCATCGAAAGCTGCGTGGCAAACTGGGCTTTTCCAGGGAAGATGACGAGGCCGTGGTGTTCGTCGGTTGGCGCGAAGCCGTGGCATTCTGCGAATGGCTGAGCAAGAAAGAAGGGAAACCATACCGCCTGCCGACCGAAGCGGAATGGGAGTACGCCTGCCGCGCCGGCACCACGACCGCGTACAACACCGGCGAAGCACTACCGGCGGAATTCCAAAAGAACGTGCGCAACAGTTGGTTTCCCGCACCGGACCGCAGCAAACCGGACGAGGTCGTACCGCTGACCGTCGCCAAGACGCCGCCGAACGCTTGGGGATTGTACGACATGCACGGCAACGTCGAGGAATGGTGTGCCGATTGGTACGGCCCGTACCTTGGCGGCGAACAAACCGATCCTGTAGGTTGCGAGCGCGGCGAGTCTCGCATGACGCGCGGCGGCAGCCACTCGACGCTGCTTCCGTACCTCCGTTCGGCCAACCGCGGCGGCATGTTGCCGGACGACAAGACGTGGCTGGTCGGTTTTCGCGTCGTGATGGCCGAGCCGCCGACGACCAAACCGTCACCACCATGGCCCACGCAGTTTCATCAATTGCAGGTTTCCCAGGAGGTCCCTGCCGATTCGGCGAGCGGACCTGATCCGAACAAACCGTACTTCCGAGGCCCCCTGCCCTACGTGAAGATTCCGGCGGGATCCAACGGTCCGCTGTTCTCGAAACACAACCATGATCCCGCGCTGGTCGAATGCCCGAACGGCGACTTACTGGCGATCTGGTACACGTGCCTGACCGAACCGGGCCGTGAGTTAGGTATCGCGGCTTCCCGGCTGCGCTATGGGGCCGACCAGTGGGATCCCGCTTCGACGTTTTGGGACACGCCGGACCGTAACGACCACGCGCCGGCAATGTGGGCCGACGGCAAAGGGACCATCTTTCACTTCAACGGCATGTCGGCCGCCGGGACGTGGGGCAGCACGGCCACGATCCTGCGTACCTCCACAGACAGCGGAGCCACGTGGTCGACGGCTCGCTTGATCAATCCCGAACACGGCTTGCGACACATGCCGGTCGAGTCCGTGTTCCAGACTCGCGAAGGCTGGATGATCTTGCCTTGCGATGCCGTGCCGGGCGGTGGCGGCGGGACCGCCATCCACATCTCGAAAGACGGCGGCGAAACGTGGAACGATCCGTCGTCGGATACCAGCCGACCGACATTTGTGGCCGGCGGGAAAGGCGGTTCGATCGCCGGCATTCACGGTGGCGTAACGCAACTGAAGGACGGCCGCCTGTTGGCCCACGGCCGCGGCGATTCCATCGACGGTCATATGCCCAAGAGCATTTCGGAGGACATGGGGCGCACCTGGACCTACTCGGCCACCGAGTTTCCACCGATCGGCGGAAACCAGCGGCTGGTGCTGATGCGGCTGCGCGAAGGCCCCCTGCTGTTCGTCTCTTTCACGCACGATTTCTTCCGGTACCGGCGCGAGCCGGAAAAGACTCCGCCCTATTTCGTCACGGACGCCGCAGGCGAGAAACGCCGCATCCACGGCATGTTTGCCGCGTTATCGTTTGACGAGGGCGAAACATGGCCGATCAAGAAGCCGGTCACGCCGGGCGGACCGCCTCGCCAACTGACTGGCGTAACGCTCACCGGCAGTTTTCTGCTGGACGACACTCACGCCGAACCGCGTGGCTACTTGTCCGGCTGCCAGACCCCAGACGGCGTCATCCATGTGATCTCTTCGGGTCTGCACTACTCTTTCAATATGGCCTGGCTCAAGACTCCTGTTCCAGCCGCGAATCCGAAGGGAGGCTAATACTCTTCCGCCCGGCCATCCGCGACGCCGCGTCCGCGACCATCCGGGCCACAACCATCCATCTGGCGACCCGACGCCGAACACTAGTATGACACTTTCGATCTCCGGTTCCGACTTGAGAAAAGCTGGGTAGGCAGACCCCCAAAGTTGCAGACACCACGCTCCGCCTTGCGCTCTGGTACGATCCGGCGGGCTCCCCTACGCCGTCTCGACCTACGCTCCAGGCTCCGCTTACTCGCTGGTGCTGGGGCTTGTGCTTGGCTGCCCTCCGGGCGGAACTGCGGCCACACGAAAGCCCAGGTAATCGATCCGGCCCTGCGGCACGCACCCGTAGCGCCCCGCCGCTCGGCAGTGCCCGGCGACGCTCCTCCAGCAACCGCCCCGGAACACCCGGCCCGAGCCTGTCACGGGACCGCTTGGATCGTCCGTTGGAGCGTCTATGTAGTAGTCACCGTCATACCAGTCGGCACACCACTCCCACACATTCCCGTGCACGTCATGAACTCCCCAAGCATTCGGCTTCTTCTCTCCTACCGAATGCGTTTTCCAGTCGGAGTTATCTCTATACCATGCGTACTCTCCAAGGCTTGCCGGGTCGTCTCCAAAACCAAACCGTGTCGTGGTGCCAGCACGGCAAGCGTATTCCCACTCGGCTTCGGTCGGCAGGCGATACGTCTTCCCTTCCTTGGCCGATAGTCTCTTGCAGAACTCGACCGCGTCCTCCCAAGACACCATCTCCACTGGGTAACTCGACGTGTCCTTTCCGGACACTTCTTCCGCGCCACCTCCTCCCTTCGGGAACATACTTGGATTCTTCCCCATCACTTCCTCGAATTCCGCTTGTGTTACTTCGTACACGCCAAGGTAGAACGGCCTGGTGATCCGCACGCGATGCTGTGGTTGCTCGCCCGTGAGCCCTTTAGCCACGTCCTCGTCCCAATCAAACAAACGGACGAGCTCCTGCCACGACTTGCGGAGTCCCATCATGAACTCGCCCGCCGGGATCAGCTTCAGTTTCATGCCGATGCTGTTGGTCATTTCGACAGACAGTTTCAATCTCTGGCTGCACTCCTTCTGTGCAGCGACAGCCTTTTCCATCGCAGCCTTCACATCTGGTTGCGGCTTCTCGGCACCGCGAATCATGCCGCATACCAACAGCAACAAAACCAACAACAGCCGCACATTTGGCGGCTTCATGGCACAGTCTTCAGCTTTTCGGGCAAGATGGACCACACTGGACCCCATTTACTCGCATTCGGGCAGTGTACCAGCGCCGAAGCGTGGTTGCCACGGACGGCTTCACCAAACTCCATCGGTACACGTTGCCGTTGGGATGTCTTCGTTGGCGGGCGTCCCTTGGCAGCATTCAGTTCTTGACCGGGGATCCCATCCCTGATTCATCGACCAACGGGTGGCCAACCTGTCCGGCGCCTGCCAAAGATTTGCAGCCGTCCATCACTTTCTGCGTGATGGTCGGAACTCAATCCAGTAGAATCACTTGAAGAGAATCGAGTTAGGCAAATGGACAGCGCCACTTTGCCATCGCACACCAGCCCGAAGCGCAAGCGAGGGAACATGTTGCGGCGAATCCCTCGCTGGCGCGTCGGGCTAGTGAAATCGGGGCTTCCCGCCAAAGTGACGCAGTCAAAGTAATGGCTGGGAAGAAAAACTGCCAGGACTCATTGTTTTCACTTAGACGCAGAAAAGACTCCCGACCGTTTTGGATCTGCCCAAAGGAAAGCGGATGGCCACGCAAAGCAACGACATCGTCAGATACCAGCGGTACGCGAGGGTCGTCGAAGCTGCACTCGCCAAGGAGGAGTTCTCGCTGTACGAAGTTAAACAGGCCTGCGCAGAGGAACGGCCTGTTTTCGTGACGAGGGTTGTCAAAGGTCTGGAAAAGGACGGCGTACTGAAACAAATCGACGATCGCCCGAAGCCCTCGTTCCGCTGGCAAGTTGACCGCCAGGAGTTCTCCGCACCCGGCTGGCTGGATCGTCAGATCTACGGATCGCGTTTGACGCGTACGCCGGTCGGGGAACGACCGCGAGAACGATTGCTGCGGGAAGGCGCGGCTGCGCTACGCACGGCCGAACTGCTTGCCATTCTGATCCGTTCCGGTCGCCCTGGAGAATCGGCTCTGCAAGCCGGCGAAAAGATCGCCAATCGCTTCGCCGACGGTCTGGAGAAGCTGCCGGACGCCGGCCGCGGAGAATTGAAGTCCGTCAGCCCTGCCATCGAACAGACCGCCTACTGCCAAATCATGGCCGGCATCGAATTGGGGCGGCGAGTTGCCGCCGCCACAGACTCCTTGGAGAAGAAAGTCGAGAAGATAGGTGGCAGCGACGACGCCATGTTCTTCTGCCGCCGACACTTTGCCCGCCTGGCCGAAGAGGGCAGTCAGGAGGAGTTCCACATCATCACGCTGAACACAAAGCACGCCGTGATCACTACGCATCAGATCAGCGTTGGCACACTTGGTGCGAGTCTGGTTCACCCGCGCGAAGTCTTCCGTCCGGCCATCCGCGACGCCGCGGCCGCGATCATTTTGGTCCACAACCATCCATCTGGAGACCCAACGCCCAGCGGAGAAGACGTCAATGTGACAGAGCATCTGGAGGAAGCCGCCGCCACGGTCGACATCCGCATCCTGGACCACATCATCGTCGCCCGCGATGGCGCGACCAGTATGCAAGAGTATCGCCAGCGATAAGATGGAACGTCAGAAGGGTCCAACGAATAGAAGGAGACGACGAATGGGTTTTGTACGTGGTCTTGTTCGTCGTCTCCTTCGATTCGTTGGCGCTCCTACGGACGCGACGTTGCCCGGAACGCTGCTAATCGCCTTGCTGGCCGTCGGCGCTCTGGGCTGTGAATCTTCACGGGCGGATCAGCCCGTTCCAATTCCGGAAACGTATACACAGACCGCCGGTCCAACGCGAGCCTTGGGGTTGTTCAAACCTGGTGGGCCCGTCGGGCTAGAGGACGGATTTCGTGATCCGCCGCCAATTTCGCGGGTGCAGTGTTGGTGGCAGTCTCACGGCAGTGCTTTCACCAAGGATGAGATCACTCGGCAACTCGATGAGTTCAAGGCCAAAGGCATGGGCGGCGTGACTGTGAAGGACACGCTGGCCATGCCGCGTGACGAGCATACAGCGCACATCCGCGACATCCCGTTTATGAGCCCCGAATGGTTGGAGATGTTCGCCCACATCGTGGCCGAGTGCGAACGACTGGGGCTCATCTGCCGATGCCGACTCGGCAGCGGTTGGAATGCCGGCGGACCGTGGGTGACGCCCGAGATGTCATCGCACGTGCTGACTTTCGAGCGATCGGATCCGATCGAAGGGCCAACCACGTACCGTGGTTCCATCCCGATCGCCGACAACGGCCAGCCTGCGCTGAAGGCACTGCAAAGTGATGAGGCATTCGTGCTGGCCGTTTCAACAGACGGAAAAACGGTTGACCTGACCAACCAAGTTGACGATCGGCGGCAACTCGAATGGAACGTGCCGAATGGCACCTGGACGTTGCTGTCGTGCTACGCGGCACCATCAGGAATCCCCGTCGCGTCGGCCAGCCCCAGCGGCGGCGGACTGCACCATGATCATCTGTCGACGGCGGGGACGGACCTGCAACTGAACCACGTGGCCGAGCCGATTCGGGATAAGCTGGGAGATTTGGCCAACACGGCTTTCGACGGTTTCAATTGCGACAGTTGGGAGTTGGGCAAACCGACGTGGACGCGCGGCTTCCGCAAGGCGTTTCAGGACCGCTGCGGTTACGATCCGGTGCCACATCTTGCGGTGCTTTCTCAGGTGGAAGACGACCGATACCGGGCTGCCCGCCTGAAGACAGAATTGACCGACATACAACGGAGGTTCCTGTACGACTTCCGCACGGTGGCCAGTGATCTGATTGTCGAGACTCACTATGGCCGCATCAGCGACTGGTGCCGCCGGCATGGCGTTGCCTTCGAGGCGGAAGCCGGTGGGCCGCATACGATACCGAACGACTTTCTGAAATCGCAAGGCGCGGTGGATATTCCGATGGGCGAGTTCTGGATGCACCAGTGGTCGCACGTCAAACTGGCTTCGTCCGCAGCGCACACGTATGGCAAACGATTGGTGGCCTTGGAGTCGTTCACCGAGACTCGCAATCATTTCGCGATCCGCCCGGCAAAGATGAAACACCGTGTGGACGAAGCATTCCTGTTGGGCGGCAACTATCTGACGATGGCCGTCGCCGAGTATTCGCCTGTGGCCGCGGGCCGGCCTGGCTGGGTACATAACGCCGGTCCGCACATGAACCACTGCCAGACGTGGTGGCCGATGGCTCGCCCATTCTTGGACTACCTGGCGCGCTGTTGTTTCCTGCTGCAATCAGGCCGGAACGTCGCCCACGTGGCTGTCTACTACACGTTCCGCACCGATCCTTCGGGACTTTGGGTGTCGCCCAAGGACGACGACCTGTCCAAACGCTCAAAGCTGTTCGCATTTGATTATGTGAACGACGACCTCGTTCAAAATCACATGCAGGTACGCGACGACCAAGTCGTCCTGGATTCAGGCGCGACGTATCAGATCCTGTACGTCGTTCCGACAGACCCATCGACCATGCTGTTGGCGACATTGGCCAAGATCAAACAGCTCGCCGAGCAAGGCGCCACGGTTGTGTGGGCCGGCCCGCGCCCGACGCGATGTCCCGGCCTGGTGGACTATCCGGAGTGCGACGCGCAATTGCAGAAGATCACAGATCAACTTTGGCAAAGCGGGCGAGTCACGATCGTTCCGAAGCATGATTACACCCAATTGGTCCCGATTCTGGGGAACAGCCCTTGCCCGCCGGCATGGAAGACAGTCGGCGACGCGCCGCTTCGATTCGTTCATCGTCAGACGGAACGAGCCGATGTCTTTTTCGTAGTCAATCGCGCCACTTGGCCGGTCGACACGCCCGTGACATTTCGGATCAAGGATCGCACGGCCGAGTTGTGGGATCCGGACACGGGAACGATCAAATCCGCCGCCTACGAAGAAACAGTAGATGGCGTGCGTTTGCGGATGCAACTTCCCCCGTTAGCCTCCATCTTCGTCGTGTTTCGCCCCGACGCCATCCGACGACGGCACTCACCGACGAAAACGGAGACGGTCCCCGAGCCCGTCGTTGTCGAGGGGCCATGGGAAGTCCAATTCCCTGACGGTTCCGGTGCGCCGTCAAGCGTAACCGTGTCTGCACTGAAGTCCTGGACCGAATCCCCGGATCCCGGCATCCGGCATTTCAGCGGCGTTGCCACGTATCGAACGAGCTTTACCTGTTCCAACAATGCGGCCGGCGGCAATCATACAGCCACGCTTGATCTGGGCCGCGTTGCCGAGGTGTGCGAAGTACGGCTGAACGGACAACACGTTGGCTCCGGCTGGCATCCGCCATATCGCTTCGACATCACCAACGCTTTGCGCCCCGGAGAAAACCAATTGAAAATCCGAGTGGCCAACCTCTGGCACAACCGAATCGTCGGCGATGCAGCGTTGCCCAAGGACAAGCGGATCACGCGACTGGTTCCCGATACGCACTACCAGCGCGTTCGCGAGGCGGAAGTCGTCGACTCAGGCCTGATTGGCCCGGTACGGATCGACTTCGACGGACGAGACTGATCGCCCTTGGTCCTTGATCATGATATGATGAGGGCGGCTGTGTTCAACTCATTCACCTGTGGCGGCTGGCAAAGGCCGTGACCGCGATCGGAGACCTACCATGACAACGTCGTTATTGGCCCTCGTCCTACTCGGCGCTCCTTCGGCAGAACCGTTCTACGCGGATTCTGAAATCGGTGTCGCATTTCCAGAGCAGATTGGTGACTTCGCTGCGGCGAAAAGGAATGAGCACACGGGCAAAGGGCTTGGCTACGACATACTCTACAGATCCGACAGCGGTGCGATGCTCAACTTGTACGTGTTCGATGCCGGGCTGAAGAATATCGAAGATGGCAAGAGCGGCAAGGATTTGAAGGTGCTCTTCGACCAAGCGGTAGGAGACGTCCGCCAAGTCGAGAAACTGGGGTACTACAAAAATGTGAAGGAATTCGAAGTGGGCGAAGGTTTTTCGGAAATGGTGATGTCCGAATTCCTTTGCAGGAAGCTTACCTACCAAGTCTCCCGAGACAAAATCAAGCCTGGCCGAGAGGTGGTGTCCTACTTGTTTGGCACTGGCTACAACCACAAGATGTTGAAAGTCAGGTGTACGGTGTCAGCGGACCGGATTATCGAAAAGGAACTGAACGGGTTCCTGGAAGCCCTGCTGAAGTTGCTGGAGAAGCCCGGTGGTTCGACGTAGTTGGTATGGCAGAGCTCTGAGTCGGTGACTTCTTCGAATCATACCTGCCTCCGGAGGGAACGCCGATGTCGTCTCGCGCGTTATCTGTACTTGCCGCAGTCGCCTCTGTTGTCCTCACGGGCGCGTCCCATGCTAGGTCAGAGATCCCACCGAACACGTTTGTCGAGGTGACTCGCAACGAAGTTGGGGGTCATTTCTTCAGCCAAGCGATCTATGCCGCGTCGGTCAAGGCGTTGGTCTCATGGGGTACCCAAACACACCACCATCCGATCCGCACACACGAGACTCGGCATTTCCTGATTGACGAGAATCGTTGGATCGACGCTGTGCCACCGGGCAAGGAAACCGCCTGGACAGGCAAACCCAAGCAGTGGCCGGATTGGAGCATTTGCTCGACTGCGGGCGAGTTCTACCAGCGCGACGACGTCCAAATGCCGCGGCCCTCCAGCAGTTTCTATCAGGTCTGTTGGGATGATCACAACGGGCGTCTTCTGTTCTACGTCGCCTCGATGACCTTCAGCAACGACCCAGCGCGTTGCGAATGGAAACTGATCCACGACAAGCACGAGAAGGCACAACCACCGGCGCTGCTGTTGTGGGGATCGTTGTGTTACGAACTGGTGAACAAGCAAGTAATCCTGTTTGGCGGCGGCGGGGTCGACAGGCCCGATGGGCGACCGCACACCTGGGCGTTTGACGTAACCACCGATCGCTGGCATCCGCTTGATTTGGAGGTCGAACCGCCGGCCCGATGCAACTCGCGCATGGTGTACGACAAGACGCGCCAATTGATCGTATTGTTCGGCGGGGACGGCCAGGACCGCGGGCTGGCGGACACGTGGGTTTTCGACGTACGGAAGCAAGAATGGGAGGAACGCCGTCCCCAGCGAAGTCCGTACCCGCGGCACTCCCACGCCATGGCGGCGCTGGATGAATCGGGCAAGGTACTTTTGGTCGGGGGCCGAGCCGTTGCCGATTACCGCCTCGCCCCGAAGTTGTCAAACCAGGTTTGGGTGTACGACGCCGGCAAGAACACATGGACACCAGTCGACGCGGAGTTGCCGGAAATCAAAGGACACCAGTGGTGCTGCATGGAGAGCGTTCCCAGTACGGACGAAGTGATATTGGTTGCTAGCTCGAAATACGATCACAGCCAAGTGACGTATCGATTCCGGTACGACCCCGAGACGCCGCCGCCCGATGACATCGAAGGCGTTCCGCCGGACACGTTTGCCTACAAGACGGAACGCACGCGCGAGTGGTGCGACGACCAACCACTCGCCGACCGCGATGCCCATGCGACGCTGCTGGCCGATCTGCCGGCGAACCAGTGGGTCGAGGTCAAACCGCCGAAATCCGCGAAGGGCCGCACTTGGGGCTCGGCGATATTCGACACGGATCGCGGCATCGCCATGAAATGGGGCGGCGGGCACAGCGGCTACCAGGGCACGGACATGGCCTTTTACGACGTGGCCGCGAACCGTTTCACCATCGACCGCACACCGGCCTTCACTCCCGATCCTTTCGACCGATGGGCTCGGCGACCGGCCGGGCGGACCTTTTTCAACCAGCCATGGGCGCGCCACATGCGGCACACCTGCGCCTACGACGCGGTGCGAAAGTTGGGCGTGTTCACCGACGCAGGCGGATCGGACTGGTACGATCGTGAAACTGACGCCGTGGTGAAACACACCTGGCTGTATGATCCATCCGAGCGACGCTGGCTTGAGCCGATTCCGCAGCCATTTCCCGGTGGCGGAAGCGTTTCCCCCATCGCCGTACCCACGCCGAGCGGAGTGGTCGTCTACCAGCACGACAAGGGACGCACGTGGGAGGACAGCGGCCGCATGTACCGATTTATCGGCGAAGCAGGCAAGCAGGACACCTGGGGCTGGGAAGAAATCCAAATCGTTGGGCCAGATCGCCCGTACCAACGCGAGCACATGACGATCGTCTACGACGACCGGCGCGATCGACTGATATTTCTCAGCCATGACCGCGAGACCAGCCAGCCGTTGATGTGGTTCTTCTCGATGAAAGACCGTCGCTGGTTCAAGAATCCGAAGCAGCCGGCCGGTGGCGTAAGCACGCGCGAGGCGGTCTACGTCCCCGACCAGGACGCAGTACTGGCTTACGGGCCGTCGACGAAGGATGATACGATCTGGGCGCGAGTTTACCTGTGCGAAGAGAACCGCTGGACGCCGTTGGAAATCGAGACGCCTCAGTACACAGTTCACGAAGTGGCGTTGGAGTACGACCCGATCCACAAGGTAGCCGTGCTGCTCTGGCCGCCACGGTTCGAGGCCGACATTCGCCCGCATCTGTTCAGGCTGGATACAGCAAATCTGCCGACACGATGAATTCCCGCCACGTGGAGGCAACGCTGTGAAGTATTCTAGTAGCCGGATTCGCAAGAATTCGGGCCTTTGGGGGCGCCACCCGAAGTCTTGCGACTTCGGCTACAGCCATATACCGCAGTCTATCCCGCACAGACATGCTTGACAGTGGTGACCTGGAGATCAACGCCATGTTTCATAGGACCGTTGTCTCTGCGACGCTGATTCTAGTGTTGGCTGGCACCGGTCTGTCCGCTGCCGAAGTCGAGTTTCTCGAGCAGACGACGATCGTACGAGTCGGAGACAAATACAAGATCGACTTTGCCGTGTCGGGAAAGATCGATGTCGAAGTGTCGATTGTCGATTCGCAGGGCAAGGTGGTCCGACACTTGGCCGCGGGAGTTCTTGGTGCACAGATCGCTCCACCGGCGCCGCTGGGGCCGGGCCTGACACAGCAAGTCTTGTGGGATGGCAAAGACGATGTTGGGCAGGCTGTTGATGGCTCGGCACACGGACCGTTTTCCGTGCGAGTGCGATTGGGAACCGGCGTTCAATTTGATGGCTTCTTGGGCGAAAACCCATTTCATTTCGGCGCATTCTGGGGCATGGCCTGCGATGCTGAAGGCAGTTTGTACGTCCTGGGTGCGTCCACGGGGAACCGCGGGCCGGACGGCACCACCTATCTGCAAGTGTTCAACCGTCAGGGTGAATACGTGCGAACGCTGATGCCGATGCCTGCTGATCTTTCGCCCGAGAAAGCCAAAGCGTTCGACGTCATCCCGACTCCGGACGGCCACATCACGCCGCGCAACCACCGCGGTACGTGGCCGGAGCTGTATCCCGGGCTCAAGGGCGGCTTGTCGATGTCTTCCCGAATCGGCGACAACGGGATCATTTGGCTGACCGACGGCAAACGCCTTGCCCGGCTGGCCACCGACGGCGGCGGAGTCGGCGACACGTTCGTTCGTTTCATTTGGCCCACGGAACTCACCCCGAACCAAACGGTCGACCGCTGGCTCATGTCTTGGCCCAGCACACTGGCGATCTCGCCGGACGGTCAAACCGTTTACCTGACAGGCTTGTATCAGACCAAGCCGCAAGGAGACGATCCCCTGTTGTTTCCACCCGGCCGCATCTACCAGGCAAAGGCGGACGGCAGCTTGATGCGGATGTTCGTCGAAATCAGCCAACCTGATGGCGAGCCGGCCCATCCTACAGGCATCACTTGCGATGGCGAAGGCAACGTCCTAGTGTGCGATCGCAACGCCGGACGGATCGTCGTGTTCAGCCCTGCAGGGAAACAGCTCGGCGAGTTGAACGTCGTCGCTCCCATCGCGGTCGCGGTGCATCGGACGACCGGCGACGTTTATGTGCTGAGCGCCGAGCCGCGCGGGAACTACCGAGCAAGAAAACACTCAGTCAAATTCGCCGGCTGGCAATCTGATGCGAAAGAACAGGCACGGATCGAACTGAGCGAAGAGGGCCGCAACGCGGTGATGGCGTTGGACGATTCGGCCGCGCCGGCGGTCGTCTGGGTCGGCATGGACCGCGCCAAAGAAGGCGACGCTTGGCGGTTGCGTACGCGGGCCCAGGTTGTCCGGCTTGAAGACCGCGGGGACCAGTTCGCCGTCACGGATCACAAGATAGAATTCGCCGATCTGCCGATGGGAGTGGTGACGCGTCTGGCAGTGCATCCCGAGACCGACGTGTTGGTCTGCCGCGGCGAGTACGCCCATGCTGCCGTGTACGACGGACTGACGGGAAAGCGTATCGAGGCTCCATTTGACTATGCGGTCGACATGGGCGTGGGGCTCGATGGCCACTTCTACATTCAAACCGGCTACGGCTGGAATGGTCCCCTGTGCAAGTTCGACGGCCATTTGCGGGCGGTCCCCGTTCCGGGTGAACGGAAGCCGGACAACGCCGTCCTCTCGAAGGTGTTCGGCCGCTATGGCAATGGCTTTGGCGTTGGCGGGTTCACTGCTGATTCAGAGGGGCGGCTGTACGTGGCGCAGCAGCTTGACCATCAGACGATTTCGGGGGATTGTGTCGTCGCTTTCGGCCCGGATGGCCAAGCGGAAGACCACAGCCGGCTTAAAGACCACCCTCGTTTCCAGGGACACGGTTTATTCTCGGGCGCAATTGTCGGACCCGTCGACACCAAAATCGGCAACGTGGCCGTGGATCATCAAGGCTACATTTACGTTGGCTTGCGAGGCCAACCGCTGGACCACGTTCCTCCGCCCGGATTCGAGGAAGACCCAGCCTACGGTTGGGTCGTCGGCAGCGTGGTCAAAATCAAGCCTGAAGGCGGAAGCGTATTCCAGTTGGGCGGCCCAGAGGCCCGACCTCCGCGCAAGGCGTTGCCCGTTCCGGTCGGCATGGACGGCGTGACGCTGATCCAACGCGAAGGTTACCCACGAGGGCCAATGTTCGCCGAGAACGCGGTCAAGGTCTATCTCGGCCTGGGTTCCATGTCCGGCGGTTTCGGAGTCGGTTGCCGCTGTCGCCAGCCAATGTTCTGCCTGGATCCCTGGGGTCGTTTGTACCTACCCAACGCAATCACCTATACGGTCAGCGTGTTGGACAATAACGGCAACGTCATCACACGCTTCGGTCGTTACGGCAACGCGGATTCTCGCGGCCCCGGTCAGGACAGCCTCATCAAGACGCCGGACATCCCGCTCGGTTGGCCCGAGGCCGTGGGCGTCAGCCAAAAGGCCGTGTACGTTGCCGATGTACTGAACCGCCGCATCGTCCGATTGCGCAAGACATATGCCGCGGAGAGGACGTGTAGAATCCAGTGATCCTCGGAAGGTGATTGCCATGAAGTCCACACGCAGACCAGGCGTTATACCGTTCGTAGCCCCGCCTTCAGGCGGTTTCTTCAGCGATATGCCGTTTCGAGACCGCCTGAAGGCGGGACTACGAGCGACTATTGCCGTTGGACTGCTTACGACGCTGGCTAGTGCAGCGTACGCAGCCGACGGCCGTCTGGAGGTGAGCAAGCTTGCCCAGCAACTTCGCGATCTGCCGAGCGCAGTATTACCCGAGAAAGACCGCGAATCCGCAGCCGCCACGATCCCTGACGATTTGGAGCGGCGACTGCGCGCAGCGAATCAGCGCAGTTCGGCCGAATGGCAGGCTATCAAGACGTGTGACGATTGGCAGCGGTTTGGTGACGAGAAGCTTCGGTTGCTTCGCGAAGCGACTGGGGCGCTGCCACAGGAGCCCAGTGAACTTCGCGTGCAAGTGACTGGAACCGTGGACGGCGACGGGTATCGCGTCAGAAAGCTCGTATTTCAGAGCCGGCAGAGGCTATGGGTGACGGCCAACTTGTACGTACCAGCCGAACCGCCCGAGTCGATGCCGGGACTGTTGATCTGTCACAGCCACCACAGACCGAAAGAGCACGGCGAGTTGCAGGATATGGGCATGACCTGGGCGCGCCAGGGCTGTTTGGTGCTCGTGCCCGACATGCTCGGTCACGGCGAGCGGCGGCAGCATCCGTTCGTCACCGAGGCCGACTATCACGAATCGTACCGGGTTAGCCGGCAGGACTACTACTTCCGCTACGATACGGGCATGCAATTGGCCTTGGTCGGCGAGAGTTTGATGGGCTGGTTCGTTTGGGATCTCCAATGTTGTGTAACCGCGCTGTTGTCGCAGCCGGGAGTGGACTCGAAGCGAATTGTCTTGCTCGGAGCCGTTGCTGGCGGCGGCGACCCAGCGGCGGTTGCTGCCGCGTTGGACCATCGGATCACCGGCGCGGTGGTATACAACTTTGGCGGGGCCGAACCGGAATCGCGATATCCTCTGCCCGAGGATGCCGAATTGACCTTCAACTACGCCGGCAGCGGCAGCTTTGAATCGACCCGCAACCTGCGTCGCTCGGCTGGCGACGGCTTCTTGCCGTGGATAATCGTGGGTACCGTCGCCCCGCGGCCGTTCATCTACGCGCACGAATTTGCGTGGGATCGCCCTCGCGATCCGGTGTGGAAACGATTGCAGCAGATCTGGAGTCTGTACGGCGCGGGGAACAACCTGGCCGCTACTCACGGTCGAGGTTCGGTCAGAGGCAGGCCGCCCGAATCGACGCATTGTACGCATATCGGTCTGGTACATCGCCAGGCGATACACCCGATCTTCCAGCGTTGGTTCGATATTTCCGTGAAGGAAAGCGACGAGTATTCGGCACGGCTGGAAGCCGAGAGGCTGCAGTGCCTGACGCCTGAAGTGGCGGAGAGACTCAATCCGAGACGGCTTTGCGACTTACTGCCGAAAATCGCAGCCAGCCAGATTGCCGCGGCTCGCTTGCAGCGAGCCAAGCTGTCCGAAGCCGAACGGCGAGCGCAACTTCGCCAGAAATGGAACTCGGTGCTCGGCCAACCGAGTTTGCTTGGCCCAATCAAGGCACGGAGAATTAGCCGGGGCGACGAAGAAATCAAGGGATTGCGAATTGAGCGGATCGTGCTTGATGTCAAGCCGAGGATAGCGGTACCGTTGGTTCTGCTGTCACCAAAACAGCCGACCCAACCGCGAGTTCCAGTGGTGGTCGCCGTGGCTCACGCTGGAAAGGAAGAGTTTCTGAACAATCGGGGTGAACTGATCGCCGAGTTGCTGGCCGGCGGTACCGCTGTTTGCTTACCCGATTTGCGCGGCCTCGGCGAGACGCGTCTCGATGGCTCCCGCGAACGTTGGGGTTCAATGACTAGCCAATCATCCACAGAGCTTATGCTCGGCAGCACGATGGTCGGCGCAAGGCTTCGCGATCTTCGCGCTGTGTTGAAATATCTGCGTGGCCGTAGCGACGTTGAATCCGAGAAGATTGGCCTGTGGGGTGACTCGTTCGCGAAAACGAATCCGCCCGATCGCGATTTTCACATACCGCGGCACATGGACGATCGCCCGAGATGGTCCGAGCCACTCGGCGGATTGCTGGCTTTGTTGGGAGCGTTGTATGAGGACGACATCTGTGCGGTTTACGTTCGCGGTGGATTGAGTGACATTCAATCCGTCGTTGCCGAACAGTTCGTCTACATCCCACATGACATAGTTGTCCCCGGCGCGCTGACGTTCGGCGACCTGCCGGACCTCGCCGCTGCGATCGCTCCGCGGCCCTTGCGATTGGACAACCTGGTCGATGGTTTCAATCGCCTGCGCCCCCCGGGCGATGTGCGGACGATTTACCGGCCGGCGGTTCAGAGGTATCAAGATGCCGATGCGGCGGATGAGCTGGTGATTGGCGAGACGGCGGATCGGACGAGTCGCTGGTTGTTGGAGCAGTTGTGACAATGGCGGCCTCGTCGTTTAACCGCGCCCCAGCGGGAAGCGCGCCGAGCGACGTCAACTCCCGCGCTCCCCGCTGGGTCGCGGTTAAACGAAGGAAATGAGTGAACGGTTTTCACTATCGAAGGAGAATCCTCGTGATCAAGAGACTCGCGCTTCTCTCCATGTCCGTGCTCGCGTTTACTGCACAAGTGGCGGCTGAAGATCCGTATTTGACCTACGTTAAGAATGCGCCGGAATTTCAGTCCGTCCGGCAGGACCGCGAACTGTTGATCGGCCGTTGGGATACTTGGATCTACATGCCCTGGCGATTTCGATGGAACGTCGGTACGGGCGACGAAGGAGGTCAGTTTTGCCGCGACTATGGTTTCAACGGCGGTTTCACGGACCACGGCCGCGGACCGTTCGAATGGCTCAACAAATGGAACTTGCGCTTCTACAACGACCACACGGCTGCCAAAGGGTACCTGTACCTGCGCGGCGCGAACCGCAAGGGTAACTTTGCCAAATACCAACGCGACGGCCGCGCAATCCGCAGCGGCACCGATGGGCCACAAGCGATTGACGACGCCATGCGCAAGCGGCTGAACGACACCGTCACTCGCTACGTGACCAATGTCCGCGAACACAGCCCGCTGCGCGTGGCCTACGCATTGGACGACGAAATCTCGTGGGGCGCCTTCGTCACACCGATCCCATGGCGCCTGAATACGGACGATGAAGCCTACGCCCGTTGGCTCAAAGACTACTACGGGCCTTTGGATGCGCCCGAGCCGCAATACGTCACGCCGGATTTCACACGCCGGCAACTGGATCGGCCGCTGAAGGATATCGACTTCTCGCCTCTTCTAGATCGTATCACCTACAACGACTCGGTGTGGGCGAACTTCATTGGCGAGCTTGTGGAGACAGCCAACAAAGCCGATCCCGATACCCCGTGCGGTTTCGTCGGCGGCCAGTCGCCGAACATGTGGGGCGGCTACGACTATGCCAAGCTGATGAAGAAGATTCAGTTCATCGAAGCCTACAACCTCGGATCGTCGCAAGCCATCACTCGGTCGTTCAATCCCGGCAATGCCATGCCGCAAGTGACGACTCATTTTCACAAGGACGATCGTGGCACAGCCAATGACATCTGGCAGACGTGGTACTACTTTGCTCACGGCAACCGGGGCATGATCGGCTGGGTAGAAGGCTGGTTCGATGGAAAGAAGCCGCGGCCGTGGCTGGACGAGTACAAGTCAGTAAACAAGGAGATTGGCGGCATACAGGGGCCTAAGATGGTCGGCTCGCGTTGGATTCACGACGGCGTGGCCATCTACTATTCGCACCCCTCGATCCAAGTCTCCTGGTGCTTGGACATCGAACCGCACGGCAGCACGTGGGTCAACCGCGGTAACGACGCCCGACTGGGCACATCGCACAACGTCCGCAAGGCTTGGGAGTATTTGTTGACGGACTCGGGTATCCAATACGATTTCATCTCGTACGACCAGGTTGTCACGGGCGGCGTGCCGGACGAGTACAAGGTATTGATTCTGCCGGCCTGTTACGCGCTGTCGGATATCGAGGCGCAGCGAATCACCGAATTCTGCCGGCGCGGCAAAACGGTGATCGCCGACTTCGCCTGCGGTCTCTTCGACCAACACGGCAAGGGCCGCGAAAAAGGGGCTTTGGACCATCTGTTCGGCGTCTTTCACGACGGCAGCGAA
The DNA here is from genome assembly GCA_964623055.1 of uncultured Pirellulaceae bacterium. GTDB lineage: Bacteria > Planctomycetota > Planctomycetia > Pirellulales > Pirellulaceae > JADHUC01. The sequence continues at coordinate 188,170 of CAZURK010000002.1, forward strand.
ACCGGCCGCGATTTTTTTGGAGATCGGCTATGGGTGGAAACCGATCAGGATGCCGGTTTCTACTATCGCCGATATCGCGACCTGTTCGCGACGATCGACTGCAAGCTGGAACACGGCTATGCTGTTGCCGAAAGAAGACTGCCGACGATAAACGTGCGACTACTGGACGTAGTCGACGGCGGCCTGGCGGTCTACGTGAACCTTTCTCCACAGCGATACTTGCAGTATCGGGAAGAAGGTGTGGCCGACGAGAAGAAACGCAATATCTTCATCTACTCCGCCATAGCCGGGGGCAGGAAGTCTTGGGTTACCGTGACCGACCAAACGGGCCGCAGACCTCGCAATGTGGAGGTCACCTACTGGAGCAAAGGCGACCGTACGCTGCTATTCGTCATCCAAAACGCCGTCGTCACCGGCAGTGCGTTCGGTGGTGGCGGAGCGGAAGGTTTGATCAGCCAGAAAACCAAAATCAACGTCGAGTTTCCGGCAATTGCGCAAGACGTCGTTGATGAACGCACGGGCCAGCGCCTGGGCGATGGAAAGCGTTTCACATTCGATTTCAATACCGTCGAGGCGGTGATGTTCAGCTTCCGCGGGCGACCGCCGCGTGACTAGTCGGGAGAAACCACATGTCAGATTCAATTCGTCGTTTTTGGGTTTATTGCATCGTAGTTCTGCTGCTTCTGTCGTCCGCCCGTGGCGCCAAGAACGATTGGGCCGAGGGCACGCAAGAGCGATTCGATGGGGCGACGCGGGACTATTACAATCGGGCCGGGACGCTGGCGTGGGAGAACTTCATGGGTGACTGGCGGGACGCGAAGGGCGTGGCTCAAGGCAATGATCCCTACGCCACGGCCACGGTCATCGACGATGATGGAGGCAAATTCGTCGAATGGGATGTAACCGGGCTTGTTCGCGAGTGGGCAAGTGAGAAGTGCCAGAACCAAGGCTTCTTTCTGCGCACGATGGCAAACGGCGGAACGATCGTGTTCTGCAGCCGTGAGAACGCGTCAGAGGATCATCGTCCTCGCCTGACCGTTGTCGGTGCCGAGGGTTCGGTAGTGCTTGAGCCGGCGGCGGACACATATCTGACCAAGTCCACCTACCGAAGTCAGGGTCACTCCGAGGAGCTTCGGGTTTCCGGCGGTCCTGATCACGTGCTCCTGCGTTTCGACTTGGCCGGTGCGAGGAAGCTCGGTCAGCTCGCCAAGGCGACATTGCGGCTTTACGCAACGAAGCAATACGGTTCCGCTGATATCGGTGTATTTCGCTGTCAGCAAGGCCACGATTTGCCACCATTCGATCCGAAACTTGGATTGGCTGCCCGCTATCCTGGCGACAATGACATCTATCGCGATCCGTCTGTTCTGTTCTCGGCCGACTTTGAAACCGAAGATTGGACGGACGGCTGGACTTACGCGGGTAAGATGGAGGTACTCGATATCGTCGATGCCGATCCGAAGTTGAAGTTCGAGCCGTACCAGGGCAAGGCCCTTCGCGTGAAGATCGCCGAAGGTGCGACCGGCGCGCTGAACACGTTATACAAGTTCAAGAGAGAAATTGGCGAGGAGCCCGAAGAGATCTTCTTCCGCTACTACCTGCGGTTGGCCGACGATTGGAACCAGACGTTGCAGGGCGGCAAAATGCCGGGGATCAGCGGCACGTATGGCGTTGCCGGCTGGGGCGGACGCAAGGTTGACGGCACGGACGGTTGGTCGGCACGTGGTTCGTTCAGTCTGACCATTCCCGAGGGCAATCCGCTGGGTGGCCTGACGCCGATCGGCAACTACTGCTACCACGCCGACATGAAGGGCTACTACGGCAACGTATGGATTTGGCAGATAGGTTATCGCGGGTTCCTGGAGAACAACCGCTGGTATTGCGTCGAGCAGTATTTGAAGATGAACACGCCCGGCGAGAAAGGCGGCATCATTCGCGCCTGGATCGACGGCCGGTCAGCCTTCGAAAAGACGGACATCCGCTTCCGTCTGGTGGACAAATTGAAGATCGAACAGATCTGGATGAACGTCTACCACGGCGGCAAAAAACCGTCGCCCTACGACCAGCACCTGTACATCGACAACGTCGTGATCGCCCGCGAATACATCGGGCCAATGAAACGTGAGCCGTGAGCGCAACGATACAACGCGCCCGCCGGTCGAAATCGCACGTGGGGCACGATTCCATCGTGCCCCACTTAATCCGCGATGGTAAACATGAAGCCGCCGGACAGTGGCATGGGATCCGTCGTTAGAGTGTTAGTTCGTAGACATTCGCGCGCCGTACGCGTATGTTTGTAGCATGGGCCCCCGGCCCGTGTTTCCGCTTGCCACGGGCCGGGGGCCCGTGCTACTTTGGTTGCAGCCCAAGGCCGCGTTAAGCGATCTGTTCCGCTTACGTTGATTTCGACTTCTTCGGTGGGGCGCCCGACGAATCCTCGGCTGGCTCGTCAACCGGGCCGAAGTGCGGGCCCCGTTGTTTGGCCATCTCTTTACCAAGCTTCACCGTCAGCTCTCGTTCCTCGGCTGTCAGTGGCTGAAAACGTTTGACGATGTCCACGTTCTCGCGCAGTTGCTCGACTGTATGTACGCCCAGATTCGCGGTGGCCACGCCGGGTACGCTGAGCGAGTAGCGGATGGCCAACTCGAGGTTCTCTTCGCCGACAAGCGGCTTGGCATCGCGTGAGCCCCAACTCCCGCTCTTCGGGTCGGGTCCACCAAAAGCCTTCATCGACACGATACCCACATCGTGCTTTCGCGCCACCGGCAGTACTCTGTCTTCGAAGCCGTATGTGTACCGATCCGCGAAGTTGATGTTCACCAGAATGACGTCCACCTCGCCGGTTTCCAAGAACGGTGGGAAGCGGCCCGGCAGGTTGTGACCCGAGATGCCCACAAATCGGCACTTACCGGCCTGCTTCTGTTTCAGAAGCCACGTAAACACGCCGTCCGGATCTCTCGCGCGATCCACTTGGCGGTCGCCCAAATGGTGGAAGTACAACAAATCGAAGTAGTCGGTCTTAAGGGTCTTCAGCGAGTTGGCCAATGACTCTTCGGCATCCGCGATGGTATCGGCCCAGATCTTGGTGGCCAGATAGATGTCTTTGCGCCGCCGGCCCAACGCTCGACCGATGCCCTCTTCCGATTTGCCGTACCTCGGCGCCGTGTCGATGAAATTGATGCCAAGGTCGATCGCCGTGTTGACGATCGTACCGACTTCATCCACCGTGACATCCTTGGCGATGCCGGACGGAGCCGCTCCAAACGTCATGCAGGTCACTTCGAGCTTGGTCCTGCCCAGGATGCGGCGAGGAAGATCTCCGTCGGCCGACGCCGCCGCGGCACGCGGTAGGCTTGCCAAGGTCCCTGGAACCGCTGTCGCGGCGATCGCCCCGGCCGTGTGAATAAAACCTCGTCGTGTAACTCTGTGTTTGCCGTCGGAAGCCATGACCGTCTTCTCCATGTGGGAGTACTCGCTTGAGGGTATCTGGCACTTGGGAGGGCGACGCTCCCGCGGAGCCGCCAGCCGCCACAAAGCGCGGCTCGGCAGAAGCCTCGCCCTCCCGGGAACCGTTATTCTTCACGAGGTTGAACTCGCGGACGCCGTACATGCGACAGTGGCGGCCGCACATGCAGCGGCAGCTTGTTGGGCGTTGATGATTGACTGCATGTCCATCAGTGCCTTCGCGTCAGTGATTTCCTTCAGATCCTCGTCCATCTGGACGAGATCCAAAAATGTAACGCTGGATGCTAGGTTGAACGCCAGCGATCGGTCAGGCTTGGGCTTTAGTTGCCGGATGTCCGTCTGATATGCCAGAACGCGTTCGACAACCAGCGTTGCACGATGCTTCAGAAACGAAAGGATAGCCAGCTCGTCATATTGGTCTCGTCCGATTCTTGCACCACGCGTACGGAAGTTGTCGGCCAGCGACCGATAGCGTTCGGCGATGGCTCCCGGATCCAGACGAGCAAGATACAACAGGTTGGCCGCCGTCTGCAGTGGATCGCCTCGCTTGAAACCCGCGGCGTGCAACTGCTGGTAGATATCTTCAATCCCTGCTCCAATCTCAGCCGGTGTCTCCGGCTGGGACGCGAGCATGGCGCACGCAGGAAAATCATCCATCCCGGTCAACCACCAGTGGTGCCTTTTCATTTCCTCGTAGATAGCCTGAAACCGCGCGACGATATCGGTCGTGACCGGCTTCTTCTCTCTGGCAATCCGCAGAATCAGAATCGCCATCGTCTCGTAGATGCCGCCGCGACGCAGCCGTGCCGCCCGGAACATCTTCCGAACGCGTTCGACTTCGGCGAGGAACTCGTCGGCACTATCTTCATTCAGCACAAGGATCGCGCTGACGATGAACCGTAGAGGTGATCGAAGGTTGCCAAACCAGCCTTCGCGGTCACTGATCTCCGTGGCCACGGCGCGTATGGCATCTGCTATGTAAGTCGGTGTGCCGGGGCATGTGACTGCGGCCATGGCGGCAAATCGCAGGCAGGAGGCATCTTGCCACCATCCGCGGTCTGCGTTCAACGTTTCGTACAAGTCGACAAACCGCGCAAGCGGGTCGCTAGGCAGGTGAATGTTGCCCATGATCGGCTCCGAAACACGAGGAAACGGCCAAGATGTAATTCGCGTGACGTTGCCAAAGATTTGGCTTCCCTACTGCTTTTTCGAAACGGCCATCACGCTGTACCGCCGCCGGAATTGGGACTGTATGCGGTAGGTGTCCCCGATTTTCGGTTTTTGACCGGTCATTTGACCATCGGCTGTCAGGATGATCATCAGTGCGTCGGGCGCGTCCTGGAATTCGGCTACGCCAGGATTGCGGTTGCCCTCCAAGTCGCCGGTGTGCCAGCCGAAGAAGTAGCCTTCGTCCACCGTGTCGGTTCCTTGAACCGGCTCGAAATCAAACGACTGCATGCCCGTGCCGTCATTGGTCCGGGTTGTCCCGACGCCGGTCAGTTCGTATTTGTCGTCTTGTTTCCGGAAGAGCAAGGGGGTGATCAAGCGGCCTTTCTGTGCATCGCCGTTGTTGTTGCAGAAACTCCAGGATTCCATCCGGTAGCCGCCGTAGACGAACTCCTGTTCGTACCCGTCCATCTCGGCGACGATCCAGATCAGCCCCGAGGCACTATCCGCGGTGGCGCGCGACTTGAGCCCTTCCACATTGCCGACGATGCCCGGTTGCGGTGGAGTCGGCAACAGCGGTCGTGCTGCGGCGATCAGTTGTTTCAGGACGCCATCGGGCGTGGCTGCCTCGAGTTCTTCGGTCACGTCCCGCGGTCCGAGTGAAAGCAACGCGTTGTCCGCTTGCTGCAGCTTGTAGATGGCCGACGCCGTAGTCGTAACCTGTTCGAAGCCGGACTTCGGCCAGCCATCCTTCAACCGCACGGCCAACAGGGGCCTGGGGGCCAATGCGCCGTACATGCAATCCAGATCCGTCTTAGTGAGCAACGACGGCAGATACGGCATGAGGTGGAAGAAACGAAGCTCGCCAGGCGCGGCGTTCAGCGCAAAGTCGCGCATGGTGGTTGCGTCGATCGAGGCGACCCCGGCGACGCGCTCCTCCAACAGGCCAGCCAGACACGCGTCCACGCCGCCGATGCCGGCCCCTGAAACCACGATTTTCGCGGCATCGACCTCCGCGCGGGCAGCCAGATGTCTAAAGGCCGCCAGATTCTCGGCCACGCGCAAGGCCAATGGCGACAGTCCGACGACGTCGGCGGGCCCGTACAACTTGGCCGCCTCGTCGCCGTAGAAGCTGGGCCGTTCGGCGTCTGCCAGCGGTTGGAGACTTTGCGTATGGACCGATGCGTGGTCGGGCACGATGACCCAATATCCGGCAGAGACCAAACGTCGAGTGACCTCGACGATCTTGGCACTCGCTGCGCACTGGCGATCGTCGTGTGAGAGAACCACTCCGGCGTGTTTCGCCTGGCTGGTCTGAGTTGGGCGAACCAGCAATGCGGGACAATGGAAATCGGCGTCTACGCCAAGGGCAATCCGCTCGGTCACCAGGTCTTCGCCTTCGATGGTTTCGACGACTTGATCGGGTGGCGGTGTCATGCTCTCCACGCCGCACGACGCACAAAGCCGTTTGATCATCTCGTCGCGTTGCGCCTGCCATTCGGTCTGCGAGGCAGGCTCGACTGGCAGCGATTCCGTTTGATCGGCAATCCGCCGTTGAACGTAGGCTAAGATGCTGAAGTCGGGCTCCTCCTCGACCGCACAGCATTCCGCGGGCGCCGCATCCGAACTCTTCAGCGATGGTAGCACACTGGTCTCGATCCACCGTATGATCTCCGAAATGTGTGGAGTCATGTCATCCGATTGTCCGTCGGCGACCTGGCAGATGCAGTCCGCGGCATCGTGCAGCCCATATGCCGACTTCATCGTGCGCAACACCTGGTCAAAGCCGTCGACTGCCCACTCACCAGCGCCGGCGCGTCCGGCGATGAACACGGGTCGCGGCGCCAGGCAAGCGGCAACGCGATCCATGTCAGTGAACTCCAGCATGCCGGCGACAAAGGCCGAAGGGTCTTCGGGAGCCTCCCCCGCCGCTGCCGCCTGTGTTAGAGAGGCGTAGGTCGTTGTCCCCCCCACGGCCACGACGAATTGGAAACGGGGCTCCAATGCCGCTGCCATGTACGATTGCAGAGTGCCCGCGCCCAATCCTGCGATGCCGATCTTGCCCGGATCAACGTCGGCGCGTGTTAGCAAGTAATCCAATCCGCGCAGCGCGTCGAAGACTTGGATGCCGGCCGGCTGGATACCTGCGGCCGACGCTGCAGCGTACAGGCCAGCGTTTGGTGCCTGCCGCCGTCCCGTGCGCGGATCGTCGATGAACAGGACGGTAATGCCTTGGCGCGCCATCGAGTCGACGAACTTGCGATAAGGAAGAAACGTGTAGTGGCCCAACGATCCCGACGGCATAACGAGTGCTGGCTGGCGGCCGTCCGTCTGTTTGACGCGAATCACCGTTGCTGAAGCGTACGTCTGCTCGGCCCAGAGGTAGGCGACCTCTTCGATCATCAAATCGCCTTCCTGCTTCGTGTACGTTACCGCCGCCTTCATCGCCTCGCGCTCCGGCAACCCGAGTGCCTCGCCGAGTTCGCCCACAAGCTCCGTCCGCTGTTTCTCCCAAGCGTCCACCGTATCCGGCACCGGCGGAAGCGCGGCGGCCATGCTCGCAGCGCGCCCGGCAAGGTAATCGAACACCGAAGGCGATTCCTGGCCATAAGACGAATTGGCGACCACCGTTAGTAGCGTTGCGACGCACAGAGCAAAGCAAGTCTTCCGAAACATGATTGGAGTTCTCCTTCAGAGTGAATGACAAATGACGAAGCCCGAATGACGAAAGAAACCCGAATGACGAGAATCTCAGCATTAGACATTCGTCATTCCTTCGTCATTGGTCATTGGGATTTGGTCATTCTGCTTAGAGCGTAACCTTGGAGTTACGTCTTCAGACCGGCGATTGCTATGCCAACGGCGTACACGCCCGTTACACGTACTCCCAGTCCTTCAGGAACTGGTAGCAGCGTGGCAGTTGGGCCCAGGCGCGGTCCATGGCTCGGTCCAACTCGGCCTGTTCCTCGACGTCCAACGCGCGTCGTTGCATGACGGCCAAAGCGACGTTATCGACCTGTTCGACGTTGATCATACCGGGGATTGGCGCCGTGATCGCGGGATTGCAGAGGATGTAGCGGATCGCCATCCGGGCCAGGCGGTTGTCTTCTTCCTCGTGCGGATTTCCCGGCGAACTATCGCCTTTGAATAGCGACGTGCCGGCAAACGGCTTGATGCCGAAGAAACCGCAGTTGCACTTCTTCACCACGGCATAGAATCCGGTATCGTCATCGGGCAGCATCTTCGTCTTGGCCGTGTAGGGCGTGATCACTACGTCGATCACGTCGGGGAAGGTCTCCATCATGTACTTGAGCCAAGGCAGATCGTGCGACGATAGACCGGTCGCCCGCGCCTTACCCGACTTCTTCGCTCGCCGCAGACCTTCGGCGATGCCAGCGGATTCGGCTTCGTTGTGGGGGTAGATCCACCTGCCATCCTTGTCGCGCCGGCCGTTCACGCCGCACACGATCCGGTACAAATCGACGTACTCCTGCTTACAGACTTTCAACGAGTCCTCGAAGACTTCCATTAGCGCGTCACCGGTGCATTGGGCGCGGCTGCGTGCTTCGCGTTCGTACCATGACCAACCCAGATACATCTGATCGCGGCGGCCTTCCAGGGCCTTGCTGTATGCCTTGATTTCGGCGCCCGTACAGGCGTCGATGTAATTGATGCCGCGTTCGATGCAGCGAGTGACAACGTCGTAGCGGTTCTGCTGGAAACCCGGATCGTCCAGATTGGCGCTCAGCCAGCTATTGCCCTGGAACACGCCGGGCACCATCTTGTTGACCCGTTTCCAGTGACCGCCCAGGCAAACGGCCGATACCATCCAGCCCGTCTTGCCGCAGCTACGGTACTCCATGTCGGAACTGTAGTTCAGAATGCTCGCGGTGTCGGCCTGCTCGGCATTGCCGACCTTGACGATGTTCGCCACGGCGGCACCTGCAGCCAATGCGGCGGCTCCAGCGGCTGTGTCGCGAACGAACTGACGGCGGGTAAGACGTTCGTAGGTCATCTGTATCACTCCTTGTTGTGTGGTGATCGACGCAGCTTAGGATCGTTCGATTCAGTGCCGCCGCGGAAACGCGCGGGTAATGCACACATTCTCATTGGCATGATGGCCCCTGTCCATATGACCTCAAGCCTCGATTTCTGATGCTGCACACTGTTCAGCCCACTATCTCCATGTTAAATTAGAGAAACTGTACGCCTCAATGGGCGCGACGACCCGCCCCACCAAACCTACCAGACCATGCAGGCCAACTTGGCGACCTGCAATCCTGCGAAACACCTACTTCTTTTGGAGGGTAATGCGATGAAACGCATGACAATCCTTTTCTGTCTGGCCGCGATGGTAATCTGCATACTTGCCGAGACGTCATATGCAGGGATTCTGCGACGTCGCTGGGAGCGACGGAAGGCCGAGATCCGTGGGGAAGTGGTAACTCAGGTGACGGAGAAGATGGAAGCCGATTTGGCCGAAGAAATGGTGGAAGTGAAAGAGCAGTTGCGGCAGGCGGCCGAGGAACAAGTAGCGGCGGAAACGGAGAAGCTGTCTGAATACATCACGGAGGAACTCGCCAAACTGCAGAAACAGGCCCAGGATACGGTGGCTGCGGAGGCCGAGAAGCTGGCAAAGCAAACCTCGCAGGATATCCAGAAACTCCGAGAAGAGGCCGCCGTCAAGGTAGCAGACGAAGCCAAGCGACTGGCGGATCAGGCGAAGACCGACCAAGCCAAGCTGAAGGAAGAGAACACCAAAAGCGTAGAGGAGGCACTTGCCAAGTTGCAGGCGGCGCTGAATGGTGAAATGGCGAAACTCCCGGCGCAGGTGGCGGCCGAACTGGAAAAGCAGGCCGGGAAACTGCGATCGGATCTGACATCCGAGATCAAAGCGGCGGTGAAGGCCGAGACGCAGGCAGCTCGCGGCACCGATACCCCGGGCGACAAACCGACTCCAAACGATGGTCCGGAGCAACCCGAGCAGGCTATCCAAGGCAAGCCCGTCGAACCAGTCGAGGAGGAGAGCGACGAAGATGCGGATGAGCCGGAAGGCGCGAGCCCGAACAGCGAATGAAAACTAGCGTTGTAGGGATATGCTAGCCGATAACTCAATAGCCGCACTGGGCCGGTGCGGCTGTTGTGATTCTTGGCGAGGACTGCTTAGGTTTACAGTCGGATGCTTGAGAACTAGAATCCAGACACGTTCCTCCAAGTAGACTGTTCGCTGCAGGTTTCGCTGTTCCTGCTTTCAAGGAGCCGTTCTGATGAACGTCCACGCGACAAGGCTGTCGATGGTGCTAGCACTGATGTGTTTGATTGGGGGTCCGATTCCGTCCTCCGTGGCGTCCGCGCAAGACCCGGACGTAATGAACTTCAACTTCGACGACGACTCTGCCAACTTCGACCCGAAAGTTGCCAACGAGGCTGCTACTGAAGCCGCGGAAGAGATGGCAAAGAACTTGGCTCCATATTTCGTGGCTGGCGGGCTGGTCTTATTCGTTTTCTGGCTACTTGTGTTCATCGGCGCTTGGAAGGTGTTCACCAAGGCGGGCAAGCCGGGCTGGGCCATTATCGTCCCCATCTACAACGCGATCGTAGTTTTGGAGATATGCGGACGACCGATCTGGTGGATCTTGCTGCTGATGATCCCTTTCGTTAACTTTGTGATTTCACTGATCGTTTCTCTCGATCTGGCCAAGTCGTTCGGCAGAGGCCCCTTGTTCGGCATCGGTTTGGCGTTTTTCGGTTGTATCTTTGTTCCCATCTTAGGGTTCGGCAGCGCCCAATATAAAGGCCCCGCCGCGACCTAACAGGAAAAGCAACGGAACCAGGCGTTGTGCGGCATTACCGGCGCAATCTGGACTGATCCTCGACTGGCCATTGACCAGCCGCTGCTTCAGCGCATGACCGACGTGCTCCGCCATCGCGGCCCCGACGATGGCGGTTTCTATTCGAGCCAGTATCAGCTTGATCCGCCCTACGAAGCCGTTCCGGGTGTGGCGCTGGGATTTCGGCGACTCTCAATTATCGACGTGGCCGGCGGTCACCAGCCGATGTCTAATGAGGACGATTCGGTTTGGGTCATCTTCAACGGCGAAATCTACAACTTTCCGGAGCTGAGAAACCGGGCGGAAGGATCCGGCCACAAGTTCAGGACTCGCAGCGATACCGAGACCATCGTCCATCTGTACGAAGACGAAGGTCTGGACTGTTTCCGTCACCTGAACGGAATGTTTGCCATTGCGATCTGGGACGCGCGCATGAGGCGGCTGGTTCTGGGGCGCGACCGGCTGGGGCAGAAGCCGTTGGTCTATCACCGTCAGTCGGGCCGGTTGGCCTTCGCCAGTGAACTGAAGAGCCTGCTGGAGATTCCCGATATACCACGCGATATCGATCCCGGCGCGATCGACGAATACCTCACCTATCAGTACGTCCCGCACCCCAACACGATTTTTCGCGGCATCAGCAAATTGCCGCCGGGGCACTTTGCCGTTTATCGCGACGGCAATCTCAGCGTACAGCCATACTGGGAACCGGATTTCAATTTCGAGCGGACCATAGGCCAAGCGGAGGCCATCGATCGCTTGCGAACGACGCTGGAATCGTCGGTGACCATTCGGCTGCAGAGCGAAGTGCCGTTGGGAGCGTTCTTGTCGGGCGGCGTCGATTCATCGCTGATCGTTGCGCTTGCACAGAAGAAGACTGAGGAACCGCTGAGGACGTTTTCAATCGGATTTCCCGTCAAGGAGTACGACGAGACCAGTTACGCTCGTCTGGTTGCAGATCATCTGAAGACGAATCATCAAGAGTTTCAGGTCACGCCGGACGGAGTCGAGATCCTGCCGAAACTGGTGTGGCACTACGACGAACCGTTTGCGGACAGTTCGGCCATACCGACGTGGTACGTGTCGGAAATGACTCGCCAACATGTGACGGTGGCCCTCAGCGGCGATGGCGGAGACGAGTTGTTTGCCGGATATCCGCGTTACAAAGCGGTGGCGCTCGGCGCGAGGCTGGATCGGCTCTGGCCTTTGCGCGGCGTGTTCGGCGCGAAGATCTGGCAGTCGTTGCCGTCGTCGACCAGGCAGAAATCGACGTTGCGCCGATTCAAGCGTTTCTGCGAAGTGCTACGCACCCCGCCGCTACGCCGGTACTTGGACTGGATCGGCATTTTCAACGAGGCCGCCCGCGCGACAATCTACACAGACGATTTCGTGGGACAACTGCCGAACTCGGACCCGGCCATGTTCTTGCAGTCGGCCCTGTCGCGAGCCGAACGGCGCGATCCGGTCACGGGGTTCTGCCTGACCGATCTTACCACTTATCTGCCCTGCGATTTGATGACCAAGGTCGATATCGCGTCGATGGCCCATGCTTTGGAGTGCCGGCAACCATTTCTGGATTATCGTATGGTGGAATTGGCCGCGTCGCTGCCGATCGGCATGAAGTTCCGGCGAGGCCGCGGAAAGCGGCTGCTGCGAGCCGCCTTCGGGGATTTGCTGCCTCGCGAAATTTGGAATCGCCGCAAGATGGGATTCGGCGTACCGCTAGAGCACTGGTTCCGCAACGAGCTACGCGATTTGACTCACGACGTGCTGCTGGGCGACGTGGCACGGAGCCGCGGCTACTTCCGTCCGGAGGTAGTCGAGGAGATGGTGGAAAGCCACACGAGCGGCAGGTTCAACCACTGTTACCGCCTTTGGTCTCTGCTGGTGTTGGAACTCTGGCTGCAGCGATGGTGCGACGGCACGCCATGACACCTTTGGAAATTGGCGGAAGCAGGGTAGAATGTTCGTGGAAGGGAGTCGGAACATGCAGGATACCTTGGCTGTCATTCTGGCGGGTGGTCGTGGCGAGCGTCTTGAGCCGTTGACTCGCGATCGAGCGAAACCGGCTGTCCACTTCGGCGGAGCCTATCGCATCATCGACTTTACTTTGTCGAACTGCGTGAACAGCGGTTTGCGCAAGATGCTGTTGCTCACCCAGTTCAAATCGATGAGCTTGGATCGCCACATCAACTTGGGCTGGCGCCGTTTCTTCTGTCGGGACCTGGGCGAGTTTATCGACGTGGTCCCGCCTCAACAGCGGATTGCCGACAATTGGTATCAAGGTACGGCTGATGCCGTCTATCAGAACATCTACACGATCGAGAAGGAAAAGCCCGAGTACGTTGTGATCCTTGCGGGAGACCATATCTACAAGATGGACTATTGCGCGATGGTCGACTCGCACAAGGAGAATAACGCGGATCTGACCATCGGCGTGCTGCGTGTGGCGGCGGAATCCGCCAGCCGGTTCGGCATCATGGAGACGGACGAGACCGATCGTGTGATGGGGTTTGAGGAAAAGCCCTCCGACCCCAAGACGGTTCCCGATGACAATGGGTACTGTCTGGCTTCGATGGGCATCTACGTTTTCACTGCTCGGTTTCTGTTCGAGCAATTGCTGGAGGACGCCAATCGAAAGGAGAGCACGCACGATTTCGGCAGGGACATCATTCCGTCGATCATCAGATCGCATCGCGTCTTCGCATTTCCGTTTCGCGACAAGAATCTCAAGGACCACGCGTATTGGCGCGACGTGGGAACTCTGGACGCTTACTATGAAGCGAACATGGATCTGGTGTCGGTCTCACCTCAATTGAACCTGTACGACGAGCGGTGGCCAATTCGCACCTACCAGCGCACTTTCCCTCCGCCAAAGTTCGTATTCGGCGGAGGCGCCGATGGGGCTCGGCAAGGCCGGGCATTGGACAGCCTGGTTTGTCCTGGGTGCATCGTCTCAGGCGGCACTGTGATAGGCAGTATTCTCGGCCCTTGCGCCCGCATCAACAGCTACTCGCATGTGAAGGACTCCATCCTGTTCGAGGGCGTCGATGTGGGGCGACATGCCAGAATCCAACGGGCCATCGTCGAAAAGGAAGTGAAGATCCCCGAGTATGCCGAGATCGGTGTCGATCTCCGGAAAGACAAAGCACGTGGTTTCACCATCACGCCTGGCAACGTCGTGGTGGTGCCGCGCGTGGACAGCATCGAAGAGATGCTGGCTCGGGTAGCGTGACGAATAGCCCCCCTGTCCGGCAAGAGACGACGCGCAAACAACAAGTGGCTTGCCGCGGTCGTCACAAACAGTGTTGTCAGACCGTACTCTCGGCACGTCGTGAGCTACTGTTCCAGCCAACTTTCCTGCTCGGCAATCTGGCGATTCCGCTCGGCAATCTCAGCTTTCAACCTCGTCATCAGCATCTCGTCCGACCTGATCTCAGCCGATGCCGCCGCGACCTCGTCCCAAGTGTACGAGGGGTCAACCATTCGTTCGTAGTGAACCCGATGGTATGTCTCCATTCTATTGGCCACAGGCGGGGTAGCTGCCAGATAGACGAGAAAGAACACCAGCGAGGCCACGACACACGATCTCGCAACGGCGTAGCCAGCCAATCGTATCTGTCTGCGCTTGCGTGACCGAAGCATCTCGCGATAAGCGCCCTCAAGACGGCGTGCTCGTAGCCTCAAGTGGCAGATAAGCAGCACGACGACGGCAATCAACGGCGCGACAAGTGGGCCATGATGAACCTGCCATTGAATGAAGGCCCAACGCCACTTCGAGTCGTCAAGCTTCAGCGCACTCTGGACTTCGCTTGGGGTCACGCCAAGAGCTTCGCCCTCGCTCCACACCACAGGCGAGATCCACGTCCGTGTCTCAAGTTCATCGGATATCACTGTCGCCAGCGCTGTGCCGGCGAGAACAGCAATGAGAACAAGCGGGAAGACAACTTCCAAGGCCAGAAACTTCCGTCGCCGGTCAAGTGCGTCATTTCGAGCGAACGCCAAGAGCGAGCGTAGTGACACTCCGACAAGCGATGCAGAAACGAAAAACAAGATGATCAAGACAAACGGGGGCAGGCCGGCGATAGCTCGGATGGTCAGATCTTCGATCGCGGAGTAATGCAGAACCAAAACGATTGACACGGCGGCGATCACTGCCAGCACCACTAGTTGGTCCCAAGGGAGTTGTAGTCGCTTCCGAACGAAGTGAAACAGCCCAATCACCAGCAGCGCGAACGGAAGCCAAATTGCCCCGCATATCACCGATGTCTGCACGCTTGGTGAAACGACCTCTGCCGGGCACAATCCCAAAAGCACGAAGCTTACCCCGACCGCGCCGAACCAGGCAACGACATGGTGCCACCATCGCATCTCAATACATTCATCGTTGGCCGCTGCGCCTAGGAAGAACGCCACCAAGCCCGACAGCAACGCCAAACCGAGTGTGATGATCACGAGCATCTGGGCCATAACCATCAGGAAAACAACAAACGGACCGTCTGTTGTTGTCAGGGTGCTGCCTGCCGGATGACCCGTTCCAATCGACGGGCCCGCTTTCGCTACCAGCCGCTCTCGAACCTCTTGAAGGACCTGCAACTCGAGCTGGACCTGGGCCAACTCGGCAGGCACATTCTTGACCTCCTCCATACTCAAGAGATCGGGGGACACTTCGCGCATGTCATCGAGGTTCGCCAAACTCCATTCGCGTAGGAGCAATTTGAGAGTATATAGATTGGCGTAGCTGCCGGCCACTGAAAGCTGATCCGAGAGCCTGCGCACGTCACGGGCGATGGCATTCGCTGCGTCGAATGATTCACGTCGTATTTCCACGTTCAGGCGGTCGCTTTCCCAACGCATGATTCGAGACAGCAAGCTGGTTGCCCGGCTTTCGATTGAACGGCTTCCAGCGGCAATCAGACGGTTCGGCGGTGAAAGCGATGACTCGTTCAGATACTCCAACGTCGCGGCATAGCCTGTTGTGCCGAATTTCAGAAACGGCTTGGCGAGTCCGGCGGCCAGGCGAGCAGTCCCTTCGTTGAAAGTCTCGTCGTCTACTATCTTCAAGATGTAACCATCGCCTTCCAAGTCGTATTCAGCCGACGACGACCACAAACGTAGTGCAGCCAGATAGTCGTAAAACGCGTTGTCCGGATCGTGCTCGGAACACTCGTCCAGTACGGCGAGCCAGTCATCTCGGCGAGGTACCAGGTCGGAACTCGAAAAGGTCGTACGAAAGAGAAGCAGCGCACGAGCGCGCCAGAGTTCGACATTCGTGCTGTCGAGCCGAACTGCTGTTTCGATCCTGGCAAAGCACTCGTCGCGGCAAAGCGATTCGAACTCTTCGGTCAACGCATCGATGGTTTCGTTGTCGAGTTCCCGCCGCCAACTTGCCGGGATGCCCGGAAAGTCGAGGCCCTCCTTCATGCGGACGTGATGCCGAATGAATCCGAACTGAGGGGCGTCAAGCATCCAGGCTGCCCCCATGGCCACCTGCGGATCATCATCCGCGGCTTCGACCTGCGACACGTGCTTGAGCCAGAAATCTGCCTGTATCGCCGGAGGCTTCTCGCTCAGAGGTATCCTCCGAGTTCCAACGAGACTGACGGCAACGTTGGCCCACTGATCCAGATGCGGCCTCCAGCCCGTTGTCGACACGGTCAACGTCCACGCCAAGCGAACACCGAGCACGGCGAAGACTAGTAGCAGGAGATAAAGCGGCCAAGTAGTGCTTCCATTACGCATCGGAAGGAAACCATGTGAGCAGTGGGGCAACTGACGGCTCTTCCGCTCATTGTACCACTCAGGCAATAGTCACAACATCCAGAACCCCCTGCGCCAAGAATTCGCGTACCCTGCGAAACTCGTTTAACGGCAAGCCGAAGGCGACTGTGTGCAGGATTCACCGACGCCTTCGGCTTGCCGTTAAACGACTTTGGTTGCGGCTCTGCCGCGCCACGTTTCAGATTCTCCATGGCTGCGGGAGTTCGCGATTGGTCCACGTTAGATGTTGTAGCACGTGTCCGGAGAGTACAATGCGAGGAGCCGTGCCGCAGAGCAGACTGCAAAGATTCGAGTTTGGAGCCAGCAAGCACGAAAAGGAGACGCAAAATGTGTTCATTCAATGGTATCAGTAGGCCGATGTGGCTGTGGCGTGTCTTGGGCTTCGGCGTATTGCCGGCGGTTGCCGTTTCCGCGGGCGAGGCGGATCGAAATTGCGTTCAGAGCAAAGAAGGCGAGCAACCTAAGCCGATCGTTGCCGTGGACAATGTATGCGCATGGCCGAATATGACAGTGCTGCGGGACGGGACGATTGTGGCCACCATCCACAATCAGCCAAGTCACCTCAAAGTCCCCGCTGACGTCGAGTGCTGGGCCAGCGGAGACGGCGGACGTACGTGGGCGAAGCGCGGAACGCCGGCGCCTCGCGACAATGAGCGCGTCGCCAGGGGAAACGTCGCTGCAGGTGTTGCGCGCAACGGTGATCTGATCGTTATTGCCAGCGGGTGGTCCGATCCGGCTTCTGCGACCCGAGGGACGATAATGCCCCCGATCGTGAGCCGTTCGACTGACGGCGGGCGCACGTGGGCCATCGACGCCGAGGCTTTTCCGGACAAATGGCCGGAGGTCGCTCGCTCAAGTGCCTCGCCAAACGGATACGTGGTTCCGTTCGGTGACATTCTCGCAGGAGCCGACGGCACGCTGCGCGTGGGATTCTACGGCGGCGCCGTCGGATCAGGCTTCGTTTACCGCAGCCGTGACGACGGGAAGACGTGGGGCGAGCGGGTGGCGCTGAACCAAGACGTGGTCATACACGAACCCGCCTTGTTCCATCTTGGCGAAGGCAAATGGCTGGTCGCCGCGCGCCTCAACGGACTGGACCTTCATGCCTCGGACGACGACGCCAAGACCTGGACCCACCGGATGAAGCTCACCGGGACGCAGCAGCACCCCGGACATTTTGCTCGACTGAAAGACGGGGCAGTGCTCCTGTCGTACGGCAACCGCTTGACGCCAAGGGGAGTTGACGTTCGTTTCAGCGACGATGAGGGAGCGACCTGGAGCGAACCGTTCCGCGTAGTAGATTTCCAGGGCGACGGCGGCTACCCGAGCAGCGTTCAGCTCCCCGACGGCCAAGTGTTGACCGCTTACTACGCGAGCCGAATCGCGGGCCACGACCGATACCACATGGGCGTGGTCGTGTGGGACCCCGCGACGACACGTGGTCGTTAGGACCGAACTATCAACACGTGTCGTCTTTCGATCCGCAAAATGCACCATGCGATGGCAAATGGCCGTGTCGGCTCCCTAACCATTGCAGGAGACGATGGACGTGGCGGCGAAAAGCATCCTGCTTCTGGGTAATCCCGCTCTGTACGAGATCAGTCAGCCTGTGAGGCAGGACGAACTTGAGGCAATGCGCGGCGTGGCAACCGATCTTCACGACACGCTCATGGCTTTTCGGGACAAGTACGGCGTGGGCAGAGCGATTGCCGCTCCACAGATTGGTGTCACGAAAAGGCTCGTGCATATGCACGTAAACGGCCAATCCACCGACCTTGTCAATCCCGTCCTCGAAGACCTGAGCGCCGAGATGATAGAGATTTGGGATGACTGCATGTCCTTCCCGGAACTCTTGGTCAAGGTGAACAGGCATAAGTCCTGCCGCGTTCGATATCGAAACCCAGCGTGGCAAGAAGAGGAAATGTACATGGAAGGTGACCTATCCGAGCTTCTCCAGCATGAATGTGATCATCTTGACGGCGTACTTGCGGTCTCCAGGGCCATTGACGGAAGGTCGTTCGCCTTGAAAAGCGAAAGGAACCAGCAAGGAAGTGCCTGACCGCTTAAAGAGAGTCTACCTACCATCTCAACCCCAGAATCTGGAACGCCGGACTCTACAATGTATCGAATCCATCTCATACTGATTCTCGCCACATGCCTTTTCCCAGTCCTTGGCTCGGCCTCTGCTTCCAGAGCGGCCACAGACGATCCCGAATCACTCATCCACAAAGCCCCCGGCGGCATCAGTTTCGAGGTCACCGCGAATGGCCTATCAGCGATTCGTGCGGGCGACCGCCAGTTGGCGACAGGCGGCTGGTCGGTGTTCAACGCCGAATACTGGTTCAAGGACACTGGTAAGGGAGAGGTCGACACAAAGGAACCCGCCGAACAGTCGATCGAAGTCCTCGGACCGCGGCACGCCCGTGTTTGTCATGTGAAAGGGGATGTAGTCTGCACGTCGGACTATACGTTCGAGGGCGAAGACGTGCTGATCTCGTCGCGCATCGAGAACAACCATCCCGATGCCCCGATGAACGTGGTCGGGTTCCGCGGATTGACGTTCCATTTCTCCCGCCCGCCGGACGGTCTGATGACAGTCCAGCACATCAGCTATTTTCAGCATCACGGCGTTGGGCTCTGTCACCCCGGATACTGGGCCAGATTCGGCGGCAGCTATGCGACGGACGACGCGGTAGGTGTCGGGACGTCGCCGTCGCGCACGGGCCTGATGCGCACGTTGACGTTGTGGGACTACGGAAGTTGGGCCACTGACAAGCGAGAGAAGTCTCCGGAGCGGCGGTTGCTGTACTTCGCCGTGGCGCCCGTGCCGCCGCGCGGTGCACACACGTTCGACTTTCGCTTGCGAGTCAGTCGCAATCGCGATTGGCAGCATCTACTGGCGCCGTATCGCGAACACTTTCGTTCGACCTTCGGCCCAGTGCGGTACAAGGCAGATCATCGCTGGATCGCATCCGACTACGTGAACAAGAGCCAGCAAGCGATTTCGCCCACGAACCCATACGGCTTCCATGACGGTGCGCGACGAATCGACACGCCCGAAGGCGTTACCAAGTTCTGCGATTCGGTGGTACCGGTGGTGCACGAGTACGGTGGGCAGGGCGTGATCTTGTGGGGCCAGGGTGGCGACGATCCGCGCGGAGCAATGTATCGGCCGGACTTCGACGTATTGCCTCCCGAGGTGGAACAAAACTGGTCGACGCTGGCTGAGCGGTTTGCCCAAGCGAAACTGAAGTTGGGCGTGTGTACGCGGCCTCGGCATCTGGCCGTGCGCCGTGATTGGCGGTGGGACGGCATTATCGACATCAATCCCGACGATTCACGTCATCGCGACATGCTGTGGAGACGGTTCGAGAACATGATGCAAAAGGGCTGCACACTGTTCTATCTTGACAGTTTCGGTTCCAGCTTCGAAGACGTCAAACTGATGCAGTTCCTGCGTGAGAAGATGGGGCCCGAGATACTGACGTTTGCCGAACACCAGTGCGATGCGATCCTGCCGTACAGCGGCGGATACTCGGAGACAACGTTCGTCGGCGCGAAAAACGACGCCGAGCCCTACTACCGCGTTTGGTCGGGTATGCGGAACTGGGAGATTTTCCAGTATCTGTGCCCCGAGTCGCAGTTGATTTCACGCCTGTATCGGATCCAGGGCGAAATGCCCGAGAGCTTCGAACCGGTTGATCAGTTCTATTTCCGCAACGGCATCACACCGCTATTGCCGGTTTCTGATTTTCGACGCGTAACACGATTAGGCACGATCCAGCGCCAATTCATCGATACAGTGGGACAGTGGAGGTGAGCTGGGACTCCACTGCGATAGGAGAAAGAAACACATGGGTAGACCGAAAATGACTTGCCTGGCAACAGTGCTGTTAGCGATCGTGTGTAGCCAGGCTGAGGCTCAGACTCTTGACGCAATCACCCTTCCCCAAGCCGGCCGGTCGATGAGGGCGTCCAGTGGGAATGCCGTCGACAACTCGGATTCTGATAAGTTTGCGATCGGTGAGTCCAAGACGATCGCAGTTCTGGACGGTCCCGGGAAGATCGCGCACATCTGGATGACGCCAAACTCGATGGACATCCGCCATCCGCGTGCGTTCGTATTGCGGATTTGCTGGGACGGTGCCGAAGTGCCGTCGGTCGAAGTGCCGCTGGGTGACTTCTTCGCGGTCGGGAACGGCATGCGGGCCACCGTCAATTCGCTGCCCGTCAAGGTGAGTTCCTACGGACGCGGTTACAACTGCTACTGGCAGATGCCGTTCCGCAAACAGGCGAGAATCACGCTGACCAACGAGTCCGATAAGGAGCCGGCGTCCTGCTACTATCAAATCGACTGGGTCCGGCTGGACGAACCGCCCGAGACAACGATGTATTTTCACGCCCGGTACCATCAGGAATATCCGCCCGAAATGGGCAAGCCGTACACGGTATTCCTTGGCCAGGGACGCGGCCACTACGTGGGAACCGTGCTTTCGTCGCAAAACGCCATCGGGCATTGGTTCGGTGAAGGGGACGACATATTCTGGATCGACGGGGAGGAGGAGCCATCGCTCCAGGGTACCGGAACGGAAGACTACATCAACGAGGCTTGGAACATGCGGGTCCATTCCAGCTTGTACACCGGATGCACGGTCTTCGAGCCCCGCGCGCCGGACGCTCGGGTGAGCGCTTACAGGTGGCACATTGCCGATCCGATCATCTTCCAGAAGTCTCTGAAATTCCAGATCGAACGCCGCGGCTTCGTGATGAACTCTCAGGGCGAAGTGGTTTCCCCGTCCGCCTCGCGGCCCGATTACTGGTCATCCGTTTCGTTTTGGTATCAGGATACGATCGCTGAACCGTGGTGTGAGTTTCCGGCTTACAAGGACCGCGTGAATCCGGAGATCGTGCTGCACCTGCCCCGGGTCGTGGACACGATCAGGCACTCCGAGGGCGTCGAGTTGCAGGTGAATCCGTATAACCGTGCCACGTACACCAAGCCCTGGTTCCGCGTGAAGAACGATTCCATCGGGTCATGGGTCGAAATCCCCTTCGAGGTGACGGAAGCCGGGCGTTACTCGATGTCGCTATTTCAGCATTTGCGCGAGGACAACGGAGTATGGAAGGTCTACATCGACGGCAAGGAAATCCACGAGGCAGGTGAATCTCAGATCGCAGGCGGCTACCGCGTGAGTCTGGTTAACCAGTTACCGCTCGAGCAGATCAACAAGACGCTGGATTTCTTCAATGTCTTTCGCCGGAACGAGCACGAGGACTACATCTACGGGCAGAGACGCGAGCGTAAGATCGGGCTGTTCCGCTTCGAGCCGGGCGTTCACGCGTTGCGATTGGTCTGCGTCGGCTCCAACCCGGCGTCGTTCCATCCGGAAACCGGCAAGCTCAGGTACAACCTCACGGCTGACGTGCTGTCCCTGCGTAGGCTGCCGTTTGACAATCTCGACGCTTGGATCGAACGGGCTGTGGAGGAGGAGAGGTCACAGTGAATATCGGAGGAATAAGAATGCACCTCTTGAAACCGGCCGCGTTGCCGCTGTTCGCCGTGGTGCTGACCGTGACCGGCGCGGGCGTGTCCGCCGCAGACGAAGCTCCGCCTTTGATCGGTGAGAGTGTCTGCGTCTATACGCTGGCCGATGACAACACGGAAGTGAGAGGCTTGGCTTTTGACGGCGCCTCCGCCGGCACTCCACGACTGTTTGTCCTGGACCACTCGGGCCTAGTCTTTGCCTACGGCTTCCACCAGGAGACGGAGAGCGAAATCGAGACCCTCGAACTCCTACAGACCTACGATCTTGCGGCCATCGCCGGTTCGTCTGGTCTTGCCAGCCCGCGAGGTCTTGCATTTGCCGTCGAACACGGGCGTGGTGTGCTGTACTTCTTGGATTGGGAGGTTACAGACGACGACTCTCGATCGCGGCTCTGGCGGTATGCCCTCGATGACGCGACATCTACCTGTATCGACCTTTCTCTGTACATGTTCCGGATCGGGGACCGCGAAGTACTGGACCTGACACATGAAAACGGTCAGTTGTTGGTCAGCTTCGATGCCACCGGCTATCTGGAACAGAACTTACGTGTCCAGCGAGGCATTTTGCGGATCAAGTGGGACGGCCCGTTCGGCGAGAATCCCGCATCCGTTCACCACTTGCCCGACGCGGGTACGTCGCCCGCGCGTGGCGTGGCAGCCATGCAATTGGACCGTGTGCGGTACCTGTGGGCGACGATCGGCAACGACTATATCTACTGTGCCGAAGCACGGACCGGTCGTGGTCTGTTCTTCTTCGATCGTCCCAAATCGCACGAGGACAGCCTCTCGTGCTGGGGACTCTGCTTTGGACAAGACGCACTTTGGGTTTCCGAGAACGGTCCGGGGCCGGATCGCGTCCACCGAGTTAACGTCACAGAGAACCTGGATGCGTCGCTCGAAGGCCCGCGTGTTCCCCGCCGTCTGGTCATGACCATCCAGACCGATCCGGAGACCGACCGCGACGGTGCCGGAGCCGTGTACCACTACTACTCCCGACCCTACGCCTACGAGCAATTGCATAACCAGGGCGTCTGGCCGGAGACCGAAACGATCACGGACGTCTCTGCTGCCACGAATGCAGCCATCCGGAAGCTGACCCACGACCCGGCCGGTGATAGATCGAGTCGCCAGATCATGCAGTGCGTGGAATATGCCGGCACGCCAGCCCGAAGCTACTCGTCCCGATACGAAATTGATCTGTGGACGAACCCCTACAAGAAGTTCGTGTATCCCCACCGAGTCAATCAAGACCGTGCTGCACTCGAAGGAACCGAATATCTTGCCGATGATCCGGAGCTGTACAACCTGAGCGATACTGCAACATACAACTCTTTCACACAGCGAGTCCGTGCGCACATTCAGGGGAAGTACGGCGTCGAGGCCGACATGCAAAACCCTTACTGGGCAGCCCGCAATGTTGTCGAGTACATCCAGGACAATTACTACTATCCCAGCCGCCCAAAACGGAAACCGGCGACGGTGGATTACGACCGGCAGCATTACGATGCTAATCCGGGCAATCTGAAAATCGAACTCTCCGCCAAGGCATACGACAAGACTCAGATTATCGCGTGCTCGGGCACCAGCGTGATGGTGGCCGGGGCCGTGCGTCATCTGGGCATCCCGGCCCGATGGCTGGGAACCGGTACGCAACGGGACCCGGACGAGTGGGATGACAATGCGAACGGATTGCTGGATCCGGAGGAAACGGCACCCTGTACGAACGGGCACCGCCACACGCAGGTTTGGCTGGGAAGCCATTACGGTTGGATCTGCTTTGACGCCACGCCGTCGAAACCTCCTTTCAACGACTACGATCCGCCGCCGCCGTTACAGTCGCAATGGCGATACATGACCCGCGCCGCCTCGGGGCATCGGAAGCACAAACGAATCGTCTTTAACGTCGGTTCGGAACTGGTTCGGCCCTTGTACCGCGACTTTGAATACGACCAGCAACTTGCCATCGACAACAACTGCGGCGGCGACCAGCGATACAACCTGCAGGGAAGATACGAAAAACCCGAACTGTGGAAACTGGCCAGACACAGCATTCAAGTAAGAAATTTGTGCTTCATCAACAAGGTGACGGTGGCAGAACCGGGAGCCAAGACGGTTGTTGCGTGGCAATTGGAGGGTGCCTGGCAGCGAATCCCCGACGCCACGGTTTCGGTCTACCTGCAACAGAGTTCCGGCGCTGCCGCCCTATGGCAGGATGTTGCGGGAGTGGCCAAACAGATCCCCTGCGACGCTGGCTCGACGGTCGTGGATCTGTCAGCCCACCAAGGGAAGCGTTTTCGAGTGATCATCCGCCGCGACGGCGACGCCGAAACTGGTGGCACATCAGCGCCCTTCGACCTCGCGAGGCGTTCTTGACTGACGCGCGCGTCGAGATCGTTTTGAACAGGAGTCAACGGAGAAAATGGAGAAGAGTTGCGGCCTCTGTTGACTCTGTTTCCTCCTGTTCAAAATTCTGGTGTTTCTTTGCGGCCGAAGGCCGCGCCAAGGGAGTCATTCGTCTGGCTTTGATTGTTCCCGGTCCTCGGCTCTGTCGGTCGGCAGCGTCGTGCGCACCGGTTGATCCGAAGGCCCGTAGGACACAATTGCGCCTTTGCGCGGGTCGAGTCCGATGCCGCTGGCCACGTGGACGTGGGCATCCTCCGGTAGCAGCGAGGCATCCAGCACCGTGAGCATAGCATTGGGGGCGTAGACGCCGCCGGTCACGTGCCCGTTGCTCGCTGCACCGCTGATGGTCAATCGACTGCCTTCCGTGCTGTTGGGGCTGGCGGTGAACAGGTACGGCGTGTTGTCCCACGCGAAACCGCCGCGCAACTCTGCAAAGAGCTGACCGCGCTCTACATGGAAGAGGCACGAATCTGACGCTCCAAATGTCCCGGGCCCTTGTTAAATGGTACAATGCGCGATGTAAATTGCGCCGTATAGATACAAGTTGTGCGTGAGGAATACCATGGCTGAGATCGACGACATTTTCCACGAATTCGCGGCGGCATTCGCTG
>CAZURK010000003.1:0-39838 GCA_964623055.1 uncultured Pirellulaceae bacterium
TTGTGCGAAGCACCCTCCGGGCCGTTCCGGCAAATTGGACCTGACCCCTTTTTCGCGGCGCGTGAAATCGGTCAAGATTGCCATGCTGTCGTTGACCCACGGTCATACGCGCAAGTACTTCCAAACGCTCCAGGATTCGCCGAAGCTTGATTGGGTCGCCGCGTGTGCGGAGAACGAGGTTGTCGCCGAGCGGTTCCGGCGAGCCGTCCAGGGCGTGCCTTGTTACGACGACGAAGAAGAGATGTTCGATCGGCATCCGGAGATCGAAGCGGCCGTGCTGGCTTCGGCGAACAACGAGCATCTTCGACAGGTAGAAGCGTGTGCCCGCCGCGGTATCCACATCCTCTCGATGAAGATCCCGACGTTCGATGTGGCCGAGTACGAGCGCATGATCGAGTTGGTCGAAGAGGCCGGCGTGGTCTGTCAAATCGAAATGGAACTCCACTACAACCCGGTGGTCCAGCGCATCAAGAAGATGGTGGCGGACGGCGCCGTGGGACGCATCCTATCGATGCAGGCGACCAACATTACGCTTTCGCCCGTTTGGGCGTTCCCGTGGCAGGGCTCGCCCGAAAGAAGCTACGGCCGCCGAGTCCCGTTGCGAGACGGCGACGCGCGTTTCCGCGGCGGCGCCCTGTGTGACCATCCCCATGTCTTCGACCTGATCCGATGGTTGACCGGCAGTGACTTCGAGTCCATCTATGCCGAAGTGGCCCCGAACATGCGGACCGATCTGGAGGTGGAAGATCTTCTGCTCGTGGGCGGCAAGATGGCCGACGGCTGTAGCTTCCTGCTGGACCCATCCTGGTCGCGTCTTGAGGAACGTTTGCCCGAGCCCGGCCCCGGTTGGGAAGTCTTTCCGAAACGGATGGAAGTCAACCTGACGATTGGCGGCGAGCGCGGGACGCTGATGGCCGACTGCTTCGGCCCGAACGTTTACCACAATGGCGCCCCCAACGATCGATATACCGTCCAATACACGTATTTCGACGAATGGATCGGCATGGTCGACGAGTTTGTCGATTGTGTGCGGAATGGCCGTACGCCGCAGATCAACCTCCGCTGGCACCGGCGAACGATCGAGGCCATGAACGCGTGTTATGAAAGCGTGGCCGCCGGACAGCCGGTGGATGTGTGAATGATGCTTCAGCCCCAACTATCCGCGACGCGGTGCATGATGCGGAAGCATGACCTACGAACTGTTACGTGTGAATCGTGGGATAGGCTTCCAGCCTGTCTTTTCTGCCGACGGGCTGGAAGCCTATCCCACGTAATCGCGCCCTTCGACGTGCCTTCCTTGTGGGAGAAAACACCATGACACGCTTCCTGCCGTGCATCCTCACGCTTCTGTCGACTGCGGCCAGCCTTGCCGACGAGGTCACGGTCCTCACGCCGCCTGTCGGCGAGAAGGCCTATCAGATCGCCGGGGAGGAGTTCGTGGACCTCTGGGAAAAGGTCACCGGCCGGCGTCCGGTACTCCGGCGGGCGGAGATCGACCAGAAGGTCCCGCCGGCTGGCGACGTCGTTCTCATCGGCTCGGATGCCGTCCACCTGCTGGTCCATCAGTTGATCCACGACGCGGTGCTCGACGGCCTGGACCTCCAATACGGTGGCGACAACTACCGTATGCTCGCCGTCCCGCACCAGGGACGACAACTGGTGATCCTCGCCGGCGGCAGCGGGCGGTCCACGATCTATGCCGTGTACGACTTCTTTCGCCATCGGGCCGGCGCGGAGTACTTCTGGGACGGCGACCGGATTCCCCGGCGCGATACGATCGAGCTGGCCGGGCTCGATGTGCTCCAGAAGCCGCATTTCGGCTATCGCGGCCTGCGTTACTTCGCTCACCGCGGCCTGCACCGCTTCCAGGCCGAGCATTGGGACCTGGACGACTGGAAACGCGAGATCGACTGGCTGCTGAAGGAGCGGTTCAACTTGTTCATGCTGCGCACCGGCATCGACGATCTGTTCCAGCGAGCCTTTCCCGGCGAGGTGACGTACCCTCCCGCCGACGGTCAGGATCCCGACGCCGAGGACCGTTCCTACAACGATCGCACATCGTTCTGGGCACTGCGTTATCGGGGCGAGCTCCGCAAACAAGCGTTGCAGTATGCCCGCGATCGCGGACTCTTGCATCCAGAAGATACGGGCACGATCACCCATTGGTACTCTCACACGCCCAGTTCCTTCTACGCGAGCCACCCCGGTTTCCCGGTCATCACGGACCAGAAGTCCGGCTACAAGCTCTCGACGCACGCCATTTGGGACATCGAGGCGCAGAAGACGTGGGACACGTACTGGAAGCTAACCGAGACACACATTCGAGAGTTCGGCGGGGGCGAGCCGCGACTGTTTCACACCATCGGCATGGCCGAGAGGACGTTCGGCTCCAGCGACCGCGACAATCTGCAACGAAAGCTCTACGTCTATCGCAAGACGCAGCAGAAGATCCGCGAACGCTACCCGGACGTTCCCCTGTTGATCGCCAGTTGGGACTTTATCGGCTGGAAATGGACCGACGAGGACGTGCGTCGATTGACCGACGAGTTCGATCCCCAGCGCACGATCATCCACGAGTACACGGCCGACATGGCCGATAAGGTGACCTTCCGCGACTGGGGCTTGCCGGGCCGCTTCCCCTGGATCTTTGGCATCTTTCATGGTTTCGCACGCAACAGCGACATCCACGAGGATTACGCCATCCTCAGCGAGCGATTGCGCGAAGCGGCAGCCGATCGGAAATGCCTCGGGCTGGTCTTATGGTCCGAGATCTCTCACAGCGACACCTTCATGCTGGAATATCTGGCCGAGAACAGTTGGCGTCCGCAGGGGCTGGAAGCATCCGACTCCGCAGACCGATACTGCCGGACCCGCTACCCGGCCGAGCTTGGCCCAGCGATGCGGCCAGTGTGGGCCGATTTCCTCAAGCTCTCTCAGACCCAGCACTGGTCCATCAAATCCTCTGAGCGCGCCATCATCTTCAGAGAGCCGCAGTTCCGCTTGATGCGAAGCGGGCTAGCGACACTGACCCCGCAACGCATGGAGGCCATCAACGCCGCGCATCGGCGCATGGCTCCAGAACTAGTAACGGCGCCTAAGGTGCTCGAACGATTGGTCGGGTTGTCGGCCAAGTGGTACTCCGACGAGTTATGGCGGCGCGACGCCCTCGACATTGCTCGCACGGTCGCCAACCGCGCCCTGTTTGTCAGCTTCGCTCAGGGTGCCAAACGCATGGAGGCCTGGCGCCAGAACAAGGCCGAAAGCGCCTCGATCCAGCAGACGGCCGAGGTGAATCTGGAACTCTACGACGCCTTGGCCGACGTACTCGCCCAGTCCGACGAGTTCTCGATTGCAGCCAGTCTACGCCGCCTGGACCGGGCCCGGGAACTGGGCGGCGTGCAACCCCAGGTCAATCCACACGCCGAGCAAACAATGAAAGCGAATGCGGAGAACAGCTACTGCCGCAGCCACCATTACGAACTGGTGCGCACGGTCAACCGTCGCGAAGCCGAGGCCTACTGGGAATGGGTGAAAAAACGCATCGCGAGCGGCGACCGCGGCCCGTGGCGGCAACCAGCCGAGTTGACTGAACAGGCCAAGGCTAGCGCCGACGAATTCTACGCGACGCCGCTGGCGAAGATGAAACCAACCGCCGCGCGCGGCCCCGCCGAGCTGGCCGCCGCGATCGACCGGCTGGCCGATTCTGTGCAGAAGGTAGTGGATGCAGAGGAGGACGGTTCATAGTGGTACGGTGCCAGATCATGGGACAACACGCAAGCTTAATTTTAGGGTGGCCGGGGTTGGAGCGAGGCACGAGCGAAACCCCGGGGCTTCCTTCGCTTAGGCTCAGTCCAGCCCCGGCCACCCAACCCTAAGATCTAGATTTGCCAAGACACTAGCGAAGTTCATTACCCTCCCGCGTCCGGAGGCAACATCTGATGAGAGACCGACTCGTGCTATCCCTGATCTTGCTGGCCGCTGGCACGCTTGTGGCCACCGGCGCGGAGCGCAAACCTGCCAACGTCATCCCACGGCCGGAGAAGATGGAGGTCCGCGAGGGCAGTTTTGCGATCGTTCCGGAGACCGCGATTGTCTGCGATTCCCAGACGCGCCAGGAGGGAGAGTACCTGGCCGGATTGCTTAGGACTCCCACTGGCTTTGAACTGCCGATTCGCGATGCGGCGCCCGCCGAGGCGGTCGACTGCGTTGTCCTGCGAACGGTTTCGGGCAGAGAGAGGCTCGGCAGGGAAGGCTATGAACTGAAGGTGTTCGCGGATCGGGTGCTCGTCGAGGCGCCGACCGCGACGGGCGTGTTCTACGCCTGCCAGACGCTTCGCCAACTGCTGCCCGCGGCTGTCGAAAGCGAATGCCTCACGACCGGCGTCGATTGGACCGTGCCGTGTGTCGAGATCGAAGACAAGCCGCGCTACGGTTGGCGCGGTCTGATGCTGGACCCGGGCCACAACTTCCTGACCAAGGAGTTCACCAAGCGATATATCGACGTGATAGCCTTGTACAAGATGAACCGGCTGCACTGGCACCTGACCGACATGGGCTGGGCGATCGAGATCAAGAAGTATCCGGAACTGACCAACATCGAGAAATGGCCCGCCGTGGCGCCCCGTTGGCGGCGTGCTTACGGCAAGTGCACACACGGCTTCTACAGCCAGGACGATGTGCGAGAGATCGTCGCCTATGCCACGGAACGCCACATCACGATCGTTCCCGAGATCGAGCTGCCGGCCCATGCGAGTGCGGCCCTGGCATGTTATCCCGAGTTGCGTTGCCCGAACGCGACGAACCGAAAGGACCCGGTCGACAGCTATTACGATTTTCCGAACAACTACTGCGCAGGCAATGAAAAGACATTCGAGTTTCTTCAAGACGTGTTGTCGGAAGTTATGGAACTGTTCCCGTCGCCGCTAATCCACATCGGCGGCGACGAACGCATCAAGGGGCCTTGGAAGAAGTGCCCGTTGTGTCAGGACCGCATGAAAGCCGAAGGCTTCAAGAACGAGGACGAGTTGCAAAGCTATTTCGTCAAGCGGATCGAGAAATTCGTGGTCGGCAAGGGCCGCCGTATCATCGGCTGGACCGAGATCGCCGAAGGCGGGCTGGCACCCGAGGCGACGGTGCAATCGTGGCTCGAACCACACCACGCAGTGACCGCCGCAGATCAAGGGCATGATGTCGTCATGTCGACGAACAAAAGCTGCTATCTCAACTACCGCGGGCTGGCCATCGAAAAGTGTTACGCCTTCGAGCCGACTCCGCCGGAGTTGTCGCCCGAAAAGGCCAAACACATCCTGGGACTGGAACCTTGCCTTTGGGGTTTCCCGCAGCACCGGCACGACGAGTTGGTCTTTCCGCGGCTTTGTGCATTTTCCGAAGTAGGCTGGTCACCGAAAGACGCGCGCGATTGGTCCGGCTTCAAAGCTCGACTCGCAACGCACGGAAGACGTCTGGACGAACTTGGAATCAACTACCACCGCGATCCGGCGATCTGGGCCAAACCCTCGAAATGAACTGAGGAGGTATGAAGATGGGGCGATCCGTAATATAGGTAACCGATGACTGTAGATACGATCGACTGGACGATCATCGTCGGTTTCATGGTGGTCACGCTCGCTGTGGGCTTGGCGGTGACGAAGCGTGCGAGCCGTAGCTCGGCCGACTTCTTTCTCGCCGGACGGGGCATGCCTTGGTGGCTGCTGGGGATGTCGATGGTGGCCACCACGTTCTCGGCCGGCACGCCCAACTTCGTCACTGATGTCGTTCGCCAGCAAGGCGTGGCCGGCAATTGGGTCTGGTGGGCGTTTCTGTTGACCGGCATGATGACGGTGTTCGTCTACGCCAAGCTCTGGCGGCGATCGGGCGTAATGACGGACATCGAGTTCTACGAGCTCCGTTACAGCGGCCGACCGGCGGCATTCCTGCGGGGATTCCGGGCTCTCTACCTGGGCGTGTTGTTCAACGTCGTCATCATGGCCTCGGCCTTCCTGGCGGCCATTAAGATCGCCGGAACCATGCTGGGAACGCGACCCCTTGTGACCGTCACCACCGCCGGTGTGGTGACTGTCATCTACAGCATACTCGGCGGACTGACCGGCGTGCTGATCACCGACTTTCTGCTGTTCGTCATTTCCATGGGCGGGGCAATCGCCGCCGCGGTCTACCTGCTCAACCTTGACTGCGTGGGAGGACTGTCTGCTCTGCTTGAGCACGACGCCGTTCGAACCAAGCTCTCGATGCTCCCCAACTGGAGCGACCCGGATGTGTGGCTCGGCTTCTTCGTGATCCCGCTGGCCGTGCAGTGGTGGAGCGTCTGGTATCCCGGCTCGGAGCCGGGCGGTGGTGGCTACATCGCCCAACGCATGCTGGCCGCCAAGAACGAGTTGCACGCCACCGGGGCGACCTTGTTGTTCAACGTGGCTCATTACGCCTTGCGGCCGTGGCCTTGGATCCTGGTTGCGTTCTGTTCGATCATCGTCTTTCCCAATCTGGAGTCACTCCAGTCCGCGTTTCCACACATGCCCGCAGATGTGGTCAAGCACGACCTGGCCTACCCGGCGATGATGACGTTGTTGCCCAGTGGATTACGCGGGCTGGTGCTGGCTTCGTTGATCGCGGCTTTTATGTCGACGCTCTCGACGCACCTGAACTGGGGATCGTCTTACGTGGTCAACGACTTCTACAAGCGGTTCGTCCGGCCTGAGGCATCGGAGAAGCAGTTGGTGCTGGCCGGACGGATCTGCACGCTGGTGACCATGGTGGCCGCGGCCCTGGTGGGGTTGAGCCTGACGAATGCCCTGCAAGTGTTCAAGCTTATTCTGCAGATGGCTGCGGGAACGGGGCTCGTGTTCCTTCTCCGCTGGTTCTGGTGGCGGATCAACGCGTTCAGCGAAATCACGGCACTGGTCGTGGCCCTAGCCGTGGGTGTCAAACTGGAGTTCTTCGGATCGGCGGACATGCCCAGTTGGGAGAAAGTCCTCATAAGTGTCACTATCACCACGCCCGCTTGGCTGCTAGTCACCCTCCTCACACGACCAACGGACGAAGCGACGTTACGTCGGTTCTGTCAGCGAGTCCGCACCGGCGGCCCCGGCTGGGCAGCCGTCCTCCGCCGCGCCGCGGCCGACGGCCAACTGGTGGAGGAAGCGCGCCAACGCTGGAACGTGCCCACGGAGATCGTCTGCATGCTGATCGGTTGCGCGGCGGTTTACTGCGCACTAATCGCCACGGGCTATTGGATCTACGGCAACTGGCTGCCTGCCGCGGTGTTGACAACGGTTGCAGCCATCTCCACGACGCTTCTGATCGTTGTCTGGAAACAAATCAATCCACCTAACGTGGCTTCGCCGCAGCCAAAAGGGCCTGCAGAATGATGAGGGGCAGAATAATGAGAAGACCGAGATTTTTCTCCATAATTCTGCCCTCCATGATTCTGCAAATCCTCAGTCCGTTCAGAACACGCGAGCACCTTTTGGGCAAAGGCTCCGGCACCAACGGCCAACCTCGCTGGAAAACCCTACTCGGGGAGACCTACATATGAGTATCAAGCAACTGACGGTGACGTGCCTGTTGACCGCGGTCCCGACCTTCGCCGTCGCGGGCGAAGAGCAAGCAACGTGCCCAATCGTTCCACGTCCGAAACAGTATCACGACTCGGGGACAGTCGCGACGCTGCAGGCCCCTGATGCCGCGGCGATCGTCATCGGCACGAAAGCTACCGAGCCGGAGCGTTACGCGGCCGAGTATTTGCAGACACAAATCGAGCGACGTTTTCATCGCAAACTGCCGATCCATGCGGAAACCGAAGTGCCAGCGGCCGCACGCCAAGTTCTCGTGCTGGGCCAAGTCGAAACCAACATGCGGCTGATGACGCTCTGCCGCGACCACAAGATCGAGCTGTCTGCCGAGTCTCCCGGCCACGACGGATTTGTCATTCGCTGCCTCGACGACGGGCCGCGCCAGGTGATCCTGATCGGCGGGAGCAACCCGCGGGGTGTGATTTATGGGCAGAACGCGTTCTTCGACCTGCTTCGCCGGGAAGGTGAGCGTGTCGTATTTCCGGTCGTTTCGGTCCGCGACTGGCCCAGCATTGCTTGGCGAGGCCGGCCCCATTCGGTGCTCAAGCAGCATCTGGTGCCCGGGGCACTGGATGCCTATCTCCGCGCGCGGATCAATTTTACCGATGTGCGCGACGATCCGGACGTTAAGCCCACAATCATCTTCCCCGCGCGCAAAGCCTCGATGGGATTACCCGCAGGCCGGGCACTTGACGAGCCGTTGATCCGCCGGATGATCCACGAGTCGCACCGCCGCGGCCTGTTCGTCTACGGTACGGTCTCCTGCGGCGTGAAGCGCGACCAGATCGACGACGTGGTCAAAACGTTCAAGGAGCTCATCGCCTTGGGGGTCGATGGGCTGTGGATTTCGTTCGACGACGTGGGGGCCGGCGACAGTGCCCTCGAGGTGATCCGCCGTGTTCTGAAACTCGGTGCTGAGCACGAGATGACGGGGCGGAAAATCGCCATCACGCCGCCGGTGAACGAGTACAAGACGATTGACATGGAGTTCAATCACAAGGCGGCCAGCGAGTGGGGTCTGGCCGACATCCAATGGATGTTTACCCGCGTCCCGTGCGCCGACGATGCGGCCACGTCTCGGCGGATCGGCATCAAGGGCCTGCCCGGTTGGTGGCACAACTTGGTGAATTTCCGTGGCGGCTTTTTGCACAACGGGGGCGTGGCCTGTTCGCTTCGGGCCGACGGCAAGCCGGGTTACCTCAACATCCAGCCGTTGACCATGGGCTGGCATAATCCGCAGTACGACCAAATCCGCGACGCCCCGAAGAACACCAGTTGCGCGCTGCTTTGGGGCGTCGTTGGCGGCTGGCCCGAGGAATACCAGGTCGGCGCGTTGGGACTCTGGGCGTGGGATCCGGCCCGACACGACTGGCAGCGGACCCGAGAGGCCATCTACCGGTTGGTCTACGGGCCGTCGGTGGTCGAGACGGCAACCACGTTTGACGACAGACTATCGGACCTCAAAGACCTATTCGAGCTTCCACCGTGGCGATTCTGGCCAAACAAAGGCTGGCCCTGCCGGCTGAAAAATGTGGAGGACCGGCCGCGTGCAATGGCCTTGCTCGACGAATTGGATGGACTCCTAGCCGCGCTTCGGCGACAGGCACCAAACGAGACAGCGATCGACGCGACTCGCCTCGAAACGGTATATCTTGAGCCGATGCAGGCCACGCTGGCCTACGCCCGGAAGATGGCCAAGCTCGAATACCCAGAGTATTCGTTTCCCGATTTCGAACGGACTATGATGCGCTTGATCGACGCGGGCGACGTCGACCAGGCGGAACGTCTTTTGGGCGCTAGTCGTAACCAACTCAAGCCGCAGTTGGCACGAATCGAGGAAACGTTGGCCGAACTGAAAGGGATCGACGAGTACGTCGCCTTCTGGGACGGGCAGCTCGCCGGCATAGATCAATGGAAACAGCGGGCCGCCCGGCGACGTGTGGATATGAAGAAGCGATTTCAGAGACTGATCGGCGGCGGCGCGGCCAGCTTCTTTCCGTACAAAGAGCAAGCCACCGCCGACACACTCGATACCCTGTTTGCGCCGCTGGCCAAACCGCCCGCCGGCAACGTGCTGGCTGAACTCGAAGCCGCCAACTGGCTGCAAGAACGGTGCCGCTTCTCCGGCGCGTTCTGCGCGGGGTCTTTCGAGCGGCAAGGCCGATCGCTGGTGGCCATCGCCTATCCACGTCGCGTCCCTTCGAAGATTGACGATGCAGCCGAGGTGTACGCCGAGGTGGTCGTGCCCGATTTCACCGGTCGGCTTATGCTCGACGCCTTCGTGAACGATACGCGACTTGAGAACCGGTATCCGAAATACCGTTATCTGCAGCTCTGGATGAACGATCGCCTGCTCTGGGAAGAAGACGTCGCTCCCCCGCGGGATGGAAAAGAGTGGATTTCGCTGGACGTTACGGAGTTGGCCAAACCAGGCGCGACGCTCAAGCTCCGCTTCCGAGTCATCGACAAACGCCCCGTTGGCGATCACCTTTCGGTGGTATTCTCGGGGCCAATCCGCCTGCGAGCGGTACCGGGACAAGCGCCGCGGCCATAATCGTCTAACCCACGGCCGAAGACACAGGCATTCATTGTCCGGCCTGAATCGAACTGCGTGGCTACGAAGTCTTGGGGATTTGCCCGTACCGGTGGGCGGCTTCGGCGTTGAACTGAATTTCGTCGACGTAGCGGGGAAACATGCCGACGATCACACCGTCGGTGGGCTTGATGCTGGTAAAGGCGATCTTGAATGCCTCGCGCACGCGGCGCTCGTTGAGGCATGCCCGGCCCGCTGCCAGGATCTTGAAGCCGAAGCACGGTTTGTCGACCTGCCGGACCACCGCGGTCATCGCCGCCGGGTCGTCCTTGTACCAAGTGTAGTGCGTCATATCGAGGGTACACACCGGCGGCATCTTTTCCATCGCCCCCGGAACATTCTTTCGGGTGAGGAAATAGAAGCACGTCATAAAGAAGTCGACGTCCCACCCTTCGTCGGCGATGCGTTTGATGCAATCGGGATTGTGGGCCGAGACACCGGCCATGATGCCGCCGTCATGCACGGCTTTGACGAAGTCATGCACCTGCTGGTGCTTCCCTTCGCCAAACAGCCGATCGGTTACGCCGCCATGGTGTACCAAGGCGATCGGTTGCATGCTTTTGACCGCGTCCTTAACCGTAGCGATCTCGGCGTGCAGCCCGAAGAAAGTCATTTTCGCGCCGCGGTCCCGGGCGACCTGCACGTAATCAGAGTTCTTGTAGTTCGAGAATTGATGCGCCGTAATCCCCGCGCGCTCGCATCTCTGCAGGAACTCCACTTGTCGCTCTGAGGTGAAGTACTCCTTCATACAGTGCGTGGCGTGCGCCCCCTGATACGAGCCCCCGTTGAGCGGGTTGGCCCCGGCAACCAGCCGGCTGATGCGGTACGACCCAATCTGAATCGAAGGCAACGGCTTTATCGGAGCCGTTTCGCCGGCGGATTCAGCCGCGTTGGCCGTCGACGGCACTTGGCTGCCCAGCATCGGCACCGCCGCTGCGACTGCGCCGGCAGCCGTCGTGCCCTTGATGAAATCACGACGCGAGACATTGGCTCTGTCTTTCTGCATTGAAGCGATCCTCTCTGAGATATCCGCGATGGAACTGGGGTTTAGCCCAAGTCATACAATTATGGTCGTCGAGTTGTTGCCAGTAAACCGGAATGCACGATTCACGAGGCGGTTCACATGCCCGAAACCATCCCCCTAGTTCAAGGGTAAAATCGAACGCTTTCGGACTTGGCTCGCCTGTGGAACTTCGATACGTCGGTCGATGTGACCTGCGTTAGTTAGCAGAATACGGTCAGGAACAACTTCATCGTTCGGGTGTGTAATCGTGGGAACATGGGCGTGATTCGAGCCATGGGGCGCGGCGCCAAAGCAGAGTTGAACCTCAGGCCGAATTGATGTACGGTCGTGCCAACCTGGGCTCGACCACGACGCAATCGTTGAGAAACTCGCCGAAGAGAAAAGCCGTTCATGAAGTACGTTGCCGTTTTCCATGCCAATCTGAACTACGCTTACCTGGTCCCCGAACGATACGAATTTGTCATTCGTTCGAGCTACGAGCTGTTGATCGACACCATGCGGGAGCGGTTTGAGGACACGAAATATGTGTTCGAGGCTTCGGGCTACACGCTCGAACATATTGCCGAGAAAACGCCCGACGTGCTCGACAAGTTGAAGGCAGCGATTGCCTCGGGCCAGTGCGAATTCATGGGGTCGCCCTACGCCCACCCGATGCTGCCGAACTTCCCGGAAGAAGACGGTCTCTGGACGATCGAGTTCTCCAACGATGTCTATCAGAGTCTGCTCGGATTTCGGCCCAAGAGCTTCTGGAATCCGGAGTGCGGCTGGCGGGACTACGTCCCCAGGCAAGTCGCCCAGGCCGGGTATACGAACCTAATCGGCGACTTCGAGGCTTACAGCCGGTCGGTCGATGCCGACGGCAAGCCATTGAGGCCGGAGATCTACGTGAAGGAGCATAGCGACGACACGGCGTTCTACCGCTTCGGTTTCGCGTACGATCTGCCGGGTACGGAACGTGCGTTGCACTTCCCGTTCCAATATGTCGTCGGAGTGCCGCAAGGCACCCTGCGGGCTTTTCTGAGAACGGATCGCGTGGCCCAATTCGGCGTGCGGTTCTTCATGGGAATGGAGGGATACTCGCTGGACGAGTACGTCAGCCTGATTCGCAAGTACTCTGAGCAGGCTGATGGGGAGCCGGAGGGTGCTCTGATCGTCTTTGCGGACGACGCGGAGTACATCGGCACGAACGGCTGGTTCCGTTTGAAGTTTCAAAATCAGCCGGACCGCGTATTCGAGCGCGTACCCGATGCCCAAGACAAGCTGATCGGCTTGATTACCGCGTGCGAGCAGATGGGTAGCTTCACGACCTTTGACGATGCTTGTAACGGGCTTCCGGCTCTGAACGAACCACTGACGTTCGACGACGACTCGGCCTGGCATGGCGCGCGGGCCTCGACCTGGGCCAACACGCCGATGGCACGGCTGTTGCGACCGTGGCAGGACTTGGTACGGGAGAAGTTGCATGCGTTGGGAGACTCGCTCGACGCGGCGGTGCGGCGCCGAGTGTGGTATCATCTGACCAACTCGTACAACTCCGATGGGCAATGGCCCCCCACGCTGCCCGACGCACCCCACGTAGTCCACCCCTTCAACTACGGCTACTGCTTCGAGAACCTACTTGCAGCCGAGCTGCTGATCGGTGGAGTTGAGCGACAGAGCCTGACAACCAACCCCGTCGATACGATTCGTGAGATTCTTAGCCCGCAGCAGCAGTTGGTTGCGACCAAAGCGCGGGCTCTGGCAGCATCAGAGGATGCCGTCGAGGCGAGCAACGGCCGCTTGGCGGATGCATGGATCCAACGATCACAGGATGTGAGTCACATCGAGGCCTCCGGCACGAGGATCCTGTACGCGGATGAGTATCGCGTTCGAGCCGACGCGCTAGCCGAAGCGCGGCGGCTGGTTGGCGGGGTGGACATCGAGCAGGTTGGAACCGACTTGAATCGACTGGAATCATGACGCCACGCGAATTGCTCATCACGGCTCTCGAAGGCGGGGTCCCCGACACGACTCCGCTGACCATCTACGATTGGAACATGGGGGCCGTGACGGCCGACGAGTTGGCCGTGAAGATGCGCGAGCCGGCGTGGCAGCGGCTGATCGAGCGCGGGCTAACCGTCCGCTGCCACTGTCCTGTCGTGAAGGCAGTTGAGCACGGAGTTGAGTATTCGGTCGAGGAGAGAGAATTAGATGGCGCACTACTCCGCCGGGAAATCAAGACAACGCCGGTCGGCCGGATCGAGAAGAAAACCCGCAACGGCTGGCATGATGAAGACTGGATCAAGACCCCGGCCGACTATCGCGTACAACAGTGGATCGTCGAGCACACGGAACTGATTGCCGACTATGAAGCTTGCGCCCGAGCCGAGGATGTCGTCGGAGAACGGGGAGTGGTTGTCCTGACGGGATCCGGGAACTGGCAACATCGATCACCGGCGATGTGCATCAACGTGGACCTGGCCGGGACCGAGCAGTTCTGTACGGACGTGGCGCTGGATCTGCCCGAATTGGGCGATCTATACAACGCGCTCGAAAACCAGTTTCTGGAAGAGCAGCGTCTGATCGCGGCCGGACCGGGTCGGTATGTCGCTTGGTTCGAGAATCTCACAATCGGCATGTTGGGCCCCCAGCGATACGCGGAGTTGCTCGTGCCCATTTATGAAAAAGCCGTGCCGATTCACAACGCCCGGGACAAACAAGTGATGGTGCATTACGACGGCCAGTTGAGGGTGATCGCCGACCAGATCGCCCAGGCTCCCTACGCCATCATCGATTCGTTGACCGAACCGCCCGAGGGCGATATGACCTACGACGAGTGCCGTCGGCTGTGGCCGAATCTCGTCTTCTGGGCGAATATCAATGTGGACCTCTATTACCGCCCGGCCGACGAGCTTCGCGAGGCCGTTGTTGCCAAACGAGAGCGAGCCGGCAGGAAGGGTCTCGCTTTCGAGATTTCAGAAGACCTGCCAACAACCTGGAAAGAGTCGATACCGGTCGTCTTACAGACACTTCGGGAGTTAGGGTGAACTCTATCCCAAAACGTGAATACACTCAGTGCGTAGCCGATGTAGTGGTGTGGTTATCGATATTTGTCAGGCACAGCCTGACCTACAAACTCACCTGGAGAACGTCATGCTGAAGAACATTCACTCACTGCTGGCAATGGCCGTGCTAGTATCTGCCAGTTCGTTGTGCGCCGAAGACGCGTTGTACGTTGCCCCCGACGGCGACGATGCAAACGAAGGAACGGCCGAACGGCCGTTTGCCACAATTCAACGAGCTCAGGCCGCGGTCCGCCACAAGAGCGAGGCCGGCTTGAAGGACGATGTGGTCGTCTATCTTCGCGGCGGTATCTACTACCTTGAAAAGGCGCTTAAGTTTGGGCCGCTCGACGGTGGAACCAAGGAACGCTCGGTGACCTACGCGGCCGCCGAGGGCCAGGGGGTTACCATTTCCGGAGGACGCGAAATCCACGGCTGGAAGCAGGGCAGCGACGGCCTTTGGACCCTCGAACTACCAGATGTGAAGGCAGGGAAGTGGTTCTTCCGCCAACTTTACGCCGACGGCAAACGGATGCCGCGCGGCCGCTATCCCGCCGAAGGCTTCTTGAAGATCAAGCGTGTGTCGAAGGACTACAAGACGCTGCAGTTCACCGAACCGCTGCCCGATCGCAACTTCGGCGGTCAGGAAACGGAGGTTGTCGTCGTTCAAAACTGGTCGATCTCGCGGGAGCTGATCGTCCAGAGCAAACCGGAAGAACTGACCGCCGAAACACAGATCGGTTGGGTCGGGCATATGGCATGCCTTCCGAAGCCGAGGATGTCTGCGTTCCTGGAAAACGCCCTCTCGCTGGTCACGGAACCGGGCCAGTGGTATCTCGACCGCAAGTCGGGCACGCTCTACTACAAGGCGGCCGATGGCGAAGATCCAAATCAGCGCCGGTTTGTCGCGCCCCGGGTCGATCAACTGGTTCGCGTCGAGGGCGCTTCCGATCGTCCGGTGCGAAACCTCCATTTCAAAGTAATCGGGTTTGAGCATTCTAACTGGCTGATTCCCAAGATCGGGTACGACGGTATCCAGGCCTGCTACCATGGGACGACCGTCGATGAACCAGCTTGTTACGCCGTCGACGTAGCGGTGGAATTGGAGTACTGCGAGGGCTGCACAATCGAGCAGTGCCGCCTGACTCGTATCGGCGGCAGCGGGATCGGAATCGGGGCTGGGTGCCGTGACAATCGCATTGTCGGTTGTGTGATCAGTGATGTCGGAGCGACCGGCGTCAATGTGGGGCACATGAAGGTCAAGGACCCGTTGTGGGCCGATTGGTCCAACCCAGACGATGCCCCCAGCAACAACGAGGTTGCCAACTGCTACATCCATCACTGTGGTGCAGACCTCTGGGGAGCGCACGGTATCTTCGACGCTATGACACGCGACACCAAGATCCGTCACAACGAAGTGGCGTGGATTCCCTACGGTGGCATCGCGACCGGGTATGTGTGGGGGACAGAGCGCACCAGCCAGCGAGGCTGTGTGATCGAGTACAACCATATCCACGAGGTGACACTCAAGTTGAACGATAGCGGTTGCCTCTACACGTTGGGGTTCCAGCCGGGTTCCATTATCCGCGGCAACCTGCTGCACGGGGTTCGCTTTGGTGGATTTGCCGGCGGACAGATCTGCAACAATGGGATCTTCTTCGACGAAGGAAGCAAGGGGTTCCTGCTCGAAGACAACGTCATCTACGACGTCGATCAAGCACCGGGAGCCAGGAACACGGCCGTTCGATTCAACCGCAGCAGCCACGACTGGCAGACCTGGAGCAACAACACCATTCAGACCGAGGCCAAGGCACCCGAGGCCGCCAAGGCGCTGGCGGAGAAAGCGGGGCTGGAATCCAAATACAGCGACCTTTTGAAGATTCAACGAAAGTAGCCATCACGCTCCGCGTGATGTAGCACAGCCTCGGCAAGGCTGCGCCCGAAAGTGACCCCAGGGAAATGGAGACAACTTTTCCAGTGCGGTGCCAGCTCACGCAGAGCGTGAACGCTACTCTGAACAGGTAATGATCGATGAGTATCGATTTTCCTCCGGATCGCTGGCAGCGGATCCGTGAGGTGTATGCTCAGTGGTGGTCCGGCGAGCTGGACCGTCCGGTGATTCCGGTTGAACTGAGCGGCCGTGAGCCCGGCCGGCCAAAGCCGGTTGCGCCACTGCTGATTCAGGCCACTTGCACCGCCCTGGACGTACCTGCAGAAGATCTGATCGATGCCATCGACTACGACCTGTCCACGCGAATCTACCTGGGCGATGCCTTTCCGCGAGTCAACCTGGACGCATTCGGCCCAGGGGTCTTGGCCGCCATGTTGGGAGCGACGCTTGACAATTCAAGCGGACAAGTGTGGTTCCATCCGGCCAGCGACGTTCCGGCGACCAAGCTGCATTTCGAGTACGATCCGGAAAACGTTTGGCTGCGCCGGTTGGAGGAGATCTGCGCAGCGGCGACGGAGCGATGGCAGGGACGGGCACTCGTGGGCATGACCGACCTGGGCGGGAATCTCGATATCCTGGCGGCGTTCCGCCCCGGCGAGAAGCTGCTATTGGAACTGTACGATGCGCCGGGCGAAGTGAAGCGGCTGACCTGGGAGGCTCACGAGATCTGGCACCGTATCTATCGCCAGATCAACGAGGCGATGCAAGCCGCCAGTACCGGCTACACCGACTGGGCGGGCATCTACAGCGACGTGCCCTACTATATGCTGCAATGCGACTTCAGCTATATGATCTCGCCGCAGATGTTCGACGAATTCGCCAAGCCGGAACTCGAGGCGACGTGTGCACGGTTGCCCCGCGCGTTCTACCATCTGGATGGTCCCGGCCAACTGCCGCATTTGGATTCGCTGCTGACCATCGAGAACCTCGACGGCGTACAGTGGGTGCCCGGCGCCGGTAATCCAGGATGCGATCAGTGGCCGGAAGTCTACGGCAAGATCCACGCCGCCGGAAAGAAGATCCAGATCATAGACGGAGGTTTCGGCACATTGGATACGGTGATCGGTCAGCTTGATTCAGGACGTGGAATCCAGCACATCGGGATTCGCGGAACCGTGGACGAAGAAGCCTCGATTCGCCTCCGCCTTCAGCAATACGGAATCGATTAAGTGGACATACACGACAAACTCGAATTGCTCGACTTCGTGGTGATCGTGGCCTATATCGTGATTCTGGTCACAATCGGCATGTGGGTCAGTTTTCGGCGCCGCGGTGCGGAAGACTTGTTTCTCGGCGGGCGCAGTCAACGTTGGGGAGTGGTCGGGCTGTCGATCTTCGGTACGAACGTCAACCCGTCCTTCTTGATTTCGTCGTGCAGTGTGGCCTACGTATCGGGGTTCGCGGCGGCCAATTTCGAATGGCTGGCCTGGTGGCTGATGATGTTGCTGGCCATGTTGTTCGTTCCCTACTATTTGAAGACCCGCGTAAGTACGATGCCCGAGTTCATCCTCCGGCGGTTCGGACGCGGCGCCCATACGTTCCTCTCCTACTACGCACTGTTCACCACCATCGTGTCGTGGCTGGGGTTGGTGTTGTACACGGGCGGATTGTTGTTCGGGCAGATCATGGGCTGGCCGCTCTGGTTGTCGCTCGTCGTCTTGATGGCGATCGCCACCAGCTTCACGATCATCGGCGGGCTTGCCGCCGTGATGATCACCGACGCATTTCAGACCGTCTTAATGATCGTCGGCGCGACTGTGCTGACAGCGATCGGACTCTACAAAGTTGGCGGTGTTTCGGGGTTGGTAGCGCAAGTGCCGGAATCGTATTGGATTCTGCTTCGCTCTGGGCCGGATGCCGAATATCCCTGGCACGCGATGCTACTGGGGTATGGGGTTGCCGGTATCTGGTTTTGGTGTTCGGATCAAACGATCGTACAGCGGGTCCTCGGTGCCAAGGACCTGCAGAATGCTCAATTGGGTACGGTTTTCGCTGCGTTTCTGAAGATCCTGCCGCCCTTCCTGTTCCTGTTGCCCGGTATCCTCTGCTTCGTTTTACATCCGGGACTCGACGATCCGGACAAGGCATTCGCCACGATGATCGTCCATCACTTGCCCACAGGCATGGTGGGCTTGATGGTGGCTGTCTTGATTGCCGCGTTGATCAGCACGATCGATTCCGGGCTGAATTCGTTCAGCACGGTCTTCACGCTGGACATCTACAAGCGAAGCATCCGCCCCGCAGCTTCGCCGTGGGAAGTGAAATTCGTCGGCCGGATGGGAACCCTGTTGGCCGCCGCGTTGGCCATCGGAGTTGCCCTGACGATGGCCAACTTCGACCGCGGACTGTTCGATATGATCCAGAGCGTAATCGGCTTCATCGCCCCACCAGTGTCCGCCGTGTTTCTGATCGGTGTGCTGTGGCGGCGAGCCACTTCCACGGCCGCTTTGCTCACATTGATCGTTGGATCAATCGTCTCCATCACGGTCGGCTTTTGCCACTTGAACGGTTTCGACGGCGCTGAACTGAGCCAGTGGGTGGGTGCCCACGTAAGCGAGGCGGCAGGCGAGCAACTCGATGCCTGGATCGGCAGCTTGGTGTGGGATCACTTCCTGTTGGTTTCGTTCTACCTATTCGCTGGTATCTGTCTGTTTTTGGTCGTCGTTTCGCTGATGACACGCAACTCACCCAACGAAGAACAACTGCCGTCGTTGAGAGAAACGTACAGAGCTCAGAAGTCCAGCTCGAAACTGATCTGGACGCTCTGGGGCCTGCTGGCCATCTGTATGGCTGTGATCTATTTGATCTTTGACTAGGCCTCGTTCGATCCGTTACTGTCGTAGCGAAACTCGCCAAGAGTTTCGGCGACGCTACAATACTACGACCAAATCAGACACTTATTTGTCGATCGATGTCAATTGGACAACCAATGCCCGTTTCCCCAATCCACGACGGCGTTCACGCGATGGTGCCTCGTGAACGGATGCCCGAACATGTGCGAAGGCTACGCGACACGTATGCGATAACACCGGAAGCCCCGCTCGTACAACGCGAGTTCTGGTTCTACAGCATGAACCAGTTCTACGAACAAGGCTTGGATCCGAAGGCGGACGTTGCCGAAGCGTTCGGCTACGATCCGCCGGGCAGCTACGACATCAAGCATCTGGGATGGTGCGAGGCGAGTTTCCATCCGACGTTCGAGGAAGAGGTCATCGAGGACCGCGGCCCGCATGAGGTGATTCGAGATCACGCCGGGCGGCATCTGTTGGTCTTCAAGAATCGCCGGCAGGGTTTCATGCCCGAATACATCGATCATCCAGTCAAGGACCAGAGGACTTGGGAAGAAGACGTCTGCTGGCGGCTTGATCCGGCGGCGCCGGGCCGTTTCGACTACCTTGGGCAACTGCAGTCCGAGGCGGTCACCCGGGCAGCCGAAGGCTTCATGATGTCGCAGCAACTGATCGGCGGCTACATGTACTTGCGGAGCCTGATCGGGCCGACCG
The DNA here is from genome assembly GCA_964623055.1 of uncultured Pirellulaceae bacterium. Classification (GTDB taxonomy): domain Bacteria; phylum Planctomycetota; class Planctomycetia; order Pirellulales; family Pirellulaceae; genus JADHUC01. The sequence continues at coordinate 19,702 of CAZURK010000003.1, forward strand.
AGTTGATGTATGCCTTCTACGACATGCCCAAGCTCGTGCATGACTGCATGCAGACCTGGCTTGCCTTGGCCGATTCCGTGATCGCTCGGCACCAACAGTTCATCACGCTCGATGAAATCTACTTGGCCGAAGACATCTGCTACAACCACGGGCTACTCTGTTCTCCGGAAACGATGAAGGAATTTCTGTTTCCGTATTACCAGCAGTTGCTGGCCAACGTGAAGAGCCGGCAAATCGATCAAACGCGCAAGCTGTACGTGCAAATCGATACCGACGGCCGGGCCGAACCGGTGATCCCGCTCTACGCCGAGGCGATCGGCCTCGACACGATGAGCCCCTTCGAAGTGGCATCGGGGTGCGACGTGGTCGAGATCGGCTCGAAGTACCCGAAGTTGGCGATTTTCGGCGGCATCGACAAACGTGTCCTGGCCCAAGACAAACAAGCCATCGACCGTATGGTTGATCGCATCCTGCCGGCAATGCGCCGCCGGGGCGGCTACATTCCCCATTGCGACCACAGTGTCCCTGAGGAAGTGTCTCTGGAGAATTACCTTCACTACCGTAAGCGTTGCATCGAGTTGGGATCTTGAGCGCTGCCTCTCCGATCTTCCTCAGAAGCTTCGAGTCAGCAAGTGGGGCCGGCTCTTACCGGACGTACCGCTTTTCTTATGTCGCTGGCCGGCTGGAACCGGCCCTACGCCGCTCCAAGATGGGTCGCATCAGTCGAGATAGCTCGGCTTGGGGTACCGGGCGTTCACAACCTCTGGATCATAGCGACGGCTGCGGTCTTCTTTGAAACGCTCGAACACGGCTCGCCGGTACGCCGTCTTATCAGGTGGGCTGGGACGAGTGAATCGCTCCGTTCAAATTGTACAGGAGGGTAGGCGACACATGATGACGGATATCCTCGGATGCCAACTTCACTCCCAAACTAGACGAGCAATGCTCACACCCCGATGGGGCCATTCCACGCTGGATATGAACCAGTCCCCCGCTTCATCCTGAGAGATTTCGGGTGCATGGGCGTCGAGGACAGCCACCTCGTTCTCGAGCTCGAACTTCAGCGGATCGTCCGACTGGTAGACGTAGGTTTTGTGCTGATACGCACCCTGAACGTCCTTGCGATCCCATACTCCATTCCAGCCACAGACGAACAGATAGAATGTGTCGTTGTAACGAACGACCGAAGGCGACTCTGGATCGACCCCCTTCTTCATTTCCAGAATAGGGCCTCGCTTTGTCCAAGTCCGGAAATCCCGGGAGGTCGCGACCCGCACGTCGTGAACGCCACATACGATGAGGTGGTAGATGTCGTTCCAAACGAAGATCTGTGGATCGCGCCCGCTTGGTGTACCCCGCAAACTTCCCTTGGGAGTCCAATTGCTGAGGTCGTTTGACACGGCATACCGAATGGGCGTCGGACCGTAGACCATGTGGAAAAGACCGTTGCGTTTGAGAATCCATGGCGCGTGGATCGCCGGCATCTCTCCGGGACGCTCGGACGGCGGCAGGATCTTTGGCAGATCCTTCCAGCTTCCTTCTCTCAGAGCTTCCTTCAAAGCCCCAGGGGGAGCCACCGCGTGGAACAACAAATGCTCGCCCGCGTGGATATTCGAGACGTCCGTCAACGGATGCGTGATCCCAAACGCGTGCCAGCGTCCGGATTCGTCTCTGACGAAGCAGTGATCGTTCGGAACCCAATCGTCATAGAATTGTCCGGCAATCAGATTCGCTGCATTGGGGCCTGGAAAGACGTCACCCCCGGGTTTGTATACGTTGACGTAATCGCTGGCGATTCTGGGGATGCTCACCTTTGAATCGTTCCCTGGGGAAGGCGGTTGCTCGCTGGCACACGCACCTCCAAACGCAAGTGAGGAGTGAATCGCAGAAATCAGCAGGATCTTCTTCATGGCGGGAAAACCGTTTTGTATCATTCGAACTTGTCATTAGACCGAAACTTCTTCAGTAAGCCCTGCCTATTGAAAGACTTCTTCAGCAGGCAGGTTGAGCGACACTTTCACAAGTCTATTGTCCATCGCAGTCGACGTCCCAGCACTGCTTGCGAGCCCTCCTCCGAGCCGACCCCATTCTGTTGGCTATCGACGAGAGAATCAAGCAGATCCTTGGGCGTTGGGCGCGTAGGTGGCCCACACCCTTGATGATCTTGACTGCGCAAGAACTTCAGAGGTCCGACACACTCCGCGCGCTGGGCAGCGTCGGCGTGTGCGAGACAAGTCGACGAACGATCCTTCTGGCACGGCCGCCGACAACACCACGGCTTTCCCGCGCAGGCTGGTGAAAAGAGCCCGACTTTCGCTGGCAGAGATCGCTCGTGAGCTAACAAGACACGTCAACCGGAACGTCTCTCAGAAATCGCCAGCGGCGGCTGCCCCTACGGGTACGTGACAGGCTACAATCCATGAATTCTCACATGAAAGCGGTCTCAATACCGGCTATGAAACCGCTTCATGGCAGTTGCCCTGAAGCGAAGGCAAGATTCTCTGAGCAATGACATACGGGGGAGAACAATGCGCGGCATTCGGCGGAACAACTTGTGGTCCGGTCCGGTTGCTCAGGCGACATGGTGCACGGGGGCTTTAGGCGAGTGGCAGATAGGAATTCACCCCTCCTCACCCTACCCTCTCCCCCGCTATCCCGCTGCGCGGGTCGGGGAGAAGGGGCGTTTGAATCTGCCGTTCGCTTTGTGCACAGAATCGAAAGACTGGTTGCTCAAGCGCATTTCAAGACCCAGATCGGTCGTAGCTGCGTTCGCCATAACGCGGGTCCTCCCGATATCCGACCGCACTCTGGTGAAAGCAGCTACGGTTTTGAGGCCGCTTCTTATCCTATTGGCTGTCGTTCCGTTCCTGCTGGCCCTTGGCGCCGCCGGCGCAGCGCAGGAAATCGGGCAGACAACCGGGGCGGATGATCTGCCTTCCGAATTCAAAGTGCTGTGGGTAACGGATTCCGGTCGTGACTACCGATGGACGCTTGTCGGCAAGAACAAGAATGAAGAGGCTTCGGAGCAGGAGAAATTGCATCCCGAGTTGAATGTGATTCAGACGATCTGGCATCTCCCGGTGGCGAGAAACAGAAGCGTTTTCAAATTCGAGTTTACGCGTCCGATCCGCAAGGGCGGCAACGTATTCCATCTGTATGTCAAGGCCGACGGTGATGAGGATACGGGAAGGAATCACGAAGGCGTCCACAACGGCGTGGACTATATGTTCACGATGATCGACGGCGACCCGAATCACACGAGCACGCGGCTGAACGTCTACGAAGCGGATGGCGGGGGCCGTCGGGGCGCTTGCACCTTTTCGATTCGGGGCCAGACGCTCTATATCGCCACCGAGATGACCCTTCAGCAGCAAGACGGGCACTCCGTATTTGAATACTGCGTCGCGTCGTACGTCAGGGACGGCGGCCCCAGCGCCGGCCTGGGATATCGCCAGGCCGTCTCCGACGAAGCGCCGGAAACTTCCGACACCAGGCTTCTGGCAAATCCCGACATGCTTGTCGTCAACGGCGCGGCCCCAGGATGGCAGCTTGTCGGAGGACGCAGGCCAATCGAAGCCGCGATCGCTGCGGACAGCAAGGATGGCGCATTGGTGCTTGAGAACCTCTACTCTCCCGATCGCCTATCTCAAACCGTAAGCCTTGCTCCCGGCCACTATCTGTTGCGAGCGCTGGCGAAAACGAATGTGTTCCAGGTGCATATGTTCGCCGAGAGCACGCGACTTCCCGTCGCCGTGTCGGACGACTTCCAGTGGGTGGAGCTTCCTTTCTGCATACCACATTACGGCGAAGATACCCACAGAGCGGCTGAAGTAGGATTCCGGTATCTGGCACGTCCCGCAACGGGAAACGCGTCGCGGTTGCCGGCCAGGCTCTCGGTAAGGAAGGTGGAACTGATCCGTCTGGGCGACACGGTGTTGTCTGACCAGTGGGCGCAGACGCTGCCTGCAGACCCTTTGCATCGGCTGAAGTTGCTCGAAAAATCGCCCGCCTGGAGCCGTCCTGGGAAGGTCGTCTTTCAAGATGCATTCATTGGAACCGAATTGTGGTTGATGACTCAGGAGGGCAAGGTCGACCACTCGTATGTCGGTCACCCCGATTTCAGCCTTGACGGCAAGTACCTACGCATTGGGTTGCGAAGGTCGCCTCGGGGACTTCTCAGGACGGTCGGTTCCGCGCGGCATCTGAACGACGCCTGGAAGGGAATCGTCTGGTTGTTCCCTTGGGAACGGAAGCGTCTGCCCGAGAGGTCTGACCCGGCGGATTGGATCGTGACATCACGAAGCCCGGCAGGAATCGAACTTCACAATGTGGTTACCGGCGAGGGCCATCGGATCAAGTTTCCGTCCCGTTCGGGATGGCGGATCGTGCATTTTCCAGCCATCGCAAGCTACGGGGGAAGAGGACCCAATATCCAGCAAGTCACCCATGAAACGCTGGTGTGGTTCTCGGAAGATAACCGGTCGGTGGGGCGCTCCAACGTGGAAGGAGAATCGTTTACGACATTCCCGCTGCGGAGTATTTCCTCGCAGCCGGACGAGGACGCACTCTCGGAAAACATGTCGAGTGTGGGCGGAAAAGCCGGGGACAACTGGAGAGACGCGGTGGATCGTGACGGCAACCGCTATTATCTCTTCGAGCTCAACCGGGAACACCTCCCCAGCCACCCGGCCAATCCGTATCAGGTCTGGGCGCTGCCCTTGACCGAAGGCGATCAACGCGGATTGCTGCGCGTGGTGCCTCACCCGGCAGCAACGGTGACTGAGTACGTTACCAGCCAGACGGGCATGACGAAACAGCCTTCGGCCAAGTGGTGGGATTTTGCCGCCGGTTTCCCCTGGTCGGGCGATAATGCCATCCTGCTTCTTGAAGACGATACCATGATTCACATGAGTTCTTTGGGGATGCATAGCGGCTTTGGCGGAGGCACGGTAAGCGTCAACTGCGCCCACACGGGAGAAGTCCGCTATGTAGGAACATTTCCCAAATTCGACCGGATTACCTGGCCTCACGAGTTCAGGCGGGACCAAGATTACGCAGTGGTGGCGAGCCACGCCGAGCCCGCAACGCCGCTTGTGATGCTGAATCTGGAGCACATGACCATGTCGACGCTGGCCCTGACGAATTTCCACGACTATGCGATCCGGTACAAGACTCGGTGGAATAAGGAAGCCTATCACAAGCCGATGTTTCGGCCAGCGCCGACATTCAGCCCAGACTTCACCAAGGTGGTCTTCTTTTCATCCATGCTGACCGGCGACCACCCGGACCGGAAATGGGGCGATGTGTATGTGGCGGTGGCCCGTTATCCCGAGCCTCCGGTGAAACTGCACACGGAGGGAAATGTGCTGGTGTGGGAGAAGCCTCGGCGCCATGCGGAGATTCAGGGTTTTCGGCTGTACCGCTCTGCGGAAAGCGGGCGGAACTTTGAACGGGTCGGCACGAAGCTGCTGACGGGAACGCGGTATCCGTTGCCGCCGGATGCGGAAGGATTCTATGTCTTGACGTCCGTCGAGTATTCCGGGCTGGAGAGCCGGATGTTCTCGAACGAAGCGAGCGTCGGGGACAACGAAGTCTTTCGGCATTTCTACCGGCCAGCGGCCGGGAGGATCGCCAAACCGATGGTGCCATTCTCTGATCCCGCAGGGGCCGGCGACGCTTACGCGGTTGCCATCACCGACCCCGATCTGATCTACAAGCAGCGCTTGGAGGAGGGACTGAGCGGATCGGTGACGATACCGGTCGCGATCCCGAAAGCGGGCCCCGTGCGCATTCTGGCAAGGGTACGTGGGATGTCGGCTTTGGAGCGTTCAACCTACACAACGGGATGGCCCCCGTCGGGCGAGGCGGGCAGCGGTGCCTTTACGCTACGGATCGACGAAAGAAAGGTGGGAGTCATCCCGGTCGAAGGATTTTCATGGCGGTGGGTCGCGCTCGATGCGGGCGCCGTTCCGCTGGCCGCGGGCGTCGTCCAACTGGAGGTTGCCACGCAAGACTCCGGGATTGCGATGGATAATATTCTCGTCACAAACGATCCCGACTTTGTGCCGCGCGGCCGAGGGCAAGTGCCGGAAGAACTGGCGGCCGCGCCGGAGGGCCTACGCGTAGAGCCGTTCAGTGTGGAAGAGGCCTCCGAGTCGAACAAGGAGCAGAGTCCGCAAGTGAAGCTATCATGGCAGCCTGTGGCCGCGCCGCAGGGCGTGTCCCACTACGATGTGTACCGCTCGGATATCGAAGCGTTCGAGGCGGAACCGGAAACACTCCTGGGCAGTCCGAGCGAGCCCGTGTTCCACGATGTCGGTATCAAAGCAGGGCGGACGGTGTACTACCGCGTCCGCGCCGTGGACGCCTGGGGCAATCAATCACCGGCCTCCGCCGCTCTAGCCGTGGCCGTGAAGTAACGGGCACTTGTCTTCGCTAACGAGCGTCTCGTGGCGATCTCTATGGCACTGGGCGGCGACAAGACCATCACCCTGCCAGCCGATTGCCGTCACGTCAGAGAACTTCACACGGGTCAGGTGACTCCCGTTGTCGACAGGCGTTTTCCCCACATGTTCAAGACAGCCGACACAGCGCTGGTTGAATTGATACAGTGAACAAATAGAATTGCCACACCGGTCTCGAGAACTTTACTTCAGCGAGAAATCCCCATGACCCGCTTGCCCACTTGCGTTTTGGCTTTCGTTGTGTTCTGCAGGCTATCGATTGGCGTCACCTTTGGCGCCGAGAGCGACGCCTGGCAAATGGTGTTCACCACGCCCCAGGACCTCGCAGCCATCGACGAGCCGATCGTCTGCCTTCTGAACATTCAGCATCCCGATATCATCCGCAAGCAACTCGCGGACAAGCCGGCCGCAAATTACTCGGGCCTGAAGCTACGCGAGCGGATGCAAGCGCAAAGCGGTTTGCGTTGCATCATGGTCCACTTTACCGAGGTCCGCGGCGACGACCTGGACCGCGGCTGCGTCAAGGCGATCCTCATCACAGGACGATCGAAAGTCGTCAGCCGGGATCTGGACGCCACGTTCCACCCGCTGATCCGCAACACGCAGATTCCCATTTTCGGATTCTGCGGTGGAATGCAGTTGATCGGGCAGGCCTATTCCGTCAAGGTGGAACGGCTGCGAAAGTTGCGAGCAGGCGAGAAAGACCCAAATCCCAGGTACCATCCGGGCCAGTTCAAAGAGTGGGGATTCCTGCCAGTTCGGATCGTGCAGCGCGATCCGTTGTTCGAGGGGCTGCCGGAAGAGATCGTGGTCCGGGAGGCCCATGCCTTTCATGTGGTGCAAGTTCCAGCCGAATTCGAGTTGCTGGCATCGACGGATGAGTGCAAAGTGCAGGCTTTCAAGCATCGCCAGCGGCTGGTCTATGGCACCCAGTTTCACCCGGAGGTCAACAACGACGACCACCCACACGGACGCGTGATTGTGGGCAACTTCTTCCGCCTAGCGGGACTGGGGCCGGAGCCTACCGCACACGACTGAACTCGGCTCTCAGAACTTCGCATCGTTTCATAGCCGCGAGACAGATGCCTGTGGTTCCAGGCATTCCAACTACCGTTTCAAATCCGGCTTGCCGTCTTTGTCGGCATCGAGCGTTTTCAAGTCAAGGAACACGTACGGCCGCTGATAGGCTTCCTTGTTGCCCTTGGCGTACGAAACCCACAGCCGCAATGCCGTGGCGTCGTAAACCACGTTTACCACGTTGCCGCCCTTGATCGGAATCTGGTTGGCCAGGTCCACCAGCTTTTCACCGTTCAACCTTCCGTGGCTGCGTTTCAAGGTGGGAAACGCACCGCGTCCTTCGTCGTTGTAGACGACACACGACAAGACATTCGGCGCGAATTCGTCGGTCGGATCGTTGTCCTTCCATATGACAACGCGCCGGTCAGGCGGCTCCGGCGCGTGCGCGCGAATCTTCACCGCCTGGGACTCCGTCTGACCATCGCCGAAGACGAAGTGATAACGCTTAGTGAGCGGTTGCGCTCTGAAGATGGCCAACGCGCGTGTGAGCGAATCGGCGTCGTAAAGCATGGTGCGAAAGAAGGCGGTGAAGTGCGGCGCGTGCACTTGATAGGGCATTTCCTTGGCGGAGGCGTCCCCCATCTCGGCCAGGACGAGTCCACGGACGTTCATGCCCGTGTGAGCGCCGATCATGCCGGCGAATGTTGGCACAACGTGAGGAATGCCTTTGTCAGGGACGTAAACAACAATGACGGGAAACTCGTGAGCCTTCACCTCGAGACTCCAGTCGAGATTGCGGGTTTGATACAGGTGACCATCCTCGGTGGCCGTGCCCCATACGGCGATGCTGCTGCACGAGTAGGGCATGAGCAGTGGCACGGCGTGCATGGCCTGGAGCAGGGACAGCCGCATGCCGGCGCCGTCCGCCAGTCCGGCGAGTTCCTGTTCCACGCGGTCGTCCGTGAACGCAGCGGTGCGCGCCCAAACTTCGCGCAAGTCTTCCTCCGAAACTCTCAGTTCCTCTCTGATGCCTGCCATCGCCATGGGGATGAACGCTCGCATCTGGTCGCCTATCAGGGCGCCGAGTTGCTGGCCCATTGTGTAAGGCGTGCCCCGTACGACGACAACAGGCAGTTGCGCGTCGCCTTCGCCGATGGTGATGCGATGTCCCTCCACGCCGTCCGAGGTCGGGCGAAGGAACACATCTCGCTTCTCTACTCCCGAATCCGACACCTGCCCGCGCGAGGTTTGGGCTTTGTCTTGCGCCAGAGCGTACGGACAGAACAGAGCAGCGGCCATGAAGCCGCGAAGAAGCACTCGCACTGCCTCCGAGATTGGGGCGTCCCAGAAACGGGAAGGATACCAGCTACGGTTCGAGTTCTTCATGGTGCACGAAGCTTACCTCTCGTCTCGCTCCATCGTCAATGGCCCGAGACGGTACAAGAGTACGTTGACGTCGCCTGGATATCCGCTGTCCGTGTCGGCGGTGAAGATGACACGGTTTTCGCCCGGCGGCAACATCATCGGGGCGGTTGAAACGTCGATGGGCTGACTTGGTTGCATACCGCCGGGGAAGAAACGCGGACCGGCTGGCCCTTCGCTGGCTAACGCCTGCCCGGATTCTAACCGAATAGGGAACTCGACCGTCTTGCCGTTGACTTCCAGAGCGGGCAGCTCCAGGACCGGCGCGGGGTGTATTTCGGGAAGCGCTCGCAAGTCGTCGAGACGCACCCGGACACCGATATTGGCTGCCATACCCTGGAGCGAAATCAGCAGGTGATCGGTCTTCGACCAGTCGACGCCGGCCGCCTCGGACATACGGAAGACGCATAGACGCCAGCCTTTGAAGCTGATCAGCACGTTCCAGGTCGCGACACGGCCCGCCGCGTCGCGCAATTGCATGCGCAGAGTCTCTCCTTTTCCGTCGCCGTCCACCCAGAGTCCCATCGCCTGATGACCGCTCAGGTCCAGCGGTCCATCCAGCCTACGTCCCACGGCACACCAGCCGCCGCGTGGCCCATTGTTCGCGGCGGCAAGCACCGCACAGTGATCACCGACGCGTGTCGTTTCGTTCGACACGGTGAAACGGACATCGACTCCTTCCCTTGCCGCACCGGCATTCTCGATCGTCACATCGGAACCTTGGAAGAACCGCTCGGCGCGATTCCCATCATCCCACCGGTACGGTTCCGCGTCGTGAAAGTTCTCAAGTGTTACGGTTCCGGGTTGGTCGTAATCGGCGGTGGGCACGTTGCGGAATCCGCAGGCGATCTCGACACCCAAGGGACACGGGACCGATAGGTCGTTCTTGATCGTCCATACATTCTGCTTGCCATCGAGTGATTCCACGTATCGAGGCTCTTCGTAGACGGCACGGCAGAGCTTCCAGCCGGAGTCCTCGCGGAAAAGTCTGAAGTCCTTGCCCGGCTCGCGGAGTTGCTCTTTGACACTCTCGGGGAAATGGTCGGCCAGCCGGCACTGTTCGTATCGCCCGACCATCTCGATCATCTGCCGCGCCCGAGGATGCCGCTCCATAGTCGATAAAGAGGTTTCGATGGAAATCGAGCCCTCGATTCCGATCGTCTTCGCACAGACATATTCGATCTGATCGGGGCGAACGTCGTTGAACATGTAGTACCAGCCTACATCGCGGCAAGTGAAATTGGCCGCCATGCCCAGCATGATCGGCAACCGTTCGTCCAGGTACTTCTTGAGATCGCCGCGACCGTCGGCCGACGCACTGCGGGGCACGATATGCCACGCGATGTTCGTGCCCGTACCGTTGCTGGTCTGGTAAAGCACGTCTTTCTTGAACTTGCGATAGTAGCCAAGGTGCATCTTGTTCAGATAGTACCAGCGGTCCATATAGGCGTTGTTGATGCCGTCGCTGGCGTCGAAATAGACCATGTCAAAGTCGCACTCGTTGAAGATCGAGGCGAAGTTGCTGGTGAGTTCGTCGGCCAGCGTGCTGTCCGGGTCGATCAGAAAGTATCCCCACATGGTGATCAGACCTTTCACGTCGTCCCCGGCGGTGTGGCGGGAGGCCTTTGTACCCAGTGCGCCTCGCTGGCAACCGACGAACTTCGGCGTCGGACCGAGCTCGATGTCCCGGTAGCGGATGATCTCGTCTCCGATGCGTATATAGTAGCCGGGGAAAGCGAGGCTGCGGGGCGTTTTCGGAGGGAGGTTGGGCTCGCCGGCCAACACGAGCGTCGTCGACCGCTCGTCCACATCCTCGGTCAGCGGCGGGCAGGGCTCGAAGGCCAGGCGGTCGTCGGGTTTCGGTGTGACGTACGGATCGTTGGGCGAGATGGAAGGTCCGAACACATGGACACCGGCTCCCATTCCCGCGGCATGAATCTTGGCGACCGTCCGTTTCAAGCTGGCAACACCGTCCGGGAAGTTGGCGGTATTTACGTGGTAGTGCCCGTGATTGGCCAGCCAGTTGCTCTTCAGCATGATGATCATCCCAAAGTGGCCGATCTTGGCGTACTCGATGATTTTGTCGATGTTGGTCTCCTTGGCGTCAACGACGAACAAGTACGACCGGCGGACCGACTGTGAGTCCCGCGCCCACTGTCCGTCGAGCATGGGGCAGGGCAAGCCGTTTTCGCGTTCGGCCTCCATAATCGCCGGTTTGAATTGCTCTCGCGACGCCGCCACCAAAGCAAACCTTGCACCGATCATTTCGTGCTTCCGCGTGCAGCGCGCGCCGAGACCAACTACGTCGCTGCCGTGCCGCGCGAGTTGCTGGCACACGTTCGCCGTGGTCCCCAGCAGGCAGACGCCGAACCGGTCGTCATAGGTGGCGTTGAAAGCACCGCCGACCGTCGTCAGTCGCTGGATGGGGAACTCCAAAGTGAGTTGCTCCACGTCGCCGGGCTGGACGTCCACGACTTCCAACAACACGTGTCGCTTGCGCAAGGTGACGCGAAGCGACGCTCGCAAATCGGCATCCAGGAAACGGGCTCGAAGCAGATTCCCCTCGCGGGTCAGGCTGTGTACCGGCGTGGGAACGCCGCGGCGAGTCAGATGCAAGACGGGAAAGGGCGTTCCATCGACGGCATAGTCCTTACCCGATGCTTTGCAGCGAAACTCCCGAAGGATTCCCTGGGACGAGATCTTCAGTCGTATCGTGTCGGTCTCAAGTGTGATATCGCCGGCACCGTCGGGCACGTCGGGCAGAACGATCGGCTCGATCGACACGTCATCCACGTCGGCGCTCTGTTTGGGAGGCACGCAGAGGGCTAGGGCAGAGCGGAGATAACCATCGGCTGACGGACGGTAGAAGCCCTCGACCAGCTTCCAGTCTTGGCCGGCGGACGTCGACTGCGCCACGGTCTGGGCTTTGATCTTTCCGGACTGAAAATACTCATAGAACATGAGGGAAACAGCTCCACCGCGCACCCACGCGGAAACCAGATACCACTCTCCCGATTCCAGTCCTTGGCACATCTGGTAGAGATGCGCGGTGCGGCTATCCGCGGTGATGCGGACAAATTGCTGCCCGGCGTGAGCTCCCGGCCCCTGCAGCTCCGATCGGCACACGGCAAGTTCACCGGGGTAGGCCGTATTGAGCGACCACGCTGTGGGAATCCGAGGCGGCTGAGTCAGCTTCCAACCATGCAAAAGCCCATCTGCACCGACACGTGCCTCCGCGGCCGTTTCGAAACCGGCGTTCTTCAGGATGGGTTCGTTCTGCCCGTAGATACATGACGACAGAAACAACGTGAACAAGTATAGGCTTGGCATCACAGCTCCTCACGGATCAAGAGTCTTCCCCAAAACCGTGGCTCCAGCAGCAAGTCTAACAGGAATCTTGCGGTCTCGCACCAAGCCGTGCCTCATTGGCTGAAGCCGGTTGCATCCTTTTCAGAAGACGATCGTTGTCTGTCCGGCCACGCAATGGTAGTCTTGGTCGGAAGGTACCCGACGCCGAGTGAAGGCAGGAGCGTCGAGTAAGAAGCGAGCGAAGCCGAACGAGCCGCTCCCTATTTAGAGAATCGATCAACGAATGCGCAAAGAAATACTGCTGACGCTGGCGTGCATATTGCTTGCGGCGATCATCGCGCCGCCGAGCAGCGGCGAACCGCGTAGAGCGGTTGGCCGCGCTCCGGACAGCCGCATGATGGAGAATTACCTTCGGCATCGGACACAGCAAGCCTATGAGCACTGGAAACGCGAATACGAAGCCCGCAAAACGCCGAAGCAGATCGCCGAGTATCAGAAGCGTCTTCGCGAGATTTTTCTGGCGCGGATCGGCGGCTTGCCGAATCGCACGCCGTTGAATCCACGGGTCACGGGCGTGGTTCATCGCGACGACTATCGTGTCGAGAAGATCATCTTCGAGAGCCAGCCGAAACACTTCGTCACGGCTGCGCTATTTCTGCCAGACGCCGAGAAACACAAACCACCTTACCCAGGCGTTCTTGTTCCGTGCGGCCACACGCGTAACGGCAAGGCGTCGATCGCCTACCAGCAGGCATGCGCTCTATTGGCGCTGAACGGCATAGCAGCCCTGATTGTTGATCCGATCGACCAAGGGGAGCGGATTCAATTGGTGGATAATAACGGCAAGGCACTGTTGGACAAGAATGGCAATGCCATACACACCGGCCGGGGCCACACGATGGTCGGGATAGGCAGCATCTTGCTGGGCCGAAACACCGCGCGATTCGAGGTCTGGGACTGCATGCGCGGCATCGACTATCTGCAGTCGCGTCCAGAGATCAACCCGAAACGCCTTGGTTGCATGGGCAACAGCGGTGGCGGCACGCAAACCGCGTACTTGGCAGCGCTGGACGATCGCATCGCCGCCTCGTCGCCTAGCTGTTTTGTTACTGACTACTTCGAACGCATGCTCGACGCCGCGCCCCACGGCCGGCGCACTGCGGACGCCGAATACCATGTGTTCGGCCAGCTCGCCTTCGGCATGGGGCATGCTGATCTTCTGATGATGCGCGCGCCGACGCCCATTCTGATCTGCGCCACGACCAAAGACAATTGCGCCGATATCAACCGCACGTGGGCGTCATTCCGCAGGGCGAAACGGCTTTATGGTCGAATGGGTTTCGCTGAGCGCATTGATTTGATCGAGCACGACGATCGGCACCATTACCACCAGGCGTTGCGCGAAGGCGCCACGGAATGGATGAAAAGATGGCTGCTCGATGTGGACGAACCGATTGCAGAACCAGCCATCCAGGTGCTGCGCGATAGAGAAATCCAATGCACACCCAACGGTCAGGTGATGCTGTTGGATGGCGCGAGATCAGTCTACGACTTGAATCAAGATTACGAAGGCAAACTGGCGAAACGGCGCCAAAGGCGATGGGCAGAGCTTGACCGTGCCGACCTGATAAATCAGGTGCGCAAAACGGCGGGAATACGCAAGCTCGAAGATTTGCCAAAGCCAGAGATACAGAAGTCCGAAGTTGCCCAGCGACAGGCCTACCGGTTCACTGACATGGTTTTTCAAACGGAAGACAACATCTGCCTGCACGCACGGATGTTCTCGCCGAAGGATGCCGAGTCGCGAGGAGCCGTGCTGTACATTCACGAGAAGGGCGCGACAGCAGATGCGTTCGCGGGCGGGCCAATTGGCGAACTGGTGAAGGACGGCCGCGTCGTGCTGGCCGTGGACTTGCGCGGAGTAGGTGAGAAACTGGAGGTATTCTCCGCGTATGTGCTCGGTCTCTCATACGTCGGCATGCGAACGGAGGATATCCTCATCTGCGCTAGGTGGCTTGCCGAAAACCAAGCAACAGCACGGACCAAATCCATTTCTTTGAACGCAGTGGGCAATGTCGGCGTTCCGGCGCTGCACGCCGCGGCTCTCGAACCCGGTCTATTTGACTCGGTGAAACTGACGCATTCGCTGATCTCATGGTCAAACGCGATCGAGCTGAAACGCACGCACGACCAACTGATCAATGCCGTTCACGGCGCTTTGCTTACCTATGACCTTGAGAATCTGGCCGCGACTTTGGAAGGCAAATTGACAATCGAACAGCCCGTAGACGCTTGGGGCAACCCGGCGGAGTGACAACGGCGAGCCACGCGTCGTTAGGAACTCCGCCCGAAAGACCTGAACCTTCGGGCAATTGGTAGTCACTCACAACGCATCACGACCCTCCAGTCGTTCTTGAGTTTCTCACTTGCCTTCATGTCAGGGCCTGTTCCAGCTTTCACGCAACGGCTCCAAGGTGGCACTGTCCAATCAGTTTGGCTCGGGCCAGTCGAGGTGTTTGTGGAGGAAGGCGAAGGTGGCCCGGCCGTTGATGGCATGACCGCCCTGAAAGCACTCGATTTCGGTTCTGTCCGTCATGCCGAACTGGGCGTACAGCCAGCGGACTTTGGCATACTCGTGGGCGACCCAGTGGTCGACGGAGACGCGGTCGTGGTGGCCGCGTTCGACCATGAAGGGGCGGGGGAAGATGAGGTAGGTCATTTCGGCGTAGTCGAAGGTGTGCCCCAGATTCCAATAGGGCATCTCCCATTCGATGGTTTTCATGAAGCCGTTGGGGAAATCCGTGGCCGCGACTTTGCGGGTCCATTGGTTGAAATCGCCGGAACAGATGGACAGGCAGTAGTCCTCGAGGATCGAAGGAACGCGCACGGCCGTCTCGCCACCGTAGCTGAGGCCGTAGAAGGCAATGCGCTCTGGATCGACGTTGGGTTGCGTCTTGAGCCAGTTGAGGATCTGGCGATGGGAAGCCGTGATGAATGAGAAGAGCGTGCAACCGAGGGAGTTGGCTTTGCGATCGAGCCAGCGGTAGCGGTCTTCGCCGCGGTACAGATTGTGGGGCGCGAAGGTGATGAAGCCACGTTCGGCGAGGCGGGCAGCGAAGTCGTTGTAGGCGGTCTTGTGACCGTCGATGGTATCTCGGGGAAGGCCGCCGCGACCGTGCTGACAGACGACGACCGGCCGGCGCTCACCCGGCTTGATGTCTTTGGGAAGAACCAGAACGCCCCAGGCAAACAGCTCGGGATATACGTCGAGGACCACGTCGTAGGCGGTCCATGTTTCCGTTTCGAGAATCCTGCGACTGCGGGCATTGGGTGGCAGCAGCGGTTCGTCGAACCTGCCGATCGCCTCTTCGTGGAAGCGGCGACGGAAGTCGTTGCTGGCTTCCACGAACTGGGCGGGGTCGAGCGTAGGATGCTCTTTGTTTGTGGACCATCGTCCGGGACGGAGTCTGGGTTCGGCCTGGTAGAGAAAGAACTCCTCCCGCACGGTGTCCGATTTGCGGACGAGCGATTGAACGTGGATCTCGAGTTGGCGGAACTGGCGCGCGTGGCGGGCGACCGGGTCGAAAGATTGCCGGCGGTCTGCGATGAGGGATACCGGTGTTGGAGCAGCTTCCTCCCGGTCGACGACAATCTGCGTGCTGTTTCTGGCCGCCTGCGGAATGCGACCGTTTTCCGTCTGGGCCTGTTGGAGATCAAAGGGGGGAACACTGCCCTTCTGATTCTCAATGGCCGGGTTGTTTGCGGGTGTGATCAGCAGGGGACGGGGAGAGATGAGACTCGCGATTTCGGCGTCCCCAAACTCGCGCAATAGACCGTAAAGGTTGCGGTAGATGGGTTCGGCCCAGATACCTTCTCGGGAGCCAAAATAGCCGTGCAGCTCCACCGCTTCGATCCGCGGATCGCTGGCGCCGGCATAGAGAGCAATGAGGGCACCTTCGCCGGTTCCCCCGACACGGACGGTTGCTTTCGGCGAGTTCTCTTCAATCCAGTCCACAGCGGCGAGGACCTTCTGGACTTCATATCCGATAATATGACGCCCCATGTGAAAGGCTTGGCGGTAGATCCATTCGCGATGGGTTTGCTCGGAACGCTTGAGACGGGCGTCATTGCCGTCGGGCCCGAGGTAGATTTTGCGGTTGATCAGTGTGGGGATGATGATGGTCCGGCCACCACGGGAAGCATGGCGGAGCCGTGACTGGGGGTTAGGATCACCCGCAGCGAGCCCGATGAGTTGTTCGGGAGTCTGATCAGCGTCCGGGACAAAGATCGTGTAGCCATCCGACTTCCGCTTTGGCGTAACGAGCAATCCCTCACCGAAGACGCCGTTGAGAGCGGGCCAGCGGACCTGGTGAATCTGAAACTCTTCGGTTTCGGCAACCAGGGCTGGATTCTGATCGTCGCCGAAACGTTCCAGCGTGATTCGAGCTGCGCGTTCATTGTCGACAACGCCGATGATCCTCTTGAACCTCTCGCGATTGGGAGCAATGGATTTCTCGTACGCCTCGGTAGATGAGAAGTCGTAGCGCCAGTACCGGGCACGTTTGCTTTTCGATTCGGCGATCTTGCGTTCTACAAAGGCGTGGGCGCCGTTCATGAAGCGATCCGCAAGGTCACCGTCGGCCTCGGGCCAAGTCAGAGTCTCCGTGCCGGGCAGCGGCTCGATATCGTCGGCGACGGTGAGTGGAGAGATGGTGAAGAGGCTAATGATAATAAGGTAGCGCATGGCGAACGGCTCCGAGAATGCGAGTCATGCATTGTATACCGCGCCCGGTTTCAATTGTCCGCTGCAGTCCCGCTTTCAGGCGAAAAATGGTCGGAACAGGTTCATGTGCCCCGCGGATAGTGGCAGAATGATATCCGGAATCGTCTCGATAGACGGTACCTTGCCTAATCTAATGCACATCGACCGTTTGACGAACGCCGAGTGCCGTGCACCGATTTGTAATCTTTGCCAGAGGGCCCTTCGAAGCGAGATCACGCCATGACCCGTTCCAAGCCGAGACTCGTCACGCTCCTGTTGGCCGCACTCGCTACTGCCGTTGCGTCCGCCGCCTCGCCGCCCGGTCGCTGGGAGTTGGCTCGTGAGAAGGCTGACATCCACCGCTTTTCGACCTTGTTCACCGCCCGGCAGGTCACCGAAGACTTGGCGACCGATGGGCTGATCGACGAGGCGATCGACTGGTGCAAGGCGATGGGAATTACGAAGGTCTACCTGGAGACATTTCGTAGTCGACACCAGGTCGCGCCCAAAACGATCGCTCACGCGCGAGACCGTTTCCGCCAAGCGGAATTCATAGTCTCCGGCTGCGTGACCACCACGCAGATCGGCAAGATCTCTACAGGCTGGAAGCTAATCTCCTGCTACAGCAACGCCGCAACGCAAAAACAGACCCGTGAGATATTCGAGTTCACCGCGAAGCTGTTCGACGAGATCATGATCGACGATTTCTGGTTCACCGATTGTTCCTGCAAAGAGTGTCGCGAAGCGCGTGAGGCGAAAAAGGTGAGCGTCGATGATCGCGTCTGGCCCGTGGACGGCGGGGAGTGGTCGGACTATCGCTGCGAGCTGATGGCCTGCGTATCGCAGAAGCTGGTCTTGGAGGCGGCCCGGCAAGTCAATCCTGATGTGAAGGTCATCATCAAATACCCGCACTGGTACGACAACTTCCAAGAGCGTGGTTACGACGTGATACGACAGACCGGCGATTTCGACATCATTTGGGTCGGCACCGAGATTCGTGACGAGCACAACGAGCGGTGGGGCGGCCGGGGGCGATCGACGGCGTATTTCCTTCAGTCGTGGCTGGAGGGGATCGGCGATGACAAGTGCGGCGGTGGATGGTACGACACACTGGGCACGACGCCGGCGACGTACTTGAGCCAGGCTCGCCAGACGATTCTCGGCGGAGCGCGCGAATCCATGCTGTTCAACGCCGGATACCTGCGATCGCGCGACACAGGCCCCGACGATGCGGCCGCGCTCCGAGCCGCGCTGCCGGGGTTGCTCGATCTGGCCGCTAACGCGAGCTGCCGGTCGCTGGTCGGCATGGCGATGTACAAGCCGCCCAACAGCTCCGGCGACAAGGAACGACGCGTGTTCGAGCACGTTGGCATGCTCGGAATCCCCTTCGTCACTTGCTCGCAGTTTCCTGCCGACGCTCCCGCTGCGTTTTTCTCCATCCACGCTTTGCACGATCCGACATTCGTTCGGCAACTTGATGCCTATTTGCGGAACGGCCGACCGGCGCTGATCACCGACGGCTTGGCCCAACGTCTAAACGGGCGCGTGAACCTCGATCGGCAGAACGCCCATGTGTTGCCCGTCAACGGAGATCCCAAGACGGTCTGGACTCTTCCCGCCGAACGTATAGACGCGCTCCGGACGGCGATGCTTTGGCCATTCGATGTCCGCTTTGAAGGACCGGCTCGCACGGCACTATACCTATTCGACGATGGTAGTTGGGTCATGGAGAGCTTTCATGACGTGCCGATCGAGGTTGCGATCAACGATCAAGCGGTTGTCATCGAGGCCAACGGTTGGGCTCAATCTTGGCGACGAGCTAGTTCGCCGAACTAAGCGTGGGTACGCGTGCAATCGAACGCTAGCCGAAGCTGGGCCAATGCACGCCGAGCCTGCGACGGGTGCTTTCTCTCCGATCTTTCGTTCTTCCGAGGGACGAAGGATGGTATGCTGGTATCGTCCGCTTTGGTCGATGGGATTGCTGCCATGCCCGCGTCCACCCCCAGACGCCGACGATTTCGATTCAGCCTTCGGACGCTGCTGATCGTGGTCGTGTTGTTGAGCTTGCCGCTCGGGTGGTTTGCCTTGAAGATGCGACAAGCTGAACGACAGCGAAAGGCGGTGGAGGCGATTAGGGAAGTGGGGGGATGGGTTGGCTATGATTACCAGCGCACCGAGGATGGAGTTGTAGAAACGTGGAGAGAACCGCCTGCCCCTGCATGGCTGAGGGAACTAATTGGGGACGATTTCTTTTCGGAAGCCACTGGCGTCTATGCTTATGGTACAAACGCTGGGGATGTGGTCTTGGAGCATCTCAAGGGGCTGCCAAGACTCGAATGGCTGAGTATTTCTGGCAGGCAAATCACGGATGCTAGGCTGAAACATCTCAAGGGACTGACAGGACTCGATTGGCTGGTGCTTTCCGGCACGGAGGTTAGGGATGGCGGGCTTGTGCATCTCAGGGGACTGACGGAACTCAAATACCTGAACCTCACCGCTACACACGTCACGGAGGAAGGTATCGAGGAGCTTCGGAAGGCCCTCCCGAATTGTAAGATAATCTGGGAAGAGGAAATCGCCCCAACAACGACCCCAAAGACCAACCTTGACCAAAACTAACTCCAACCCCAGACGCCGACGATTTCGTTTCGGCTCGCGGACGCTGGCGGTCCGATCCTCGGGCCTTTCAAGGCAGCTCTCCGAAAGGTTACAGTTTTGAAAACCGTGCTCTCGGGGGTTACAGGCTACAGATCGCAAGAGACACAACAAGAACAAGTATCAAATGCGGTTTTTAGGGTTGGCTTCCGCCCCATACGGCACGTTGGAAACGTGCCCCACAGTCGATATGTGATAGTAATTGATACGCCGATCTAAGGAGATTGTCGTGGCCACGACACTGACTCGACATGCCATGATCACGGTGGCCGTCTATTTTGCCGGGACGTCGGCATTGTCGGCGGCGACGCTGGCGACTGACGGTAAGCCGCAGATGACCATCGTGTTGGCCGAGGGCGCGATTCCCGCCGAACGCACGGCAGCTAAGGAATTGGCGAGTTACCTCGGCAAAGTTGCCGGTGGGAAGTTCACCGTCGTGGGGGGGGGGGGGGCCCCGCCCGGGGGGGGGCGGGGGGGGGGGGGCCCCGCCCGGGGGCGCCCCCACAGG
>CAZURK010000003.1:39848-175888 GCA_964623055.1 uncultured Pirellulaceae bacterium
CCCGGCAAACGTGGCGGGGGGCATGTCCCCGGGGGGCGGGGGGGGGCCCCCCCCCCCGGGACCGTGCCTGTACGTTGGGCCCACGGCCTTTGCCCGCAAACAGGGGTTGGACGCGAGCACTTGGGGTCCGGAACGCTGGGCGCTGCGAAACGTCGGAGCGGACCTGGTGCTCGTGGGTGGGCGTCCGCGCGGGACTCTGTATGCGGTCTACCGCTTTCTTGAAGATCAGATCGGCGTGCGTTGGTGGAACGCTTTTGAGGAGCACGTGCCCCAGCGACCAACTCTGGAGGTACCGTCCTTGGACCGTCAAGGCGAGCCGCGATTCCGCTACCGCGACATCTATCTCTTGTATGCCCACGACGGCGGCCGGTTCGCCGCCCGCAATCGGCTCAATGGCCAGGGCTTTGGGGCGCTGGATGTGACCCTGGGCGGCGGAGTCTATTACGGACCGCCCAACGGCGTGCATACCTTCAATTTCTACATTCCGCCCAAGGAGTACTTCGATAAGCACCCCGAGTGGTTTTCACTGGTCGGCGGCAAGCGGACTGCCGAGCGGGCGCAGCTCTGCCTGACCAACCCGGACCTGCGGGCTGCCGTGGTGGAGAAGCTCCAGGGCTACCTCGAGCAGTCGCGCGCCGCAGCCCAGAAGGCCGGACGCGCTGCCCCGCTGGATTTCGATATTTCTCAGAACGACTGGGGCGGGATGTGTAAGTGCGAAGCGTGCCAGGCCATCGCCAAACGGGAAGGATCGGAGTCGGGACCGCTGATGGACTTTCTGAATCACGTAGCCGACGCGGTGCGCGACAAGTACCCGGAAATCCGGATCAACACGTTGGCCTATCAGATGACCGAGGACCCGCCGAAAACGCTACGGCCGCGGGACAACGTGCTGCCGCGGCTGTGCGACACGAACGCCAATCTGCTGCGTCCCATTACGCATGCTGACAATCGCAAGTTTGCCGAGCGATTGGCCACCTGGGGCCGGATAACCAAGCAGTTGCGGATTTGGGATTACGCTGTCACCTATAGGCCGCACCCCGGCCTGCCGTTGCCCACCGTCCACACCTACGCGCCCGACTACCGCTACTTTGCCGAGCATAACGTCGAGGGCGTATTCACCGAGCACGAATACGCGGTTCTGGGCGACCTGCGCGACCTGAAGATCTGGATGATGATCAAACTGTTGGAGGACCCGTACCGCGATGAAGCGGCCTTGTTGGTGGACTTCACGGACGGGTTCTACGGCCCGGCCGGCCCAATCGTGCGCCGCTATCTGGCGGATTTGCAGGCGACCGCCGAGTCGGCCAACGCGACCGTGAACTGGTTCCCGCCGTTGTCGCAGTACACCTACCTGACGCTGGAATTCCTCCGGCGCGCCCAGGCCACGTTCGACAAAGCCGAGGCGGCTGTCTGCGCCGACCCGGTACCGCTGCGCCGAGTGCGCCACGCACGGCTGCCGGTGGATCGCGCCTGTCTGGTCCTCTGGCCCAAGCTGATGCGCCAGTGGACGGCGTCCGACGGGCAACCGGAACAGATTCCCTTGGGCCGCGCGGCGATTGCGGCCCGCTGCCGCGAAACATGGCTGGCGCAGATCGACCTGCGATTCCCGGCGTCGCAACGTGCGGCTGAGCGTGCGAAGGCCGAAGCGGAATTGACGCCGCTGTTGGCGCGTCCGGCCGTGGTTCCAGTGGCGGAGCGGTTCCGCAACCTGCCGCCCAAGGACGTGTTCGATTTCACGGCCGAGCAGTCCTCGAACTGGAAAGACCAAGCCAAACGCATACCGGACACGGAAGCGGAATCAGGCATCACGAACCGGTTGGAGCTTTCCGACGAGGAGATGGAGAAGTACAAGCTGCCGATGGGCTGGGGCGCTTACGCCCCGACGGGCAAGCAGTTCCTCGAGTCGGCCACGATTCGGCCGGAGGACGTCCCCGGACCGGGCTACCACTGGTACAAGCTAGCGCCGGTCGCTGTTCCGCCATCTACCTACGTCTATTTCTTCTGGAGCTGGATTATCCAGTTCCCCATCGAATCGGCCGGCGATGCGTCGCGACCGGACGAAAAGTTCCAGGTCTGGGCATGTATCAAGTTCGAAGGCCCCGGCTTCCCGCACGGCAAGCCGGGGCAAAAGAACGCGATTTGCGTCGAACGCGTGATCGTGGTGCGTTCGCCGACGACATCTACGGACTAACAAGAAGGACTGGTGGACGGCGTGACGTGTCGTGGGGCTGAAGGTGTCGCTGGATTGCCAGGGAATCTGCCTGTACACTGCTTGCTTCCGAGCCAACCATTTCACAAGTGGGAGGTTGTTGGCATGCGACATCTCCAGGCCGTGTTCATCAACGTCAGTCTGCTGCTGTGGGCTGCAGCCTTCGGCTCCGTTGCCGCTGCGTCCCAGGTGGTCTGGTCCGAGGAGGCAGAGAAGTCTGCAAGGCCGAGCGGCATGCGGTTTGGCACCGCCGTTGCGGAGGACGCCGCGGCTTCGGACGGCATGACCGTGCGCATTCCGTACGACGCCCGCGCCAAAGGCTGGAATATGGTCTATAGCGCGCCCCGGATGGAGATGCGCGGGCAGGTCCTGTTCACCTTCTGGCTCCGTGCAGAGAACCTGCCACCACTTACGCCGGGATTCATGCTGACCCTGGTCGCCCACGACAAAGAGACCGGCGAATGGGCCTTTCACCGTCAAACCCGCGTCTACGGCGCAAACCTGCAGACGCAGGGCTACACGCCGATCACCCTGACCCTGGACGTGCCTTGGACCGCCGACACCTACGGTCCGGAAGTCATCCTCCAATGGGACGCGCCTCCCGAGGACGTTACGCCGGTCATGTATTTGGACAAGACCGAGATCGCGGCCCCGGTTTTCGACGCTCCGCGCATCCTGGGAGTTTCGCCTGCGAAGATTCGCTACCGGCCTCTCGATGAGGTGACTGTGGTCACCTCGCTGGTCAATCCCACCGCCGCAGCGATCGAGGGGACGCTGGTGGGCGAAGAGGTTCGCGCCGCGGATACGCGCCGGGAAGTCTTCCGGGAGAACGTCACCCTCGCCGCCGGGGAAGAAAAGAAGGTGACCTGCTCCTACTCGCTCGGCGCCGAGGAGTACGGGCGCGAGATCCGTGTGAGGCTGCTGGTGGGCGGCAGGGCGGTCGCCAGTGGGCGAGACTTTTTCGCGGTCTCCAAGCTCCCGCTGTGGGTCGCTGGCGGCGCGAGCGGTGACCGTTCCTTCTGGGCCGGCCGCAGCGGCCGCGGCAGTTTCTACGTCGCCCCCGCTTCTGGCCACGATTCCTGGCGCGGCGTGCAATACTGGAAGAAGATGCGACGCTTCTATTTCGAGTTCTTCTCATGGGCTCCGGGCGACATCTCCGACTTGGCTCCCGCCGAGGACCTCTTCCCCGGCGGCGAGGGATGTCTGACCTTTCGCAGCCGGCAAACCATCATCCAGCAGAACCGGATGCTCAAGTCTGTCGGCATGTGGCCAGTCTCGTACGTCAACGGGACCTGCTGGGCCGAATCGGGCTACAAGCTCTTTCAGCAGCACCCGGAGTGGTTCCTGTACGACGCAAACGGTGAAATCGGCGGCTACGAGATGGACGGCCGCGAGCTTTACCGCCGCAAAGACGATGCTGACTTCGACCCCAAGACCTACAACCACATCTTCTTCCAGGCGTGCTTGAACCACTCCCTGCCCGCCGTGCAGGAGTATGTGGCCCGGCAGTTCATCAACTGCGGCAAGGTCATGGGCTTTGCCGGTGTTCGCCTGGATGTCCGCTACCTGGAGGTCTACCCTGGCGAACGCGGCTTTGACGGCAAGGAAATCGCTGCCACCTACCCCGAGGCCGACCGTATCAGCGCCGCGTCTGTCAGGCGCATCAAGGCGCTGGTGCGCAAGGAACTTCCCGACTTCACGTTCGGCTACAACTACGCCGCGCCTGAAGAGGTCAAGGACATGATGGAGACCTTCCGCGAGCGCTGCGAGGGCGGGGCGTGGATGCTCGACGAATTGCCCTGCACCTACCAGGAGAAAAGTTCGCCTTATCACATCTGGAAGGCCTACGTGCGCCGTATGATGTCGTGGGGGGATCAGGTCAACAAGCTCGGCGGCGTTTACAATCCCTATGATTTCAATCGCGGGAGCATGGAGTACCCCATCGACCTCATCTACTCGGCCATCTTCCGCATCATTTGCGGCGGCCGGGACTACGGCGGCTGGTACTACAACTCGCGTCTGCCGATCGGCGACTACGGTGCTTTTACCACGCGATTCAGCGAGTATCTGCACAACACGAACCGCGACTGGATCGCTGAGTTCAAAGGTGAGGTGGACGTCAAATCAGCCGCCCCGCTGTGGTGGCGCGACATGTGCTTCTGGACTCGCGCGAGCGACGGCCGCAAATTCCTGCAGGTGAATCTCGTCAACCCGCCCAAGGTCGCCGAGGTCATGGAGAATCCCCGCTCGGAGATCAATCCCCCAGTGCAGAACATCACCGTGATCTGCTCGCCCTCCGAAGGACAGAAGCCCACGGCCGCCTACCTGCTGATGAGCGAGCCGTTCGAGTTGACAGGCCTGAACGAGGTCCAAGTCGTGAAGCTCGATCTCGTTGACGCGGGCGACGGCCGCATGGCCGTCACCGTGCCCAGCGTACTCTTCTGGAAGATGGTCGTGTTTCAGTTCGAGGAGCCATGAAGATGATAACCCGCCCGCGGCGTGTATTTGGGATCGTCGCCAGAATGGAAATGGCAATTGCGGTTGCAGGCGTTCTTCGTTCTACTACTTCGCAAATTGTTGTTTTCTTGCGCGCATTTTGGCTGCGGCCGAGCAAAGCAAGGCTGCGTTGGTTAACCCCAAGCCCAACGGGCTGGGCGCGTCCGCGCGGGCCGTTGGCCCAGCGGTTAAACGACGGTTTTGTTTCGGCAGCGATTCTTGGTCTGGCTTCACTCGCGCTGGTGCTGTGCACCACGCCCTGCCTGTCCGACGGACTGGAGTGGGTCGGGTCCAATCTCTTGACCAACCCAGACTTCGAGATCGCCAACGACCAGGGCCTGCCGTTGGATTGGACCCTCACGGCGACTCCCGACGGCACCGCCAAGTTCAGTCTGGACCAGCAGGTCTTCCTGGTCGGCGAGACGGCCCTTAGAGCCGAGGTTCCCGACAGTGGCACGGCCTCGGTCCAGTCGAAACCGGTCCCGGTCGAGGGCGGCAAGTGGTACCTGGTTTCCGTCGGATACCGCTCCGAGGGTTTCGGCGAACGCGGCAAGTACAGCGGCGTGGATTCGTATGTGTCAATCACCTGGAACGACGCTGCTGGTAAACAGATCAGCTCCTCGACCGGGATCAGCTTTCCCTACCATCCCGTGGCCTGGGACCTGGGCGATCGCTTTTTCCTGGCTTCCCCCGGGGCCGCACAGTTGGTCCTGACCGCCAAACTGAACAATCACTCTCAGCAGCAGATCGGCAAGAATATTCCCTCCGCTCTTTGGCTAGACGGCTGCCAGATCCGCCAGTACAACCCACCGCCCACACCCCAGTGGGCACTTGGCAAGGTCCCACGCATCGTCGAAGGAGGGCTCAACACCTCCCGTGCCCAGGCCTACCAGCTCTCCAGCCAGCGCAGGGCGGGCGGCAAGTGGAGCACGATCGTCAATGACCCTCAGGCCACTTACGACTCGGTCATTTCCAGTCCGGAGGATGTAGGCAAGGGCATCATGGCCCATTCGCCCTATTTCACCAACGCGCCGCCCGGACTCTATCGCGCCCTGATTCGCTGCAAGGTGGCCACGAACACCGGTGACAAACAAGCCGGTGCCGTGGATGTGTTCTCCGAGTTCGCCAGCGCGCGGGCTGTACAACGCTTTTTTCCCAAGGACTTCCTAACGGCCGACACCTATCAGGAGTTTCCCGTCGATTTCGTTCTACGTTCGGCCGGGTATTGGGGCTTTCGGGTCTACACGGAAGGCAACCAAGCCTTTACCGCGGACATCGTGAAGATATTCCCACTCGCCCTGCTCGAGGACAAGCAACTCTTGGAACTCTACCCAGGCAGCGAAGGCGCTATTCCAGCCGATATCCAGCCCCGCCGCAACGCCCACCCCTTCACCGGTTTGCTTGTCGCCGGCGCCCTGTACGACTACTACCGCATCGTGGATGCTCACCATCTCAGCGGGTACAACATGAAGCTGAAGATGGTTCCCATCCGGAAAGGCCGTTCCCAGGTCTTCCTGGGCTTTCCCGAAACGGCGCACGACCTGTTCGACAACAACGTCATCTACCTGTGTGGCGCCGACCTCACCGCGCTCACTTTGCGCCGAAAGAACATGCTGGCCGAGTACGTTCGGCGCGGCGGCGGGCTGATCGTCTTCGGCGGCCACAAGGCTCTGGACCGGGCCGGTCTCAAGGGTTCGCTCCTCGAAGAGGTTTTGCCCGTCACTGGTGGCGCCGGCCTCCCACCGCTGGTGACCCTACCTGGCAGCGCGCCGCTAGTTCGGGCGGTTACTCACCCGGTTACGCAGTTCGCCGAGTTCGACTCCTCGCCGGTCTGCTTCTACATGCACGACCTGCGGGCCCGACCCGAGGCACAGACCATCATCACAGTCGGCGGCAAACCCGGTCTGGTCGTCGGCCGGTGTGGCAAAGGCCGCGTCGCCGTCGTCGGCATGACCTGCTTCGGCGCCCCCACCGATGCGCAGACGCCTTTTTGGCAGTGGCGATCTTGGGTGCTGCTGCTCCGCGACTTGGCTTGGTGGGCGGCTGGTCAGGACGACCATTTCTAGCTGTTGGCGGTCACGTGTTTCAGGAGATACGATCGCTCCCTGGCAATAGAACGATATTAGGCCTTCTGGAATTACAAAATGAAAAATCTCCATATTCTCATCGTGACTCTTGGCGTGGCCGTTGCCGGTTCAACTGCGTCTTCGGCTGGACTTGATCTCGACACAGCCTACGTGAATGGCACTGTAATCACGATGGACGACGGGAATCGTGTGGCTGAGGCCGTAGACGTTTCGCAGGGAAAGATTGTCGCAGTCGGGAGTAATGCCCAAATCAGAAAGTTGGCCACTCCAAACACTCGTGTGCGAGATCTAGGCGGGAAGGTGATGCTTCCAGGCTTCTACGCGCCGCACGACCATTTCCCGGGATCGGGTACCACAGCTCTTTACCGTGTTGACTTGAATAGCCCGCCAATTGGCAAAGTTGAGACGATCCCCAACCTGATCGAAGCGCTAGCCAAGAAAGCAGAAGAGACTCCTGAGGGGCAATGGGTCGTTGGACGCGGCTATGACGACACACTGCTCAAGGAAGATCGTCATCCAACCCGTTTCGACCTGGACAAAGCGTCCACGAAACATCCTATCTGGATTGTCCACACATCCGGGCACCTCGGCGTGGCCAACAGCGCAGCGATTCGAATTGCAGGTATTACACCAGAGACACGACAGCCAACCGGCGGGGTGATCCGCAAGGACCCGGCGACCGGGGAGCTAGACGGTGTGCTGGAGGAATGCGGGTATCTTGTCAGTCGGCACATTCCGGGCCGTACAACCGAGCAGCGAATCGAGGCAATCCGTTGGGCCGTGCGAGACTATGTCGAAGATGGCGTGACCACCTCCGTCATTGCGCATGGAAATAAGACAAGCATCCGTGATCTCGAAGAGGCCCGCGATCGGGGGATCCTGCCGCTTCGCATCATCTCCTTCGTCTCCAAAGGCTCACCATCAAGCACAGTAGCGGTAGGAACCGATGGGTTCATCCCAACGTTCAAGGATGAGTGGATCAAATTCGGCGCGATCAAGATGCTGCAAGACGGCTCGAATCAAGGCTACACGGGTTACTTCACCAAGCCGTATCACACTCCATTCAAGGGCGATCGTTCATACCGAGGTTATCCGCGGCGGAGCCGCGATGCTCTCGCGCAAATGGTCGCACACGTGCATCGCGCCGGTTACCAGATCGCGATCCATGGCAATGGCGATGCGGCCATTGACGACATTCTACACGCCTTTCGCGAGGCCCAAGAAGCTTATCCAAGAAAGGACGCCCGCCATCGAATCGAACATTGCCAGGTCGTGCGCGAAGATCAACTTGACGAGATAGCCGAACTCGGGATTACGCCCTCGTTTTTCGTGGGCCACGTCTATTACTGGGGCGATCGGCATCGGGATGTATTTCTTGGCCCGGATCGAGCTGCAAGGATAAGCCCTCTGCGATCAGCGATCCGCCGCGGCATCCGGTTTACGATCCATGACGATACACCGGTCACGCCAGTCGGCCCGCTTCGTCTTGTGTGGACTTCCGTCAACCGCCTAACGCGAAGCGGAAAAGTGTTGGGACCCGAACAGCGCATCACTCCACTTGAAGCTCTGCGAGCGATCACAATCGACGCCGCGTGGCAGAACTTCGAGGAAGACACCAAGGGCTCAATCGAAGTCGGCAAGCTGGCCGATTTCGTCGTTCTCTCAGACAATCCGCTCACGATCGAACCAACAGAAATCAGGCAAATCCGTGTGCTCCAGACAATCGTTGGTGACCGAACGGTCTTCCAACGCTAGTCGGAATCGCAGGTAGTCACGAGTCCTGATGCGGCAAGCCACATGGCCGCCGACCAGAAACTCGAGACCAATCGGGGATGCCCGCTTGATATCGACACGAAGCAAGTTGCCTTGCAGCCCAAAGAACCCGAGATTCTCATGCCTTGATCCGGTCAGTTCGGCGGCGCTCTTTTTGTCTGTCCGTGCACGCGGTTTCAATCCCCGCTGGTCGGCAGGACTGTTCCTGAAGAAAGGGTACGTGACCGGCCACTACGGGAAAGGCGAAGATCGCTACCGGCCGCTGGGTATCGACCCACACGGGCAGGTCTATTTCCCGGTTTCCCCCGACCTCGCCCCGATGCACGACTACATCGCTGGCCACCCCGTGACCGCCGAGGGTGACGGGGCCCAAGAGCTGTTCATCCAGGTGACACAAATCTCAGGCGGGACGTTCATGAAGGACCGTAAGACCATCCAGCCCTTCCACTGGCACGTCTCGGCCAACAATCCATCGAACAAAGAAATCGCGGTCACATTGACAAAGAACATGGACTTTCCGGGGTTCGAATTACCCGAGCACAACATCACATTGAAGCTTGGGGAACACCGAGCCCTGGTCGATTAAGAGCGAACAAGCCGTGGCCTGGCCACCTCCGCGCGTTACGCCAGACGCGGAACTGGATGATGTGTGCCGGACCGACGCAGCTTAGGTCGATCGCTTGCGCGCTCATGACACGCCCTCCTCGGGCAGCGAGGCACGCGGCGAAACCCGGATACCATCATTTCGATCGCGCGTCCTGAGTGGGTGGCCATCCGCCCGATGGTGTTACTGGTTCAGGAGCACGGCTGAGTTCTTTGCGTTAAGGAACGGCTGCTCGAAGAGTAGGACTAACGCCGCTATTCAAGGGCCGCAGTATGTCGCCTCAGTGGTATATGACTGGTACCACCAACAGTATCGGGGAGAAGTTTATCACTCGGCCGCAAATCGAAACGAATAGAGTTTGGCGTTCTTGAGGTGGAAGCGGATTCTTAACGGCATGCCGACACAACTTCTGTCGCTACCGCCTTTCCAACGCAGTTGCACATCAAGTGCATCCCCGCCAAACGCTTCCGATGCGGACAGGTCTCTGCCCGCGATCGGTCTACCTTTGGTATCGAGCATTTCGGCGCGGATCTCACCCTCCTTTGCCTGTGCGTTGATTCGCAGGCTGGAGCCCGAACAAACCAGGGGTTTCGTCAAAACGCTGCCGCCTTGTGGCCCACCCTCGGCAGAGACAAAGCCGTCTTGGCGCAGATGAGCCAGGCCAATGTGACCCGCCGCTGGTCCCTTGCCTCGAAGGTTTCCTTCGTGGTCCGTGTTGTATCCGCTATAGTAGATCCAAATCCTGCCGTCACGTTCAATGAGACCGCTGGCGCCTGCGAGCAGCATGCCCGAGTCGAAATCCCCTTCGCGACCAGTTGGCAGGAGTGGCTTCCGTTCACGATACCGCCGCCATTGCTTGCCGTCACGGCTGTAACAAAGACGGCTATCAATCAACTCGGTTGCTTTGTCAAGGACCGTGACGTAGCCAACGCGAAGACCTTCGTACATGAACGCCACGTGCGAATAGAAGTGAGTATCAGCCGGATCCTCGCCGTCGGGAACCAACGCCCATTCCGGCTGCGACCACTCGGTGAAATCGTCGCTGAAGCTCAGCAGGCGGGCACGGCGCTTCGTCCCGTCGACGACGGCCCGCCTCTTGAGCAAGCCGACGTACAGGCTCAATTGCGTGTCGTAGTACATGCTCACCACATCCCCGGTGTCATGTTTTTTCGCGTTGGTGGGCCCTTGCCAGCGGATGCCATCGGGAGACACCATGCACGCGAACCGGCGATTGCCGTTGTAAGTCAGCATCTTGTACCGCCTGTTGGGATCGGAGTCGCGGTGATCTTTGATGACAGCGAAACCGTCCAAGTAGAACTTGGGAGCCAGCCCTCCCAGGACAATGTTGTTCGCTTTGGATCCTTTGTGAGATTTGACGTTCAGCGTGGGTTTGGTCCATCGGATTCCATCCCGCGACGTCGCGTAACACGCATAAACGGTGTCATCAATCGCGCGATACCACATCTTGAAGATCTGGTCTTCTTGATCGTAGAGGACTGTGCCGTAGAGAGCGACTGATCTGGCTTCCCATGGCTTGTCCGCACGCAGCACAGGATTGTGCGGGTGTTTTGTCGGCTGATGGAGCGTCAGTTGGACGTTCGACAGTTCTTCGATCACGAGGTCGTCGATAAACAACTGCCGAAAGTGCTTCACCTCGACTGGAGTGTCCGCCGCCGAACCCGTGGCGGTTAGAACACAAAGGCAAACGGCGGTAAGGAGGATTCGGTGGAAAGCGAAGTTCATGCTGGATTCCCTGTATCTGGTGTGTATCATGACCGACCACTTGTCGCTCCGTGCGGCCAACTCGGGCGAAACGGGTGATCTCTTGAGCTGTCGTATTATTGCCAAGGTTCCCGCATCTGGGTACTGTGAATCATCGAGTCTACCAACCGAGACGCCACTGTCGACTTGCGACGGGAAGCCCGCCTCATGGCGAACCCAAGTTATATTCGTCTGCTGATCAGCGTTTGGGTTGCTCTCTACGCCGTTGCGTTGGCGCACGAGCAACTTGCTGCCGGTGCAGAGACGCAGCTCACCATTGGGCGGCCACTGGACCGCCCGGACCGCTTGATCACGATTTCCGGCGATCGATCGCAAGAACTGGTCGCCGAGTACTCCGTTGACGGCGGCAAGACGTGGCACGCGGCCACTATCTACTGCGGCGTGACGATCGACGAGTGGAGGACGAGTGACTACACTGTCTGGAACCGAGGGGCGATCGAAGGGAGAATACCCGCTGGAGACAGAGGATGTCTTTGGAGCTACTTCTTTGACGTGGCGATGCCGACCGATGACGCGAGGCTGCGGCTAAGGAGGACTGGCGACGGCAAGGTCTTGAAGGAACAGGCGGTCGATTTACGCAATGCCAGCGACGTGTTCGTCATCGACAAACGAAATGCGGTGCAACTGGCCAGCGGCGCGCTCCCTGCGCCCTGGCAGCTCAAACCTGCAGGGAAGAAGAAGCTGGCCGTGCCCTCGGTCACCTGCCCTGTGGATGACCCGTCTGCTCCGCCCCTGGTCCTCGACCTGAACTTGAAGGGATGGCATCGCATCTATATCGGGATCGAGCCGTTCGCGCCATGCCAGGTGTATCTTTCCCAGGAGAACATTCGATACCCGGTCCCAGACTATCACCAGCCACCAGACAAGCAGGGACGGAACCGTTTTTGTCGCGAGTATTACCTCAAGAGCGCCGATCTTACCGGACAAGATCTCTGCCTCGCGCTTGGCGGCACACGCCGTACATTGTATGACGCGTCGGCACGCCACATACGCTTCGTGCCTATGTCGACTGACGAGATCACCGAGTTCCACGAAGTGCGCAAATTGGCAGAGGCAAGAGGCCGACCGTTCGCGGGTTACGTCGAGCAGTGCACGGCGGGGTACTACGACCGAGGAGCACTGACCCTGCGAGACCACACCCGCAACGAAATGAGGCTGAACAGGGTCCGGGGCGCTACGGAAGTGTACGTCCACGTGATCCGCGTCGGATCCAAGGCTTGGTACCACAGTGGCATTGTCGAGCGTTGCATCCCGGAGCCCGGTCAGGCACACGAGGGCTGGGTCAACTTCGGCCGATGGATGGAACAGGGCGACCCGTTGGCGGTGGCTGTGGAAGAGGCACGGGCCGTCGGGCTGAAGGTGTTTCCGGACATGGGCATGAACGTCACCTATCTCAGCAGTGATCCGCACTACCGAGGGCTCGCTGAAAGAACGTCCCGAGATCACTCGGAACTCCTTGTTGATGGGCACAGGATGTTCCTGGACTACAGGCAGGAGAAGGTTCGCGAATATGCAGCGGCAATCGCACGTGAGTTGATGACGAAGTACGACGTGGACGGCATCCATCTCGATTTCGCGCGGTTCGCCTGCAACAAGGCATTCGATGAGCCTTCGTTGGTGGATGTGCTGCGGCGCATCCATGACGCGCGTCGAACCGTTGAGAGAGATAAGGGGCGGCGCATCCTCATTGCAGCGAGGATTCCGTCCTATCAGTACGCGACGGACGCCGAGTGGGCCCAGAAGATCTACGGTGGCGATCATCCTTGGTTCACGGCGGCTCTGAAGACCTGGGCCCGCAACGGCTGGATCGACCGCGTGATGGTCTGCTGCCCAATCCCCGAGAGGTTCCGCGAGCTTTCGCTCGAACGATACAGGGCGGCCATTCTGCGGTCTGATGTGAAGCTATGGGGGGATTTGTATGGGGGCGACGGGCGGCCACGCTCGCTCTTCCTTGAGGCGGCGCGCAGGTGGTCCCGAGCGGGCGTCGACGGCGGCTTCTTCTTGTACACGGTCTGCCGCCCGACGGAATTCGAGCAGATTAACTGGATGCTGCGGCTCATCGACTTTCCGGATGTGAAAGTCGAGCATCTGCAACAAAGTTCCGTTTGCAGGAATCTCAACAACAGACCGAAACACAAGGCACGGTCACATCGACCGAGACCGCCAGACGAGTGTTTTCGTAAAACGCACGGATCGTCCCCAGGTATGGGTTAGATGCGCCGACAGCTTTGCGCGCTCAGGACTAAGCCACGACTAAGCGACCGGGGTGACTCTGAACTCGCGACTCATGACACGCCCACCTCGGTCAGCTAGGCGCGTGGCGAAATCGCGGGTATCACCACTTCGACCGCGCGTCTAGTGTGGGGCGTCAGTTGTCGACGGATGCTGGCGAACGCGTGTCCAGTTCCTGCACGGCTGGCCCGGCCTCGGCATTCCATGCAATCGCGAACCGTTGTTCGTCGCAGGATGCAAGCATGTGCGGCTTCATCGGTGACCGTCGAGAAGGGCGATGCGATCGCTGCGTCGGCGCTGCTTGCGCATCCGGCGGCGATGGATGGGCGCTCAGTTGGTCAGAGCAGCGGAATCATAACGGGCATTAGGGCTTGCTGGGCTTCGAGAAACACGCAGGATCGCCTATACTGGTGCAAGATCTAGCCCCCAGCAAACACTGCCAATCATCGCGTGCGGGTGTCAGTGATACTCGCTCTACTCGCTGGCATCCATCTTTAGAAGAATGGGGATACCCACGACTAGCGCGACAAGCATTCCACCCGCGGACCATAGACTTTCCGTTTTGTCAGGGTTCAGCGGAACCAATATCGCGGACGCTGCCGCCGCTACACAGAACGTTACGATCAAGGTGATGGTCAAGGGAACCACATTGCGTTGATGAAGAAACACAAAGAAACTCCAGAAGCCAACGCAAGCCACGGCCCCTAGTATTACGCCGACCACGACCATCCCAATAGCTACCCCGATACGGACGCCGAGAATCGGCACGAGAATGTCAAGCGGATCTAGCATCGGTCACGCCCTCCCAGAAGCGACGTTTTGGTGGCAGTCGCCCACCACCGACACACCCACCAAAGGCGCATTATCGCGCGTCCGAAATGACAGTCAACCTACCACGCCGATCACGCCGCCCTGCTTGCCCCTCACCGCCGCAGGTGGTAGCGTGGCGGGATAACACAACTTTTCGGGGACCGGTACGATTTTGCATGACTGATACTTGCGAGCACCGTTGGACCAAATGGAAGCCTGCTTCGGGGAATACGCATACGCGGACGTGTGAGAGGTGCAGACTGACGCAACGAGAGCCTCACAATTTCATATGCACGGGTACCGCAACCGTTGAAACCGCTGGTGGACAACAGGGGAAAGTTACGGAGAAGTGTACATGTCGCGTCTGCGGGCTCGAAGAAACTGTCGATACCTTCCCTTTTTGAAGCTCGTCACACCTTCTAGCTAGCACGGATGATTGTATTCTTGCAGAGTGGTCAGGTCATCGTCGCTTCGATTTCCGGCCCTTCGACTTCCGGGGCTTGGGATTATCCTCTGTGTCTTTCGCCTTCAGTTTCTTGTCGTCACAGTGGATCGTGATTTCCACATTCACGTGATGCCCGACAGAATACGTATGGCGGCCCCCTTCTCAGGGCTTCCCGCAGGTTTGCGCCGCGCAGGTCGGCGTACCGCAGCTTGGCTCCCAGCAAGTCGGTCCCCGTCAGGTTGCTCCCCGCAGGTTGGCTCCCTGGAGGTCGGCTGCTGACACCTTGGCTCCCCTCAGGTCGGCTCCCTGAAGGTCGTTTCCCCGCAAGTCGGCTCCGTCCAGGTAGGCTTCCTGCAGGTCGGCTCCCTGAAGGTTGTTTCCCCGCAGGTTGGCTTTGCTCAAGCCGGCCCTCTGCAGGTTGGCCTCGTCCATTATGGCTCCCCGCAGGTCGGCTCCGTACGCCGACGATCCCCGCAGGTCCGTTCTCTGCAGGATGGCTCCCCGCAGGTCGGCCCTTGACAAGTGGGCGCCGAGGATGGCTCCTTCCAGGTAGGCCTCCCGCAGATCGGCTCCCTCCAGCCAGGCCCCCCGCAGGTTGGCACCCCGCAGGTTGGCACCCCGCAGGTTGGCTTTCGGTAGAAAGGCTTTCTGCAGGTTGGCGTTCGGTAGAAGGGCTTTCCGCAGGTCTAGTATGTCTTCTGGATGGCTCTCGTACCACCGGCTTATGGCGTCCGTCCCCAATTGCGCCACCTTCTCATGCTCTGGATTTGCCATCTGTACGTCTCCAATATGATTACGCGTCACCCACTGCCGCGTGGCACCGGCGCATTGCCGGACACGGGGCAGTACAATCAACCCGCCGCAATCACGCGCCGGAGGATAACGATTGAAGTAGGCCACTCGCCCGCCCGTCGCACGGCTGTAGACGTATGGTGGTGTATAAGACTGACCTCCGCTGGACGGTTCACTGGCATGCATTTTTTCAGAAGGGACGTGCCAAACGACTTGCGACGGCCCTGAAATCAGAGGATGGGCGTTTTGTTTCCTCTAGCACAGAACTGATCCTATCAAGAGCAAATGGTGATTCAAGGGCGCACGGAGGTCGGAAGCCATATTCGTAATGCGAGGTCGCCCCTACCTGCGTTAGCTTCGCCGACAACCTTGCGCGCTCAGGAGTATCCGTCATGAGTCACAAACGCCAAGGTTGACAACCTGCGTAGGTCACATCGACCTCGTGCGCTCTGGGCTTGTGATGGACAGCACGTTGTCCTCCCGGATCAGATTCACGACAGCCGATGGGCGCTGCGGGGTGCCTAGCGCACCGCAGTATCGGCGCGGTCAAGAACGGCAGCCAGGCCAGTTGGTGTCTTCATCGCCATGGCGCAGATCTTGACGCTGCCCTTTTCCGTAGGACGGGCCTCCTGACCCGTCTCTTTCCTTTGTTTCTCAGGTCGGGTCAGGAGACCCGACTTACAAGAAGAGCGCAAGTTAGGTTGACGCATGTATACTACTTAGATATGCTGGACAGGTGTTCAATAACTGTGGATCCGGCAAGGCCCTGCCGCCTGCGACCTAGGACCTTGAGGTTGGCCGACCACCAACGGCTCTTGCGGAGACGATGTTCACATTTCGCTCCGAGCCTGTGAAAAAATCAGCCGCTAGTCGCTAGCCCACGGGTCTCGCCAAAACCGGCCGCTAGCGCGGTCCGGCTGATTTCGCTCCGGCGGTACGCGGAGGAGTGAGCCAAGTCATGATGTCAAATCTGTCAACGGCGCGGATCTGCTGTCTTGACCTTGACACCTTCTTCGTCTCGGTCGAGCGTCTGTACCGGCCTGAGTTGATTGGGAAGCCGGTTGTGATCGGTGCTCTGCCGGGTAACCGCGGAGTTGTCACCGCGGCCAGCTACGAGGTGCGCGAGTTCGGCGTCCGCTCGGGGATGCCGGTCGCCGAAGCCTATCGTTTGGCGCCGTTCGCCATCTATCTGCCAGGAAGGCACGGCGTATACAGCAAGTATGCCGCTGATG
Source organism: uncultured Pirellulaceae bacterium (assembly GCA_964623055.1). Lineage (GTDB taxonomy): Bacteria > Planctomycetota > Planctomycetia > Pirellulales > Pirellulaceae > JADHUC01. The sequence continues at coordinate 56,311 of CAZURK010000003.1, forward strand.
TGAAGGCGATTCTCGAGCGGTACGCCCCGATCGTGCGGACGGCCAGCATCGATGAGTTCTTCCTCGACTTCCGCGGGTGTGAAGCCGTGTATCGGAAGGAGGGGGACAGCGACGACGACGCTACAATTGAACGGGTCGTGCGCGAGATGCGGCGGTCGATCCAGGACGAGCTTGGCTTGCCCGCTAGTGCCGGCGTGGCGGCGTCGCGCCCGATCGCAAAGATGGCATCCGGCTCGGCGAAGCCGGCCGGTGTGTTGATGGTCCGTGCAGGTGATGAACACGACTTTTTCGTCGGCTTGCCGGTACGGCGCTGGCCCGGCATCGGTCCGGTCGCCGCGCAGCGTCTGCTGAGTAAAGGGATCGAAACCCTGGGCCAGCTATTGACGTTGTCGCAGGGAGCGATGGTCCGCTCGGTCCGTCAGGCTGTATTTGGGGCCACAGCCGATTCACTCGGCCGCGACCGGCCCGCCTTTCGCGAGCACGACCCCAGAGGGTTAACCCTAGGGAGCATCTCCAACGAGAATACCTTCGCTGCCGACGTCGGCGATTTGCAGGTGATCCGCGACCGGCTATGCTCGTTATGCGAGCGCGTGTGCTGGCGTGTCCGCCAGCGAAACGTTTTGGCGCGCACAATTACCCTAAAGCTTCGCTACGCCGACTTCGAGACGCTGACTCGATCGCGCACGATCGCGCCGACCAGCGCCGAGGACCTCATATTTGGCTGCGTCCGCAAACTGTTCCTTGCCAACTACGACCAGCGGCGACGAGTGCGACTGCTTGGCGTCGCTCTTTCGAATCTCGTCAAGCGTCCACGACAACTCATGTTGCCGTTCTAGGCGGGACTCATGAACGTGGGCAAAACGATCGACGCGGTACGCGATCGCTTCGGCTACGACGCAATCCACCTGGGAATGAAGAAAGGCTCACGCTGGCGCCGCTGAGGCGGACGCAGAGCGTGTCCCGAAAGTCCCTTCTCCCTCTGGGAGAAGGTTAGGATGAGGGCGAAACCAAGGGAAGACCCTCACCCCGGCCCTCCCACGGGGAAAGGGAGCTGTTGCTTTGCAGTTTGGGACACGCTCTCACCGGCAACCGATGGGTTTCAGGTGAAGCGTGACCGTTGGATACTGGCGCGGCAAGGAGTCGTTGTTGAACGGGCCGCCTTCGAGCGCAAAGAACTGCGGCTCACGCAGATCGGACATTGACCATGCCTTTTCTGCAGCATAGCATGAGCCTTGCTTGATCGACGAGAAGTGAACACCGCTCAGCATCATTCGAAAAACAGTTGTCCGATTTGAGTGTAGCCGGAGTCGCAAGACTTCGGGATCTGCCGTTTCCGTCCGAAGTGTTGCCACTCCGGCTACGACCCACGTTCGTCAGTCCGAGAAGGAGCCGCTCTATGACCGCCGACGATCCGTACCGTTCGCAAGATTGTCCCGCCGGTTCTTCCCAACCGGGGTGTCACCGCCGCGAGTTTCTCGGAGCGGCTGCAGCCATTCCGGCGGCCGTGGCCACTACGCAAATGCTCGGCGCAGACGGGCCGACCGACAAGGCGAAGCCGCCCGACGCCACGCCCATGCCACAGATTCTGTTGGGCAAGCATTCGATCTCGCGGCTGATCGTCGGGTGCCACAACATCGACGGTGGGTCACACATGTCGCGATTCATGGACCGGGAGATGCGCGACTACTATACGCCTGAGAGAGCGATCGAGACGCTTCGCCGTTGCGAAGAGGTGGGCATCAACGCATGGCAGGGACAAGTACGTGGTCCTTTGCGGGAGATCTATGACCGCCATCGGAAGTCGGGGGGAAAGATGGGCCTTTTTGGGCTCACCGGTCGGGACGAAAGCATCCAAGAACTTGCCAAGATCGACGGCTTGATTGCTCTCGCCCATCACGGCGAAGTCACCGACAGGCTTTTCAAGCAGGGGAAACTCGATGTGGTCCGTGACCGCTTGAAACGCATACGTGACGCTGGTCTGTTGGTCGGTGTGTCCACGCACATGCCAGACGTGGTCGATGCCGTCGAATCAGAGGGTTGGGACCTGGACTATTTCCAGACGTGTGTTTACGAGCGGCACCGCGACGAGGCCGCTCTTCAGAAGTTGCTCGGACACGTTCCATTGCCGGTTGGTGAAGTGTATCTCAAGAGCGATCCGCCTCGGATGTTCAAAGCGATTCGGCAGAGCACGCGGCCCTGCCTGGCATTCAAGATTCTCGCCGCCGGGCGACGGACCGACGTGGAACAAGCGTTTCGAGAGACGTTTGCCGCGATCAAGCCGACGGACGCGGTGATTGTCGGGATCTATGACCGCTATAGTGATCAAGCTGGACAGAACGCCGCTCTCGTGCGCCGTTTCGGTAGCCCGGATGGCGTGTTGGGGGCAAGGAAGATTCGCTCATGACGATCAGGGCTGCGGCGGTCGTAGCCGGCGACCACATCTTCCTGACCACCGGCGACGATTCGACCCGCAGGCCAATCCTTCTGCAAAATGCAGCCTTCCTGCCGATGTGCCGGCAGGCGCTGCTGGCTTACAATGTCGAGACCCGCTTGCTCGAATATGCGAATCTCTCAATGACTTCATGCCAGTTTCTACAGGCGTCCCCTCTTTCAGACAGATTGCTTTCACCATGATTCCACTCGACCGTTTCCGGCGTTCGTTCTTGGTGTCATCTCTCGTACTCGCGGGGGCAATGCACATGGCAGCGGATTCGCTCCAGGCGCAATCAAGTGAAGCCGCCGGGCCACTAATCGCCTACGTGGGAACCTTCAGTTCGCCGCTCCGCGATGTGTTGCCAACCCAGGTAGATCTGCCGCCCGGCAATGGTCGCGGCATACACCTGTTTCGGGTGGATCGCGCCACCGGGGCGATGACGCCTATCGGTATCCTCGAGATGGGAACAAGCCCGAGTTGCCTGGCTTTGAATACCACGGGAACCCGCCTGTATTCCGCCAATGAGACGGATCGGGTGGGCGAGGACAAGGAAGGCACAGTCAGCGCATTTGCCATCAATCGGGCTGACGGGGAACTAGAACTGCTCAACACCGTTCGTTCCGGCGGCGCGGGTCCCACTTATGTGAGCGTGCATCCGAGCGGACGGTTCCTGTTGGTGGCCAATTATTTTGGCGGCTCCGTAGCAGTGCTGCCGATTTTGGACGACGGTCGTCTGGCAGACGCCACGGATATCAAGATAGATGCCGGCAAGATTGGCCCTGCCAGGGCAACCAACGCTCCGCCGGGTAGCTATGCCTTCAGTGGACATGATCGAACTCACGCACACATGATCGAGGCCGATCCCTCCGGGCGATTCGTGCTGCATGCAGATCTGGGCCTGGATAAGATCTTCGTCTGGAAGTTCGACGAACAGCAGGGCGTACTGACCCCGAATGAATCGCCCGCGGTCTCACTGCCACCCGGAGACGGGCCGCGGCATTTTCATTTTCACCCCAATGGACGTTGGTTCTACTCCATTCAGGAGGAAGGCTCGACCATCGTGTTATTTGACTACGATGCCCGGGCGGGGCGGTTAGCTTCACGGCAGACGATCTCGACCCTGCCGCCCGGCTTTGCCGGCAGCAATTTTTGCTCCGAGATCCTGGTTTCTGCCGATGGGCAGTTTGTGTATGCGGGGAACCGACTGCACGACAGCATCGGAGTCTTTTCCGTTGGCCCAAACGGCGACCTGACGTACATCGGGGAAGCATGGACACGCGGAAATTATCCACGCAGTTTCAACTTCGACCCCACGGGCCGGTTCCTCTATTGCTGCAATCAACGTGCTGACAACATTACGGTCTTCGGCGTGGATCGCAAAACCGGTGGCCTCAATTTCACGGGCCACTACACGCCCGTCGGCAATCCTTCGATCATCGTCTTCCTCGATCTTACAGAGGCGGATTGAAAAAGGGCCAACCGGTCGCCCGAATGGATACTCAACTTCAGGCTGCGGGGCTTTTCCAGTCGGGGATGACCGCCCATGGCCTGATCGGTTGAAGAGAATACACGTCCACATTGACAATCGGAGGCCACCATATGAACGGGAAGCGGCAGTGGACCTTGATGGCCGCAGTCCTACTGATCGCCGCGCTCGGTCCGTCGGCAGATGCCGGGTTGCGGGCGATTCACCGCGGCGGGCAGACCTTTGTGATCTTCCCCGAGGTAGACCGACTCGTCGAGAAGGAGCAGATCACCTGGGGCGAGCTGAAGGCGCTGCTCGCCCAGCTCAGCGAGTCGCGCCAGGTGCGCTATCGCGTCTATCGCCACACGGCGCCGATCACCGTGGCGACACTGGGGGGCGCCGAGCGGATCGCCGAGGTCGCGCCGCTGAGTGCCTACAACGCTCGCGGACGCTCGGTCGACGAGTGCATCGCTGCCGTCCGGCGGAAGGCGACGGACGATGTCGAGCTGGCCAAGGAACTCGCGCGATCGGATTACTTCGCGGGCTACACACCGGACTCGCCGCAGATGGACGATGTGGTCATCGAGCGTTTCGCCGTCGAGCCGGGCAAGCCGCTGCCGCCGGGCGTCGGGCTGTATGTGCATAGTCCGAAGAAGACAGGCAAGGCGTATTACGCCGTGACGCTCGCAGTCGGCGGACGCGAAGATCCCGCCTCGTTCAAGACCCTGCCAATACCCGTCGCCGAGACCGTCGGGCCCGGTGAGCCCGTGCTGCAGAGCGGGGCGAACGTCACTGTCTTCTACGACTATCCCGGCCGGCGCTATCGCTATGTCCAATGGGCTGCACCGCCGCTGACCAACCAGCCCAGCGAGTATTACAACTGGGGTGTGTTCGTTCCTGCCGGATACGACGCAGCGAAGATCAAACGGCTGAGCGTGTTCTTCCACGACGCTCGCCAGCGCTATCTCAAGCCGCCGTGGCCGCATCGACAGGACACGGTGCTGATCAGCCCGCACGATGCGCCGCTGGCCAGCTACGGCTATGGGTACAACGACGCACTCGGCACCGACAAACCGCCGGAAGAAGGCACGGTCCGCCCGTTCTTCGCCCGGCGGGTGGACGCGGGCATCGACTGGGCGTTGAAGAAATTCGGCGCAGACCCGGCGCGCGTCTCGGTCGGCGGGCGCGGTTACTGGGGTGGCACGGCGGCCCTGCAGTACGGACTCAAACGACCGGGAAAGATCGCCTACGTGCTCGCAGGCGGCAACCCCGATCCTGATCCGGGTCAGACGCCCGAGACCTTTGTCATGTACAACTGGCGGCCCAACGATCGGCCCCGGACCACGCCGATCGGACAGATCGAAGCCGCCTGGGGCAAGCGCGAGTGGGACCTTAAGACCGAGGATGGCGCAAGCATCTGGAAGGTGGCCAATCTGATCGCCTACGTGAAAAACACGAATCGGCCGCTGCCCTACATGACACTCGGCGCCGGCTCGATGAGCTTCACGTGGAAGCAACAGACCGAGCTGATGCAGGCCTTCCGCGCGAGCCGAAACGCGTTTATGGCCCAGTTCTACTGGGGCGGATCGGACTTCGTGGGCCTGCCGCGCGACGGCTTCGAGCCGCGGACCGATCGGCCGCTCTTGGCCACGTGGCCGCTGGCTTACAGCCCCAACGCCGCGTTCATGGACAAGCATTTCTTTACCGGCAACCGCGGATACGGCGGCGGATGTCGACTGAACAATCGCGTCCGCTGGGAATCCGAGACGATCGTCGACACGGCCGACCGCGTCGAGTTCACCGTCTTCGCTGATCGCACCGTCTCCTACGCCGGCACGAGCGTCTGCGAGGCGACGGTCCGCAATGCCGCAGCTTTCAAGCCCGACGTCGGCGAGAAGCTGGTCTGGACACTCACGGAACTTGCCGGTCAGAAGAAGCAGCTTGGCACCGGAGAGATTACAGTCGGCAAAGACGGGCGGATCGTGCTCAAGGAAGTGGCCTTCGGTCCTCCGGCGCGGCTGTTAATTCAGCGTGCGAAGTGAAGGAGAACGCAGATGCGATCGAGAATACTCGTTGCCACAGCATTCCTGGCGTCCGCCGCGCCTATCGGTGCGAGGGCCGACTACCTCACGACGACCTTCGGCAGAAGCGCCAAGTGCGAACACGCGAACACGCTGAGGATCGCCGACGGCGTGCTGAGCTTTGATCTGTCGGCACTGCCGGCCGACGTGAACGTGGCCCGCGCGGTCCTGCGCGTGCTGATCGACGGGCACGCCATCGGGGCAGCGGTACGCGTCAAGCCGGTCGCACCGAAAGATGTCGGCGAGTTAGCACTGCTGGGGCCGTTGTATCGTACGTTCGATGCGACGGACGCGGTCCGCGCGTGGGTCGCCAACCGGGCTGCCAACAAGGGGCTGAAAATCGTGGAATCCGGTGGCGTGAACTTTAACAAAGCCGTACTCGAAGTCAGCTATCTCGGCAAGGCCGTGAAGGCGATCCCCGCGGTGACCGGACTGACGGCATTGCATCAATCCGGCCAGACGTTCCTGACCTGGCAGGAAATCGAAGATCCCGTCGGCAAACCCGACGCTACGTTCGAAGAACTGCACAACGCCGTCATGACGGCGCGTGAGAAGCATGAGCTTAGCTACCGCATCTACCGCAGCAGCAAGCGCATCACTATCGAGACGCTCGGCGAGGCGGAACTGGTCCGCGAGGTCGATCAGATCCTCTCCTGCTACAACATGAAGGCCGTGCAAAACACCGAGCACCCAAATCAGGGCCATCCGACGATGCACTCGCCAATCCGTCCAGGGTACAACAATGTGCGGGCCTATAAGATGACCCGCTATCGAATCACCAATGGCGGCGACCCCCTACCACACGCAACGGGCTTGGCGGTGTTCACCTGCACTCGGCCAGCAAAGCGCTACTACGCCGTGACGGCGTCGGTCAACGGTCGCGAAGCGGTTACCGCCCTCGGAGCGGGCGCCAGCCTCGCACAGCCGGTGGAGGAAAGGCCGTCTACGTTTCCCGCAATTGTCTATCAGCGGGAATCGCAGCGTCCGCCGGATCGCGGCCAGGAGAAGCCCACCGTCGCGGAGGTATATAACTCGTGGCTCGAACCGCCCTACCACCAAGTGCCCAACGAAGCCGAGACGGCGATTGTCAAATGGTCCGACATGCCCGCCGCCGACGCAGGGAACCGGCGACCGCTGTTCGTGCTGACCACCACGTACGGCGGCACGTCGGCGGGTCTGCAGGGCATCGGCTGGCACGGCGCGCGCAAGCACCTGGGCGGCGTGCTCACAATCGGCCTCTCGGAGGGCAGCGTCTGGCAAGGCTGCCACGAATGCGTCGATACGCTGCGCGGCTACGACCAAGGCGTCGTGCACAACTATCCGCAGCGGCGCGTGCTGGCCGCCGCCCGATGGGGGATCGCCAAAGACGACTTCTTCGTCGATCCGCAGCGCGTGTACTTCTGGAGCCAGCTTGGCTGCTGGGCGCTGCGTAACGGGGACGTGTTTGCGGTTGTGATGAGCAACGGCTATGGCAACTTCGCCATCGGCAAGCTCGCCCAGAACCACGGCCGGTCCGGCAAGTGGGGACCGTATCCGGCCGGAAGCAACAGTTTTGCCGGCGTGAATCAGTGGGAGTACATGAACATCCCCAAGTTCGTCCGCGAGAATCCGACCGTCGAGTTGCCTTTCTGGCTCTGCTGGCCGGCCTACGGGGCGTATCCCAGCCACACCATCGGCGACTTCGGCTTCATGCCCTGGCCGGAAACCATCCACGCCATGCATTCGACCAAGCGCGCTTTCGCCGCCGTGTGGAACTCGAACGGCCCCGGCGAGATCGGAGACGTGCGGCGGTTCATCCTTCGCGTCAGGCGTGACCAGAGCCTGCCAGCCTTCGGCCACTGCAGCCTGGATGCCTCGCCTGGCGACGGCGACCACGCCGACGCCGAGAAAACCGGCGGCATCAATCTCCATCAACGATGGGACCCAGAAACGATCGTCGACGAACCGTCCCGCTGGGAAATGACGATGTATCTAAAGGAGATCTGTGGCGCCGAGTCCGCCATTATGACCGTCACCCCCCGCCGCTGTCAGCAGTTCAAAGCCAAGCCTGGCACAAGGTTCGCCTGGACACTGACCGAAGGCGGAAAGACTGTCAACAAGGGCACAGCCGTCGCAGACAAATGGAGGCTTGTAACTGCGGAAGGAATTGAGCTGACCAAACAACCCCGCCGTCTCGGATTCACCGCGGTCGAGTAGCGCCCCCGGCGCGAGATAGCGATCGCTCAAACTTAGCATCCCCGGAAGGATGTGGCACAGGTCTCGCTGCCCTTGGTATTGTCTGGGGCTGACGCCAGCTTCAATCAGCGCATCGTCTGGGTACCTCTTACGCAGACCGGTCAGCAAGCTCACCGGCTCGGTAGGAAGACGACGTACCTGGTCGTTGGTCGGCAGAAAACTCCATGGTTCAGGAAACGGGGATGAGATGTAACGACCACTTTGAAGCTGTTGAGTCGCAAGCGGTGTTGCGGATTACTTCAGGTGCTGCTTCATGAACTCCAGCGCCCGGGCGTGCGCTTCGGCGCGGAGTTTCGGGTCGGCGCCGCCGAGGCCGTGTCCGCCGCCGGGTACCGTGATCAGTTCATGGGGGATGTTGTGCCGGGCAAGCTCTTTGGCCATATCGGCCGATTTGGAATACGGCACGTCCGTGTCCTTAGTGCCGTGGACCATGAGAATGGGAGGATACTTGGAAGTGATGTTCCGCACCGGACAATAGCGATCAAGCTCGCGCTGCTGGGTGGCCGGGTCAAAGCCACTGACATCCTTGGTCCAAAGTCCGTTCTGGCGAAGGTAACGGTAGTAACTCCCCCGCGCGGCCCGATTGCCTTCGCCGGTTCCGCTGATCACCTTGGGGCCGACCGCCTTTTTCATTTCCTCCATGGGCATCAACGAATTCGGGTGGCCGTGGTACGGTGAGGGTTCGGTGAGCCAGGGCCTGTCGATATCGCCGTAGCCCCAGTAGGCCACCAGTGCCGTGGGCGGCGGCTTGACCCAGACCCCGGCCGACATGGTTAGGTGTCCGCCCGCCGAGCCGCCAGCAACGACCAGTTTGTTTGGCTCGCAATGAAAAAGCTCTGGGCCCTTCTCGCGGACCCATCGGATGGCGTCCTGCAAGTCTTCGATGATCGCCGGCACCTTGACCTCGGGTGCCAACCGGTAGTCGATCGAGACCAGGATGAACCCTTCTGCCTGGCAAAGCGCCTTCAAGTTCCCGGGCACCCCTTGCCGGCTGCCCACGATCAACGCCCCGCCGTGAATCCACACGACCACGGGCCGCACGGCGTCGCCCTCCGCCCGATACACATCGGCTTGGATCTCGCAATCGCCGACGGTCTTGTAGGTGTGCGTCGTCTTGACCAGGGTCGGATCGGCCGCCACCGAGTCGATCGGTTCGAAAGCCACTACGGCAAACGCCGCAACAAGGGGCAAACAGCCGCGAAGGGTTCGAATAGTCTGCATGACACCATCCTCGCAAAGCGCCGACACGACTCCAAACCCGCACGAGCGGCAGGAGTCCCGAAGGGCAAGAAGGGAGATTTGATTTCCGCCGACAGAACTGATTCTACGAGGAGGAACTGATGATTCAATGGGGAAAGGGGCTGCTGTACGGCCCGTCAAGATATCGCAGCACAAAGGCTGAGTGCCCATTCGAGCGAGTCCTCGCACGCGTCGGCCCGACACCCCGAGATACCCACCGACAATCCTGCATCGAACCCGCCGGGATTGCCACGCATGTGACCGGTGACGACCTTCCCCTGAATGAATCCGTTGTTGATGGGGCGAACGTTGTGACATCCGAGGGTAGCATCTGTCAAGCCGATCAACGATACCCAGGGGTTGCATGCAGGCCCCTTTCCGGCACACTTGGCTGCATCCCGCCGCCGAATTTGGGACAATGCTCGGGGGGCGGCCAGATCTTCTTCTCAGGTCCCTGGAGGACACATCATGTTGGCTCACGTTGTTCTGGCGGCGTTGACGGTATCGGGACAAGCGACCGCGGCTCAAGCGCCTCGAATGGCCGTTGCTCCATTCGATGCTGCTCAAGCGAGACGACATCAAGAGGCCTGGGCCAAGCATCGAAGCGTACCTGTAGAAGTGACGAACTCGATTGGCTTGAAACTGGTGCTGATTCCCGCAGGCGAGTTCCTGATGGGGACCACCAAGAAGGAAGAAGAGGCAATCGAGCGATTGTTCAAGGAGTTTCCGGGGGCAAGAACCGAGTGGCTCGAAGATGAGTGCCCACCTCACCGTGTGCGGATCACCAAGTCTTTCTACCTCGGCGTGTACGAGGTGACGCAGGAGCAGTACGAGCGGGTGATGAAAACAAATCCAAGCGGGTTTTCGAAAAACGGCGAATCGCTGTACGCGGAACTATACACCGATGTGTCTGGGATGGACACCTCTCGTTTTCCTGTGGAGAACGTCACCTGGGGCGAGGCCGCAAAGTTCTGTCAAGAGCTATCCTCGCTTCTGAAAGAGCAACGTGCAGGGCGCGTGTATCGCTTGCCTACGGAAGCCGAGTGGGAATACGCCTGTCGAGCCGGGACTACCACACCCTTTCATTTCGGCAGCGACTTGGACGGGCGGCAAGCGAATTGCGAGGGTACGCAGCCATACGGCACATCGAGAGAGGGCCCAAGTTTGAAGCGAACCACCAAGGTCGGCAGCTACCGCCCGAACGCGTTCGGTCTCCACGATATGCATGGGAACGTAGCGGAATGGTGTCAAGATTAGTTTGGCCCCTACGTCGTGGATATCGTCGATGACCCAGTGGGCGCAGCGGGCGGCTCGCGGCGAGTAGCAAGGGGCGGGTTCTGGTTAGCCGCTGCTTGGGGTTGCCGTTCGGCGCATCGCGGCGGCAGTGCTCCGACGGGTCGCGCGGGCAATCTCGGTTTTCGAGTGGCCCTAAACCCGCCCAGGTAGACTGGGCAACCGTCAAGCGAGCAAGTCAGCGAAGCCTCGATGCCGAGCAGCCGTACGTGGAGCCACGCGATATGGCACGTCGACTGATGAAGTACCTCGATCCGTCTCACCACGGTGTCTCGATGAGCCCTCATGAGAAAAATATGATCCGCTATTGGACTGAGTCCAGCGCCGTCTATCCGGGCCCCGCTAGCTCGCGCCGCAGGCGGGCTGGAACTGTGCAGCAAGGTCAGCTTCCAGGACAAGAACGATCCCATGTATCGGTACATTCTGGCCAACCTGTACAAAATGCGAGTTCGTCTCACAAACGAGGTCAAGCGGTTCGATATGCCCGACTTCCGCCCTCGCGACGAGTATATCCGCGAAATGCAACGTTTTGGCTTCCTCCCCAAAGACCGCGGCCCCGACGATCCGATCGGCGCTATTGGGAGTCGTTTTGGGAAAGGTGATACTACTCGAGGTGCCGCATGCGGCTCCGTGCGCCTCGATCCACTGTTGAGCTGGGCCACCACTGCAGCCAAGGAGCATCGTCATGACAGAGCTTTCCAGACGTAAGTTCCTCCGACGCACTGCGGCTGGAGCTGCCGCTGCAGGGTCGGTGTCTCTGGTGAAAGGCGGCTCGGCCGAGGCCGAATCAGCACGGCCCAAGCTACCCATGCGAGAGTTTGGGAAGACCGGCGTGCGCGTCTCGATCCTCGCGCTCGGCGGGGGAGGCAGGGGAAGGAACCCGCAAATCCGTGGCACACGGCAGCAGCCACAAGAACGCGAACTCGCTGAGAAGATCATTGGCCGGGCCTTCGAGGAGGGCGTGAACTACTTCGATTCCTGTACTGGATACGGGGCCAGCGAAGAGATCATGGGGGAGGTTCTCAAGCCACACCGGAAGGATGTGTTCCTCGTCACCAAGTGCGGCCAGCCCACCTCGCATGAGGGCCAACTGCGTCGGGAGCTCGAACTGAGTCTGACGCGCTTACAGACGGATCAGCTCGACGTCTGGCAGATCCACAACGTGAACAGCATGAACCAGGTGAAACGTATCTTCAACAAAGGGGGCGCGGTCGAAGTGGCTCAGAAGGCCAAGGAGGAGGGGCTCACGCGTTTCATCGGCATCACCAGCCACTCGAGCGCCAAGGTCCTCACCGAGGTGATCGAGCGCTGCACAAAAGAGGGCATCAACATGGAAGCCGTCCTCCTCGGTCTTAACATCGCGGACTCCATGGCCGGCGGGTACGGGTCCGCGTTCGCCACGACGTACGCCAATTCGGGCGTGGGTATCGCTGCGATGAAGGTATTCGGCAGTGATGGCGCGCCGCTGCTTGGGTATCCGCTCTCGTCGGAAATGAGCGTCACCAGGTAGTTCCCTTGACGCCCGTCTTCATTCATTGATATGTGAGGGCGTGCCTCAATGATTGGATGCTCTGCCAAGTAGTCGTCGATCCAGCTCTTGACACCACGGCGGCCCGCGTACAACAACGTCCCGCGCAAATCCATCGCCCACGAATACTGTTTCACCTCCATCTCAGATCACCCCTCCTCTCATGCGGAGACTCTCGGAGCAATGTGCTCGGGGAATCGAAAGACCATCTGCCGGTCATTTCGAACTCTTCATGTGATCGCACAGAAAAAGCCCGAAATCCAGCGTAGTAGTGGAATTCGGGCTGTTGATGGAGTGGTCAGGGGCAGGGTCGAACTGCCGACACCTGGATTTTCAGTCCAGTGCTCTACCAACTGAGCTACCTGACCAACGGTGTTGGTGACATCTAGCTAGGTTAGAACGCGGCCCGCGGGTTGTCAATTCGTCTATGCTGAAAAGCGTGCCGCGCCGGAATCCGTCCATGAGATGCAACTCTGGACGTGCTAAGGACTTCCGTATTCTCGTTTGCTTGACAGTTGGTCACGCGGGTGGTAGCATCAGGACGGTCACGTCGCATAAGGGCCGACCGGTCCGTTTCAACCCTGGAACGCATCAAGCGGATAACATTAGTGATGGCCACTGTACCTGATTCTCATCACGAGGCATCTGAGGCTGCGGAATCTCGGGCGGCATTGAGGGTCTCGGCCTACGACAACGTGGCCAGCTTGCTGATCGCACTGCTGATCCTGATCGGCTTCACGGTTCTGATGCTGATCATTGTGTGGCTGACGACGCGCGACTGGATGTTCCTCAACAAGGCGGTTTCCGTCGAGTTGCTCCAGTATGCAGGCCGGGGCGATCATGCGGCCGGGTTCGAACGCGATCCGGAAGAGCCGGGCTTGGAGGAGATGGAGGAACTGATGGAGCCTCAGATCGAGGCTACGTTGGAGGCGGTAACCGACGTGGTGTCGTCCCAGGCCGCTGCGTTTGATGCAATCGACATGGCCGCGAACGCCACTTCCAAGGGTGCCGGTGGCATGGGCGACAGCCGACCGCCAGGGCCGCCTGGCGAGGGGGTGACGGATGTTATCCCCCCGTGGGAGCGGTGGGAGATCCGGTTTTCGACCTCCGGTATCAACGTTTACGCGCGGCAGCTTGATCATTTCGATATCGAGCTTGGTGCGTTCGGTGGCGGTTCGCCCAAGGTTGACTACGCCTACAATCTGGCCGGTTCGCCACCGAGTCGCAAACAGGGCGAACCAGATGAAGAAAAGCGGATGTACATGAGCTGGCAAGAAGGCAGTGGTCCGATGGCGGTGTTCGACCAGACACTGGTCAGGCGGGCTGGGATCAAGACCGACCGCCGTGTGATTGTGCAGTTCTACCCCAAGGCAACGGAGCAAATGCTCCAGGACGTGGAGTTTCAGGCGGCGGCCGAGAAACAAGGCACTACGCCGCAACGGCTAGATCCGAGAACACTGCAGAAGACGATCTTTGGCGTGCGTTCGACTCGCGGCGGATACGAGTTCTACGTGATCGACCAGTTATTCCGCCCTGCGCCGGCGTCTTAGCCACGCGGCTGGACACGCCTGGGAGGCAGGGATAGGCCAGAGTGCTTTTTGAAGTAGAATATAGCGTCTGTGGTGTCATACGAGTTGTTTCTTTTCCTTCGGCAGTCGAGAAGCAAGCATGATTGAGGGACTAACAACATACGCGGGCTACATCATCTATGGCGTCCTGGTTCTGATCGCTTTGTGGGGTGCCTTTTGCGTGGTGATGGTCTGGAGACGAGTGGCCCAGAAGCGTTTTCGCGATGAGGAGGCCCAGCTTGAGTTCCTTGCCGCATTGGAGCAGCCACTGGAGCGGGGCGATTTCGACAGCGCCGGTTCGATTTGCGAGGACGATCCCAGGGCTGTGCCAGAATTGGCCTCATTGGCGATCACCAACCGGGCCATCGGATTCGCCAAGGTTCGTCAATTGGTCATCGACCGCCTTCAGCGGGACGTGATGGCCGATCTGGAGTACCGCGTTAGCTGGGTGAACACGGTGATCAAAGCGGCGCCAATGGTTGGGCTGCTGGGCACGGTGGTTGGTATGATGGGAGCTTTTGCCACGTTGGCTGGAAAGGAAAACGTAGACGCCACGCTGCTGGCCAATGACATTAACGTGGCATTGCGCACTACGGCTGCCGGGCTGGCCATCGCCATTCCCTTGGTGGTCTCCATGGCCAGCATCAATGTGCGTATCCGCAAGATGGAAGACTTGGCCATTTCCGGGTTGACTCGCATCTTGGAGTGCTTTCGTACGGGATTGAACGCCCGCTCGAAGTGAAGCGAACATACGTCCCTTGGAGTATGCCGTGGCCGGTTTGAAATGTCCCCACATCTCGTTTAACCCGAAGCCGGAGGCGATGGCGGACAAGGGAGTGGATTGTCCGCACGTAGCGCCCGCCATCGCCTCCGGCTTCGGGTTAAACAAGGGCGCGTACGCCCGGCGGCACTGTTGCAACTGGAAATAGCTTCGATGGCGGAAGAACAACTTTCGGACGACACGCTTCAGCCGTTGCTGCGTTCCAAGTCGTATGACGATTCGGAGATGGACATCACTCCGATGATCGACATCGTGTTCTTGCTGCTGATTTTCTTCGTCGTGGCCTCCAAGATGGACGCAGCAGCCGATGTCGCCTTGCCGAAGGCGCGGTACGGCATGCCCGTTGTGGAAAGCAGTTCGGTCATCGTCACCCTGGCTGCCGGCGACAAAGGTAAGGCGGTCGTCTATGCGGGCGACGGTAAGCAAGAGGACGCCTTGGTGCCCGCGGGCGACCTTGCAGCTCAGGAGGACGAGATTCTCAGATACGTCGAAGACACGATGGCGCAGGATAAGGGCAAGACCAATGTGTTGATCAAAGCGGAAAGGGGTGTCATTACGCGCGAGGTAGATCGCATTGCCAAAGCAGCCACTCGTCCGGAGGCGGTCCAGCAACTGTATATCGCGGTGATGGAGGTGCAATAGCGTTGTGACCTTTACTTTTCACTGCCCGTCTTGCCAGATGGGGTATTCGGTCTCGGAGGAATTGGTTGGCCGCCAGGTTCGTTGCTCGAATTGCGGCAACGCGATCGTTGTGACCAAACCCGGCGAGACGGCGCCAGGCGCAGTTGCGCCGGCTCCACCTCCCGTCCAAGCACCGGCGGCCTCGGCGACGGCACGGCCAGATCCGTCCGACGACGAACCGATTGACTTGGGCGAAGAGCGCAAGGACTTCGAATCGGAAATGGACATGACGCCGATGGTGGACGTCACATTTCTGCTGTTGATTTTCTTCATGGTAACCGCGGCGTTCAGTTTGCAGAAATCGCTGGAGATTCCGAAACCGCAGCAGGACGATCCCAGCCCGGAAACGAAAAATGTGGATCCGGAAGAGGACCCCAGTTACGTGACCGTCTTTGTGGACGAAAACAACACCTACCGCGTGGTGACCCACGATTGGGACGAGGAAGCGCCCAGCGAACAGGAACTGCTGCGCAAGTTGCGCAACGCCCGAAACGACAACAGCTCGGGCAAAGAGCCAACGAAACTGCTGGTGAAGGCCCACGGCGATTCGCTGATCGAGAAAGTTGTCTCGGCGCTGGATGCGGGCACGGAAGTGGGAATGGAACAAGTGCAATTGATGATGGTCGAGGAGATTGACTGAAGTATGTCCGCCGAGCAGTTTCTTGATCGCGTCGAGCAAATGGGGCTACTGGACGGTTCTGTGCTGGCCCAGTTGCGCAGGCAAGTCACCTCGTCCGGCTTCCGGGTCACGGCGGAAGCCGTTGCGGAAATGCTCGTCAAGAATGGCTACTTGACGAAATTCCAAGCGTCGAAGCTGTTGTCCGAGAAGGGCGACGTGGCGAAGGAAGAACCGCCAAAGGGCCAGGAGCGCGCCGAGAAGCCTGCCACGCCGGCAGACACCCCGGTCGAACGACCGGCCGCGCCAAAGCCCTCGCCGCCGGTCGATGATATTGGGCTGGCGCCGCTGGACGACGACAAAGGAACGCCCGGGCAATCCGATGACGACGAGGTCGTCATGCTGGAGGACGCCAGCGACGAAGCCCCGCCGGATCCCGGTTTGACACCAGTGTCGAAACCGAACCTTGCCAAGCCGCAGGCCGCTTCGGGTTTGGAGCCCGTCGCAGGAACACTTGGCTTGGAGCCCGTCACCGGGACACCGGGCCTGGAACCCGTTGGCGGTACGCCTGGGCTGGAACCGGTTGCCGGGACGCCGGGTCTGGAGCCTGTCGGGGGCACACCTGGTCTTGAGCCCGTTGGCGGCACGCCTGGGCTGGAGCCGGTCGGACCGAGCCCTGGCCCGCCGCCGGGAGGCCAGACGGCCGGGTTAGAGCCGGTTGGCGGTGCGGGGCTGCAGCCTCTGGACGCGACCGCTGGGTTGGAGCCTGTCGGCGGGGCGCCGGGTTTAGCACCCATGGGCGGTCCGGCTCGACCGAAGCCCGGTAAACGAATTAAGAAGAATGTCTGGGATTCGAAGCTCTTGTATGTTGGCGGCGGCGCCTTGATACTGCTCAGCCTCATTGGAATAGTGATCTGGATCATTCTCGAGCGTGAAACGGCGGCTGAAATCCTGGCGGCTGCCGATGAAGACTACCGGTCGGGTGCCTATGCACAAGCGATAGTCAAGTACGAGAAGTATCTGGACAAGTTTCCCGACGATCCCAATGTCAGCATGGCACGGGTAAGAATCGGCACGGCTCAGCTTTGGCGACATGTGGACTCTAAGAACAAGGGCCCGGCTCTCGAAGCTGCAAAGGAAATCCTCCCGAAGATCGAGAATGAAGCAGCCTTTGCCGACGCTCGACCCGAATTGGCGTCCATCCTGTCCGATATCGCCCAAGGGTTTGCCACTCAGGCGAAGGAGAACGAGGACATCGAGAAGGCGCAGGAATTGCTGGATCTGGCCGAAGAGGCCATGAAACTGGTGAACAATCCTTCCTATGTTCCGACCTCCATAAAGAAAACGATCGAGACCAAGCTGAACAGAATCCGCGAAGACATGCAATTGGCCGAGCGGAACATCAATCGTACCAAGCGTCTTGCCGAAGCGGTCAAGGCTATTCGAGAGGCCGCCGATGCCGGCAATACGGTCGAAGCCTACCGCATTCGCGATAGCCTTCTGCGCGGCGAGAAGAACGAGGCTGGTGAGTATGTGACGAACCCTTATCCGGAATTGGAGGTCCACCCGGATTTGAAGGAGGTTGTGTCACACATCACCGAAAAGGAACGGGGTTTGGTGAAGATCGTAGAAGAGCCGATGGAGTCGTCTTCCGACGATCACCCTGCGCCGTCCGATTTCCAGGTGGCCTTGGCCAGCCGCAGGGGAGAAGGCGCAGGTGCCAGCGAGAAGCAAGTTGTGTTTTTCCTGGCCCGCGGCGCTCTGTACGGTCTGCAGGCGACAACGGGTAAGATGCTCTGGCGTCGCTTTGTGGGGCACGAGACGCTGGCCGCCCCGCAGCCGCTTTCGAAGCAGCCCGGCGCAGACGTGATTGCAGTCGATAGCCGACACGACGAGTTGCTCTGCCTGAAGGATCAGACGGGCGACTTGAAGTGGCGATTACCGGTCGGCGAGCCGTTCTCGGATTTCGTGATCCACGGAAAAAAGGTCCTGCTGGCCACGAAGTCCGGAAAAGTGTTGAGCGTCGACACCGAGACGGGGCAGGCCAAGGGCGTCGTGATTCCTCAGCAGCTTCAGGTATCCCCTGGCACCAGCAAGCTGCGCCATTTGTATCAGGTGGGCAGTCACTCCAATCTGTATGTGCTTGACGAGGAGAGCTTGGAGTGCAAGGAGGTACACTATCTGGGACACAAGCCCGGCACAGTCGAAACGCCGCCGGTGATGGTGCTTGGGCACCTGTTCGTGGCGGTCAATAGTGGTGACGACTACTGCGATCTTCACATTCTGACGGTGGACGAGAACGGCCTGTCGATCGATTCGGCAAAGAAGCCGTCCATCCGATTGAACGGCCACATCGTTGTGCCGCCCCTTTTGGCCAGCGCCCGGGTGGTTGTCGTGACGGACTTGGGAGCGATCCACGTGCTTGAGGTCAATCCTGCCAATGCAGATGAGCCAGTGCAAAACGCGGTCGAGCCGCTGGTAGGTTCCTTCACGACGCCTTTGACCGGCTACGCGGTGCTGGACGCAGGCACACTGTACCTGGGGAACGACCAGTTCACGAAATACGCGATCCAGACCACGACAACCGAACTGCTCAGCAAGTGGATCAAGAACAAACGCGACACCTTCGTGGCCCCGCCATTGATCATGCGTGACACCGTGTTTCACTTGCGGCGCCGGCAAGATTCGCCGTCGTACACCGCCGCGGCTATTCACGCCGACGACGGAAAGATGCTTTGGGAAGTCGACCTGGCAACGCCGGCTGCGCTTCTGACGGTCGATCTGGATAAGAACGTGATCCATTCGATTTCGGCTCAGGCCGAATTGTTCGAGGCCACATCGGAAGTCTTTCAAGCCAAGATTCTGGACCAGCCCACTTTGGCGGCTGTCGGGGCGGCGCGAACGGTTGCTTTCAGTGAGGCGACCCCGATGGAGAACGGCCGTTGGGCGTTCTCCAGTCCCGACGATCGGAAGAAGATCGTCGTCTACGATCCGAATGCCGTCTCCGCATCGGGGCGCTTGCAGACACGGGTGGTCAAAGCGGCGGGCGAAGCGAATCCGACTGCTGGACCTGTCTACTTCGAAGGTGGGCTGCTGCTGCCCTTAGACAACGGCCAGGTGGTCCTGGTCGATCCCGCGACCGGTGAAGGAAAGGTTCTTCCTTTCCAACCTAATTTGGAGGGCGGCGTGAAGGTCCACTGGCGCCGAGCGGCGGTCATTGGCAACGACGCAAAGGAATTCGTGATCGCGGACGACCGCCGGAAACTGTACCGCGTCGGAATCAATAACCAGGACCAGCCGCATCTTGCCGATCTGGCTCAGGCCGAGTTGGAGGTGGAGATCACATCGGCGTTGGCGGCGGCCGGCGATACGGTTTACGGAGTGGTACGGGGTCCGGGAGGCGATACCGTCCTGTCGTTCGCCGCATCCGACCTGTCTGTTGGCCGCGAATGGCCGCAGGAGGGACGCATTATCTGGGGCCCGGAACAACTGGGCGATGTCGTGCTTATGGAGTCCGATCAGGAAGGCTTGTTGTGCTTCGAGACGGGCCAGAAGCAGCGTTGGACGTCAGCGATGAAGTACGGAGCGCTTGCGGGCCGACCGTTGCAGCAAGGGAACGATTTCATCCTGACGTCCGCGGACGGCGTTGTCTGGCTAATCTCCGGCGCAGACGGAACCGAGAGCACGAAGAAGGAACTCGGCGAACCACTGGGGGGTGGTGCAGTTGAGTTCGACACTTGGCTGCTACTGCCCGGCAGCGATGGGTGCTTGCACGTGATTCCGGCCCTGTCCGGAACGTGATGCCCCTAGCCCGGATATTTCACGCCCCCAGGGAACTGCGTGACAGACTGTCGTGGCCACGTTCGCCAGAACGTGGTCGTAACTTCAGGACGCGCCCCACGTTCTGGCGAACGTGGCTACAAACGGATGAAATGTCCGGGCTAGTTGCTACAGCCTCTTCCGCGCGGCGTAGATTTTGTCCATCAGCGGCCCGCGCATGCTCTGGTCTTTCACCTTGTCGGCCGTCTCTTCCGCCTTTTCGAGGGTTTTCTGAGCGGTGCCTCTGAGATTCGACTCGATCTGCTTCTCGCCTAAATGCACCAGGGCATGGGCTTGGCTGAGTGAATCTTGGATCTTCTCGGCCTCCTGCTGCGCCTCGTCGAATACCTTCTTGGCCTCGTCCATCTTCTTCATCTTGCTGAAGTATGCCGCCGCGTTCGCAATCGAATCTGCGCGCTTGCGCGTATCCTCCAGGGCGCGAGCGGCTTCAAGAGACCGATCGAGCAAGCTTTGCATCTTCTCCGTTTCCGCCAAGCAGTAGTAGACATAGGCTACGGCCAACAGCGATTCGACCTTGCCTTCCGGTCGGGTAACGCTCTCGGCGTATTCTTCGCACTTCTTCAGGTAGACCGTCGCAGTGTCTTTGCTGTCCAGGTACCTTCCATGCGTGTGAGCCATCTTGCTCAGCGCCCACACTTTCGCTTCGGGATCGTCGATCTCTTCCGACGCCTTGCGAACCTCTTTGAGCAGGCTCTTCGCCTTAGAAAGCCGATCCATGCGTGCCATGGCCGAAGCCACACGATTCAAGGCAGCAGCGCGTCCTTGGGCGTCCTCGATACCCTTGGCAGTGGCGGCTGCGGAGCCGAACGACTGGTCGGTGCCCATCAAGTCGCCCGCATCCTCCTGCTTTTCCGCGACTTTCAACAACTGTGTCACACGAGCGGTCGGATCCGCAGTCTGCATTGCGTTGCGGTATTGGTCGGCCAACGAACCGCCACTCGATTTGCCGCCACCACCACAACCGGAAAGGGATAGACAGAGCACGAGCAGGCAAACCGTCCGAAGTCCGTGATTCAACATTTCGATTCCTGCCTGGCTAGAAAACCAAGTTGATCTGCTTCAGCCGCGTAACGGTCTCGGCCATCAACGCATCTTCGGCCGCCTCGTCCGCGGCTTCGTAGGTAACCGAAAAACGCAGGTACCGCCCTGCATCGTCCCACGGCACCGTGACGATCGACTGCTCGCCGATCAAGTGCTGACTGGCCTCCTCTGCCGAATCGAACGAGGGACCGCCTTCGACGCCCGCCGGTGACGGTGTGTACAGGAAAAAGGAACCGCCGGGCATGCTGCACTGGAATCCGCAGGCAGTCAGCGTATCGACGAGTTTGTGCATCCGGCGACGATATTTGTCTCGCGTCCGGACCGGGATTGTATCGTCGTCCAGAGCGGCGGCCGCCGCCTTTTGGATCGCAATGAACTGGCCGGAATCGCAATTGTCCTTCACGTCGGAAAATGCCCGGACAATCCGCTCGTGCCCGCACACCCAACCGATGCGCCAGCCAATCATGTCGTAGCCCTTCGAAAGCGAATGAATCTCGACGCCCACATCCTTGGCGCCCGGTACCGAGAGGAAACTGAGCGGTTCGCCCTCGAAGGTCAGCATAAGGTGAGTCGCGTCCTGAACCACCACAATGTTATTCGCTTTCGCAAAGTCGATCGCTTCCCGGTAGAAATCGGCCGTGGCGACCTTGCCCGTCGGGCTATTCGGGTAGTTCAGCACCAACAACTTCGCCTTGTCCGCTACGTCGGACGGCACAGATTTCAGATCCGGCAGGAAGTCGTTCTCCGGCAGGAGCTTGAGCTTGTGGACGTTACCGCCGTAGTACTCGGTATGAGTTCCTGCCACCGGGTAGCCCGGTACAGTCATCAGCGTGTAGTTGCCGGGATCGACAAAGCAGGCTGGCAGCATGGCCAGGGCCGTCTTCGAGCCGATGCAGTGATTAATCTCCTTCTCCGCATCCAGTTCCACGCCGAAGTTGCGCGCCATGAAACCCGCGGCGGCTCTCTTGAATTCGGAGATGCCGTTATCAGCGTAACCGCGGTTCTCCGGCCTGTTGATCTCTTCGGCCATGAGTTGGCGAATCGGCAGTGGCGCCATTTCGTCGTTTTCGCCGATGCCGAAGTCCAAAAGCGACCGGTCCGCGTACTTCTTTTTGGCTTCGCGCTTGGCGCGTTTGATCTTCTCGAATTTGTAGATTTCGGTCCCTTTGCCGTACTTCTTTCCGCCGATGCGTTCCGCAAACACCTTCTGGAAATACGGATCGGTCGAGGGGTCTGGATCGGTCATCGTGGTCTCGTGATCTGGGTTTTGAACAAAGCAAGAATCGGGTCTTGCTGGGTATACCACGGCCGGTTCGTCATGTCCTGTAGGTCCCGCTTGCCGAGCGGGCCCTAGAACTGGGTAACACTGCTTTTCCCGCACCAGAGGTCCCGCTCGGCAAGCGGGACCTACTCGGCCGCGATTCCAACAAAGGGATTAGCGTAACCTACGGGTTTCCGTCAGGGCAAGCCCCAGCCTACAATTATCAAGTGTCATCGGGCTGGAATTGTCCACCCGGTGACATGCCAATGACAGCAGATTACACGGCGACATCCACGTGACTGACCCACATTCGAGGCTACTGCTGGCCGTCGACATCGGCAACAATCAGGTGAAGATCGGCTTGATGCCGACGGCGGAGACCAGTGCGCTGCCACAGCCGTCCAGGGTCCTGAAGATATCCACGAAAGACGAGTCCTTTGGGCAATTGGCCGAGTGGCTGCCGCTCGACAGCCTGGATTGGTACGTGGCCGCCGTGAACCGCAAAGCCGAATGCCGCCTGTTCGAATGGGTCCGCCGGCACCGGCCAGATGATGGCTACGTTCAGCTTGGCAACGCGGACTTGCCTATCGAGATCCATGTCGACGCTCCCGAACGGGTCGGAGCGGACCGGCTGCTGGCGGCCGTAGCTGTCAATCGGCTACGAACGCAGGGCCAGGCGGCGATTGTCGTCGACGCCGGTTCGGCAATCACCGTGGACATGGTGTCGGCCGATGGGAAATTCGAAGGTGGTGCGATCTTGCCGGGACTGGAGATGGTGGCAAGGGCGATGGCCGAGCAAACGGATCTGCTGCCATTTGTGGACTACTCCATCTCCGATGGGCCTCCACCGGTCGTTGGCAAATCTACATCTGCGGCGATTGGAAGCGGCTTGTTTTGGGGCGGCATCGGTGCGGTTCGTGAGGTGATAAGTCGAATGTCAAGCGATGTCGGAGGGGATCTCCAACTGTTTCTCGCTGGGGGAGATGCCGAGAAGCTGTCGCCATTTCTTCCCAGTTCTGCGCGGATCGTCCCAGAGCTTGTGCTGGCCGGAATCGCTATGGCCTACTGGCAGCTAACTGGCGGTGCGGATGTCGATTCGGAGGGCACTCCGCCGCCGCAGCCAGAAGAATAGTCAATCCGTGAATCGAGTAGGGCCGGTTCCTACCGGCCGGCGTTTCATCGTCGTTTGATCGGCCGGTAGGAACCGGCCCTAGACGAGCGGCGGATGAGTATTTAGCGTGGGATAGGCTTCCAGCCTGTCAAATGTGCTCCCTGACAGGCTGGAAGCCTATCCCACGGGTAAGAGAATTCCCGCCGCTCGCCCTACGACTACTCGGCTCACTTCTCCGCAGAAGCCTCTTCAGCTCCCTCTGCCGCGCCGTTGCCGTTACCGTTTTCGCCCTCCTCCTCCTTTGGCAAACGTTTGACGGCGGCCAGGGCGTCGCCCTCGTACAGACTCATGATCCGCACACCTTGCGTGTTGCGACCGACCACGCTGATCTCGCGCGCAGCAATACGTTGGATCTTGCCCCTAGCGGTCATCATCAGCAGTTCATCATCGTCATCCACGCGAGTGACGCCGATGACCTTACCGTTTCGAGCAGTCGTCTTGATGTCCCGCAGCCCCATTCCGCCACGACGCTGGGTCCGGTATCGTGCGCCCGAAGCCGTCTCGTCCTCGACACCGTTCTCTTCTGCGCCGTTGTCCTCGACACCGTTGTCCTCGACACCGTTGTCCTCGACACTGTTCTCTTCGACACCATTGTCGACGGTCACCGTGTTGGGGCCGAAGTTCGTGCGTTTTCCGTACCCATTTTCGCAAGCCGTCAGCAGCGTAGCGTCCGGATCCGCGACGACCATGCCCACCAGTTCGTCGTCGCCTTTCAGCTTGATGCCCTTGACCCCGGAGGTGTTTCGGCCCATGGACCGGGCATCCGCTTCGCTGAAACGGATTGCCATACCGTCTGCCGTCGCCAGGACAACTTCATCGCCGGGTTTGGTCACTACGACGTCAACCAGTTCATCATCTTCGCGCAGCTTGATCGCGATGATACCGCCTCGCTTGGGACGGCTGTACGCCTCCAGCGCCGTCTTCTTCACCAGCCCTTTGCGAGTCGCCATCATCAGAAAATGACCAGGCAAATTGAAGTCGCGCACCTGCCGGCAATCCGTGATCTTCTCGTCCTTGGCCAGGTTCAGCAGGTTGACGATGGCCCGCCCTTTCCTTTCCCGCGCCATTTGCGGCAGATCGTACACCTTCTGCCAATACACCTTTCCTCTGCTGGTGAAGAACAGCAGGTAAGCATGCGTGCTGGCGACAAACAGGTGCTCGATCGGGTCTTCCTCTTCGGTCTGAGCCCCTCGGATGCCCTTTCCACCCCGACGCTGCGCGCGATACGCCGTGGCGGGCGTGCGTTTGATATAGCCACGGTGGCTTATCGATACGACCATGGTCTCTTCGGCGATCAGGTCTTCCAGATCGATATTGCCAATCTCTTCGCCGGTGATCTCCGTGCGCCGTTCGTCCCCGTATTTCTTGCGGATCTCCTGAAGGTTTTCTCCGATGATGTTCAGGATGTTCTGTTCGTCCGAGAGAATTCGTAATAACGCGGCGATCTCTTCCAGCAGCTTCCTGTGTTCGCCGCCGAGTCGCTCTTGCTCGAGATTGACCAATTGGCCCAGCGTCATCCTCAGAATCGCGTCGGCCTGGATGGCGGTCAGCGCGTAGGTGTCGGCGGCGCCTCGTTCCTGCTGAAACTGCTCGAAGCCCTCTTCGCCCAATGCCTCCGCCATCATCGACGCGGGACATTCGACCCCCATCAACCCAACCTTGGCTGCGGCTTGCGTATCCGAGTTACGTATGATGCGGATAATCTCGTCGATGTTGGCCAGCGCCAGCAGCAAACCTTCGACCGTGTGTTTTCGTTTTCGAGCTTTTGCCAACAGAAACTGAGTCCGGCGGCGAATCACGGTGGCGCGATGCCGGATGTACTCGTCCAGAAACTGTCTGATCGAACACAAGCGAGGTTTGCCGTCGACCAGCGCTAAGAGGATGATCGAGAAGGTGTCTTGCAGCGGCGAGAACTGGTACAGTTGGTTCAGCACCACCTCGGGATCGGCGTCGCGTTTGACGTCGATGACGATTCGCACCGGCTCTTTCAAGTCGCTCAGATCGGTGACGCCCGAGATGCCTTTGATACGGTCGCCGTTGACCAGCGCGCCGATCTTTTCCACGATTCGATCGCGGAACTGCTGGAACGGTATCTCGGTAACGATGATCTGGTGGCGGCCTCTGGATTTCTCTTCGATTTTCGCCCGCCCTCGGACAACCACGTTGGCGCGTCCGGTGTGGTAGCCCTGCCGAATCCCGGCGCGGCCGCATATCAAGCCGCCCGTCGGAAAGTCCGGTCCTTGGATGATTTCCAGCAGTTCGTCGATCGAAATGTCCGGCTCGTCGATCACCCGGATCAGAGCATCGCAAACTTCACGCAAGTTGTGCGGAGGAATCGACGTGGCCATGCCCACCGCGATGCCGGTCGAACCGTTCACTAGCAGATTGGGAAACAGCGACGGCAGGACCGAGGGTTCCGTCCCTTTCTCGTCGTAAGTGGGCACGAAATCGACCGTGTCCATTTTGTAGTCCTGCAGCATCAACACCGAAATCGGCGAAAGCCGCGCCTCGGTGTACCGCATCTGGGCAGGAGGCAGTCCGGCGATGGAACCGAAATTGCCTTGCTTGTCGACTAGCAGGTATCGCGTGTTCCATTCCTGGGCCAGACGCACCAGCGTCGGGTAAATGGCCGCGTCGCCGTGCGGGTGGTATCGCTTCATGGTTTCGCCGACGATACCGGCGCATTTGGACGTGGATCCGCTGGGCGCAAGATTCAAGTCGTCCATGGCGACCAGAATCCGTCGCTGCGACGGCTTCAGCCCGTCCCGCACATCGGGCAACGCGCGGCTGACGATCACGCTCATCGCGTACGTCAGGTAGCTCTCCTTCAACTCCTCTTCGATTGGATGATCGACAAAGTTCTCGCCGTCGCCGTTGCCATTCATTTCCGGTTCTTGCGGGACGGGGGGCAGGTCAGAGTCGGTCGACAACGGACGAATCCTTTCTGTCAAGCTCGGTTGAGCAGGTGGGATGATCCTGATTGCTTCGGGAATTCCGAATTCTACCACTTTTCGGCACGAATCACAACGGCCGTGCGGTTCAAGCAGGAACTCCTAACCTTTTTTATATATTGGACTTGCGACGAATCCCGGAATTCACACCCTGTGCGTATGAAACCGGCTATAATCCATCGAAAGTGGTCTGCGCATCGGTGCCAGACCACGTTCAGAGAAACCCCTCTTGGGAGGCAAGTGAATGAGGTTCTTCCGCCCCTGGTATTGGCCAGTTGTGACAGCTCTCGCGATGATGCACGCAGGCGGTTTGTCCGTGCTCGGCGCCGCCACCGGCGAGAACGTCAATGGAACGGGAATCGTAACCATGGAGTTCGTCTACGAAGAAGCGCCGTTTCCGCAGTGTCACGCATCGACCATCGCCGAGAGCGGTGCGGGCCCGGTTGCAGCTTGGTTCGGAGGCACGCGCGAGAAGAACAAAGACGTGGGAGTCTGGGTCGCGCGCAAGGTCGACGGGGCGTGGACTGCGCCGGCCGAGGCGGCCAATGGTGTGCAGAACGCAGAGTTGCGGTATCCATGTTGGAACCCAGTGCTCTTTCAGCCGGCAGGCGGACCGTTGCTGCTGTTCTACAAAGTCGGCCCCAGCCCGAGCACGTGGTGGGGTATGGTGATCATGTCGGAAGACAGCGGTTTGACGTGGAGCAAACCACACCGTCTGCCGGAAGACATTCTGGGTCCCATCAAGAACAAGCCGGTTCACTTGAAAGACGGCCGTTTGCTGTGCGGATCCAGCACCGAGCACCAAGGTTGGCGCGTTCACATGGAATGGACCGCGGACCGCGGCGAGGCGTGGTCGCGCACCGGCGTCCTGAACGACGGCAAGACCATGCACGCGATTCAACCAACGATCCTTCTACACGACGGCGAACGTTTGCAGATCCTGTGTCGCAATCGTGGATTGGGCAAGATCGTGCAAGCGTTTTCTGACGACTTGGGCAAGACGTGGGGCGAGATGACGGCGTGCGAGTTGCCCAACCCGAACTCCGGGATCGATGCGGTGACGCTGAAGGACGGTCGTCATCTGCTGGTGTACAACCATACAAACCGAGGGCGCAGCCCATTGAACGTGGCGGTGTCCGCCGATGGCAATAAGTGGAAGGCGGCCGCGGTGCTGGAGAATACACCCGGCGAGTACTCGTATCCCGCAGTGATCCAGACCAGCGACGGCATGGTCCACATCACGTACACCTGGAAACGCCAGCGAGTACGACACGTAGTGCTCGACCCAGCCAAGTTTGTACTCCGCGAAATCAAAGACGGCGAATGGCCAGAATAATGATGTCGCGCCAATGGAGACAATATTCCTGCCCGTTAACATCGCACATCCGATTCCATGACTACCGACCTGATCCTGGGCACCGCCGGACACATCGACCACGGCAAGACGTCGCTGATTCATGCTATGACGGGCGTCGATTGCGATCGCTTGCCGGAAGAACAGGAACGCGGCATCACCATCGAACTGGGCTTTGCCCAACTGATGCTGGGAGACTACCGACTGGGAATCGTCGACGTGCCCGGTCACGAACGATTTGTCCGGAACATGCTGGCCGGAGCCACGGGCATGGACGTCGTGTTACTGGTGGTCGCGGCCGACGACTCGGTCAAACCCCAGACGCGTGAACACCTGGAGATACTCCGCTTGCTGAACTTCGAAACAGGCGTAATTGCTGTCACGAAGTGTGATTTGGTCGAGCCGGAGTGGATCGAGTTGGTTGAGGAGGAAATCCGCGAGTTGGTGGCCGGAACCGTCTTGGCGGACGCGCCGATCGTTCGCACCAGTGCCGAGACCCGGCAAGGGATGGACCGTTTGCGCGACGAACTCGCCCTGGCAGCCGCAGGGGCCGCCCAATCGCAGCGGATGCGATTGATCGATGCACCGTTTCGGATGGCTATCGACCGCAGTTTTACCGTGGCTGGTTACGGCACGGTCGTCACCGGTAGCGTCAACAGCGGCCGAACGAAGGTGGGAGACGAGCTGGCGATCGAACCGGGCGGGCTGCGCGTGCGAGTCCGCGGCGTGCAGAACCACACTCGCGTCGTGGACGAAGTCCATCGAGGCCAACGCGCCGCGGTGAACCTTGTCGGCATCCGCCACGACGAAATCCGCCGTGGACAGGAACTCTCGTCGCCCGGCCACTTGGTTCCCAGTCGAGTACTCACGGTGTCGCTCTCGCTGCTGGATGCCGCGCCGCGACCGCTGAAGAACCGATCCCGGGTGCGAGTTCACGTTGGCACGGCCGAGTTGCTGGGCAGGGTCTTGTTACTGGACCGGGACAAGGTGGAGCCCGGTGAGGATGCCCCGGCCCAACTGCTCTTGAACCAGTCGGCCGTGTCGATCTGGGGTCAGCCTTTCGTGGTGCGCAGCGAGTCGCCCGTGACGACGATCGGCGGCGGGCGCGTGCTGAATCCCAGCGCCCAACGACTGCGACGCCGGGATCCACTGGCCCTGTCGCTGTTGGACGATCTGCAGTCGACTGAAGCAATTCGGCGCGCGTCGGCCGCTTTGTACTTCGCCAGAGCGCGCGACTGGAAAGCCATCGACTTGGCGAGGACGGCCGGGATCGAGAACACGGAGCAGGCCCGCGAGCAACTGGTGGCCAGCGGCGATCTTCGCGAGATCTCGATCTCGCCAACTCGCACCGTACGTCTGCACCGTCTTGTTCTGGAGCAGTTGGGCGATCGGGTCGAGAAGTCTCTTCGGAAGATGCACGAAGAGAACCCGTTGCAATCGATGCTTGATCGCGGCCAGTTGGCGAATCGCTTTCGATACCTGCACGACAACGCCTTGTTCGACACGATTCTAGGCGAGATGTGCCGGGACAAGCGCATCCGGCTTACTGAGCGCGGCGTCGCGCTGGCGGGCGCAGGGCCGAAGCTCTCGCAGAACGAGCGGAAGCTGCTGGCAGAATTGATCGAGATATTCCGTCAAGCCGGCCTCGAATCACCGAATGCCCGGCAATGCCAACAGCAGGTGACGAAGAACCAGCAATCCGTTCCCCAGTTGATCGCTTTGGCCGCCGCAGACGGCGATTTGGTGGAAGTGGCGACCGGTTACTACGTCCACCAAGACGTCGACCGCGAACTCAAAGCGACTCTGCGGGAGAAATTGGCCGACGGCAGCGGAGCTACTCTGAGCGAGATTCGCGAACTCCTGAACACAACGCGCAAGTACGCGGTGCCCTATTGCGAGTATCTGGATCGAACTGGTTTTACGAAGCGCGACGGCGATCTAAGATACCTGGCCGAGCGGGATAACAAACACGACAGCGAAGATCGCACAAGTTAGGACCGCGCAGAGAATTACTGTCGCGTTATCATTGTGGGGCACGTTTCCAACGTGCCTGGCACGATGGAATCGTGCCCCACGAATATCCTTCGCGTCCCTTAGTGACGCTTCGAATCTCCAAGTTCAGTAATTCCCATTGCAGAACGATGTCACGCCGAATTATTACTTTGACGACCGACTTTGGTGGCGGCAGCCCGTATGTGGCGCAAATGAAAGGTGTGATTCTATCGTTCAATCCAGAGGCGGTGTTAGTAGACATCACGCACGATGTCGCTCCGCAGAATGTTCGCCAAGGTGCGTTGGTGCTGGAAGAGGTCACGCACCGTTTCCCGCAAGGGACGATTCACGTGGCGGTGGTCGACCCTGGCGTCGGGACGGAGCGAAAGATTGTGTGTGCGCGGATCGTTGGTCATTACTACATCGCTCCGGACAACGGGCTGCTGAGTAAGGTAGCGTTGGTTGAGCGACCCACGCAGATTGTCTCGCTCGCCAATCGCGAGTTTTGGCTACCAGAGGTCTCTCGCACCTTTCACGGACGAGACATCATGGCGCCGGCTGCCGCTCAGCTTAGTCTGGGCACACCGATGGAGCAGTTCGGTGAACCGATCGACGGACTGACGATGCTCAGGTGGCCAGAGCCGGAAACCTCGGCGAACTGCATTACCGGCGCTGTGGTGGCCATAGACTCGTTTGGCAACCTGATCAGCAACATTCCTGCCGAAGCGTTGGCGGCCGCCGGAGATTCGAGTTCCGTTGCAGTCACGTGCGCAGGAACAACAACAGACGGCATCGTCGAGACATACGGAAGACGTCCACCGGGGTCGGCGATCGCCCTGATCGGTTCGGCCGGCAAGTTGGAGCTTGCCGTTGTAGCCGGCAACGCCGCGCAGCAACTCGGCGCGCAGATCGGGGACCCGATCACGGTCACGTGGTGACCGGCCGTGGGTGGGATGAAGTAAACGAATTTCTCAATGGCATTGGGGTGCGCCGATCGTCAATCGTCGGAGACGGCGGCGCGTAGACCGTCGTGGTGACGCGACATGTAGTAGAACGACTTGGTCTCGCTCAATTCGCCCAAGCAGAACTGAAACTCGATGCGGTAACCGCCGCGCGGCCACTCGGGGCCCTTCAGACGCAAGGCGTTGACTACGGTGGACGCACTTTCGCCCGGCTTCAACTCGGCTGGTTTCACGGCCGCGGGTGCACCTTTGGATCCCGGACACGGATAGACCTTGTCCTGGCACAGAATGACCAGGCTCTCTTGCCAGAGAATGTTGTCGCCTGCGGCCAACAGGGCAGGAACGTGGATCGGCTTGTCGGTGGCGTTGGTGACGGTCAGCTTGTACTCGCCGTCTCCATCGGGATTGGTCCATTTGATCTTTTTGGCGGGCGGTACGGGCTCGACACTGAATTTGACTCCCGGGCCGGCCAGCAGCGCCGGACGGCCCGTCTTGTTGCAGCGCAGCTTGATGGCGGCTCCAGCTTGTCCCGGCCACGCCGAACCGCCCAGTTTGGCCCAGGGAGAAACGGGCTTACCGTTTTCGATTCGCCAACCAAGAGGCAATGAACACGCCATCTCGACCGCTGCGATTTTTTGGGGATCAGCCTCCTCGATTCGCTCGACTCGCATCGTTCCGCGTGCGGCCGAGGCGGCTACCAGGCACACCTTGCCCGCCGGAAAAATGGGCGGATCGTGTTGCCGCGCAACATGGGAACAGGTCAATTGTGCGCCTTCCTTCAACTCACCGCGTAACACACGCTGGACCTTGAATCCCAGAGTGTGCGTATACACCGGCGGAAACGATCGGCCGACCGGGCCCGCTTGGACATACTCGAGCTTGCCGGTGAAGACGGATTGAGCCTCGTTCCAGTCGGACATAGCCGGCGACGCTCCTTTCGGCTGCACGGCAGGTGCGGGGCCAATGGAAATGCGGGGGGCCGGTTCCGCCGCGGTGGATCGCAGAGCGGAGAAGGCGGACGCTACAACAAGGCTGAGCAAGAACGAAATTCGTGTCATCAGTGTCTCCAAATACACTCTGAATCTGACAATGTAGACTCTACCATTCCGAATAAGACGAACCAACCGGGCGTTGGTTTCCCAAAAATGTGGCCGAACTGCGAAATACGGTGTGTCACGGGCCGTAGTCGCCGCGAGAGCGCTCCGAGAAGGCAGATTGTTGAAGGGCAAACCGCTCGGTACGATGGATGAAACTGCGTTCCCGGATCGGAGCCACGCGTTCGCCAAGCTCTGCAACCAAAGTCGTTTAACGGCAAGCCGAAGGCGTCGGCGATGGCCGGAAGGAAACACAGTCGCCTTCGGCTTGCCGTTAAACGATTTTGCGCACGGTGCGCGGATTCTGATCGTCTGACTGTAGCACCAAGGTGAACACTGTCGGATGGACGGCGTGG
The DNA here is from genome assembly GCA_964623055.1 of uncultured Pirellulaceae bacterium. Taxonomy (GTDB): domain Bacteria; phylum Planctomycetota; class Planctomycetia; order Pirellulales; family Pirellulaceae; genus JADHUC01. Next base: position 88,254 of record CAZURK010000003.1, read on the forward strand.
ACAGCGGCCCAAAGGAAAAAGCCTGTGCGCAAGTCATTCTTGTTTCTCGTCCTTGGCGTTGTTGCAGCAGTAGTCTGCGCTTTTGTAGTCGTGTTGATCGCTACTCGGGAGCCCGCCGAGCCGACGGACGGGCCCGTCGCCGCTTGGCCAGATGACGAACAACTCGACGGTCTGACAATCCACTATCCGCTCGATGGCACGGTCTTTCCCCCAGAGATTGCCTCGCCGACGTTCCGCTGGGAGGAGACCCGGCCCAACGTAGATGCATGGCTTGTCCAGTTGGACTTTCAGGACGGCAAGGAAACGATGCGTTTCTCCAGCCGCTTTCCAGAGTGGACTCCCTCGGACGACCAGTGGCAGGCCATCAAACGCCGGATGTCGGAGAAGCCGGCCAACGTTGCGGTCCTGGGTTTCAATCAGAGTTCCCCGAAACTGACCCTGTCCGGGGCCAGGATCACGATCAGTACGTCCCAAGACGAGGTCGGGGCGCCCGTGTTCTTCCGTGAAGTGAACTTGCCTTTCGCGACGGCCGTGAAAGACCCGGCGGCGTATATCCGCTGGCGGCTTGGTGACGTTTCCTCGAAGGAGCCGCCTCCGATCGTCTTGGAAAAGCTGCCGGTCTGCGGCAACTGCCATTCGTTTTCCGCTGATGGGGCCACGCTGGCAATGGAGGTCGATTCCGGCAACGACAAGGGCTCCTATGCGATCGCGCCGGTGGAAGAAGAGATTGTACTGGATCCCAGCAAGCTCATTACCTGGTCCGATTACAGACGCGAAGACAATCAGAAGACCTTCGGACTGCTTTGCCAGGCGTCGCCCGACGGCCGCTACGTCGTAGGGACCGTCAAAGACCGAGCGTTGGCCATTTACCGAACAGAATTGGCCTTCTCGCAGCTTTTCTTCCTGGTCAAGGGGATTCTGGCCATCTACGACCGGCAGACCAATACCTTCAGCGCACTACCTGGGGCCGACGACCCGGAGTACGTGCAGACCAACGGAACCTGGAGCCCGGACGGGAAAACGATCGTCTTTGCGCGGAGCCGCGACAAGGCGTACAACCCTCCAAGCCTGCGAAAGGTCGAGTCGATCGTGGTACCGCCGAAAGAGGCCGACGCGTTTGTAAAGGGCGGGCGGAAGTTCATGTACGATCTGTACCGAATCCCGTTCAACGACGGCAAGGGTGGCAAGGCCGAGTCGATCGAAGGTGCCGCGAATAACGGAATGAGCAACTACTTTGCGAAATTCTCTCCGGATGGCAAATGGATCGTCTTCTGCAAAGCCAAAAGCTTCATGCTCCTGCAGCCGGACAGCGAGTTGTACATCATTCCGGCGGCTGGAGGCGAGGCCAGGCGACTTCGATGCAACATGAGTCGTATGAATTCGTGGCACAGTTGGTCGCCGAACGGCAAGTGGTTGGTGTTTTCCTCGAAGGCCTTTTCGATATATACGCAACTCTTTCTTACTCATATCGACGAACAGGGGCGCAGCACGCCTCCGGTAGTGCTGGCCAATTTCACCGAGAAGAATCGAGCCGCCAATATCCCGGAATTCGCCAATATGAAGCCCGATGCGATCAAGAAGATCCACGAGCGATTCCTTGACAGCGCCAACTACTTCAGGGCGGCGGATGCGTTTCGGACTCAAAACGATCATCAAGGCGCCGTGCCGCTATATCGTAAAGCCCTTGCGCTTGATCCCGACCATGCCCCCACGCACACGCACTTTGCCCTCAGCCTGATGGCGCTGGGTGAACTTCAGCAGGCCAAAACGCACCTCATTCGCGCGATCGAGTTGGATCCCGAACTCGCACCGGCTCACTGCAATTTGGGCTTCGTACTCAGGCAGGAGAACAAGCTCGACGAGGCCATGAATTCGTACCGCGAGGCATTGAGGATCGACCCGAACTTTGCCATGGCGCACCTCCACTTGGGAGCCCTCTTGCTGGAAAGCGGCGTATCCGGTGAGGCCAAGACGCATCTGGCCGAGGCGGTGCGTCTGGATCCACACGACCATTACGCGCGTTTCAATCTCGCCAGTGCGTTCCGCAAAGAGGGAGACCAGGAGCAGGCCGCTGATCATCTGGGCAATGTGCTGGAGTCGGAGCCCGACTTCTTCCCGGCGATCGTAGCATTGGCGACGATTCGAGCGACCAGCAAGAACGATTCGCTCCGCGACGGTCAGCAAGCCGTCGAACTTGCCACGAGGGCCTGTAAGCTAACCGGCCACCAGCATCCGGAGGCTCTCTATGTGCTCGCGGCGGCCTACGCCGAGGAGGGCCGATTCCCGGAGGCCATTTCCACAGCCGAACGAGCGATCCGAGCCGCCCGCGACGACGGTTTTGCCGACACCATCCGACGATCACTTGAATTCTACAAGCAGCACAAGTCCTTCCGTTTGGACGCTAAGTAGGAGCCTTGCGAAGGACGAGAGTTGCTTTCCGATTGTGTCCGCGACTTGGACGTAAGGGGTCAGGCTTACAGAATTCAATTTTGCCGCGTGGAAGACTTCGCACATTGGAACACGCTAACCGCGGCAAAACTGAATTCTGTAAACCTGATCCCAAGACAACGGACGCGTAAATGGGAGATGAGTACCGATGAAGAAAACAACCAGACGCTCATTCCTGCAATCGTCAGCTCTTGGTGTGCCCGGCGCCATAGGAGTGGCCGCGGCCTTGTCTGCCCCCGGGGCTGAGGGCACCGCACGCGGGGATCAACCGGGGGACGCCCAGCGGACCTACCAGTTCACGCGCAAGCTGCCGATCGAAGAAGGTTTCGACCTCGTGGTCGCCGGAGGTGGTCCGGCAGGCACTGCGGCCGCCGTTTGTGCGGCCCGGCTGGGGGCCAAGGTCGTGCTGCTGGAAGCGATGGGATGCCTGGGCGGAATGGGAACCTCGGGCCTGGTGACCGCCTTCGACCCGATGGCCAACGGCGAGCGGATGTTGGTCGGCGGGCTGATGCGGGACATCGTTAAGACCATGCACAAACGAGGTTTTCTCGGTCCGCACGTCACGCCCGACTTCTACAGCAAGCGATTTCACTGCTGGACTCCCTTCAAAGCCGAGGGCTACAAGCTGGTGCTGGACGAATTGGTGAAAGCAGCAGGGGTCGACGTGCGATTCTTCACTCGGGCCATCGACGCCGACGTCGATACCGAACGGCGCGCTGTTCGCGGCGTGATCGCCTGCAACGTCGAAGGCATGCAGTACCTTCGCGCGAAGGCGTTCGTCGATGCCACGGGCGACGCTGTGCTGGCCGACCTCTGCGGAGTGCCCTGTCGCGAGGCGGGACGAGACACACCCAACATCATGCCGCCCACCCTCTGTTCCCTCTATGGCGGAATCGACTGGGAACGGGCCCATCCCAACCCCAACGCAACGTCCCCCGCCAACCAGCAGAGATTGCTTGAGAAGGCGATCGCCGACGGTCACTTCAGCCATCGGGACCGGCATATGCCCGGGCTGTTTAAAGTCGGGCATTCCATCGGGATGCTCAACGCCGGCCACGTTTTCCATATGGACGCGTTGCGCTGCCGCAGCCTCAGCGACGGAATGATGCGCGGTCGTGAGCTTGACCGCGAATACCTGGAATTCTACCGCAAGTACGTGCCCGGCTGTGAGAACATGGAAATGGTCACCACCGGCAGTCTGATGGGCGTCCGAGAATCCCGGCGGATTGTTGGCGAATACGAACTGAACTTCGACGACTACCTCGCCCGGCGCAAGTTTCCCGATCAGGTCGCGGTGTTCAACAAGGCCGTCGATATCCATGTCTATGACGATTCGGAAGAGGAGTACGAGCGCTACCACAGCGAATACACCAAGACTGGCCGGCTGAAACCGGGCGAATACTTCGGAATTCCCTATGGAATCCTGGTGCCCAAAGGCTGGCAGAATCTATGGGTCGCTGGGCGCTGCAATTCCAGCGACGTGCGGGTCCACGGATCCATCCGCGTGCAGCCCGCTGCTTCGATGATGGGACAGGCCGTCGGTACCGCCTCCGTCCAGTCAATTGCCACAGGACAACCCGCTTGTGGCCTGGACACGGCGCAACTAGTCGAAACGTTACGACAGAACGGTGCCTACCTGCCACAGGAAGAGTTGAAGAAGACGATGACCAGAGCGGATGAAGTCCTTTGACTACCAACATCCCCAGGCAACTTGTGAGGCCGGCTACTGCGGCAGACGACGCAGGTCGGCGTCGTCGATCTCGAGCGATTCCTCTGACCTCTGGCCGTAAGCCGTGACGCAGAAGACGAGGCGGCCGGCGCCGGCTGGCACTTTTGCAGACGTTTGCAGACGCAACCAGTCGTTGCTGTTTCCGCCCGGCAGACGGTCGCTGCGCTTCGGAGCGGAAAACCATTTGCCTGCTGCATCCTGCCACTGGATCAGCAGTCCACTGTCGGTTTGCCCGCCTGTCTTGCCGCGCACGTAGACCGACGCGAGATACATTTCGCCGGGCTTGACGGGTATCGATTGGAGGATGCAGCTTGCTTCGGCGCCGCGCAACTCGACGCCGTATCGACCACTGTGTGCGGCCCGTGTGGTCCAATGCAGGTCGCCCGGCGTGCCGGGGCGGAACCACACACCCCAGCCAGCCGGTTTGCCCTTGGCCTCCCTCTCGACGTCGGCCTCCGGTTTGTCTGCGGCGGGTTCAAAGCCTGGATTGGCCAGCACTTGGATCGCCTTCTCTGGGTGCTCGCGCATGGCAAGTGCCCCGCGGGCGACCGTAGCGGCCTCCGGGTGAGTGCTCTGCTCGGCCATCCGGCGCAGCGCGGCTTCTGCGCCGGGCTGGTCGGCTAGCCGCAGCAGAGCGCCAAGGACCGAGCCACCGGGCATGTGCCGGGCTCGTTGTTCGAATGGGATGGGCGCGGCGTGAAGCGGGTTCGGCTTGACAACCTCGCGGTTGAACCGCTCCAGTTCGGCCTGGGCGTCGAGAAAGCGCTGCACGTCCACGACGGAACGCAGGTTCTTCTCGCCGTGGTAGACCGTCGACCAGAGCTCCGTCTGCTGGAAGCCTTCGCTGTATAGCTTCACGCGTTTCTGCACAACTTCGCTGTCGTCCGCAGCAGCTTTCTCGGCCTGTTCCAGCCGGGCCCGTGCGCGGGCGCAGACCGACGGTGGCCAGAGATCGAGCTGGCTTGGGTCGAAGAAGCCGGCCCACATGACCGTCGAACCAGACGGGCGCGACATCCAAGTCTGTTCAAGGAATCGGAAGTACTCGCGCATCGCGGGCGCTGCCTTGCCGAATAGGCCCCGGCAGAAATCGTTCACAAGCTCCTCAGCACTCTGGTTCACATCCCAAAGCATCTGCGACGCAACCCATGCCTTCGGTCCGTCTAGCGACCAGGTGGAATAGATCTCCGCATAGAACGCCCGCACTCCGGTTTGGTGCGCGAACTTCAGGCTCTCCTCGGTAAGGCCCGTGAAGATGCGCGGCGAGATGAACCCGGAACCGTAGTAGTAGTCGTAGATGCCGACTATCGGCACCTTGTCGCACCACCCACGGATCAGACGCTGGTCGCCTTCTCGAATGGCCGGGTCCGTCCAGTTGGCCCGGCCCGCCGTGAGGTAAGGGATAACGCGCGGGCTGACGTCGAACGTCGGCGGAGGCTCGGTGACATGGTAGGCCAGGCAGCCGAGGTATTTATCGGGATGCGTTTTCGCCAATTCGGCCGCGACGCGGTTCGTGAACGTGTAGAACCGATTCGAGTAGTTCGGCATACCCCGCGGTGTCGTCGACATCGAGGGGTCCGTCGGGTCGAGCGCCTTGCACGCGGCGCACTCGCAGAATCCGGCGGCGGCCGTATCGTTCATTCCGAGCGAGAAACTGCTGGCATTGGGATTTCTCTCGAGAGACTCTTGCGCGACTTTGGCGGCGTAGCGGGCAGCCTCGGGATTGGCCAGACAAGGCTGCCAGCCATGGTCGTTGTCGTCGCGCGGGCGTCTGCGTTTGCCCTTGATTTCTGGGAACCACTCCGGATGCTTGTCGTACAGCTTCGACGGCACGAAGACGTGAAGCAGATTGTGGTGGAAGCTGTATCGGCCGCGGCAAAGGTTGTGCCGTTCCCAGTTGCCGCCGTCGAATCTGGCGGCCGAACTCCACAGACGCGAGTAAAACGACGGCTCTTCGCGACCCGCGAGCTTGCCAACGCCAAAGCTGGTCCGGGACGGCACAACCTCGCCCAATTCCGTCGGCAGATACCAGCGCACACCGCCGTATTTCTGGAGGAAACGATAGACGGCAAACTCGGTCCCGTGTGGGTTACGGCCGGCAAGCACCAGGTCATGCTCGCCCACGGTGGCCAAAATGAAACCGTCCTCATCCAGTTCGTCCAGGTCGAGATTGGCCTGCTCGACGAATGCATCGCGGCCCACGTGGATGGTCGGCGAGTCCAAGTCCGCATCGATTCGCAGTTTGGCGCCAGTCATTTTCTCGACCACTCGCTGCAGTTCGGCTACAGCGCGTTTGGTCTCGGCGGGCGCGTCGGCGGCGACGGGCGCAATTACGGCCCGTGGCTGCCCCGATTCAACGATCGGAAACGCAGTGGGGGCAGTGAAAAAAGTGGGGACAGCTAGAATAAGAAAGAGCATGACGATCTCCCTTCGCGTCAGCGCGAATATGTTGCCGCTAGTCGTTGAGGAACTTCCGGTAGTCCCAGCGAGTGCGCTTTTCGCGAGGATCGTATTCGCAGGTCACGACGAACAGGTTTTCCTTGCCCAGATGCTCGGGGGAGAGGCTGATTTGGATATATGTGCAACCGCGGGCAATCCATGTCAGGAACCCATCGGTTTCTGACTGCGGCACGGGGCGGCCGTTGAGTCGAAGATCGATAATCTGTGCCTGTTGGTAGGGCAAGCGAAGTCGCAAACAAGCGCCGTGTTGGATGCGATCTGGCCCGTCGCCGCTTGCACCACTGCTTTCGGAGCCTTGTCTTTCAATACGACGTTCGGCGTGTCGTCGCTGTAGGGCAAGCCAAGGTTCGGGATTGTTCTGCCCCGCCGGCCAACCGTCTGCGAACTTGGCGATTACTTCGCCGTTCATGTTGGGATGCTCTTGCACTCTCTGGACGAACGTTTTCAGCGACGGATCCGGGAGGTACGTCTCGTCGGCGGCCGGGGACGTGGAAAGGACACACATCATCTTGCCTCGAACGGCCGGATCGAGGGTGCCAAAGGTGAATTCCCCGAGCCGGTTCCAGAGTTCAACGCGGCTGCGGCGTCGTTCGGCTGCGGTCTGGCCGTATGCGGTGAGCCTAGCGTGGGTGTTGCCCAGGATGACACGTGTCGGGTAGCCGGGATAATGCTCGCCAGGCCATCGCTCGTTGCCGATTTGCAGCAGTCGACGGTGCCGCAAGACGCCGCTGCGGTCCCAGCCGACCTCGGACGCCGAAACGAGGGTGTGGAAATGGTAATAGGCGTAGATCGCCCCGTAGCATCTTGGCCGGCCAACCCAGCAACGGCTGGGCATATCCGCCAGACCGGGACCGAAGAAGATCCGCTCGGCGTCGGATTCCGCCCTGTCCGACGGGAAACCCTCCGCGAGCGCTGCTTCGTCCATCTGGCGGATGATCTCGCGGTAGTAGGGGCGCAGAGCGTTGTTGGAATACGAGGTCCCAGAGCACTCGAACATGATGTAACGTTCGAAGTCCAAGTTTGTGCCGTGGATGTCTGCGAGCACCTCGGGCTGAAACAGGTCCATCAACCGTTGAACGAATACGGCTTCCGGCACGTTCTTCGGATCGCGAGGCCCTCTCAACGTCCAATCTCCGTAGATTGGGCTGAATTCGCCTTTGACATACCTGTCCGGATCAGGAACGGGCAGGCAGATGACGACTTGGCGTCGTAGGATTTCCCGGGCCGCCGGTTCGTCAGAGAGCAACCACTCGATAATAGCCATCATGGCGGTCGTGGCTGAACGTTCCAAGCCGGAATGCAGCGCGGTGACCAAAGCGTGCTCCTTGTTGTCGTCTTTGACCGTTGGATCGGTGAGTTTGATGGCATAGACCGGCCGATCCTCCTTTGAACGCCCAAGCGGTTCGAGGGTCATTATGTCTTTGTGCTCGCCGCCCCATTTCTCCAATACTGCCACAAGTTTCTCGTACGGCGGCCAGACGGGCGGCCCGGCCCAGTCTGTTGATCGAGCGTCGTCATTCGGTTTCGCATCGCTTGACGTCGTGTCCGCAGCAACCTGGCCCTGGGCAAACGCCCGACCGTCTGCGGGGAACTCGGAAACGGCTGCCCAGATCGCCAGTACGAAAAGCGGGCCGGCAAGTGGTCCTGCCACTATTCTTTGACCGAAATTCCTTCGGTTCGCTCTGCGGCCTGTCATTGTTTTGACTCTCCAGTGTGCGAGGCGGAGGACTGTCGCCATCCCCGAATCATCCTTAATACGTTCGTGCGCCTACAACGCAGTCTATCATCGTATCGGGCGAGCGGACGGACGCAACACGCTCTGTAGCGATGGTCACATCTTACAACGGTTTCTTCTTGCGGAATGGATCGCATTCGGTCATCATAAATGCACGAACCCCGCGATCGGTTGCCTCTTTTTGAAAGGACTGTGGAAATGGCCGAAGACCTAACGCGTCGTGACTTCGTCAAGGCCGGCGCCTTGACCGCCGCTGGAGCGGCTCTCGGGTTGACGCCCACCTACACGGTTCACGCCGGCAATCCCACCAACGAGAAGACCGCCGGCATTCTGAACTACAACGAGCAAATGGAATACCGCCGCGGCGGCAAGACGGATTTGATGTTCTCGGCCGTCTGTCTGGGCGGCCACTGGAAGCGGGTCGGTACCGTACTTCCCGGTGCCTTGCAGGTGAAGGGGGCCTGGAACACCGTCAGCCTCGATAACAAGGCATTTCATAAGAACCGGTACGACGTGGTCACCCGCTGCATGGAACGAGGCATCAACTTCATCGATGCCTGCACTTTCGGTGAAGGCTTCGCGTACGCCCAGGCCCTGAAAGGACGGCGCGACAAAATGTACCTCGGCTTCTCCCATTTCCAGCAGGAACCCCAGACCCTGGCTTGGCAGGCGAAGAAGGACAAAGCGGAGGGCAAGCCGCCGAAGCCTCTGACGTGGCTCAAGACCATGAAGGCGGCGCTCGATCAGGCTCTCAGAGACATGGAGACCGATTACGTCGACATCTGGCGGATTTCGTGCGGAGCGGTCACCAATGACTTCACCGATGCTCAAATGGACCAGACGTGCGAGGCGCTGGCCTGGGCCAAGAAGACGGGACGCGCGCGTTTCACAGGTGTTTCCTCACACGACCGCGTGCACCTGAAAAAGTGGATCCAGCGGAATCCCGAAGAGCTGCAGGTCGTCCTTACCCCGTACACCGCCAAGACGAAGATGGCCGGCGGCAAGATCGGCGAGATCGAGGAAGGCCAGCCCAGCGCCAACACCGTTGTCGACAAGACGGTGACCTGGGAAGACAGCCTCTGGAAGATGATCCAAAAGTGCGACGTTGCCTGGTTCGGCATCAAGCCGTTCGCCAGCAACTCGCTGTTCACGGGTGACAGCTCGCCAAATAGTCCCGCGAAGGAAGAAGACAGCAAGCTCGCCCGGCTGACGATTCGGGCCATCTTAAGCAACCCGGCGATCACCGCTCCGATTCCCGGCCTGATCACACCGGAACAGGTCGACAACGTCTGTCTGGCCGTGCTTCAGCGCCGCGAGTTGGACGTGGAGGAACAGGCCGAGTTGGATACCGGCCTCGAGCGAGCGTTCGCCAACCTCCCGCCCGGCTACCAATGGCTCCGCGATTGGGACTACGTTTGATCTGCCATGAGAAACCGCGTTTCGATCATCCTGGTTGCATCAAAGACCGTCTTCGTAGCCGCACTCGCAAGAGTGCGGAAATCTTCGCGTCCGGGCGAACGCAGCTACATTTCTCGCCCGTCGCACAAGCCCGAAGCGCGAGCAAGGGACGACGGGCGGTCTACCCTCGCTGGCGCTTCGGGCTTGTGTGTCGCCGCGTGCCTGGGGCTCTGCGCTTGCGCCGCGGCGGTGCCGCCGCTCTCTTTGGACGGCTATCGCGACGAAAAGCTCATGGAAGGCCCGCATGAATCGGCGGGCTTAGAGAAGCTGAACGGCGGCTGCTACGTCTGTCACGGCAACTACCGGACCGAATCGCTGGTGGTCAAGCACGCCAAGGAGAAGGTCGGCTGCACCGAGTGCCACGGAGAATCACTGGCACACCAAGTCGACGAGTTCCACCGCACCCCACCCGAAAAGATGTACGGTCCGCACAACATCGACAAGATGTGCGCCAAGTGTCACGAGGAACACGACGCACCGGCCAGGAAGGTCATCCAACGATGGCAGCAGCGCTGTCCGGCAAAAACGAATCCCAAAGAAATCGTCTGCACCGACTGCCACTTCAAGCATCGCCTTCCAAAGCGAACCGTCGTCTGGGACAAGAAGACCGGCAAGCTGGTCGTCCACAAGAAAGGCCAGGACGCAAACAACGACAAGAGCAAGTAGTCTCCTACCTGATGCACGCACTGCGCGCTTTTCTTAAACAGGAGGTTACCGAGAGAACGGAGACGAGCCACAGCCTCTGCTTGCTCTGTTTCCTCCTGTTCACAATCTTGAAGTTCTGTCTGCGGCCAAGGCCGCCTTGGGGCCTCCATTGATGTGCCATAGGCGGAAGACGGTCCAGGCATCAATCTCGTACTGGTCGCTTGGCTCTATCGGTGACCACTGGCCGCTTGGCCCGGTCGGTTACCGCCGGGCGCGGTCGTTTGGGGCCCAGGCTCAGGACATAGCCGTCAAGCGTCGTGACGATCAGTTGGCCGTCGCGTCCTACGGCAAGTCCCTCGGGAAGCGGTTCGAAGGGCAAGTCGTGGCGCCAGAACCAGATGGGCACGCCGTCGGCTGCATTGAAAGCGATAACTTGCCATTGCGGATGGGCGCGAGCGCGGTTCTGGAATTGAACGATTGCCGCGACACGGTCCGGTGTCGCCGCCACGGCGAGCGTCTCGAACTTGTTGGGACTGTCCAGGTCCGTTTTCCAGCGTGCGGCGCCGTCGGCCTCGAAGGCTTGGGCAAAGCTGAACCAGCGTCGCGGTTGCGGGTTGGCGCGATCCGGAGGCGGAAAGCCCTTTTCGATCCGGTCCAATGCCTTGGTCATTTCATAACAAACCAGCTTTCCGTTGCGGAAGTCGACCATGGCCAGCACGTCGTCGTTCCACGCCGGCGGGATGCCGCCGAAATTCAGCGGGATAGGACGTCCGTTCCGTGTCAGCACAAAGCTGTCCTTGTTCGCAACGTTGCGGGGCGAGGCATACATGATGCGACCGCCGGACAGGGGATATTCGTCCTGGACCACACCCACAAACTTGCCGTGGTTGGCTTTCGGATTGCCTTGGGCGAACGACTCGTTGAGACACTTGCCCGTGGCAAGATCAAAAGCTGCCGGCGAGACCTGGTTGCCTCCTGCCATCAGCAGCCGGTCGCCTTGGATCGTCAGGTTACCCTGAACGCTGACGCCCTTACGAAGCTCGGGATTCAAGTGACCGCAACTGTTGTTCTGCCACTTGATCTTGCCCGTCTTGGCGTCCAACGCATACACGTAGGTGCCATCGTGGTCGACGATTCCGGCGGCAAAATACGCGATGCCGTCCTGCACTAGAACGCCCGTGTTGACCGGCCATGTCGAGCAGAGGTTTCCGTAAATCATAATGTGGCGTTCCACCGGGGCGGCGCGGAAGCGCCAAAGAAGTCGCCCCGTGGCCGCCTCCAACGTGTAGACGTAACCGTCGCCGCTGCCGACAAAGACTCGGCCTTCCCACACAGTGGGCGAAGCCTTGATCGGGCCCGCGGTGGCGAACTGCCAACGAATCTGTCCCGTTTTGGCGTCGATGGCGCGAACCTTGCCGTCGTTGCCCGCGACAAAGACCGTACCGCCAGCCGTGACCGGCGGGGTGGGTACGCACGGGCTTTCGGGAGCGTACGCCCACATGGGAACGCCGGAGGGCGCGCCCTGAGGATTGACGTTCGCCAGACGGGCGTTGCTGGACGCCGTACGATCGTTGTTTGCCCGATAGGTTGGCCAGTCGTTCTCGGTCGTCTCGAACGGTGCGACGCTGTCGGTATCACCTTCGCCGATTTGAAGCCGCTCTTCTTCTGTGGCCACGTAGTCAAAGCGGAAGTCGCCGGCAGAACACTTTGCGATAGCGCCGATCAGCGAGAGATTACAGTCACAGGCCCACGGGCCGAGGTAAAGTAGCCCGTTTGCAGGCAGAGCACCGTCCAAACACGCGGGCCGTGCGGAACCATCCACCAGGACTTTCTTGCTTTCTCGGTCGAATCGCAAAGTCCCTTCGCCACGCACAAACATGGAATCGGGGCACGCGGTCAGGCGCGTACAACCTGCCTTGCGGAAGTTGAACTCCTCGGTGATCTCGCCCGACACAGGATCCACCACCGCGTGGGCGCCGCGCGTGCCGACGCCCAGAATCGCTTTGCCTTCCAGGTAAATTGCGTTGGGATTGTTGGTGAATTTCTTCTTGGTCCACAAAAGCGAACCATCCTCGGTGGATATGGCGGCGACGTTCATTCGCGTTTGGCCCTGGACAATCAGGGCATCCGGCGTGGCCACGGCCAGGCAGGCGCTGCGGAAACCGGGTGTTGACGTGAGCCCTCGCCCCGGTTGTTCGATCAGTTCGCGAACCTTTGGATCCGAGTTGGTCCACACGGTGTCGCCTGTGGATGCCTCAAGGCAGCGAAGATGATTGTCCGGGCAGTAAAGGAAGACCTTATTGTCCCGCATGGCCATCGCCCGCGAGTCGATCAGATCCTTCTCCTCGTGTTTCCAGAGGACGAACTTGTCCGCAACGTTGTAGGCCGCAAGTGTATTGCCGAAACCCCAAGGCACGCGGGGGCGCGCGTAGTAGCCGCGACTCAGATCGGCCCAACTCCAGCCGCCGAGCGTGCGATCGCCTTTGATGATCTTGGCGTCGCCGCCTTTGGGGCCTGCCATGACGTAGAAGACGCCGTCTACGAAGGCCATCCATTTCCATTCGCCATCGACGCCGGGGATTTCTATGCGTCCCTTTTCCTCACCGGTTGCGGCGTCCAGCATCAGACATCCGTCGCCGTCCAGCAGATAGAAGATGTCTTCGGTGGCAACAAAGGCGGAACGGTGCGAGAGAAAGTTATCGGGAAGCGATCGTTGCCAGAGAACCGTGCCGTTGTACCCGTTACGCGCGATCAGTTGATTGACCATGTCCCATTCGCGGCGATGGTGAGCGATGTGGCCGGTGGCGACGAAGGTACGACCTCCCGCCGCCGTGGTGATCGACGGCATGCCGATGTAAAACGGCTCGGCCATGAACTGCGTCATGTAGGGCGCTTTGATGACATCGTCAGAGGATACCGGATTGTTGTCCGGGCCGTGTTCCCAATGGCTCCACTGGTCGACGCCTTCGAGCGCCGGTTTCCTCAGGATAACCAGACTATTCGTAGACATCGGCAACTTCTCAATTCCATGCGCTGTGGCCCAAACCTCCAGCTTGTCAACGAACACTTCCGACAGTCCCTCTCTGGAAGCCTTGCCGACGACGGCCACACCCAGCGGTCGCAAAACGCGAAGTACTTCCTCGGCGGGCAGTTTGGCCAAATCGCTATCGGTGATCCGCGTCGCAAGCAGGAGATCAACCATGTTGTCGGCGTAAGGGAGCTTGTCCAGTGAGCCCTGCTCGACCACGACACGATCAATGCCCAGCTTTGCCTTCGCGGCGACCTCACGCACACGGGCGACGGTTTCAGCATCCGGGTCGCGAACGTGGATCAGGAAATCGCCCAATCGAACGACCTTGAGCGCCGCCTCGTCATCGAATCCCAGGATGGAACAGACGCCGCGGTCGATTCCCGATTCGTTGATAACCTGCTCGACGACAGCCGCTGAACTCGACTCGGCGGCTTCAGTGGTTGTGACCGACATGAAGAAAACGCTGACGACACTGAACGCGTAGCACGTCCAAATAGATAGATGGCGGGGTTTTGACATCGGCTGTTCCTCCTTTGATCGGCGACTGAATCGGCGGTAATGGCTCCATAGTAACGGTTCAGAGATCAGCAAGCCAGTCTGCGGCAGGCGACGATTCTCGGGCTGCGCATGAACTACAATATCCACGACGGTTAGCCAACGGGCATCTGGCTTTCTTGATACCAGGGCGATTCGTTCTTCCACGCGAGGACGCACGGGCTCGACGATGGTTGACTGCGCTTTCAACGTCCCCAAGTACCACGCGTTAGGGAAAAGAACACGACGAAGAGGACCGTATCCACCAGAGCCAGAGCGAGTATGGTATAGATCCAGACCGTCATGCGGCTAGGCCGCGAGCGATAGTGAAGAAGCAGAATGTACAAGGTTGGGATGGTGCAGAACAATGGAACGGTAATCGCCGAGACGATTGCAAGGTACAGTCCATCCTGGGCTCTTCGGGCCATCACTTCAGCGTCTGGGGTGTAAGAACCTCCGGTGAAGCGAAAGAAACCGTAGTAGACGTTGCCGAGGACGATGAACCAAGCGACTGCAACCCAGTTCCATGCGGACGGACACCCGGAAGTACTGCGTAGTTGGAAAGACGCCAGCAGCAGAACGCCTATAGAACAGATACCGTAGAAGCCTGGGTAGAACGTAACCCAGCCCGAATCCGTCCAGAACCACCGAAGCCAAGCGATCACGAATGAGATAAGCGCGATTGCCAGAAACAGCGAACGAAGGCTGAAACGCCATCTCGGAGCGTGCGGAATTCGTATCGGGCTTGGCAACGTGTTGCCTGCTACGTGAGGTGATGTCGTTCGGCCCGGATCTAGCCGACGATACGTCAGCAAACAGCATTTACTGCCATCTTATCACCCACGAAGTCAGGGGCCAATTCGCTGGCCCAGCCACAGGTGCCATGTCTGCCAGGCATGAGGGGCGTCACGGCTGGGCCTGCCCCGGTCGAGCGATGTCCACCAACAGACGATCGTGAGACCTGATCCGAGTAAGGTAACACGGTGTTCGTCCTTCGAGATCATTCCTTTGACACCCATTTTGTCGCCTACTATCTATGTGATAGCATGACGGGGCACGCATTTGTGGAGGATCGACAATGTACAAACAATTAGCTTTTCTGCACTGGTTGCCGTTTGCCTTTCGGAGCAATTCGCTGGTCGTTCTGCTGTTGATACCGGTTGGCTGTTTGGCTGCGTCCGCCTCGGCGACAGCCGCCGAAGACGCTGACTACAGGACCGAATTCATCGGGCTCTGCGACGCAGGTTATCCGATCATCGAGAAACAGGCGCGAACCACGAAGCGAATTGGTCGGGCCTTCTATTGGGATGCGTATGTCGTGCGTGCGCTTGCCGTGGCTTACGACATGACGGACAAGGAAGAGTATCTCGACGCCTGCAAGCTGTGGTCGGACCGGATGATCGAATACCAGAACGGAATGATCCCGAAAGGCGCCTACTACATGCAATACGGCCGCAAGCCCGGGCAGGACACAGGTGGCTGGTATGTTGCCGACAGTTCGTCGATTGCCTTGGGTGTGTTGGCCACGGCTGTCCGATGCACTGATGCGACGGAGAAGAAGAAATACCTGGATTCCGTTAAGTCGTTTGCCGGCTTGGTGGCCGACAATTTCGTCCGGCCGTCGGGCGGAGTGACGGACGGCTACTGGCCCAAATCGGACAAGGAATGGTGGTGTTCCAGCGGCGTCTACGGTTCGCTGGCATTCTGCTTGTATGACGAAACGGGCGACGAGCGCTACTTGAAGATCGGCTTGGGCACGATCGACTGGCTGAACCGGCAAAACTTACTCACCGTGGCCGTACACTTCCCGGAAAAGGAAATCATACCCACAGTAATGATGTACTGTCTGGAGGCGTATTCCACAGGTCTTCCATATCTTGGGAAAGGCGGCGAGCCGTACAAGTCGGCCGTGTCTCAGTTGACGAAGGCCCATGCGTGGATGTCGGAGAATCTGGGCGGCCGGGCCGGCATCGACTACATCAGCCAATGGGGCAGCAAGTTCGGCGGGCTGCCTTTCCACATGTACGTCTACGCAAGCCATTTGCCCGAGCGCGAAAACGTCGTCGCTGCGGCCGACGGGGAACTTCGATACATCGCCGATGCGCTCCAGAAGGCGTCCCCGTCCAATCAGCGAGACCAACTGGCATTGTTTGCCATGATGTCCTATGCCGAAAAGCTGAGCCCTGGTGCAATCTACCGCGCCAGCAAATCCCAAGCGGGGAGGAAGTAACAATGTCGATCGAAGTACGCAAACCAACGCCCGAGGAAGAGGCGCAGATGAAAACCTGTCCTACGTGGTCAAAGGAACCGTCGGAATTCCCCTGGCACTACGACCAGCAAGAGACCTGTTTGGTCCTGGAAGGCGAGGTGACTGTCGAAACGGCCGACGAGACTGTATCGTTCGGCCCGGGTGATTACGTGGTGTTTCCGCAGGGCTTGGATTGCACCTGGAAGGTCAAGCAGGCGATTCGGAAGCATTTCAAGTTCGGGTAGTCCGTTCCTGCTTTTTGACTTGGTTATAGATTGGGGGTTATAGATTAAAGAGGAAGATATCTGCGAGTCCGCTCTTCTTTCCGGCCTTCCATTTTTTGCCTCCAATCTATAACCAGCGATCGAGATGGGTTGTTCAGTCGCCCCGTCGAATCGCTTGCTCCGTTGTCTCGATCTGGCGCCGGACGTGCTCGAGCGCGTGATGCCATTCGGCTGGGAATCCGGGAGCGAATGCTCCAAGGAGTTCCCGAGCCTTGATTGCTTTCTTTTCCCGAAACTCGACGGAGAGACCAGACGAATCGTCCAAGTTGTCGTACGTGTCGGCCAATTTGCACAGCTTCACCTCTAGTGGTGCCGCTGCCAGCGCCTCGAAATACGTCCGTTCTCGCTCTTCTTCAGGCAGTCGCTTGTCTTTGGTCAGCAGAGCCACGAATCCAGCCACGTGCTCGCCGAATTCTTCGATCAGGTCGTCACAATCCGCCAGCGTGTCTTCGATCGTGTCATGAAGCACGCCGGCGGCAAGCACGTCGGGATCCTTCACGCCGAATATGCCGGTCAGAATCGTCAACACACGCGCGGGGTGCGCAACATACGGCGTCCGACCGTCTTTGCGAACTTGCCCTTCATGGTGGCGAGCCGCAAACGAAACGGCTCGAAGTACAATTGTGTAGTCGACTTCAGTCATGGCGTCCTTCTGCTCGCTGATAGAGATACGATTGTGACAGATCGCTGGGCCTATTTGAGCAGGCAAATCGCATGCTGGGAAGACGGTCGGACTTTTCGAGATTCGTGAGACGGTTCGTTGGCTTGAGAACGTGTGTGGATTTCGGGCTCTCCAAGCCCAGACCTGGCCTCTGCTGTCACAACCGGCGTATAATTTCGATAGACTCGCCGGAAGTCCGTTTGGCTAATACTCTGGTGACTAGAACTCCGTTGGGCGATCTTCGGATGAGCGATGGCTCGGTGAAGCAAGAATTGAACCGATTCTCACGATGGTTGTTGGTCGTTTACTTTACCTTCATCGGAGGATTTGCAGGCTGGTGTGGACCTGAACTGATGACTTGGCGAAACGTCATCGTGGTGGTTTTCGCTCCAATCGCACTCACGCTTGTTTCCTTAGTCTACTCATGGCTGCCGAACAGGAACCTGTCCTTGCTTCTCCTGCTGACGCCGCCCCATCTCTTCATCGGCGTGGTTTCGGCTGGCGGCAGCCTGCTGATGGCATGGGGCCTTGCCGAAGCGGTTGGGCGTTTGAACGAACCCCTTCCGCGCGTGGTGATCAGTAGCGTGGGAACGTTCCTGGGCGTCGTCTTGTGTTTGTGCTGCTACAAACGCCGCAATCCGTAGACGTGATTTGGTCGAGAGAGTCGCGCGTCCTGGCGCTCTTGCACACAGAAAGGAGTGAATATGCGTTGCCAATGGCTGATAATTCAAAACGGCAGCCTGCCGCTCAGACCGGATGGCCGGACAGAGCTGGTCGAGCACATCTGCACGTCGACGCTGGTCTGGCCGGCGGATGGCGAGCCGTCAACCGCTAATTCCATCGTGGTGGATCCGTGTTTTGGTTCGTCGGGCTTCGAGAACGCCGTGCGCCGGCTGAGCGATATGAATGCTTCTCTTGGCGACATTGGATACTGCTTGGAGACACATCAGCATTACGACCACGTGAGCAATCTAACTATGGCAGGGTCACCTCTGACGGAGGGCGACGTGGAGTCTGCAAACATGCCTCGTTGGGTGCCCGTCGGACCGGACGACTCGATGCCCTTGCCGGGCGTCGAACTGGTCAATTGTCCCGGCCATGATCCGGATCTGATGGCCCTGCGGTTTGATGCAGTGGATGGCGAGACTTGGATCGTGGGTGACGCGATTCTCGATCAACAGTGGCTTCTCGCATGGCTTTTCTATTGGCCGAACAGATACCTGCGAGACGAGATCGTCGAAACGTGGCGTTCGGTGGCCAAGATACTCGAAACTGCGCAAGTGGTCATACCCGGTCACGGTCCACCGATTCACGTCGACGCGGACCTGCTGCAGACCCTGATCGACCGGTTCCCACACGCTCCTCACGCGGATCGTTGCCCCGACGTTGTCGAGGCGCTGCGAAACCGACTGCGAAAGATGGACGAGTGAAGTGGACATATTCCTGCCTTCGGTCGACAGGTCTTGGCCGGGTAGAGCCGCAACCAAAGTCGTTTAACGGCAAGCCGAAGGCGACTGCGCGGGCCAGGACGCAGTCGCCTTCGGCTTGCCGTTAAACGAGTGTTGCCGGGTCTGAAGCAGTAGGCGCATCATCTCTTCTGCCGAGATGGTTGCCTTCTGACGGATCCGTTCGCGGTCGGCGTTGTCGCCGAACTCGTAAGTGATCGCTGCAGTGCCCAGCGTCTTATATACCCACCTCTGTGACGTGGGCTTCGATCCCGAAACAGCGACTCGCCGAATGGAATGGCCCGTGGCACGTTTGCCGACGGCGGTCAGCCAGTTGGTGGTAAAGTTCTTGGGGAACGTCTCCTGGTCGTCTTTCTGCGTATAAAACACATCGTGGTGAGTCGAATGAAAGTCGAGGAAGAGGTATAGCCGTCGCCCAGAATCGGCAGCCTGCGACTGCAAGATCTCGTCCCGCAACGCGCGGGTTTCGGGCTGGGCAAATGGGCCCCAATCTCGATTCAAATCCACCCCGTTCACGTTGTGGCGCCAGTGTCCGTGCTCGACGCCATCCGGATTGACCAACGGGACGACGATCACCCGGAATGCGGCACGGAATCGGCACGCCAGTTCGTCGTTGCGAGTCAAGGTTTCGACGAAGGCCATCAGACCGATCGATCCGGTCACTTCCGGCGGATGCTGCCGGCCGATGATTATCACGTTGTCCGGTTCGGCGGCCTCGGTTGACTCCAACTTGTAGATCGGCCGGCCTTCCACCGAGTGGCCCAGGACGCTCTTCTTGGCAAACGGTAGTTTGGCCAGTCTGTCGAGCCATTCGTTCAACTCATCGACTCCGACTATCTCTTGACCGGCTACCCACAGCGGATCCGGACCAACCTTCAATTGCAGCGTGGCTTCGCTCTTCTTCGCGCCGGCTTCGATCGCGTCCGGATCGAGCGATGTCCAACGGACTCGATCGCGGCTGACCTTGGGGCGATAACGATGCGTCCCGTTCTCGTAAGTCAAATGGACGGTGACCGTTTGCTCGTGTTTTGAAGTTACCTTGAACGCGTACCACGCGCTATTGTTAATCGGCGTGTTTTCCGGGCGGAGGACAATTCGGAATCTGTTCGAGCCAAGGTGCACGCAGTCGTTCAGCCGGGCCCCGGAGAAGCAGTTACTGAACGACACGCCCGGCTGTTCAAAACAGTAGACCTTCTTGGCTTGTCGCGCAGCCTTGTCTGCACAATAAGCTTGCGGCAGACAGCCCGACCACAGGAATCCGACCGCAGCGGCGAGCCAGAAAGTGAAAGCGATTAGCCGACGCTCTTGATTCTGTAGGGTAATTCGATGCATTCGCCAAATGTTCATTTGCGTTTTCATGGACTCGAATGCGCGGCAGAGGGGGCGATGGATGGCTGACTATTCGAGGATCTGCTTGGCTTTCTTCACGTCGTCGACGCCAATTGCCAGCTCGATCAGTTCACCGGCCACGCCCAGCACGTAGGTGGCTTGCAGGTTCACACCGGCGTTGGCCAATCGGGCCACTATGGCGGTCAATTCACCTGCTTGGTTCTCCAACAGCACGCTGATCACTTCGTTCTCTTCGAAACGGATGTTATTGTCGCGGAGGGCGTTTCGGGCGACCGCCTCATCATCGGGGATCAGCCGAATCACCGCTTGGTCCCCCACTGCCATCGCCGCAACCGATTTGATGTTTACGCCCACAAGTGACAGAGCATTTGTCACTCGCATGAGTTCCCCGGGATGGTGACCCATGCGGATAGTGAAATCTTTCATGCCAATTCCCCCTTTCGGCGATAGGATCGCCTGCCCGGTGATCTTCGGGCACATTTGGGTCGGTTCTCAACCATTCGCCTCTGACCACTCAGGATAACCTCTGCCGGGGTGACAAGATAGTCACGGGATTCTGTCCTAGCATCATGCGAGAAATAGCTGTCCGATTTGAGTGTAGCCGGAGTCGCAAGACTTCGGGATTCGCCGCTTCCGCCCGAAGTGTTGCCACTTCGGCTACGACAGTTGTTTCTCGACCGAGCCTTACCTACAATCACCTGCCAGTTTCCCAGTAGCGTCAGGGCAAGGGAAGGATCACGCGACATGGGCGCGCTGTCCACGCCGGATTTGATCGTGTTTGTTGTGTCGTTGTTGGCGGTGATGGCGCTGGGGCTCTGGGCCGGCCGCAAGGAAGACACTTCGGAAGACTTCTATCTTGCCGGCAGAAAAACGCGCTGGTGGGGCGTTGCGGGATCTATCTTCGGCTCTAACGTCTCGGCCAACCACATTGTAGGAATGATGGGCGTAGGCTTTTCCGTCGGTTTCGCCCAGAGCCATTTCGAGATAACCGCCATCGCCGGACTGTTGCTGCTGGCCTACGGCTTCCTGCCGGTCTACCGAAAGCTGAACGTATACACACTCAGCGAGTATCTCAGCCGCCGTTACGACGACCGCTGCCGCGTCTTGTATGCCGCCCTGATGATTTTCATTCTGGTTGTAATCCAGATCGTGCCGGGTTTCTATATCGGCTCGCGATCGCTGAATATTCTGCTGGCCGAGGACACCGCAATAACCGCGACGGCACCAGACGCTGGGGCAGAATCCAGCGGCGATCCTGTCACGGAATCGGGAGACGTCCGGCACGCCCAGATCGGCTTTCGCCACTTTGTGCTTGGCATACTGGTCATGATGTTCGTCACCGGCACCTACACGATCCTGGGCGGACTCAAGGCGGTGATTGTCACCGACGTGATCCAATCGGTGATGATGCTCGCAGGCGGACTGATCGTAGCCGTGCTGACGTTCACCCAGCCGGAGATCGGCGGCTGGGCGGGGATGCGGGCTCTGGACGCGGCTCCGAAGGCGGGCGACATGATGCATTTGTATCTGCCCTCGAACCACCCTGATCTGCCATGGTCCGGTGTGCTGACGGGGCTGTTGATTATGCACTTCCACTACTGGAGCACCAACCAGTTCATTGTGCAGCGAGCCCTGGCAGCCCGATCCGGCCAGGAAGCCCGCATGGGCATCATCGTGGCTGGTTTCCTCAAACTACTGATTCCTTTGTTCTCCATCGGAACGGGCGTGGCCGCATTTTACCTGTTCGCCGCTCGATTGCCCGGCACCACACTGGACCAGGACACCGCCTTTCCCATGCTCATGCGTCACGTGGTGGCGCCCGTAGGGTTCGGGCTGGTTGGCATGGTTGCCGCGGGACTGATCGGCGCCATCCTCTCCTCGATCGACTCGATGCTCAACTCGGCCGCCACGATTGTCACCATCGATTTCTACCGGCGATACTTCCGGCCGAGTGCATCGGAGAAAGAACTGGTACGCGTCGGGCAGGTGTGTATCGTGGTGTTCCTGGCCATAGCGGCCCTGTTGACGATCTTCACCATGGATCCCAATTCGAAGGACAGTTTCTTCCTGAACATCGCCAACGAGCAGGCTAGGTTCGCGATTGGAATCGTCGTGGCCTTTGGACTGGGCATGTTCTGGAAACGGTCTACCGCAGCCGCCGGCTTGGCGGCCATCGTCGCCGGGATTGTATTCTCGTTCGCATTGCCGCCTCTTTATGCCGAGCTTCTGGCGCCGCACGAACCGATTGCCCGCGTGCTTGGCGACGAGTTGAACTTCATGCATCGCGTGGCCGTGGTGACGATCCTGACCGTGCTGGTGCATGTGGTTGTTACCCTGAAAACGCGGCCAAACGCGGAGAAGTCGAGATTCACCTGGACCGATCTTGGCGGACACAAGCCTCAAGTCCTCCGCCGAGCGCTGGCTGCGCTGGCCGCGTCGATCATGCTGTACGCGGTATTGGGCGTCGTATTGTTCGTCGGATGGACGCCGCCGCTAGTCACCGGGTTGATCGGGGCGAGCTGGACGTGGGGCCTGTTTGTCGTTTCCGCAGTCGCCGCCCGACGCCGTGACGCTCGCTCCTGCTCGTTTGGTTCCCTCGTGACCGATGACCGAATTTGGGCCGGGCTGCTTGCGGCGACGGCCGTTTGGATGATGTACTATTTCGCTTAGCTTGACTCTGCTATTGCACACAAGCCCGATGCGCCAGCAAGGGGACATGCTGCGGGAATCCCTCGCTGGCGCGTCGGGCTAGTGAAAGACCCGTAGGTCCCTTCTGCCGGAAGGGACCTGAATCGGCAGGTGACGTTCCAAAGCGAATTCGCGCCACAAGGCCCCGCCCGGCAGGCGGGACCTACCAGGAGAAGCGCCTCTCGTGAAATCGACGCCACCCAACATTCTGATGATCATGGCCGACCAGTTGGCTCCGCAGTACCTGGGCGCATACGGGCATCCGGTGGTTAAGAGCCCGCGGATCGACGCGCTGGCCGAACGAGGTGTGGTGTTCGATGCGGCTTATACGAACTGCCCGATCTGTGCTCCATCGCGAGCAGGCATGTGTACCGGACGCTACGTGGGCGCGATCGGCGCCTACGACAACGGCGCCGACTTTCCTTCATCCGTACCGACGTTTATGCACCATCTCGGCCGCGCGGGTTACGAGGTCGTGCTGTCGGGCAAAGCGCATTTCATCGGTCCCGATCAGCAGCACGGTTTCCAACGGCGGCTCACGCCCGAGATCTATCCTTCCAGCTTCACTTGGACGCCCGACTGGTCGCGCGGAGCATACCACAACCCGGGCACTGCAGTCGACCAACTGCGCGACGCGGGTCTATGTAAATGGAATATGCAGATGGACTACGACGAGGAAGTCCGTTTCCGCGCGCTGGAAGCACTTCGCGACTTCGCTCGGCGTCAAGACGCGAGCCGGCCGTTCTTCCTGTGCGCCAGCTTCACCCATCCGCACGAACCGTACATTACGACACGCCGATGGTGGGACCTGTATCGAGACGACGACATCGCCCCACCCGCGGCACCGGCTGTCCCGTTGGACCAAATGCATCCCTACAACCGCTGGCTGCAAATCCATCATATGATCGACGTCTATCCGCCGCGCGAGGATGACGTCCAGAGGGCGCGGCATGCATACTACGGCATGATCAGCTACTTGGATTCGCTGGTAGGCGATCTGATCGACGAGCTTGAACGTTTAGGGCTCGCGGACAACACTGTGGTGCTCCTGACCGCCGACCACGGCGAAATGCTGGGCGAGCACGGTATGTGGTTCAAACGCACTTACTTCGAGCCATCGGTCCGTGTGCCGTTGATCTTTGCCGGAACAGATCGTGTGGCGGCCGGCGAACGGCTTCGAGAGACCGTCAGCCTCGTCGACCTGATGCCGACCCTATTGGAGATCGCCGGTCTGGACGATCGAGAGGAGATCGAAGCGGGGCTGGACGGCGACAGCCTCTGCGGCTTGCTTCGCGGTGACGAGCCGCCGTGGAAGGACTACGCGGTGGCCGAGTACTACAGCGAAGGCGTATTGCACCCGATGCGTATGGCCGTCAGCGGGGGACTGAAGTACGTCCACGTTCACCAGGAGGCGGATCAGTTGTTCGATCTCGATCGGGATCCGAACGAACTGACCAACTGCATCGACCAGCCCGCCTACGCCGACCGCCTGGCCCAACTCAGTCAGCTTGTCCACACTGGCTGGGACGCCGAGGCGACCGAACGGCAAGTGCTGGAAAGCCAACGACGACGACGGTTGATCCTCGAAGCCCACGCAGCCGGCCCCTCGCAGCTATGGGATGCACAGCCCGATTTCGCTGCCCACGAACAATACGTCCGCAAGGACGACGCCCAGGCCACCAGCGCCCGGCTCCGGTATCCTCGCGCGGGCGATAGGCCGTAGGGCCACCATGGAGAAGACTGAACGGCGGGCAACAACTATTCGCAAACAACATACGTACTGGTATAATTCACTGTGCGCCGAAGTAATGAGCTTGAGGGGAGACGCGTGGCAGATCATCCGAACAAGCACATTCGCGCGGCCGTCGAATACGCTTTGGATCATGGTTGGACGTTGCGGAAGTCTGGACCCAGAGCACACATCTGGGGACGCCTATACTGTCCGCTGCATGACCGAGACGGCTGTTCCAAAGCTGTGTATTCAACGCCAAAGGTCCCGGAAGACCACGCGAGAGCCATTCGTCGAGCCGTTGACCGCTGCACACACGGATAGCCATAGATGGCAGACTCGAAAGGTGACATGACATGGCGAAATATGAATTCACGTTGATCCTCAAAGGACGGTTGGAGTTGACCGAGGACATCGCAGACGAGCTATTCGAGGCCGGGTGCGATGATGGAACGCCGGGAACCTGCGACGGCGTTTTCTCAATTGACTTCCACCGCGAGGCAGATTCCCTAGAGCAGGCAATTCGCACGGCAATCGCGAACGTGAGAACGGCGGGATGCGATGTCGAGCGAGTCGAGATTGAAGCGGGAGCAATGCCTCAGTCCGCGTAGCGACTACAACTCGCGAACTCGGATGTTGCGGAATTCGATGTGCGTCCCATGTCCGAGGAAGCCGATGAAGCCCTTCTTGCGGAAACGGCCTGGATGCTCGTGACCGTCCATGGGCTGTTCGATCGTGCTGAGATCGGCATCGACGATCACCACGCCGTTCAGGGTTACCTTGATCTTGCTCCCTTGGCAGTGGATCTCCTGGCAGTTCCACTCGCCCACGGGCTTCAAGTGTCCACGCTTGGCCGGCACCAGCCCGTAAACCGAGCCGTGGTACTGATAGGGCTTCAGGTGCGCGTAGCGGGATGCCGTGTCGTCAAGGATTTGGATTTCCATGCCAGTCCGCGAGATCCTGCCTTCGTTGGGTGCCCGGACCGCCACACCGTTGTTCCCGCCCGGGCTCAGCTTGAATTCGAGACGGAAGATGAAATCGGCGTACTCCTTCACCGTAAACAATCTGCCACCGCCCTCTTTCTCGCACACCAACACGCTGTCTTTGGGCACGTACCCTTTCGTCGCGCCTTGCCAGCCGTCAAGCGTCTTTCCGTCGAACAGCGGGACGAAGCCCTCCGCTACTTCTTCGGCCGATAATGCGGTTGGATCAGGAGCCGTCGTCGAATCTTGGGCAAGGAGTGGGCTGACGGTACAGAACAAAATCGTGGCAGGTGGCATCAGTCGCATGTAAGGGTTCTCCCGGCAAACTGGTGAGGCAACAAGGCGGTTTTCTCCTGTGACGCGAGGCTACTTGCGCGAAGCTTTGGGTTTGGGGCCGTAACCCGGAGGCGGCGCGTATGCATCGGCCATGATCCTCTCGAAGCGCGCTACGATTTCCGGGTTTTGTGCCGCCACGTTGCTCGTTTCCCCAATGTCAGGCTGCAGATCGTAGAGTTCGATCTGCCCGCCGTCCTTCAAGCGAACGGCTTTCCATGTGCCCATGCGTACGGCTGCCTTGGACCCGTATTTCCAATACAGATAGTCGTGGGCTTTCTGTTCGCGACCGAACATAGCGGGCACAAACGAGATGCCGTCGGTATCGTCTGTCGGCTTGGCTCCGGCCAACTCGCACGCTGTGGGCAAGAAATCCCAGAACGCGCAGATGTGGTGAGACACGGTCGCCGGCTTGATCACGCCCGGCCATCGGGCGATCAGCGGCACGCGGATACCGCCTTCGTAGAGATCGCGTTTGAACCCGCGCAATGGACCATTGGCGTCGAAGAACTCGTGCTTGTGACCGCCCTCGGAGTGCGGCCCGTTGTCGGAGGTGAACAGGACCAGTGTGCGTTCGTCGATCGTTAACTCCTTCAGCAATCCGATCAGGCGTCCCACATCGCCGTCCATGCGAGTGATCATGGCCGCCTGGCCCTTTTCGATGTTGGACCAGTCGCGGTCGGCATAGACGCCGTAGTCGGGCACTTCCATCCCGTCCCCGACGGCACGGCCACCTTCGTTGTTCGCGTGGGGGATCGTCCAATGGATGTGCAACAGGAACGGGCGATTGGCGTTGCGGCGGATGAACCCAAATGCTTCATCCGTCATCACGTCGTGGGAATAGGTCACGCGATTCTCGGGCTTCGCGACGCGTCCGCGAGCCTTTGGATCACCCATCAACACGTTGCCTGGCAACGGGACTTTGTCGACTTTGTTGCCCGCGCACCGCCATAAGTGTGTCGGATAGTAGTTGTGAGCTTCACCTTGATCGAGGTACCCGAACCAGAAATCGAATCCGTGACGGTTGGGTACGCCTTCGGTATCGGGCTGTCCCATCGCCCACTTGCCGACGCCCCCAGTGGCGTATCCGGCATTCTTGAGAAGTCCGGCGACCGTCGGTTCGTTCCGCTCGAAACGATACGCCGCGTTGGAGCAAATCGGCGTATGGCCCATGTGATAGCCAGTCCACAACGACAGTCGCGACGGGCGGCAGACCGTACACCCCGCGTAGTAGTCGGTGAACCGCATACCCTCGGCGGCCAACCGATCCAGGTTTGGCGTGAGGATCGTCTTCTGTCCGTAACACCCCAGGTCGCCATAGCCCAGGTCGTCGGTCATGATGTAGATGATATTGGGCTTGGCAGGCATATCCGCACGCGTCGAAGTCGCAACTGCCCCCAACATCAACACCAGCAGGAAGATCACGGGAGTGAATCGTCTCATGGTCGGGTCCTCTCGTCCGGAATTTTCTAGTCAACGTTCGTTCGGCATCGACACCGAGCTTTCGCATCACCCAGTGTAACCCCCGTACCTTGCGTCATTCAACATCGTCATTCCATACAAACGAGCGCACCGATTTCCATCGACATGTAGAGCCGACCGTTTACGGCGACAAGGCCATCGAAGACAGGGCTGGGGGCAAAGAATGGACCACCAACACCCCATGCCAGGGCCAACGGCCTGGCCATTTGCGCCAAGGAATACGATAGTCAAACCATGCCGCAATCGCACGCCCAAGCAAAACGCAAACGGCCGGGCCGTTGGCCCTCCGTCGCAGTCTGGTATTCCGACACCCAGCCCGTTAGGCTGGGCTAGGCAAACGTACGGGCCTTTGGCCCGGAACACAAGGACGATGATGAAACGTGTCAGGAACCGAGTCTATGCAAACGAATCTTCTCAGTACCATCGCCTTCGCTCTTGCGTGCGGGTGCCTTTCGGCACTAGGCGCCGACCAGGAAAGCAGCCCCAACATCCTGTGGATTATCACGGACGATCACCGGGCCGATTCCATACAGGCCTATAACCGGGCGACCGCTGGGCAGGACGACAGCGCGCTGGGATTCGTGATGTCGCCGAACGCGGATCGTCTGGCCGCCGAGGGCGCGCTCTTTACCCGTGCGTACTGCAACTCGCCAGGCTGCGCTCCCAGTCGGACTTCGATGCATTACGGGATGTATCCGCATCGTTGCGGCCACTACGGCTTCGAGCAGTCACACCAACTGGCTGACTTCACCAAGCCGACGCTGCCGCAATTGATGAGCGACCGGGGATACAGCACGGCGTTGTTTGGGAAGAGCGGTTACCACGTCTATGTGCGGCAGGGAAAGAAGTTCGTCAGGAAGAGTCACTACGAAGCGGAAGTGGGGCAGAAGGAACTCTACGAGTACGAGCGCACTGACTGGTTCAAACAAAAGAAGTGGCAGAAAGGCGAGGTGACCGGCGCCGAAGTGTTCTGGGGATTTCCCGATGCTCCGGTCAGATTATTCACTCCCGTCGACGGCCCTGTCAGCGCCGAGCTGTTGCAGCAGCAACGGCGTGTAGAGAAAGAGCTGGACCTGCTTCACGCCTACGCCCGCGAGAACGCAACACTGGTAATTGGCGGCGTCAGCCCACGACCGACCGACGGGACCCAGGACGGCCAGATCTTTGCTGCATTTGACGATTTCCTTCGGCGCCGCGGCCAGACTTACAGGACGCCGTGGAATCGTATGATTCAGGGACCGGCGGAGGACAAACCGCTCTTCGTTCATCTGGGTTTCCATTTCCCGCATACCCCCGTCCTGCCATCGCGGGAATTCCGGGAAGAGTTCGCCGGCAGGATATACCGAGTGCCGGATTTCAGCAGGGATGATCTGAAGTCGCTACCGCCACAGCTCGTGAACTGGTTTGAAAAGGCCAACTTCGCCGACATGAAACCGGAGGACAAGCAACAGGCCGTCCGCGACTACTATGCGTTTTGCGCTATGGGCGATTCCCTTGTCGGTCGGTCCGTCGAGACGTTCAAGAACTTCAGCCGCCAGAGTGGTCGTGACTACCTGATCCTCTACGTGATCGGCGATCATGGCTGGCACCTCGGCGAACAGGGTGGCGAGACGAAGTTTGCCCCTTACGACACCTCCAATCACTGCGCCGTCATCGTCGTCTCCTCGGACAAAGAACGCTGGCCCGCCGGAAGGGTCTGTCACGATTGGGTGGAATTCGTCGACTTCTCCCCGACAATTCTCCGCGCGGGCGGCGCCGATTTTGAGGACAGAACCTCTGCCCATCTCGATGGAATTCCTTTGAGCGACACGTTGAGCGGAAAGGCATCGCGCGACTACGTGATCGGCGAGATGAACCATTTCATCGGTCCGCGCGCCTATCTGCGTTGCGACGACTTTGCCTTTTCGATGCGGGTCCGTGAGAAAAACGGCAAGCCCGGCGACAAATGGGGCCATCCGCCCGGCGAAGGAATCAAGTGGGGACTCGAAGCACCGCGCGAGGCTGTGGAGATGGCGCTCTTCGATCTGCGCAACGATGCCGACGAACGGCACAACATGGCCAACGACCCTCGCTATGTCAAGCTGGCCGACTGGTTCCGCAACAAGCTCGGCCGCATCGTCCTCGGCGATGGCCGAGTGGAGTGCAACTGGAAGCAGGAGAACGAATTCGTCATCAGCGACTTCGCCAGAGGCGCCCACGACCGCAAATTGGACATTCCCAGCGAACTGGTTCCTCAAGTGATGAAAGACGGTCGCGAAAAGTCGAGCCGAGTAGGGCCGGTTCCTACCGGCCGGGTGCTTGATCGTCGTTTGATCGGCCGGTGGGAACCGGCCCTACGTCTACTTGAGGAGTCGCGGACAAGTAGAGAGGTCCGGGCAAGTTGCTCCTGCAAGCAGTCACCAAAGAAACAAGGACACGGAAATGAAACTGTTGGTCGTCTCTGTTCTGTTCGCAATAGGTGTTTCACTGACTCTAGATTCAGCCTCCTTGAATGAGTGTCATGCGCAAGAGCAACAAGGAAAGGCCTTTCCGTTTATCTTGCCGAAAGAAAGACCCGACAGGCCGTTGAGCGCGGCAATGGAGCGTAGTTACTCGGCTTACATGGCGCCACGGCCCGAACACAACGAGCTCTATTCGCAGTTCAGATATACCGAATTGAAAGGTCTTGACTACAACGACGGGGATGGCACGATTTCCCGACGCGACCCTTCGAAGATCATTTTCGAGAACGGCAAGTACTACATATGGTACACCAAGCGACACACTCCCACACCGCCGCAAGGGGCGGCGAACTGCACCGACACGATACCCTCAAGCGACTGGGACCTGGCGGATGTCGGGTATGCTACAAGCGAAGATGGGTTCACGTGGGAAGAACAAGGCGTTGCCGTACCTCGTCCCCCGAAGCCGAATCCGGGATGGCGAGCCGTATGTACGCCCGGCATTTTGAAATGGGATGGCAAGTATTACCTCTACTACCAAGCCTTTCTTGAGGCAAGCGGCACACGGGGGGATGACTGCCCAATTGCCGTTTCCATTGCCGATTCTCCTGACGGGCCTTGGACGGCCGTGAACAAGGTCATTCTCCCCACGGGGGCCAAAGACGAGTGGGATCAATATGCCGTCCAGGATCCCAACGCTCTCGTGCACAACGGCAAGATCTACATGTATTACAAATCCGATTCCGACGGCGATCCTCGTCTTGTAAGAATGCAGGGACTCGCCATTGCCGACAATCCTCTCGGACCGTTCAAGAAACACCCATTGAATCCGGTACTGAATTCCGGCCACGAGATCAGCCTGTTTCCCTTCAAGCAAGGAGTCGCGGTACTCATCATTCGAGACGGCACGGAACACTTTACGATTCAGTACGCCGAGGATTGGGTAAATTTTGAAATCGCATCCATTACCGAACTCATGCCGACAGCGGCAGGGCCATTCGTTCCGGATGCATTTACCGATACAAAAGACGGTCGCGGCATCACCTGGGGATTATCTCATATCAAGAATCCCAATGGCGACTGGAAGCGTTACTATTGTGTTTTGACCCGCTTCGACTGCGATTTGTCCTTGGACGTTCATGATCCAGAAATGAAAGAACACAGTTACCTCTTTCGCTATCGGCCGGATCACTTCTACATGCATGGACTGTCGAAGAAGCAGCGCAAACGCATTACGGAAACAAATCGAATGCTACAGGGAGAGTAGGCCGGATCAAAGAGCGCAGCGATGCCGCTCCGGCAATACAACTTTTCCTGCATTTGGGATAAGAGGAACTTACATGAGTATGTCGAGCCGCTTTTCGATCTGCCTGCTTTCTTCGCTGCTATTCTCAGTTCCCAGCCTGGGCGAGGAGACCGTCTTTCCACACAGGATGCCGGATGAAGAGCCTGACATCGACTTGAGCTCGGCCATGGAACGCATGTTCCGATACCCGGCGCCGCGAGTCCAGGACAACGAACTGTTTTCGCAGTTCAAGTACACTCGGCTCAAAGGTTTTGAGAACAATGAAGGCGATGGCACGATTTCTCGTCGTGACCCGTCCAGACCCATCTTGATCGGCGGTCAATACCGTGTCTGGTATACGAAGCGCCACACGGCGGTGCCGCCTATCGGGGCGAGTCGAGCCCAAGAGGCCACCGATCAGATTCCTTCGACGGATTGGGACCTGTGCGAAATCTGGCATGCGACGAGCAAGGATGGTTTCACCTGGGAAGAACAGGGCGTCGCCGTGCCTCGTCCGCCCGAGCCGATTCCCGGTTGGCGATCCGTGGCCACTCGCGACATTCTCGTGTGGAAAGGCAAGTTCTATCTGTACTATCAGGCCTTTGTCGAGCCGAGCGGAACCAAGGGAGACTGGTGTGCGGTCTCCGCGTCTTGTGCCGACTCGCCGGATGGGCCTTGGACACACACCCACAGAACCATCATCCATACCGGGAAGAAAGGCGCTTGGGATCAAGACGCCATTCACGATCCTCACCCCGTGGTCTACAAGGGCAAGATCCACACGTACTACAAAGCGGCTTACAACAAATGGCCGGACGTACGCGACAAGTACGCGGTCGGCCTGGGATTAGCCATCGCCGAAGATCCACTAGGCCCGTTTGTCAAGCATCGGTTAAATCCGGTGCTGAATTCAGGGCACGAAACCACGTTCTTTCCCTTCAAGAAAGGCATGGCCGCCCTGGCAATCAAAGACGGGAACGAACGTAGCACCATGCAGTACGCCGAGGACGGGGTGAACTTCGAGATTGCATCGGTCCTGTCGTTGCCTCCCACCGCTGCGGCGCCATTTACATCCGATGCGTTTACGGACACGGACAACGGACGAGGTATTACGTGGGGCTTGTGCCATTTCATCAATGCCGGGACTCGAGGCAAACAGCACTCGATCATGGCCCGTTTTGACTGTGACTTAAGTCTCGACGTACACGACGCATCCATGAAAAGAACGGGGGTTTGGCATAGCCCGGATGTCTACTTCCAGCAGGGCCTTAGTGGCGCTCAACGGCAGCGTATCAGTAAAGCGAACCGTGAGCTGGTCCCGGAAGATTAGATCTGACCACTTTGGAGACAACAATGACCAAGAGCTTCGTGCCTTCATTACTGTTTCTTGTTACCAACTCGACCCTCGCCATGGATCGCCCCAATGTGATCCTGATCGTTACTGATGATCAGGGCTACGGAGACATGTCGTGTCACGGTAATCCTTGGCTTCAAACACCAAACCTGGATCGTCTCTGTGCCGAGAGCGTTCGACTGGAGGACTATCACGTCGATCCTGTGTGCACGCCTACACGCGCGTCACTGATGACGGGACGATACTCGTCTCGCGTGGGAGCCTGGGCCGTGACGGAGGGGCGGCAATTGCTCAAACCAGACGAAGTGACCATGGCCGACGTGTTCTCCGATTCGGGCTACCGCACGGGCATGTTTGGCAAATGGCACCTCGGTGATACATGGCCGTACGCTCCCCGATTCCGCGGTTTCCAGGATGTCGTCCGCCATCTCGCTGGCGGGATTGATGAGATTGGCAACCCAATCGGTAACGACTACTTCGACGACACGTACTATCGAAACGGAGTGCCCGAAAGGATCGTCGGTTACTGTACCGACGTGTTCTTTGCGGAGTGTCAGCGTTTCGTCACGCAGCAGTCCGGCAAGCCGTTTTTCGTCTATCTGCCCCTCAATGCGATGCACGGACCGCACACAGTCGCTAAAAAGTACTCAGCCCCCTTCAGGGCGGACGGCCATGGTGAGAAGCGATCCAAATTCTTTGGCCAGATCATCAACTTCGATGAGAATCTTGGCCGATTGTTTGACTGTCTGGAAACACTCAAGATCGCCGAAAACACGATTGTCATCTTCATGGGTGACAACGGAACCTCAGAAGGTGCCGGCGCCCGCGACCCGAATGACGGTTTCAATGCTGGCATGCGGGGAAAGAAAGGTTCGGTCTACGAAGGCGGGCATCGGGTCGCCTGCTTTGTTCGCTGGCCCGCTCGTTTGAAGCCTGGGCACGAGATCGAACAGCTCACATCTTGTCGAGACTGGCTTCCAACCTTGATCCAGTGGTGTGATCTCGACGTACCAGAGGATGTCAGCTTCGATGGGCAAAGCCTGCAGCCGCTGATGACGGGAAACGTCGAGAGTTGGCCCGACCGAACGCTGTTTGTCGAGCGACAAGGCGATCACCCCAAGCTGGACAGACCCACCGGAACTCGCGTCCGTTACCCTCACTACGCGGTGCTCACCGAAAGGTGGCGATTGGTCGATGGCGAACTATTCAATATCGTCGACGATCCAGGACAGAAGAAAAACGTCGCGGCGAAGCATGCGAACATTGCCCGCGATTTGCGATCGCAGTACAAGCAACATTTTGCGGACGTGTTTTCGGATAACGCGGCCTATACGCGGTTTCAGCTTGGCGCGGGCGAAGAGAACCCCACGCTGCTGACCGTTCGTGACTGGCATCCGACTGAAGGGAACGTGATTTGGAAACAAGGGCAGCTCGGTGACGACACACTCGCCATCAATGGCCTTTGGGCTGTCAACATTGTGCAAGCTGGACGCTATTCTATTCGGCTATCGAGATTCCCCGACGATGCACCTCAGGCGATGCGTGCGACCAAGGCAATGCTACGGATCGGCGAGCAAGAGTTGGAAAGGAAACTCGACGGAAACGAAACCTCCGTCACCTTTGAATTGGATCTCCCGCGAGGTCCCGCCTTGCTGCAAAGTTGGCTGAGCGACGAAGAAACCGGCGTTCGTGGAGCCTATTTTGTTCAGGTCGAACGTGTGAATGATTAGATCGAGTCGATCATTTCGTCATGGAGTAACCTTGCCTTCAACAAAGAGGCTGAATCGATCGCCCGGAGGTGAAGGAGAAGCTGCTCAACATTGTCATCAGGGACGGTCGCGTCGAGGTTGACTGGGGTGGAAAAGCGACGGGTACGGAACTGGTAATCAGCAGAACGAAACCAGACAAAGGAGGACCCAATGGCCAAGAAGTCCAATCAATTTGCGAGCCAGAATCTAGCTTGGGAGACATCAATGATCAAGAAACTAAAGCACACAACAGTCTTTTTCGTAACATTCCTGTGTGGTGCGTTCCTGGACCCAGTTGTCGCTGCCGAACGTCCGGCAAATGCCGATGAACCATCGAACTCGAGCGCTGGAAACAGCTTCTGGGGCAATTGGGCGTTGAAGATGCCAAATGGAAACGCGGGTTGGCTAACTCTGTGGGCTGAGGGCAGACCGCAGGGAGAACTCTGGACGGTCGGCTCGCCAAAGCGCCTCACGGAAGTGTCGTTTGTCGGCAACACGCTGCAGTTTCAGCGGATGTGCAGGGTTGGTGAACCGGAGTACGACGGCGGACCTCCGACGGGAAAGAGGACCGCCTGCAAGCATTCGGCAACCGTCGAAGGCGATGTGATTCGGCTTGTGATGGATCGACCGCTCCCTGGCGGCAAGATCGAGAAGCTGACCTTCACGGGCAAGCGCATTCCGCCGATTCCCGCGCGGCCTGACTTGGGCAAAGTCAAATTTGGCGAGCCAATCGAACTGTTCAACGGTCGCAATCTGGACGGCTGGAAGCTGACGAACCCCAAACAGATCAACGGCTGGAAAGCCATCAGTGGGCTTCTGGTCAACACCACACCGAAACTCGGCTTTGAACCGTATTCGCGATACGGAAATCTGCGCACGACGCGCGAGTTCATGGACTTCAACCTGAAGATCGAATTCAAGGTACCGCCAGGTGGCAACAGTGGCATCTACCTGCGCGGAGTTTACGAAGCCCAAGTCCTTGATCGTGACAGCAGGATGCAAGGCATTCAGGGTGTCGGTGCGATTTTCGGACGCATCGCGCCGAGCGAGAACGCCGGCCGACCTGGAGGCCAGTGGCAGCAGTACGACATCACGCTGGTCGATCGCCATGCAACGGTAATCCTCAACGGTAAGAAAGTGATCGACAATCAACCCATCGCTGGGTGCACCAACGGCGCACTGCAGGCCGATGAGACGATTCCAGGGCCACTTTACCTGCAAGGAGACCACACAGCCGTCAGCTATCGAAACATCATCCTTCGACCAGTATTGAAAGAGTAGTGAGTAGACCGTTCCCGATCGAAAGCCAGACGTTAAACAAATGATGCACCGTTCCTCAACGGTCGCAGTATGGCTTTTGGCTCGCAGAGGACAAATCGAAATCGAGCGTCATGAGATGGAAAAAAGGCATGAAGAAGCCGTTCCTACCTACGGCAGTGTCCGTTCCGGTTTCCATTGGCCTGATATGCCTCGCTTTGGCCGCCGTAGAACACCACAAAATTGCAGCGGCTGACCGCGTTTTTCGTCAGGCCAACCATCGAGCTTCGAGCGTTACGGGACGGATGGACTGAGGACACAAATCTCGAACAAGGGAATACTGGGCCACGGATTGACACAGATTTTCGCGGCGAAGAAAAGGGGTCGGCAGTCGCTTTTGTCGGGCGAGTCGTTACCGAAAACGACTCCCGACGCCTTTTGCGGCTCGCGAACTAGTGCCGGGAAGAAGGAGACTTCCTGCCAGTCTCCATTCGCAAATATATCGAGAAGTCTCGGTCCGGGTGTCCTCCATCGTCCCTGCGATCGTAACCCGGAGTATAGATAACGATACCATCCTCCAACCTCTTCCATGTGAGCGCTTCACCCGTAACGGGATCGACCGGTGGTTTGCCCAACATAGGGACTATGTCTTCGGCATGCTCCGGGTATCGCCCGTGCTCCCATCGGAACATGGACGCCGCGCAAGCCACCTGAAGCACCGCCTTGGTGGCTAGGTGCTGCAAGTCACCGTGCATAATGCCGGCCGGAGCGAAATGCTCGAAATACAGTTCTCCCAGACGTCGCGATCGTTCTTCAGGCATTGTTCTGGCGGCTTGAAACAACTTGTCCTTGAACGAGGGGTCGTCACTGTGAACGGTTCGGTAGTACTTATCCACGTGAACTCGAAGCTTGCTGGGTTCGGTGTCTCTGGCCGCTGCCACAGCAAGGTCGTATTGATCGTTCAGTGTCTTCATGGCAACATTCCAGTCGATCGCACATAGGTTATCAACGATCGTTTTGTCCAACCCAGCGTGCGACGAAGTAAGCGCCCCGCGGAGTTGCTGCTGATGGCGGGCCACATAGGCCAGATCGTCCAGATTCACTTGACGACAATC
The DNA here is from genome assembly GCA_964623055.1 of uncultured Pirellulaceae bacterium. Classification (GTDB taxonomy): domain Bacteria; phylum Planctomycetota; class Planctomycetia; order Pirellulales; family Pirellulaceae; genus JADHUC01. Next base: position 124,715 of record CAZURK010000003.1, read on the forward strand.
GACATCCAGCACATCAGCCGCATTGGGAAACGGCGGCGAGGAGTTCAATTGCTGCAGAAGCTGCTGACAGGTCTCTCGCGATAGTCTCCCCGACTTAAGCAGTCTGGCATAGCCAAAGCAAGCCATCTCATTGATTGAACGTCCTGCCAGGTATTCCTGAAATCCACCCTGGCTCAACAGTCGTCCGATCCGACGCATCGCCGACAAATCCGACCGAGTTCCAGAAATGTCATTTTCTCCGATTCGCAGCATCGCTCGCTTGAGCAACACTCGGGCAACATCGCGAGAGCATGCCACAGCAAACAGACCGTGTGCTCGCATCATCGGAGCGGGTTTCGTGGCAGAATCACCCATCAATTCATCCACGAGTCCGAACACTGGCAACCGACCCACCTTCTCGCCTTTCGCGGAGAATACGCCACTGGCCAGCACGTAGGGAGTGTAGCACTTGGGTCGATGCGAACCAGCCACCAATATGTCGAGGTGTCTTTCCTGGAGTATCAACCACTGTGCAACTTCCGGATACTCTTCGGCCTCCCAGACATCCTCCGTGACCATAAACTGCTCGTAACACTTCTTCTCGAAGGACGACAGATCGGGACCACCGGAACGCAACGGACGAAAGTACCTGCCATCCTCCTTCGGCGGCACGATCCCAAGTCGGGCGTAGTACTCGTCACGACACGCCGGATCCATGGTTCGACGTGGCCCAAAGACTTGAAAGATCACAGCGACCCAGTTGTTGTCAACCGTTACCCCTTCCGAATGGCGGATATTGGCGGCCTCCAGATAATCAACATACCCTTTGTCGTCGACGGGCGAACTGATGTGTGTGATTGATGGGGCTCGACGGATTCGGAAACTCTGAGAGACAGCCTCATCATGTGAAGTGTGATCTTCAGGCTCCGTCGAGCAGCCAAGCAAGGCGCAAGCCGATAGACCGATCGCAAGGTTGATCAATTGCGATTCAACGATTCGTGGCTTCCGACGACGGTTCACGGTGCTTCCTCTGAGTAATAGACATCTACAGTATCGTACCTAGTTCGCTGCTGAGGAGGCAATCTTGAATGCTAACTGCGATATTGACTGGGAGAGGGGGCTGCGGTAGCGTGCTGTGATGTCGAGAACCTCGCGTGTTGTCTCTCGCGGGACGGTTGTTCTCTGCTGAATTTTGGCGTCGTTGCGTGGTGCATCGCAGTCGAGTAGGCCGGATCAAGGAGCGGAGCGACGCAACTCCGGCAATGGATGAATGGTGAGGCAGGTTTACAATGACAGTGCCGGAACGGCGCTGCGCTTGGTCCGGCCTACTTGCTTGCTCCGGCCGCGCGGTCGTGTCGTTGGATGGCGCAGCGCGAGCCGCGCATCTGTTTCCGAGCGTCCACGTCACCGGTTTCTCTCTGCGCGCCGATGATTCTCGGCGTCGCCGGACTCCCCCGACCGACCACGTCTCAATTCAAAAACGGGTTTCACGGGTTCGATACCCAACTTCCGGGCCGCGGTCATCATCTTCGCTACGTCATCGACCACGGGGAAGTCAATACCCGCGTCAAGCAGTCGCTTGAGCGATCCGGGATCATTCGTGCAGCAATAGATCACCCGCATATCGGCCTTCTTCAGCCGTGGCATGTCTTCCGGCAACGCGGTGCCTCGGCAAATGCAGAAACGCAGGGAATGGTAGCCGTGCACAATCGTTTTGCGCGTGTTCCAAGAGTCGCTCACCGGCAACTTCGTGTTGCATACGAGAAGCTTGGGATCGACCTGACGTGCCGCCTTCACCGCGTCCGAACTCATGACCAATAGAACTGCCTGGTGTTCGCGTTCGTGTCGAAGTATCTCCCGGGTCACCGGAGCGGCGAGGTGTGGTCGGTTTTGGATATCGACGAACAACCAGATGTTCTTCGGCATTATCTTCAGCGTTTCCCCCAGGGTTGGTATGCGCTGGCCGGCGAACTGCGCACCTTTCCAACTGCCCGCGTCAAGCTGCCGGATCTCGGCCAATGTGAAACTCGATACCTTGCCCGTGCCGTCCGTCGTGCGGTCGACGGTCGAGTCGTGCATCAGCACGAGTTGCCGGTCCTTGGTGCAGTGGACGTCAAACTCGACGGCCTGAACACGCAACCGAAGCGCCTCTCTGAGGGCAACGATCGTATTCTCCGGATGCGACGCACTCGCACCGCGATGGGCGATGATACCGCGGGCGGGCAAAACTATCCGCTCCGTCTCGGCGCTCGATGAAATCCCACCCGTTGGCACCACAACCCACAAGGCCAGCGTCGGCAGGAAGGCGAATAGGCCATATCGTCTTGATTGATACTCACACACAAAGGCTCATCCGGATCTTGCGTTCTGGGGTTTGTCAGAAGGTGGACATGCTTGTCTCATCTGAAGTTACGAAAAACAAGACTTCAAAAGCAGGAGGCCAGCATGTCCAACAGTCTGTTCAAGTAAGCCGCTTCGCGGCGGTTTGTTGTAGCCGTCTGATTTTAGCCGACTGGGACGGCTTCGTCGAATGGCACTGGAAAGGCAGTTTGGTGATGTCTTAACATGTCTGACATGCCTCCTCTCGCCACGGAGGTCGCCTCTGTGGGAGAATGTTCACAACCAGATATACGTGACATACGAGAAAGGGATCAAATGCACAAATGGATTATTGCGGTCTTCCTGCTGGGCGGAATGCTTGCTCCAGCCTTTGGACAAGAGACCTACGAGCCAGAATGGGATTCATTGAAGAACTACTCTACGCCCGAGTGGTATGAAGATGCCAAGATAGGTTTCTGGGTGCATTGGGGCGTCTACTCGGTGCCCGCTTTCAAAGGAGACCATGCGGGCGAGTGGTATGGCCGTTGGATGTACTGTAAGCGGGGGCAAAGTAGCCGCGACAATCAGGGACTCGCCACACACAATCATCACAAGAAAACCTATGGCGATCCTGGCAAGTTCGGCTACAAGGATTTCGTCCCGATGTTCAAGGCCGAGAACTTCAACGCCGACGAGTGGGCCGAACTCTGCGTCGCCGGCGGCGCCAAGTTCTTCACCATGATGGGAACGCACCACGACACCTTCTGCCTCTGGGACACAAGGCTATCGAAATGGAATTCGGTCAACATGGGGCCTAAACGTGACCTAGTGGGCGAGATGGAATAGGCCGCTCGCGCCAAGGGACTGAAGTTCGGCGTCTCCAACCACTCTGCCTGGAACTACATGTTCTTTCAGTGGAACCACATCAACGGCTACGATGCCAAGGACCCCGCCAACCAGGATCTGTACGGCAATCCGGTCATCGAGCCGGGCACCGACAAGATCCGGATCGGCAAAGACGAGGATCGCCGGAGCTGGCTGAAGCGATCCCGCGGCGCAGTCCAGCCGAGTGAGCGTGACCTGGACCGTTGGCTCGCGCGCACCAAGGAACTCTGTAATCTGTATCAGCCGGATCTCTACTATTTCGACTGGGGAATGAACCCGCCCATCTTTGAATCCCGACGCAGAGCGTTCGCTGCTCATTATTACAACTAGGCAGTCAAGCGGGGGAAAGGCACTTTCGGCAATCCCAACGTGGTACTGAACTACAAGAGCTGGGCGACCTTCAAACCGGGTTGTGCCGTACGCGACTTCGAACGGGGCGGCATGGACGACATTGCCGAGATGGTCTGGCAGACCGACGACTGCGTTTGCGATGACCACAACTGGGGATACATGCCAGGCGTGGCCATCAAGCCGACCAATACCATCGTCGACGAGCTTGTGGACATCATCAGCAAACGCGGCGTGCTCATGCTCTCCTTCGCCCCCAAGGCAGACGGCACTTTTCCTGAAGACCAAAGGGTGATGATGCGAGAACTCGGTGCGTGGCTGAGACTCTGCGGCGAAGCCATCTATGCGACTCGTCCATACGTAGTCTTCGGTGAAGTCTCCGAGAAGTGGAATGAAAAGGACGAGCATGGCCGCAAGACCTACCAAGGCACCAGCGAAGACATCCGCTTCACGCGCAGCAAGGACAACACAACCCTCTACGCCACCATCCTCGACTGGCCGGGCGAAAAGGTGGTCATCAAGACACTCGCCAACGCCGATCTCAACGGCGTCAAGTCAGTCAAGCTGCTCGGCGTGGATGGTGAGTTGAAATGGAAACAGACTCAGGATGGTATGGAGATCACGATGCCTGAAGATCCTGGCTACGAGTTTGCCTATCCGATTCGCATTGAATATGCGAACACACTTCTGGAACCAATCGCACCCGGCACCAGAAACTATCTTGTTCGGGCTCCCGAGTCCGTTAAGGAAGTTAATCTGACTGACGGAATGTGGTCCAAAGCGAAGACAGGTTGGAGCAAGCCTGGAATCAGGAGTCTGGCTTCGGGAAGAAGAGAATACAATAAGGCAATTTGGGCCCACGCCCCGTCCAGCTACGTGTACGCGGTGAATAAGAAGTGGAAAACTCTTGAGGCAACCGCAGGGCTCATAAAGCCAACGAATGGATCTGTTGTTTTCGTTGTGCGCGGGGATGGACAAGAACTGTATCGCTCCGACAGAGTTACAGACCTTCAGGAGCTTACGATCCAGGTTGATATCTCCCAGGTGAATGATCTGGAGCTTACCGTGGAAGATGGCGGAAACGGCAATAGCAGCGATAACGCTAGCTGGTTCGCCACCCGCCTGAAACGTTAGCAGGCGTAGGGCCGGTTCCTACCGGCCGGGCGCTTGATCGTTTGATCGGCCGGTGGGAACCGGCCCGACGCCTACCTGGAGCGCGTGGTTCGTCTGAAAGCCGTTTTGATACGGGAACTCGATTCGGAGCGACCGGATCTGTGAGTCCGATGATTCCGCAAGAACTGCATTGGAGAATAAACGAAGAAATCGACTAGGGAGACAACGCCATGAAACGCACGCTGAAATTGACCTCATTGACGATCGTCCTGGTTGCGGTCACAGCAACTGTCCAGGCCGAATACCGCGAGACCATGGACCCAGACGGCCGGACGAAAAACATTCAGTCCGACTATGGGTTGGTGAACGACAACGCCAAGGCCAACCAGAGCGAAATATTCCAGAAGGCGATCGACGATCTGGCCGCGGTCGGTGGTGGGCGGCTCATTGTTCCGAAAGGAACCTATCGCCTGGCGGGAGTCAAGCTGAGATCGAACATTCATTTGCTGATCGAAAAGGACACAGTGATCAAACCACACTGGCCTGCGGGAACAAAGACGGTTGTCTTCAACCTGGACGCGGAACGTCCCTCCAACAGAAAGAAGATGACCCCGGAGCAGGAGAGAGCATGCATCGAAAACGTCAGCATCCGGGGGCTCGGTGGTCGCTGGATCATCGATTATTCTGACCGGGAGCGGAAGAGCGGTGAAGGTGTCCGAGCCGTCCTGGGCAAAATGGTCCGAAACTTCCTCATCGCGGATCTTGACGTGAGAGATAACTTCACCGTCTATTGCGGGATCACGCTGACCCCGATGCAGACGAAGAGAGAGAGCAAAGACTGGCCGGTTTCGCGGGCAACCGATGGAACGGTGCGCAACTGCCGAATCTTCAATGCCAGTCCCGGCTACGGACTTACTCAGTTGCACGGCGCGCAGTCGGTCCACTTTGAGGATATCTATGCCAAAGGGGGAGTGACGCTTCGCCTTGAAACAGGCGCGGTCGGCGATAAGACAGCCGTCTATGACGTCACAGCAAAGAACGTTGTGAATGAAAACGGACGTTGCGCTGTCATGTTTGGTCCGCACAGCGCGATGAACGGCGTCGTGAAAGTTGATGGGGTTGTCTCGAAAAGCAGTACTTACGCGGTCTCCATCGGAATGGGCGGCGTGAAAGCCGCCGAGCTGAAGCACAACCCTGATGCCACAGACGGAATTTTTGCGGAGGGCAGCTATGTCAAAAATATCCGCACAATCTTTGGCATGAATGCACAAGTAAAGACTCACGCCATGATGGACATTCCAGAAGAATACTACGACGACTTGGATCTGAGGTGGGAAAACAAGTTTTTTGAAGGCCCATCGATCGGCGCGGTAAGAGATAGTTCAGGTGACCATTACCATGTCGATATTGAGAATGTGACCATGGAAGGCTTCAAGTACAACGCGGATAAACCGATCCTGACCCCGGCAGACACCCGGCCCGGTAAATGGGGGCACGCGCTGCGCAAATGGAAGACTGCCCGAGGCATGCCTGTTGAGCAAAAGAAGAAGAAGCGGAATCAGTAACATGGGAAGGCGGCTCATTCCGGGGGCCGCTTTCGATTTCAACACCAAGTCACTCGGCTCGGAGGCTGCGGGTGCGGTTAGCTATCCAACACCTGAGAGACGCCGCAGACGGTTGGATCGAGCTGACCTTTTCCTCTATCGACATAGTACGAGAAAGAACCATGAAAAAGAACGAATTGACTACCGTTATGGCCGCTGTTTCGCTTGCCCTACTGCTTTCGTGCAACGCTTGGGCACAAGAGGGCGGCTTCCCGTTCTTTCTTCCAAAAGAAAAGCCGAACCGCGAGCTGAGCGCCGCCATGAAGCGTAACTATACGGCTTACATGGCTCCACGCCCCGAAGACAACGAGCTGTACTCGCTATTCAAGTACACCAAGCTAAAAGGTCTGGACTACAACAATCACGATGGAACCATCACGCGACGCGATCCGTCAAAGGTGATCTTCGCGAATGGCAAGTACTATGTCTGGTACACGCACCGCCATACCCCAACGCCTCCTCAGGGGGCTGAGAAATGCACTGACACCATCCCGTCACGCGATTGGGACTTGGCAGACATCTGGTACGCCACCTCCGAAGATGGCTTCACGTGGGAGGAGCAAGGCGTTGCCGTCCCGCGTCCTCCAAAGCCAAATCCTGGATGTCGCTCCGTAACCACGACGGACATCCTGGTCTGGGAGGGGAAGTATTACCTCTACTATCAGGCCTTTTCTCAGCCGAGTGGTACGCGCGGCGAAGATAAGACTCGCGGTGACGACTGCCCCGTGGCCGTGTCGTATGCCGACTCGCCCGACGGCCCGTGGGCGCCTCTCAACAAGATCGTGATTCCCAATGGAGCGGAAGGAGAATGGGATCAGTATTCCATCCACGACCCGTATCCCCTGGTGTACAAGGGCAAGATCTACTTGTACTACAAGTCGGATTGCGACGGCGATCCGCGCCTGGTGCGCATGCAGGGATTGGCCATTGCCGACAATCCGCTGGGCCCGTTCAAAAAGCATCCGCTGAATCCCGTTATCAACTCAGGCCATGAAACGACAATGTTTCCCTTCAAGAAAGGAATCGCTGCCCTGGTGATCCGAGACGGAAATGAACACTTCACGGTTCAATATGCTGGAGACGGAGTGAACTTCGAGATTGCGTCGATCACCTCGCTAATGCCGATCGCGGCGGGGCCTTTTGTGCCGGATGCCTTCACCAACACAGAGCACGGCAAGGGAATCACATGGGGACTCTCCCATAACACCTGGGCCGGAACACGAGGGAAAGGCCATTCTGTACTGATGCGTTTCGACTGCGATCTGAGTCTCGATGTCAACTACGTGGACATGAAGAAGCACGGCTACATGCATAATCCGGAATTCTACTATCAACACGGCCTGAACAAGGAGCAGCGTGCACGTAGCCTCGAAAACTCCAGGAAGTTGCGCGGAGAATAGCATAGTACGTAGGGCCGGTTCCCACCGGCCGATCGAATGTGGACAAAGCTCGCGGCCGGTGGGAACCGGCCCTACTGCCCTACTGCACTGGGAATAGAACCATGAAGTACATTGCATCGTTAATGCTACTGCCCTTGTTTGGCTTCGCGATCACCACCGAGATAGACGCCCAGGACAATCGGCCGAATATTCTGTGGATTACGATCGAGGATTGGTCCCCGGAGATGTCTTGCTACGGCACGAAGGGAATCCACACGCCGCATGTGGATAAGCTGGCATCCGAAGGCATCCGCTATCAGTGGGCGTTTACCACGTCGCCGGTCTGCTCGACATCACGTTCGGCCATGATGACCGGCTTTCATCAGAACTACATCCGCGCGAACCAGCACCGGGAACATGACAAGAAGCCGCTGCCGCATGGTATCAGACCCATCCCGCATTTGTTTCAGGAGGCTGGCTACTTCACCGCGCTGATGAGTTGGAAGACCGACTGTAACTTCACGCCGAATAGGAAGGCGGAGCTATTCATGGGTGAAGACTGGGCCGAACGCAAACCGAGGCAGCCATTCTTCGCCCGCATTACGTTCGGCGGCACCCACCGTGCTTTCAAGCGCGATCCGGTGCGTCCCATTGATATCAAGGATGTCGAGCTTCCGCCCTACTATCCCGATACACCGTTCTGCCGTCGCGACTGGGCCAATGGGCTTGAGCAGATGCAGTTGGTCGATCGCGAAGTCGGCGCGATCCTGAAACGGCTGAAAGACGAGGGCTTGGCCGACAATACCATCGTTTTCTTCATCGGCGATCACGGACGTTGCCACATTCGCGGCAAACAGTTTCTCTACGACGGCGGAATTCGCATCCCCATGATCATGCGTTGGCCGGGCAAGGTCGCTCCGGGGCAGGTGAGCGACGATCTGGTGATGTCGATCGACATCTGCGCCACGATTCTGCAAGCGGCAGGCATCGAGCCGCCGGTTCCGCTGCATGGCAAGAGCCTGTTGGCCAGGGAGGTCAAGCAGAGGAAATACGTGTTCGCAGCGCGCGACAAGATGGACGAGACCCATGACGCGATGCGGGCGATTCGCTCGAAGGACTACAAACTGATTCTCAACCTGATGTCAGAGCGTCCTTGGTGCCAATTCAATCGCTACAAAGAGGGTGGGTATCCAATGCTCGCGGAGCTGAACGTCCTGAACCTGAAAGGACAACTCACACCGGAGCAAGCGGCCTTCTTTGCTCCCAGCAAACCGGAAATCGAGTTATATGACGTGCGCAGCGATCCGTACGAGGTGAAGAATTTCGCCGACAATCCGGACTACGCACATGTCAAGGCGGAAATGCTGGCCGAACTGGACCGCTGGCGCAAAAACGTGATTCACGACCAGGGAGTTTCGGACGACTTCCGCGCTCTGGGTGTTTTCCTGGCCTCCTGCCCTGTGTCGAAGGTCGACGATTGGGTCGAGGCAAACGGCGAGAAACACGACTTCAACAAGTACGGATGGCCTGCATGGTATCCTACCCGTTCATTACAGGATTGGGAAAAGGCGCGTGCCTTATGGGAACCGTACGTCTTCCGCGGCCCCTCGGAGAAAGTTCCCCGGCCCCAGATCGGTCATTCAAAAAAGAAAAAGAAATAGCTTCGGCGAACCTAAGGAGACACGATGATGAAGTACGCACTGCTCGCATTGCCAACGCTGGCGTGGAGTTCGCCGCTGACGGCGGCATACGTGGAGACCGTGAATCCGAATGGTCCGAAAAGGAACCTGCAGCGAGATTTCGGGTTGGTTGACGACAATGCCGAGAGCAACCAGAGCGAAAAACTTCAAAAGGCAATTGATATAATCGCCGACCAAGGCGGAGGAATCCTGATCCTTCCCAAAGGGACCTACAACTTTTCAGGAATCTACCTCAGGTCCAACGTTCATCTGGTGGTCGAGGAAGATACTGTCATCAAGCCCTGGTGGCCCGCAGGCGAAAAGACCGTTGTCTTCATGCTGGATGTGCCCGGCAAGACTGGAAAAGGGCATATCGAGAATGTCAGTATCCGCGGCGACGGAGGACAATTTATCTCGACTATTCGGATCGCGGGAGCATCCAGGGAGAGGGCATCCGGACCATCAATTGCAGGCAGGTCAAGAACTTCTTGCTGTCCGACATCTATGTCAAGGACAGCTATACCACCTATTGCGCGGTAATCTTCACGCCGTCCAGGGCCAAAGACGCGCGCACGCAGCCCGTCTTCCGACCCACAGACGGTCTGGTGCGAAACCTGACAAGCACGAATTCCAGTCCGGGTTACGGACTGGTCCAGATGCACGCGGGCGACAAGATTCACTTCGAAAACCTCTCCGCCATCGGCGGTGGGGTCACGTTCCGGCTGGAGACCGGTGCTGGCGGACATAACGGAGGAATCCACAATATCACCGCCACAAATCTCTATTGTGAAAACGGCAGTACGGCGGTGTTGCTCGGACCGCATAAGGCGCAGAACGGCCTTGTCAAAATTGATGGCGTTACCGTGAAAGGCTGTGCCTTCGCCGTGACGATGGGGCCTGGCTACGTTGAGAAGAGGAACATGGATGATCCCCATTACAAACCCGGAAGGTTTGCCGATGGGACGAGTGTGAGAAACATCCGTGCGATCTTTGGAACCAACGCAGCCATATCACTGAAAGGACTCGCGAATGTTCCCAAGGAATACCTGAAAGAACTCCGGTTCGACAAGAATGATCGGGTGCTCAAGCGTGTCAGAGGCCCTTCGGTTGGTGTTGTGTTGAATCGTACGGCGGGGAGCTGGAACCCGATTATCGAGAATGTCACCGGTGAAGGTTTCAAATACAACAAAGGCATTTTGAGAATAGATGAGAAACAGCCCAGAAACTGGCGCGAATTGCTCGAAGGCCTGCCGATTCTCGAACAATTCCCAAAAGACAAGCGAATCAAGAAGAACAAAACGGGGGTGAAGGAGAAGAAGTCGGGTTAAGTCTGTCATGAAACAAATCAGAACGATTCCATCCTCCACCGATTAGGAAACAAGCTATGAAAGGGCGAAGGCCGGAACATCGCTGCGCTCGTTCCGGCAAAGTCAATCGAACGAGAAAACCTCTGCCGGAACCTCGTCGCTGCATTCCTTGTTGCCGGCCTATAAACTGTTCAACTGGCGATTCGGAGACACACGATGAAAACATGTACACATAGCCTCTTTTTGGGGCTCCTGTTCTTCAGTCACATCTCTTCTGCCGCCGATTGGCCACAGTGGCGACATGACGCAAACCGATCGGGTGCGACGGAAGAAGAACTGCCGGAGAACCTGCACCAGCAATGGGTGCTTTCCCTCGGCAAGCCGGCCCCGGCGTACGAGCATCAATACCGGATGTGTGCGGACGTCAGCTACTCGCCGGTTGCCGCGGACTGCACGCTCTTTGTTCCATCCAATGTGACCGGTGTATCTTTCGTGCCTGATAGACTGGAGGCTTTGCCATGAAATCCCAGATGCTTTGGTCGTTGCTGGTTTTGTTTCTGTTGGGGTGCGGCATGATTCGTGGTGCCGAGAAGCCGCAACCAGATGTAGAGGCTGCAACGGAAAAGGCTGTCGCCGCACAAAAGGAGTGCAGCCAGAGGTGGCGACTACCCGTTGAGATCACCAACAGCATCGGGATGAAACTGAAGCTGATTCCGGAGGGCGAGTTCTTAATGGGCTCGCCGGCGTCGGAGAGAAGAGGCGGCGATAAGTTACAGCATCGCGTGCGGATCGCGGAGCCGTTCTATCTGGGATGCTACGAGGTGACGCAGGCGGAATACGAACGAGTGATGAAGACGAATCCGAGTTGCTTTTCGCCTCAGGGCGAGCGGACGGGAGAGGTAGTGGGTCTGGACACCAGTCGTTTTCCGGTGGAAGAGGTTTCGTGGTTAGACGCCGTGGAATTTTGCCGGAGGCTATCGAAGCTGCCAGAGGAGAAGGCGGCGGGGCGGATCTACCGTTTGCCTACCGATGCCGAGTGGGAATGCGCGTGCCGAGCGGGCACCATGACGAAATTTCATTTCGGCCCTCAGTTGACCAAGCGGCAGGCCAATATTTTCAATTGCCATGTACGCACCACGACCGTCGGTTCGTATGCCCCGAACGCCTTCGGCTTGTACGACATGCACGGAAACGTAGTCGAGTGGTGCAATGACAGGTACACGTCGCCATGCGGCGAGCCGCACATCCGGACTCACGACCTCGGCTTCCGCGTGGCCGCAATTGCCGCTCAGTGAGTAGGCGCACTCAAGCAGGCAGAGCGCATCGCGCCGGCCGCGGTATCGCAGGACTGATCGCTGACGGAGTCCTGGGAGCGAAATGACGGTCTTTTGCGTTCGACCGACATATTTTACTTCGTGCTTCTAGCGGATGGGCGTTCTGGTAGTGGCGGCTGCCGTATTGATTTGGCTGGTTCAGGCCGTGGTAGCGCGGTCGCATCGACAACGCATCAAAACGCCTTTCCCCAGCGCGCCGAGGTCGCCCCCCACTGTTCAGCAAACCGCACTTTGCCAACGGACGTAGGTCACATCGACCTCCGCGCGTAAAGCCTGCGCGTAGCACCTTAGCTTTGCCGTCATCTTGGTGGCACGGTGTACGAGCACTTTTTCGCTCCGAAAGTACTCGGCCGAAGTAACGTCGATGTGACCCCACGCCTCTGCTTTGATTCCCTTTTTGCATTTGCCTTCCCGACGCGTCCATCCATCAGAGCCGCGGGGCCGAGTCCCGGATTGTCCACGTAGGCCGACCAAGCAAACCGTGCAACTACTGGAACTTCGGCCTCTTCTAATGGCGTTGTTTACGGTACGGGTTGTCAAAACGATAAAGCTGGTTTGCGCCGCTCCGGTAAGGAGTTCGGCCTATGCGGTGCGCAAGCGACGTTAGTGTTCGACCATTGCGTCGACACACTTACTGAAGACGGTGAATCTTGATACATCCTTTACCGGTATGCCGTTCTGCTTGAACGTGTTGCCGCGCGACGTCAAGGTCTGGACGCCGCTGATCCGGATGGCCGTGGCGCTTGCCACGTGGAAGACGTTGTCGATGATCTTGATATCCCGCGTGTCGGGGACGCCGTCTTCGTCGCGGTACGGTCGCAATGCAACGAGGCCGACGTTGCTCGGGCAAACAAAAGTGTTGCCTGCAACTCGGACATTGCAGAGGCGCGCGTCGTCTTGTCCGGATGCACAGCTCAGGTTCAGGCCGATGACGCCGCCCCGGGAACAGTCAAGATTGTTGCCCTCGATGGTCATGTTTTGCGCACGCGCCAGGAAGGCATTGCGGGTATAGGGGGTGATGGTGTTGTTGCGAATCACCGTGGACTGCGTGATGTGATTGAGGTTCATCACCTGCGTTGTTTCGGGGGCAAGGCCCGGCACTTCCTGGTCGAGCGTCACCGTGTGAGCACGGTTTCTCGGATTAAAAACAACGGCGGTGACCGTTCTCACGCCCAGGACCCTTTTGGAGGCGGTGTCGAGAAACTGCAGACGATCGCCTTCCCGGATCGTGTAGTAGTAATACCAATTGTCGGTGCTTCGCAGTATCACGGTTCTCTTGTCTGATGCAGCCAGATTGATGATGTTGTCGCGCTGTGCCCCAATGTTCAGACAGTCGTCACCGGCCGCCTCGACGACACAGTTCTCCATGACCACGCGTCCGCGAATGTTCATCAGGTGCAGGGCGTCGGAGATCGTCGAGAGCAGGTTGCGCGTGCCGGGCTTGCGGATGATGCGCACGTCCCGAAGCGTTACATCTCCAAGCATGTCCGAGACGCGAATCCCGCCGTTGAGCGAGCCTACAATGTCGATGTCCTCGAAGGTGACGTTCTCGACCCGATCGGCGGCGATCTGCGCGTAGATGCTCGCTGACTTGTCTTTAGCGGCCTTTTCTGCGGCCGGCAGGGTCGCCTTGTTGAAACCGTAAGTGACCCAGTTGCCGACGGCCACGTCTGCGAAGCTCGGCAGGTAGTCCTCCTTGACGTGGAAGCGGAAAACACCGGGCGAAACGCGGGTGATGTTCTGGATGTAGAGGTGGTCACGCTTCATACGCGTGTTTCGAGCCCGGCCGCCGTTCTCGAAGACGATCATGTGGCGTCCACCACCGCCATGCGCGCGATAGCCGTTCGCGGTGAGAAAGGCCTCGTCCGGTGGATCGGGGTAGCCCTCCATGGTCTTCACGTCGAGCGCGCCGCTGGGGTCCACCGCGACCACCTCGCCTTGGGTGAGATTCGGCTTGATCGTGTCGAAGACGAGGCCCCGAACGGTAATGTTCTGACCTCCGTTGAAGTGAAACCCCAAGTTCCCGTGGGAGCAGAGCAGGGTGGCGCCGTTGCCGTCAATGACCAGGTCCGAGTAGTCATGCAACGGGAAGTGGTGCCATGCGGTGGGATTATCGCCCAGTTTGTAGGTCTTCTTCTCGAAGACAACGACCGCGCCCCCGGTACAACGTTTTGCGGCGTCGAATGCACCGGCAATCGCCGGAGCATCATCACGGACACCGTCGCCGACCGCGCCGAAATCCGCGACCCGCAGAAGCGTGCGCGCCGCCGCATTGGGAACCGCCTCACTCGCCTCGAGCGTTTCAGCCAGGGCAAACAAAAGGGCAAGTGCCGTCCACAGGCTAGAGCTTTGGCACAGCTTAATCCTAGGGTGGCCGGGGTCGAAAGAAGTGAGCCCCCGGAACCGAACAACTGGGGATTCGCTGCGCTCAACCCCAGGCACCCCAACCGTGATTCTTAGCTGTGACAAAGCACTAGTTCCAGTTCTCTCAGTCATCTGTTTGCCTTGGTGTCTTTTTCCGGCGCGGAAGGGATTCGTAGCTGAATTCGCAAGAATTCAGACAGTGACTGCGTAATTCATCTGAATTCTTGCGAATTCAGCTACGAGTCTTGTCAACGAATCCTCGCCGTCTCGCAAACCGCTTCCTGCGGCGCCTTTTTCCGGCGCGGAAGGGTGAAGCCGGAAGGCCCGCTTCAGTCGTTCTCGCCCATGCACACGATTTCCCCGTTGCGTGTCGAAATGTAGAGCCGCCCGGCAGCGACAGCCATTCCGTCCCAAACGGGCGGTGCTTCAAGTTCATACTCAGACAGCCTCTTCCCATCATCGGCCGCAAGAACAAGCAGCCCTCCGCCCTTTTTTCCCAGGAACGCCGACCAGGGATCCTTGGCATCCTTGACATCCGGAGTGCCTGCCAGAAACAGCCTGTCGCCCGCCAACACCATGCTCACGAACCTGACCGGAATCCTTTGCCTCCATACTTCCTTCTTCTTTTTGCGGTCGTAGGCGGAGACGACGTACCCGCTGCCCGGCCTGTGTATACCGTGCTGCTTCCAGCCATGTCTGCCATGGGCGTCGATTTTGTACACGGCCAGATCAGTGAATACGAGCAGCTCGCACCAGGTACCCCTGCCTTCAGCGCCGTCGATTCCCCAGTGCGACCGGTGAAACATGGAATCATCCAGAAGTCCCGCCGTGGCTGCCAAACCTCGATGGAGCGGGAATTCCCCCGGCGCGTCTGAGCTGGCCAGCGTCTTCAGATTAAGCTTCAAATGCCTCATGCATACGGATGTCCCATCGCTAACCAGGATATCTGGCAGTGCGCCGGACATGTGATGGGTCACCGCCTTCCGATCCGCGGGCTGTGCGGACAGACCTTTGTGCATCTCGCCGGTTTCTGGATCGGGGCTGTAAACACACCGGTTCATCGCGACCTTCCCGGTCAGCGGATCGAGCGCGAAAACGTGCATCCCCCCATCCAAGAAGGACGACCTTCCCGCAACCGCGTAGGCAATTCCTTCCTGCACCAGCACACTTCCATGCACCGGCCACGCCGATTCCAACTGATTGAAAGCAACCAGGCGCCGCTCCTGGGGTGCCGCCCTGAATCGCCACAACAGAGCTCCGTCACGTGCACGAAGACAGTAGATCCAACCATCTCGGCAGCCGACCAGTGCCATACCCTTGTAGATCGTCGGCGGTGAATCCACCCTGCCGCCAGTCGTGAAGGACCAAACCTGCCCTCCGGTCTCGGCATCCAGTGCGATCACTTCATGCGCGTCCATCGCCGCCGCAAAGATCTTCCCTCCTGCGGCCGTGACCGCGGACACTCGGTTCGCCACCTTTACTTTCCACTTGACCGTGAGTTGTTCTGCGATGGATTCGGTCGTGGCACCACTCCGCCGGCCGTCATGCCGGTAGGTAGGCCAGTCGGTGGAAGGCGGAAGGCTTGAGTCTGAAGGCTGAAGGGCGCCGTACGCCGGACCACGTTCCAAGCGTGTGTCCTCGATGGATGGACGCGACGCGTATTTCGGCAAAGAACCGGCCGCCAATGCATTCAATCCGCTTATCTTTGCTTTGGTATAGCACCCGCACGCATTGGGCGGCACGTACAGCAACCCGTTCGATGGTAAGACGCCAACCCGGCACATGCCACGGATCCAGTGGTTCAGTGAGATATCACCACTGTTCAGATCGACGAATTCCACTCCTCGACGACTCGATAGGATGTATCGCGTTGTGGCCCGGTTCTGATAGCAGCGGTGATGATGCCCGATGTCCATCGCCTTCTCCACCCGTGTTTCTTTTTTGATCTTGCCCGAAACCGGATCCAGCCCCAGCGCCGTGAATCCATCTTCTGAGAAGGTCCATACGGTGTTGTCTATGACGAACAAGTCAGGCGCAGAGCCATGTGCCCAGTTTGTGCATTTCCGCTGCCACAGCACTTCCCCGGTCTCCGCCGATAACGCCAGTAGCTTCATGGGTGTGCCATGGCTGAACGTCGATTTCAGATCGACGATCTCCTCAAGCTGCGCGAAGAGCACGATCCCGTCGTGATACACCATGGTGATGATGTGCGGATAATAGTATTGCGTGTACTTCTCCCCCTTCGTCGCCCTGGCAGGAAACGGGAATTGCCACTGCCTCTGGCCGTTGTTCGCGTCAAGGCATATGACTCTGTCGCCGCTCAAGAAGAACAGATGCTTCTCGCCGAGCACCAGATTCACGTGGGTGTGCGGCTTCAGTTCATCCGATCTGGTCGTTATGCCCTCGTATGCGGCGCTTGTCCACGAGAACTGACCTGTATCTGCGTCCGCCGCTACGATACGCTTTTCCGCGCCATCGGCTTCCCTGATCGACAGATAGAGCGTGCCACGGCGATGGAGAATCTCTTCCGTTGATTCCGTATTCGGCAGCGTTCGCTTGATTTCACCCGTTCCGGGATCAAGCACGGTTACCGGCGCGTTGAAGCCAAGCGTGACGTATACCTCGCTTTCCGTGGCCACCAGTCGCCGATGGATCTGAAGCGGGAATTTGGACAAGCCGCGGTGCGGTTCCCATTTCACTTTCTGCTTGTTCCAACCGGTCGCCCCCCATTGCTCGACGGGTCGCCTCCAGAGAAGCAGGCCGTTGAATGCGTCCCGTGCCAGCAGCGACCAACGGCCCGGCAGCATGTCAATACTCGTATGTGATTCGTCCATGATGTAAATGAGTCGACCGCCCGCAGACACGATCGCGCTGATGTTGGGCAGCATATCGTGGTGCCTCGCCCAGAGCGGGCCCGACACCCACTGCTGCCGTCGCGGCGGTCCCACCACGCTATCCTTGGCCACCCGATTCCCATCCGGCCCATGGTTCCAATGCGTCCAATCGTCAACGTGCGAAGGAACAGGTTTGCCGAACATCGCGAAACCGTCTCCGATACGGGATACGGGATGTGGGATACGGGATAGCCATCCCTCGTTCCCCTTCTCCCGCACAATGGCGACACCGCGCGGGGTAAGAATGCGCAGAATCTCGCTGCTGGCATCCCGTATCTCGCATCTCGTATCCACCAATAGCAGATTCACCAGATTGTCCGCATAGGGCAATCGTTCGCCCATCCACTGATCCACCGACACCCGCCCATACAACGCCTTCGACCGGATGAGGGCCCGCGCGCGTTTAACGTTGGCCGCGTCCCGGTCCAAGCCATGGACCAGGAAAGCATCATTTGCTCCAAGCAAGGCGGCAAGACTTCCATCGCCGCAGCCGACGTGCACCAGCAGCCCGCCCTGGACACCGCTGGCTCTCATGAGTTTCGCCGCATCCTGTTCCGGTCCTGCCCACACGTAGCCGGGCGTAGACGCCAACGCAACTGCCAGTGAAGCAAGCACGTGCCGAAAATCACTCCTGTTGTTCACCATTGCTCAACTCCCCCCGCCGAAGGCGCGTCGACCTCTGGCCAACAGACCTATGGATAGGGATGCATAATTCACAAAGAAGAAAGGATGATACGATACAGGATGTCGCATCTGCCTCATCTTGTCGATCCTGTCCCAACAGTCCTGCCTTCACTCGCTCGTTCGGTTGAGCGTCTTCACTTTGCGTTTGACTTCAACTTTCTGCTCGCCGAAATTCAGGAGCAGGCCTACATCGGTTCGTGTGGCGACAAGGTAATTCACGAGTTGAACTTCGTGAGCTTGCACGATTCGCCGCACCGACTTGAGTTCCACGATGACCTCCTCCTCGACGACAAGATCGGCCACAAACTCGCCAACGACCTCATCTTCGTAATACACAGTGATCGGGTGCTGCGATTTTGCCTTCAGCCCCGCCTTCTTCAGCTCGATCATCATGCACTTCTCGTAGACGGATTCAAGAACACCGAATCCCATCGTGTTGTAGACACGGTAGGCGCAGCCAATGATCTGTTTCGTGATTTCTTCATGTTGCATGATTGCCTCCTTCCGGCTGTGATGAACGGGATATCTGCCAGGATCAAAACACCTACTTGACAGGACTACAGGATGGTCAGGATGTCGCATCTACCTCATCCTGTTGATCCTGTTATCCTGTCCACAACTCTTGCGCATCTTGGGAATGCTGACGGGATTACAGGATTAACGGGATGAGAACTCACTTCATTCTGTCAGTCCTGTCATCCTGCCCTAACAGTTCTGCCTTCACTCGCTCGGTTGTCGCATGTGGCTCATCTTGTCAATCCTGTTATCCCGTCCACAACTCTTGCGCGTCTCCGGAAGAGGCCCTGCGGCCCGGACATCCGCCGACGGCCCCATCGGCGCTATTCCGTTTGAGTAGTCACACTTTCCCAGCTAGACCCCAGCCGCAACTCATCCATCATCACGTCGCCTTGGGATACGCTGACGATGATGCGGTCCTGCAGAACGCCGGTCTGGCCGCCAGCGGACACAACATCCCACTGCAGCCCGCGCTGGCGGACGGGCAGCTTGTCCGCGCCGACTTCGAACAGTTTCACGCGGACAACGGCGCCGGTCTTTCCGCCGGCGTTGCTGAACTTCAGCACAACCAGGTAAGGCGTATTGGCCTTGAATAAACCGGGCGTGCTGGAGGTCTTCACTGTGGCTCCCTGCGCGGTGACAGCCCCGTCGGCCGTGACCTCAAGTCCCAGTCGGATATGTTCACCATTGCTGGTTTCGATGCGGAAGCGTCCGCTCGCGTCCTTCTGCGCGAGGAAACTCATATAGAAGTAGCCGCCGCCAAGCCCGATGGGTTCCGCCAGTAGGCGCTGGCTGGCCACGCCACCGGATCGCTCCAGCAAACTACCGCCCACGGCGGACAGGTCCGTTCCACCGGGATAGCACAGACTCTTTTCGTCGGTAGTCGGCCCCTCGCCGGTCTTCGCGGTCCATTTGCCGGCCCAGCCCGAACCGGAACCGTTGCCGCTGAGTCTGCCTGTGAAGTCAAAAGGTTCGTAGGCCAGCGTCTTCACCGGCGGACGTGCCCCGGTGCCCTCGTCCATGAGTGTGAAAAGCTCTTCCAGATGGTTCTCGTAAACGCCGCGTGGGTCCACGCCGTGCTTCACGCAGAGCATCGCGGCCATGCCGACGATCTCGCCCATCATGCCGGTGGTGGCCTGTACGCGCACCGAGCCCAGGGCCTCCTGCGTGACGGAGATGTCACGACCGGCCATGAACAGGTTCGGGACATTGCGCGAGTAGAGCGTGCGGTACGGTAGCCAGTAGGGAAAAGGGAAGCGGTCGTCGTCGGCATGCGGCGCGTGGGAAATGAAGGGCCACTCGTAGAAGCTCCCCTCCCGGTACCTGTCCGAATCGAAGAAGTGCGGGTGTGGAAAGTGAAAATCCATCCGCCAACTGAGTGGCACAACGCCGTCCTTGAACTCGCGCCCCGACTTCAGGTCCTGCGCACTGAGGATCACGTCGCCCATCAGGCGGCGCGACTCGCGCTTGCCGGAAATCCAGCGGGAGAAGTGAATCTCGTGGGTCGGATAGGCCTTGTCCACATTCTTGATGGCATCCCAGGCTCCGTACATGGCCCGGAAGTTGTTGTCGCGGATCCACTCGCCCTTTCTGATCGGGTCGTGGTTGAAGCCGCTCTCCCAGAACCAGCCGAAGAAACTGTCGTAGCTCCTGATGGGCGGGAACTCCGGCGTATCGCGGCCGGGAAAGGGCCGCTGGGAGAGATCGATCGCCCACGGGCATTTCGGGAACGGGGTTGGCTTGCCCGTATCCTGGACCGTCCAGAGATTGGTGCGTCCCATGTGAAAGACGCCGATGTCGTAGTCGGCTCCCGCCAGCACCCCGATGCATCCATCACCCGTGCTGTCGACGAAGAGCCGGCCGCCCGCGCGGATGCGGCTCGAATCGACGATGTTGGTTGCCCCGATCCCGCGAATGCGGGCCTTGTCCATGAAGACCTCGTTGGCGCGGAAATTCAGGAACAGTTCGACCCCGGCCTCCCTGAGCGCCTTGACCTGGTAGTCGCCGGCATCCTGCGGGTTGCCGAAGACAAACCCCTTGGCCAGTCCCGCCGTGCCATAAGTCCAGACAATTTCGTTTGTCAGCGAGCCGACGCGCTCATAGGGCTCGAAGCAGGTGTTGCCCGCCACCCCCACCGTGGACTCGGCACTCGACGCGCCCCCGGTCACCGGGCGGTCGTGAATCAGCGCGACCTTGATGCCAAGCCGGGCCGCCGATAAGCAAGTGGTAATACCGGCAATACCACCGCCGACGACCACCAGTTCATAGTCCCCTTTCAACACCGGCGTTTCGGGCAGCCCAAGCAGCTTGCGGCGCCAAGACGCCGGGGCATCATCCGGCGGGGCGTAGTCCAGATCAGACGAAAGCAGAACCGCGTCGCAGCGGCCTTCGAAACCAGTCAGGTCGTGCAGCTTCAGCGAAGCTCCGTTCGTGCCGATTTCAATAACGCCACCGTCCTGCCAGTGCCAATCGACGCCTTCCGTTCCGAAAACCGTTTCCAGCGGTTTGTCATTGATGAGCACCTGGAACTTGCCCGGAGCATCGACGCGCCCCTTGGTCCACTGCGCCACCCAGTCACGGGTGCGCACCCACACGCGGTATTTGCCGGGCGAGGGCATTTGGACCGTCGTCTCCGCATCCTCCACCGGACGCCCGAGGCCGTGGGCCAGGAGGAAAGGCGAGCCCATCTGGTCCATGAACTGCGAGTCGTTGACCCAGCCGCCTGCGTCCTTGAATGCTTCGGCCTCGACCAGAACAGCAGGCTGATCAGCACGGGCCGGAAGCATCAGCATCAGCGCGCCAAGGATGGTGACAGCTTGCTTCAATATGTTCATGTTCACAATTGAAGAACCTTCCATTGAACGTCCTTTCGTTTGGGCGGCACGATGACGTCCACCTTTTCGGTTTTCACGGTCACTTCCACGGTCCCGCCTTTCCTGACCCAGGCGACTTCGATGCGACCGTTGGGCGAGTCGAATGATCCCTTGGCCCACTGGAGATCGTCGGGAATGAAGGGATCGATGAGGACCTTTTCGTAGCCGGTGCTGCCGGGCGCTTGACGGATACCGAGCAGGTATTTTCCGAACCATTCCTGGATGTGCCCGAACATGCAATGGTTCAACGACGAACCGGGCCGGTCCCAGCGTTCCGACAAGGTCTTCAGCCCATGCTGCTTGAGCATGCATCCGTAGCCGGGAGGATCGGTGCGATTGATCATACGGTACACCACGTCGCTGCGGCCGGCTTCTGCAAGGGACAACACCAGGTAGCGAAAGCTCACTTCACCCGTGCTCGGACGGTATTGGTTCCTTTCAACACTTCGAACCAGGTTAGCCAGAACGGCGCCCCGATCTTGGTCCGGCACCAGACCGAAATACAAACCGAAGGCCAGCGCGCATTGACTGCCAGTGGCCACGGTCTTGTTCTTCCTGTCGTAGTAGGACGCCAGGAAATTGCGGCGCACTTCTTCCGACAGTTCTTTCCACTTCCGCGCCTCGGCCACCTTGCCTTGCATCGCGGCCGTCTCCCGAAGAATTCGCGCATTGTCGTAAAGCATGCACGTGGCGGGCAACTCGGGTGGCGTCAGTTGTGACGGCCCGACGTGCCCCTTCTCGGGCGTCCAGTCATACCAATCGCCCAATCCACCTTTGACTAGCCCCGCCTCGTTGCGCGTACCGGCCAGGTAGTCGGTGTAGCGGGCCATTGTCGAGTACTGCTCGCGGAGAATGTGCTCTTCGCCATACCAGCGATGGATGAGCCACGGAAGCTGCACGGACGCGCTGCCCCACTCCGGGGATTCGAAGAATCCACTCTTGAACCGTACGAACTCCGGCGCGATGTCGGGAATCAATCCATTTTCCAACTGCGAGTCGGTGGTGTCGCGGCAGATCTTACGGTACAGCCCTCCCATGTCGTAGTTCAAGAGGATCGACGGCCCCATGAGATGCGACACTTCGAGCCAGCCCAACTTTTCCCGATGCGGGCAGTCGGTCAGCACGTGCTGCAAGTTGCTGGCCACGGAACGGTTAATCATGGCGTCGATGTCATTCAGCAGCGGGTTGCTGCAGGCGAACGCGCCGATCCGCGGCCCGCAACTGCTGACAAAATCCGCCCCCACGTGGACCAGTTCCGGCAACTCACCGGTATTCTTGACGTCATCTCCCCAAGCAACACCGCTGACGTAGAGGTACTGGAAACTGAAATAGGTGAAGCGAGGTGCGAAGTGCTCCGGCTCGGCATTCCCTTTTAGCGTGCAGGTGTAGGAGTGCCCCTGCCACGGCTGGCCTTTGCGTTCCGCGGTCTCGATTGTCACTCGGCTACCGGCGTTGCCTTTCACCTTGATCACCGGACGCGACGATAGATTCTCGCCCAGGTCGACCTCGTATCGCCCGTCTTTCAGCTTCGTGACCGACGCCGGTTCAAGATGTCGAATTACCTTGATGGGCGGTGAGGTTGCCGGGCGCAACTTGCCGCCAGGCCCATCGACCACCTTCACGGGTTTCCAGTGGCCATCATCAAAACCGGGTTTGTCCCAGCCGGGCTGTTCGGTGCGTGCGTCGTAGTCCTCGCCGCCGTAGATACAACTGAATGCAATGGGGCCGTCATCGGTTTTCCAGGTATCGTCGCTGG
Organism: uncultured Pirellulaceae bacterium; assembly: GCA_964623055.1. Classification (GTDB taxonomy): domain Bacteria; phylum Planctomycetota; class Planctomycetia; order Pirellulales; family Pirellulaceae; genus JADHUC01. The sequence goes on from CAZURK010000003.1 coordinate 147,749, forward strand.
TAATGATCAGCTTTTTCTTGCCCTGCGAAACCACCAGGCACAGGGTGAGCTTCGGCGGACCGAAGGATCCGACAAACTTGGCATACCGGCCGCCCGGGACATTGTACATGCCGTTGCCGAGCATAACTCCGATGACGTTTTCGCCGGGTTTCAGAAGTCTGGCAACGTCGAAACGAACGTAGTAACACGTGTCGGCATAGTCGGACCATGGCGGGTCGAGAAAATGGTCCCCGACCTTCTCACCGTTGACCGACAATTCGAAATGTCCAAGGCCGCAGACCGCCACCTGCGCGCATGATATCGCGGTTCCATCGAGAACGAAGGACTTACGAAAGATCGGCAATGGCACGTTGGGTCCGACAGGCGGGCGGACGTTCCCGTGCACATGCACGCCCGGCATCCCGATCGAGGGTGCTTTGCCCCCGGCCGAGGCAATCCATTCCGCGTTCGTAATGGGAATGGGGTCTTTTTCTGCGGCCGTAGCATCCCGCGGTGAAGACGATGCGAGCAAAATCCCCAGGAACAAAAGACCTGTCTTGGTGAAACGTGAACTCATGGAATTCTCCTCATCTTGTGCTGTCGATACTTAGCGTTACCGGTCCCAGAAGACCTGATGGCTCTAGTTTCCAGTTCTTGGTGACGCTGATGTTCGTCCGGGTCAGGCGTTTGTCTTCGGATAATTCCCGATCGCCGATCAGGCGGTTACGCCATGAGTTGACGACCATGACCTCCAACTTGTTCTCGCCGCGTTTGACGGCCTTGCTGACATCGGCTCGGAACGGTGGTCGCCACACCACGCCGAGATCTGTTCCGTTGAGCCTTACCCGGGCGATGCCGATATCATTGACCTGACCGAGTTCGATGGCGAGGCGGTTGCTGGCCGGATCGTGGTCGATCTCGAAGGTGGTCCAGTAGACGGCCTTGCCGGAATAGAACTTGATCCCAGGATCTTTGTGCTCGGTCCAGTCTGTCAGGGAATCGAAGCGGACCGGTTGCTCGGGTCCACCCCACTTTGCGTCGAAAGTGACATCCCACGGCCCGGCAATTGCTTGCGTCTGCCGCCAGGTCGGAAAGTTCGGGCCATCGCTCCGATCGCTCGACGACGCCTTTCGGAACACCACGAAGATGCTGCCGTAGGGATCGAACTCCAACGGCACCTGGGTGCACCCGTCGACAAACTTGAATGTAGCGGCTTCTCGAATGGATCCATCCACGGCGTCCCAGAATTCTGGAATCCGGCCATGACAACGGAATATCGCATCCGCGTTCACGGCTTTGCCATTCGGCTCGGATAGAAAATACACATCCGCATCGTCGATCCGGTAATGGATCCAATTGATAGCCGAAGCAACCAGCTTATCCTGAAACGTCACATCAGAAACGATGCCATCGGCATGCAGCAGATCGCGGGCGGGCATCCCCCAGGCCACGCGCCCTGGGCCGACCCGGCGGGTTCCTCTTGCGTTGTCCGCCAAGTCCTCCGGCCCCCAAAGACCGTCAGCCAGCTTTCGAAACTCCTCCCTGCCTTCCGCACCACCTTCCAGGCTAACCGCACGCAGGGGTTCGGGCCCCAGAACCGTAGCACCGGCGCGAACCAGCTTGTCCACCTTCTTCAGTGCTCCCAGCGATAGCACGCGATGGTCAGGCAGAACGAGCACGCGATATTCCATGCCCGAAGGTAGCGTGAGCCGCCCGTTCTCCACCGTCAAGCTGGAAAGCAACAGTTCCTCGCTGAGCACGTCATAGTCAAAGTCCGGCAAAGCGCCCGCCGGGTCAGATTCCTTGAGGGTGGCAATGTTTGGGATGTGATCACCGTAGTAGTAAACCACATCGGCCACGAAATCGCCCTGCTGCGCGAGATACTGGCAGCGCTTGAAATAGTTGATCAACACCGGGGCTTCGTCCCACCAAGTCACTTGGGGATTGAAATGCGTGCCGGCAAAGTACTCCTGGCCCGGGGTGCCCATCTCTTTCGGAGAGCAAGTGAACGTGTGCGTGAATAGCAGATTCAAACCCGCGCAGAACTCGTGATCAAAGCTTGGTTTCATCGCCGACCAGGGTACATCATTCCAATGCGGGCCGATTGTGGTGAAGCCCTCGGCGCCAACCAGTCGTTTGCCATAGGTATGCGCGGCAGACGAGGCCTGCTTGACGAAGAAGCGATTCGACGGGTCCGGTCGATGCGGAGAAGGCGACCAGAACTCGCTCATCATCAGTTCGCTGCGACCATAGTTCTTGAGTCCGTCCAGCGGTCCTGCGTGCGGGCCGGAGCACTCGGGGTGGGTCGCCATGCCGTGGTTCCGTGCCAGCTTGGCCAGATGACCGTAGTGGTCGGCCACCCGGTCGCCGATGGTCTTGCGGAAGTCGGCGAGAAAGGCGTTCGAATCCTCGCGGCTGTCGACTACGTACCCCGCCAAGACGGCTAGCCAGGGAAGAGGATCGTAGCCACGGTTCTCCCAAAACGTCCGATCGAAGCCCGGCGTCCAGTTCATGCCGCCGCCTTCCCAGCTATCGGTATGGACGTACCGCAGAGTCGTTCCCGCCATGGGACCGATGGCCTCGAACAACGGCTCAATGTTCCGACTCCAATAAGCGTCAAGCGAATTCGAGTTCATGTAGTCCAGCACGCGGCCGCCCCATCCGGCACTCTGGGTAGAAACATGCGCGCCGGTGGCGGTGTGACCGATGCGAAAGATCATCCAGTCGCCCTCCGGAACCTCCCAGTGGAGCGTTCCGTCATCGTCCATCTTCGCGGAGAGATTGAGGATGTCCCTGCATTTCACCGCGAGCTCTCCGGGCAGCGCGGGTGTGGTGTTCAGTAGGAACCGACAATCCGGCGCCGACATGCCCAACTCCCGCGTTGCGCTCTTGAGGTGCAGGTCCTTGATGGCGCATTCACGCGGCCCATAGCCCGCGCGTCCCTGCAGCGATAGTTCCGAGATCTTCAATGGCTCTGACAACGTCAGGAGCAGCCACTGCGGCTTTTCCCTCTCAGGGCCCTTTTCGGACACCCAGAAGGTCTCCGGCTTCCCATCCATGGCCAGCCCTTCGGGGAAGTCATGCTGCGAGGAACTGGCCTGGAGCGCGCACCCTATCTTCCCACCTGCCGCGGTCTGTGTGTTGCTTTGCGTTCCCGGAATGGGAACCGCGATTACGGCAACGTCTCTGTAGAAATCCCTGAACCGCGGGCAGGGCAGCAACTCTTCAGAAGTCGCCGGTCCCTTGACCCCAGTCTTTGACCAGACGAGCGTTTGTGTCGCTTCTTCCGCGGTCACGTTTGGTCCGCCAAGGTTCCAGCCGCTCTGGACATTCAAACTCAGCTCAAGATCAAGACGCTTTGCCTCCCTGCAGGTGTGCACAAACAGCTCCGTCCATTCAGGATAACCAAACACCGGCCCGGCGGGTACTCTGCGATTCCCGCGTTGGCTGCTGCCGTCCGCGTCGAAGATCAACGCCCCGCTGAACCCCTTCGCCTTCATCTCCTCCAGGTCGCGGGTGATGGCCTCCTTGGTGACGTTACTGTTGAGCCACCACCAGAAACCGCGGATACCGGCACTGTGGGGCGGATTGCGAAACCCCGTGTCCAAATCACTCGTCTCGACACCGCGAGCGGGGGCTGCCATGAGGCAGCACACGATCGCGAGTGCACACGTAATGGTCTTTTCCGTCTTCATCTGAACCAGATTCCTTCTTCTGCACTGGGCGAATGTTTAGGATCAGGCGTGGCTAAGAGGCGTGATCTGCCATGGCGGCCAATGCCGGTAGCACCAGAACCGTTTGTAGAGGCAAAAGGACTTTCAGCGTTTTCGTTGGCACAACGGTGCGGATCAGACGCGGCTATTCATCGGCCGGTAACATGAATTCGTACCCGTCTACTTATACTCAAATGCATCAAGGTTAATGTAGGGCTCCATGCCGTCTGGGTGCCCCCAACGCGCCTGGCATACGATTCTAATGGTATGCTCTGCATGCGGCAGTCCGCTCCGTTTGAAGAGCTCAACGTTCAATTGTGGCTTGGGAGCGTACGGATTCACCTCAGAGACTAGTTTGCCATCAATGCAAGCGTCAGCGTCTCCTCCCCACGGACCTTTCGAGCCCATCCAGACGATCTCTGTGCCGGTGAACGAGAACTCAAAAGCGTAGAGGGTGCCGGCTGCCAAGAAGCAACATAGGCAAAGGGTACTTGAATACCCCACTTTCATTACGAATCTTCTCACTGCTGGGAATGTGCTTTCTCGACCCCGCCGCTCCCTCTCCGCGCATTGGCCCGGGATGAAAAGGTTCAGCTTTCTGTCTCTAAAACTCTTTCCCGGTGTTGAGGGCGATCACCGACCCGTCACGGCAGCAGACAAACAGTTTGCCATAGGCCGCCGCCATCCCGTCCCAGACGGGCGGGGACTCCAGGTCGAGCATCTGATCCGTGGATCCGTCCCGCACCGAAACTGCCAGCAGTTTTCCTCCTTTTCGCGAAGTAAGAGATTCATTCTGTTTCTGAAGTAATCTCTTGTTTTCCACCAGGTCGAGCCCCTGGAACACGGTCTCTTCGTCAAGGAGGTCTTCCGGTCCGGCGACAAATAGCACGTTCCGGGTCTTGACGATCGCCTTGGGTCTTAACGGCGCGCTGGTCTTCCAGTAAAAATCGAACTCCACCTTGGGCAGCCGTGCCGATCTCCACTTCCTCCAATTCATCCGGGGATCGTGCAGCTCTCGATCGCTCTTGCCCGCCTGGTAGTCCTTGGGGACTTTGTTCACCGCGAAAAGGGAATACCGAACCGGTGTACTCCACTTGCTGTACTCCGGGAACTGCCCGTAACCGTAAACCGTCGTATCGTCGAAGCTCAGAATCTTCCCGCTGGGACTGATCCTTCCCATCTCGAACCATCCCGCATCGGGCATCGAGCAACCTTCCAGGTAACTGTTGCCGTAGATCCAATACGAGCGGTGAAACCAGCTTTCGTCCAAGAACCCGGTCGCGGCGAAGAGGTGTTCCCTGCCCACTCCAATTTTCACGTCTTCATCAAAAGCACTGTTCTTCACGTGTGTACGTTTCCCGTTCAAATCAAACTGCTGGGATCGCATGTAAAGATGCTTGCCATCGCTCGCCAGGAGGTCGGGCAGGGCTACCGGCATGTTCTGGAGAGCCACATGTTGGTGCATGTCCCCGCCGTTGTTCGGATCGCGATGATCGATGGCGTTTTCAAACAGCACATCGCCGCTGTCCGCATCGACGATCGTCAGACGCATCCCTCCGTCCAGAAAAGCAGAACGACCGGCCACGCAATAGACCTTGCCGTCCTGAACCAGCACGCTGCCCGACGATGGCCACACCGACTCCGGTTGATTGCGGTCAAAGAGGCACAGGTCCGCGGGCGCGATCCTCCGCTTCCAAACCAGCTCGCCCGTTGTGGTCAGCAGGCGGTACAGCCAGCCATCGGCACAGCCGAGAAACAGGTTCTTCCCCCGTACGGTCGGCGGCGAGTCGATGCGCCCTCCGGCAACGTAGAGCCATTTCGCGTCGCCGGTTTCCGCGTCCAGACAATGCAGCGTGTGTCGGTCCTTTTCCGCGAAGAAACAACGGCCGTCCGCCATCACAAGACTGGTGAGGTTTTCGTAGCCCGACGACCGCCACATCGTGGCCAACGGCAGGGTTACCTCCATTGGTGTCGCGCCGCTGCGCCGATTGTCGTGACGGTATACGGGCCATGCGTCCGGCTCGGAATCACCCGATTGCTTCTGCACCTCATCCGAAGACGTAGCTCCCCGGACAAATGCACGGCCCTGACGCTCCCGCACAACCTGTTCCCATCGGGTATTTTGGCCGGTGACGGCGTTGAAACCGCTCAGCTTGGACTGCATGTAGCAGGCACAGGGATTGGGCGGGGCGTACAGCATGCCGTTGGCAGGCATCAAACCGTACAGGCAGGCGCCTCGCAGCCAATGATGCAGGTGCCACTTCTGCTTCGCCTTCGGCGACACCAGCTCGGTTCCCGTCCTCGACGTGATGAAGAACTTCTCCGTGGCACAGCTCATATGGCAGCGCGAGTTCATGAAGTACACGTCGGAGTCCGTGTAGAAATCAGCGACGATCGACCCATCATTCAGATGGTATCCGGTAATCCTGCCTGTGTTCCGGCTGCCACTCGACGGAATTCCCGGCAAAGCCATATTCGCTGCGATCGTGTGGGCCGTCCACGCAGCATCTCCAATCAAGAACAGGTCCTTGGGCGAATGTCTTCCCGAGCGGTATTGCGTCGCTTTCCAGACAACAGCCCCATCCCCCGCGGACAATGCGACCATGTTGTTGCCTGCGGCACTGCCCAGGAGGATCCGTTCTTCGCCGCAGACCAGGTTACACCCGTAGTTGGGCAGATATGACACCTTCTGTTCGGCGATCTTTTCCGAAATCCAGCTCTCTTTGCCGCTGTCCGCCCTCAGACTCAGCACTCGTTCTCCGTCAAAGACGTACACATTTCCGCAAGCACCCAGGCCAAAAGGCGCGACCGGCGTTTGTCTTTCCCAGAGCGGTTCCTGCGTGCCAACATCGAAAGCCATCACACGTTGGCCCCCGGTCTCCCTATTCCAGGTGAACAGGTTGCTTCTATCGCTCGGTGATCCACCCCGAATTCTCTGCTGTCTCACCTGATGCTCGCTCGACTTCGATAACAACTTCCGCTTGACGAGGAAGAGCCGATCACCATCAACGACGATCTCTTCGGTACCTTCCGTTCCGGGGAGAGTATGCAACACGGCGCCGTTGTTCGCATCCAGGATCGACACGCCGCCGACAATATCCAGTGTGACGAACAACCGGTCTTCCTTCGCAACCAGCCGACGGGTAACCGTCAGCGGACCGGATTTGAACGGCCACATGTGATTGAACCAATGGTCGAGCCTCTTTCTCCAGAGCACGATCCCGTTGAACCCGTCCCGGGCCACTAGGTTCCAGTCCGGTGGCAGTAGGATCGAATCGGCCTTTCCTTCGTCCATGATGTAGAACACCTTGCCCCGGGCGGAGACCATGGCGTGAAAACTGCTCATGTGCTCGTGATGACGAGTAAAACGCGGTGCGCCGGTCCATTGCAGATGCGAAAGCGGCGGGGCAATCCGCGTGTCGTTGGCCACGCGGTTGTTATCCGGTCCGTGCAAGTGGTGCGTCCACTCATCGATGTCCGGCGGCCACAACTTCTCCAGCCGGTAGTAGCCGCTGTACCGGGCACCTTCGACCGCGGCAACTCTCGCCAGGTCCTTCCCAATCTTCGGCGCTGCGTCTGACCCGAAGATCGCGATCCCGCCGGGAGTGAGTACGCGATGGATCTCATGCGGCGAAACTTTGATATCGCTGGATGATAAGACGACGTTGACACAGTTATCGATGAAGGGCAGGTTTTGGCCATCAAACACTTTGAATGTGACACGCTTGCCGTACTCTCCGCGAAAGGCTGGATTCCGACGCGCTTTCGCCACATTTTCAGCATTGCTGTCCAGACCCTGCACGATGACATTGGCCCGCTTCAGTAGTTCGCCCGTGGCCCTCCCGTCACCGCAGTGCAAATGAAGCACGAAGGGCCCCGGCTGATCGTTGATCTTGCCGAGTAGTTCTTCCAAGCTGACCTCGGCTGTTGCCGCCACGGCAAAACGGGGCAGCAATGACAGTCCCAGCAGTACAACGATGATCTTATTCATCCGTGCGTTCTCTCATTTGTGTGCAGGATCAGAAGTTGGGATCTTTGCGTCGTGTTTTTTCAACATGGCGTCTAACCGAGCCTTCATTTCAGCCGCCTTCTCAGGCATGCGTTTGGCCAGGTTGTCCGACTCGCCGATGTCGCGTTTCAGATTGTAGAGTTCCTGGCGGCCGTCTTCGTAGTACTGAATTAGTTTCCAATCCCCGAATCGGATGGCGCTGCCCGGTTCCGAGTGGTGGCGTGGCAGGGAAACCGGATAATGCCAGACCAGTGGGCCGCGATCGAAATCGGCATCGCCTTTCAGCAATGGCGTCAGGTTCACGCTGTCGCGGTGTTGCTCGGGGCGCTCAGGTTGACCGGCCATCTCCAGGAGTGTTGTGTAGAAGTCAGCCCCATGAACCGGCTTGTCGCAGACAGAACCCGGTTTCGTGACGCCGGGCCACTGGATGATCCAGGGCACGCGAATGCCGCCCTCATACAGCTCGCCCTTGTATCCGCGCAGTGGCCGGTTATGCGTCGCCGCATGGAAGCCGCCGTTGTCGGAGGTGAAGACGATGATCGTGTCTTTGCGAAGCTCGTTCTCGTCCAGCCATTGGAGAATGCGGCCGACATTCTCATCCAGCGATTCGACCATCGCGGCATAGGCGGCATTGAGCTTCACCTGGGCCTGGCGGGCTTTCTCCGCGTACTTCTTCACTTTTTCCGGCTTGGCGTGAAAAGGAGCATGCACTGTGTAGTAGCTCATATACATCAACCATGGTTTCTCCTTCCTGGAGAAGTCGTACATGACTCGGATGGCCTCGCCGGTCAGGCGATCGGTCAGGTATTCGCCCTTGGGCCCGTTCTCGAGGCCCGGCATGTGATAGGGGCTGGAGTATCCCTTGTATGGATGCCCCCATGAACTACCCGCCACATTGACATCAAAACCCTGATCGGTCGGCAGGCGGGATTCATTATCCGCAGTGAGATGCCACTTTCCGACAAAGCCGGTCTGGTAGTCCCCGGCCTGGGAGGCTTCGGCAAGCGTGAATTCTTCCAGCTTCAGGAACTGCCGAATGTTCTTCTTGCGGCTGATGAAGTTGTCCGTGTATCCCGTGCGTGATGGGAATTTCCCGGTCATGATGGCGGCGCGAGACGGACCGCATATTGGACATGCAGCGTAGCCATCGGTGAACCGCATGCCATCACTGGCGAGCTCGTCAATGTTGGGGGTTTCGTGAATCTCGTGTCCGTAACACGCCAAGTCCCGCCAGCCCATGTCATCCACCAGGATGAACAAGACGTTGGGCCGGTCAGCAGCGGATGCGGAGAACGCGCAGAGAAAGACAATCACCGACCAGAGAGCGGTCTGTATTCTCTGATTCCCGAATTCTTTGGGATGATTCATTGGTCGACGACCTTCCAGACGCGCCGTTCGGGCGCCACGAGTGTTTACCAGCGTCACCATCCATCTCATTGCCGGAGCGCCATCGCTACGCTCCTCGATCCGGCCTAATCGACACACTGGCCTTTCTATTCGTAATACCAGTCTTCACGCATTGCCGGATCGACAGACCATCTTCGCCGCTCAACCCGAACCCAGGTCTCCTTGTCTTCAACGATCCGAGCCTCGATTGCCTCGACGGCACGATTGACTGTGTCACAGTCCTTCTCCAGAAGGTAGAACCTCTTTTCGTCGAGCCAGTTCACAATCTCCGAATACCGCCGTGGCACTTGCTCGCTTCGTTCGATCTCTTCCAGGTCTTTTAGGGCGTCATCAATCAGGCGACGACTAATCCTCGGTCTGAGTTTGGGTAATGACGTCTACACCGCCGTCCTCCGACACGATGAAGGCGATGCATGCTGTCTGTTGCGAATGGACATAGCGAATTGCCGAATTGAAACGCGATCCTCTGGCCGGATTACCAAACTGATTCGCAACCCCATCAAGGATAACACCAATAGCGTGACACTTGCCGTCCGTTCCGAGCAAGATTGCACCGTCGATGCCAGAAATAGGAATAGCCATACCCGAGTCAACCGGTGCAGGTTCGATTGGAGTGCTCTGGTTTGCGAGACGTTCAGCCTCACTCTTCGCGTCGGCCGAGATAACAACCAATGCGCCATGCTCCTGCTTTGATGCCGACTCAATGAACTCCAGATATTGTTCTGCAACGTCTTCATCAATCTCAGGAAAAAGTCGTAGCAGATCGGCACGCAAGGCGTCTTGATCGACAGTTCTACCGGACAAACGTGGCGTGCCGTTTTCGACCTGAAGCAAGACGCGGTCTTGGATGCGACATTCCCACAAGTACGAGTCGACAAACTCAATTTCGAATAGCGTCTCGTCATTCTCCTCAAGTTGGCCCGAATCGATGTCAACCAAGCCCCAAATGACCGTCGAGTTCGTGTGCAGGTGTAGCGGGTTGTCCCGTGTCAGTTCCAACAGCTTCCGAACACCTCGACTGTTGCGCAATTCAACCGGGTTGCGAAAACTCAGTCGCGTCTCGATTGCCGGGTGATCTTTTCGCGCCAGAACGATGCTTCCCCTAGCTGGCGCTTTCTCGTATCCCATCGCTGCGATCTTTAAGAAACAATCAAACGCGCCTTGTTCGGCACAGAGAGTGTTTCCCCATTCGTCGCATCTCATGGCAAGCCCGCACACCATTTCCTTTACGGCCGACTCCAACACATGTTGCGTTACACCGGACAACAGCCCTGATCCCGGATCTGGCTTCAAGAGTTCTTCTGAGCATGCCGAAAGAAATGCTTCGACTACCGCCTCAATGAGCGAACGCGGCAGCGGGTAGCTTCGATATTCATGTACCCAGTATTCGTTGGATGTGAGGCTTGGATATGCGTCGATGTCATCCTTCCGCAAACCGACCACAACCATTACGCAATACTCACCAACCGACACCGGCCACCCGACGAAGTACTCGCGTTCCGGCGGCCTGTCCGGTGAAGAATTGATGGCTTTCTTCGTTGCCTCGCGAAGTGAACGGCGGCGAATCGCGTTCGTATGATTCTCTTGTGCCTGAGGTAGTGAATGGATCAGCTGACTTTCTTTGGCATTGCTCTGCAACTCATTCGCGTCCGCTGGTACATCGGCCAAATGCTCTGGCAGGAGCCAGAAATCATCTTCTGGCTCGACGCAAACCGCATGTCGATCGTTACGGTCGTGTTCCAAGAAACCGACCAAGAACACGTCAGACTTGACGCGATCAGATAGACGCCCCAACAACAGATTGGCATTCGTTTCAGCGGAGACACGGAAGTGCTGCTGAAATGCCCACATGAATTGGCTGATTGTTTGCTTGAACATGGTGATTCGCCTCCAGGCGCGTGTCGCATGCGGGACAGATCAGATGATTACAGAACAACCCCTTTGCCGGAGCGTCGTCGCTTCGCTCCTTGATCCGTCCTACTCGACTTGCGCTTCGTGCTCGTAAAAAAGGAAGCAGTTTCGGACACTTTTCCTGCTATTGTTTTCACGAACCGATTCATGGCTTCTCTTGTGGGATGATTGGTTCAAGCGTCTGTCCGTCTTTCACCGGATAGACCGCATCCATGGACTCCAGTTCCCGAACCATGCCCTGCATCATGCTCCTGAGCTTATCGGGATTCTCCGCCGCGAGGTTGTGTGATTCGCTCGGATCACTCGCCAGGTCGTAGAGTGAGTAGCGCTGCTCGCTCTGTTTCAAGTATTCGTAAATCACCTTCCCGTCACCCTTGCGCCAGGTGGTGAAGAAATGGCTCTGTCCGCGACGCGGATGGGGATAGTGGTTCAGGAATTCGTTCCGATGTTCCGGATCCGATTGCCCGGTCAGCAGTCGCTTGAGATTCTGACCATCAACCAAATGGTTTTCCGGAACGGGCGCATCGACAAGATCGGCGATCGTCGGGAACAGGTCGTAACAGGCTCCGATTTCCTGACGGACGCTGCCTGCGGGGATCGGCAGTTGTTTCTGCCACCGGTTGTTCGCGTCGGGTTTGCCCCAGGCGGCGATGAAGGGAACGCGCATGCCGCCTTCCCACTTGCCACCCTTCCGTCCGCGCAAAGGTGCGCAGGAGTTAACACCATCAAGTTTCCCAGACGGACAGTCTCCACCGTTGTCGCCAAGGAAAATAATCAGCGTGTTCTCCGCGATACCCTTCGCCTCGATATGATCCAGCAGATCGCCCAGCGATTTGTCCATGCCCTCGATGAGCGTGGCGTAAGCCTGGACGGCCTTGTGCTTCCCACCGTCGCGGTAATGAGCGGCGAAACGTGGATCGGAGTTGAAGGGCGAATGGACTGCGTAATGAGACATGTACAGGAAGAACGGTTTCTCCGCAGCCAGTGCTCTATCGACTTCGGCTTTTGCTTCCAGCGTCAGGGCTTCTGTCAGGAAGGTGTCGGCCCCGTGGTATTTGTCGAGGCCAGGCACTGGGCGGGCATGCACATTCTTCGATCCTCTCCCAAATCCGTCTCGCCCATAATAAGAACCTGGCGCCCCAATACAGGAACCGGCAACGTTCACGTCAAACCCAAGATCCAGTGGGTCCGTGCCTTCGTGATTGTCCGGCGCAAAGTGCCCTTTGCCAAGGTGAATGGTCGTATAACCGACTTGCTTCAATAGCCTCGGTAGCGTCAAGTCACTTTTCTTCAGGCCAGCCCAGTTCCACTCCGACGGCACCTGCTGACACACGGCCAGCGGGTACATCCTGTTGTCAATCAATCGGTTGTTCTGCCACGGGAAGATGTAGTCGGTGGTTCGATGTCGCGCCGAGTTCTGTCCCGTCATGATCGAGACGCGTGTCGGCGAGCAGACGTTGTGCGAGTAGAAGTTGCTGAACCGGACGCCCATCGCCGCGAGCCGTTCCATGTTCGGCGTGCGGTACCAGTCGTTGAGCGGATGCCCCTGCGGCTTGCCGTTTTCATCGGTCAACATGGGAACCGAAGTATCCATCAGTCCCATGTCATCGACGAGGAAAATGACTATGTTCGGTAGCGGTTCCCCGTCTTCTGCCACCAGTGGATTTGCGGCCACGACTGCAGCCGCCGCGACACCAAGTATCTTTACGAATGCGCTTTTTGTTAGCACTGGGGATCGCCCTCCATATACTCAATCAACAGGCCGTTCTCCATGAAGTACGCCACGCGGAAGTCTTCCGCGACCTCGATCGGGCCGACAACCACTTTCTTGCCTTCGAGCCGCTTGTCCAAGTCGTCGACCAGGTACGCCACGTGCGGCATTTTTCCAAAGGGCGTATCCCGATAGGGACTGTCCGCGGCGAGACGGATCCACTCGGCCCGATTGGGGTTCGCGTCGGGGCTGGTGGCCCAAAGCTTCATCGAAGGGTACGCGATTTCGCCCTCGTGCGGCTCCTCGGTCAAAAGACCGATGTGATGGAATTCGATTGCGCCCATGGTGGCACCTGTCGTTGTGAGGGGACTCTAGGCGAGCGGCAGGTGAATTCATACCAGCACGCAGCGCAAGCGAGTGTGTTTGGGACTCACTCGCTGGCGCTTCGTGCTTGTACTTGGGTAGACTCCCATCTGCCGCTCGCCCTAGTGCTTGGTCACGACTCGATTTCGGGGTAGCGAAACTCGCCCAGAGTTTCGGCACACTGCGACTCGCCGAAAGTCCTGGCGACTTCCGCTACCGTCAGCTCAGTCTTCCAGTCGGATTACGGAAAGCGTGGCCGGCACGCCGAATGTCTTGTTCACGGTATAGGCGAACGGGAGGTTCATGTTCGAGACGATCACCTCGCGGCCGCGTAACAGCGCTTCGCTGGGTGCGTCGAGCCGACCTTCGGCCGGATGGAAGTCGCCGTTCTTGGCCAGCGTCGTGACTGTGCCGTCCATCGAGACGACGTGGATCGTGTTGTCCATCAGGTCAGCCACATAGATCTTCTCTTCCACCTTGTCGAAAAACAGTCCGTCGGCGGAAATCATGAAGTCGGCCTTGGTGAAAGGCTCCTGCGAGCGGACCTCGCCTGCGTCGTCGAACACAATCTTCTCGATGGTCGCGTCGCCGAAGTTGGCCACGTACAAATTGTCGTCGTTGTCGAAACATAGACCGTCGGCGCCGATGGGGACCTCCTTGTTGTGCGTTTCGAGTGTGGCGATCAGGTGCGGGTCTTCAGTGCCGGGCACTTTCAGTTCGACACCTTCTTCGCCGAGTTTGAAACGAAAGACGCCGCTCACGTACGGTTCGACCTTCGGAACGATCCGCGAATCACTCACATAGAGGTAGCCGTCGCGGACCAGAACCGCGTTGGCCACGACCAAGCCGGACACCACGGTAACGGCCTCGCCGGGCTGGCCGTCTTTCATAGGAATCCTCAAGACGCGCGACTTGTTCTCCAGCGTGTCGAACTCTTGGTTGTCGGAGACGTACAGATCGCCCGACGGCGCGACGCATGCGCCGAGCGAATACGCCTTGCCGGTCTCCGGGTGCGGCGGCATCGTGTAGAACATCTCGGCCTTGTTGTCGGGCGTGATTTTCATCAAGACCGACGGCTGCGATTTATCATTCACGTTGGGAACCGACAGGATGATGTTCCCGTCCGGCAACAGGCACAAGGCGTCGGGCGTGTTGCAGTTGTCGGGCAACTCGAGCAGCAGTTCGGCCGGAATCAGGTCCGAGGCAGCATCGTCGGCGGGAGTTGTTCCATTGGCTTGGTCCTCTTGAGGTGGTCCGCTTGGCGCTGGACTGCAGCCGGCGACCACCAGCGCCAACGAGGCCACGGATGCCAGCAATACGTGATACCGACCGATCATCGAAACTTTGAACATGGTCTACCTCCTGGGGTTAGTAATTCGGATCTGTTATGGACGGGTCTTCCTTCCGTTATGGGCGGGTCTCCCGACCCGCCCATGTTGCAGACCGCAGGTCTCCCATCCACCAACCGCTGGAGACCTGCGGTCGGCGAAGTGGGGCGGTCGGGAGACCGCCCCACAACTTGTGACTGTCCCACAACTTGGACCATTCTTATGGCCACTCTTCTTTAGCACTCAAATAGATCTTACTCGAGTCGCCATCCTGGCGAATATTAAAACGGTTGACTAGCGGCGCCGTCTTCAGTCGTGGCTTCACCACCGGCACGGGTTTGGCCCACATCGTTTCAGGAGTCGGATCCGGCATTCGGCGGATCTCTTCTTCGCCCAAATACGGTCCATTGGCATCCACCCATCCGATCAGGCGCCGAAGGTTGTCCGAATCCATCTTGGCCTCGATGTGTTTCTCGTCCATGGCCCGGTCGATCAACAAACTGGCAGAAGACATATGCGTCATCGGCTGAAGAGTCGCCAACGCCTCTGGGGACCGTTCTTGATAGCCCTCCACGATCAGGCAACCTGAAATAGAAACCGGAAGACCGTACTCGTTGATCAGCTTGCTATCGGCCGGTGAGTACCAGTTGTTGCCGCCGCCGACAAGAGTTATGTACGGCTCTTTGAACTGCGACGGCAGACTCGGATAGACCGGATCCCGCAGGCTGGAATCGCGCAGGGTCAGATCCAGTTTATGGCGGGCCTTACCATCACCCTGGTGGCACTTGCCACAGTACTTATCTAGGACCGGCTGGACAAAGCGTTCGTAGCCAATGCTCACCTCGGCGCCCCACGGGGGAGGCGTCAAAGCCTGGGCTCCGCGGCGTATCGCAAGGATGCCATCGGTAGAGATTGGAGCGGAACGCTGCCCTTCATGACAGCCGACACACATGCGAACCTCGCCCGGCATGACACCCGTAAAGGACCGCATCGTCTGTATGCAACGGAAGTCCTCATCCAGCAGTTGGAAATGGAGCGGAACACCGGGCGGCACCTTGAAGCCGACGCTGCCATCGGCCTCGACTGGCGTTGTTCCTAGGATGCGTTTTACGCCGTCAGCCTGGGTCACGGAGATGGAAGGTCCAGAATGCTGGTAGGTTTTTTGCCAGGGCGTATATGTTCTTGGATCAATCTGAAGCACCCTCAAGTGTTTCACTTTGTCTCTCGGTAGCAGCGGCGCACCCTCGAACACATCCGCGCTGTATAGGTTTCCCTCCTCAAGCGGCTCCTGGTTCGGGCCTATCTTTGGCCATTCCACCTGATCCGGAATAATCGGCGGTTTTCGGCGACGTTTGACCGGTATGGCGTGCCAGACATTATGCTTGCCGCTGTAGATCAGCTCGCGGTTGCCGTGTAAGTCCATCAAATAGAGGCTGAAGTTTCCTGTCCCGGAACGCTTGATCGAAACAAGGAAATCTTCTTCGCTGATGGGATATGGGGTCTTGTATGCTTTGTAGCGTCCGGGCCGATAATCGTCCGCCTCGGTCTTTTCTCGCGGGCCGTTTCCGACTTCCGGCCACGCAATCTCCGACGTCACTTTGCTCAGCCCCTCGGGATAGTTCATCCCCTTGGAGGGGTCGATGATGCCGATGGCACCTTGGAACCATCGGTGATGCCCCACGCCGGTGAACATGATCTTCCCACTTCCGGGAATCGGTCGGGGTTCCGCCAGCATATCCGGCCAGACGCTTTGGTTGCCCCAGAACACTTGGACGCCCGTTCCGTCGGGATTCATGGTCCAGAGCGACTGGGCTCGCTTCTGTTCCTTGTCGGTATATTCCCAGCGAGTGAAGATGATCCGGCCGTCAGGCAACAGCGCCGGCAAATAATCGGGTTCGTTGTTTCTGGATATCACGTAGATGTTGTTTCCATCCGCGTCGCATCGGGCGAGGACTGGAGCATGATGAGTGGGACCACAACGGACATAGGTGTTCGCCCGCGTCGTGTTGAACATCAACTTGCCGTTAGGAAGATAAATGGGGTCCAGATCATCGTAGTCCCCAAACGTCAATTGTTTGAACCCCGTGCCGTCCGTATTGACTTCGTACAAGTGAAACGATTTCTCCTCGACCGGCATCAAGCAAAACGCAATCTTCTCGGCGTCAAAAGAGAGGTCGGGCCGCCACAGGAAGCCGGCTTTTTCTTTTGGAATCAGGGATCGCACAGGACTGTCGGGATTCAAACCTTCCAGAATCAGTAGTCTTCCTTGGCCGCTAGCTCGATAGCCGTGACGATGTGCCGATTCATGGCGGGCGTTTGGATAAGGATTGTCAACCACTAGTATCTGCGTGAAGTCGATGGCCGGGTTCTTGAACGTGATGGCACGCTTCAATCGTCGGACGGCTAAGTAGAGTTCTCCCGCTGTTGTCCTCTCCGTTTCTTCCGTAAGAGCGTGTTTCGAAACGGTAGTAGGCACACTCCGTGTGCCGTAACTCCTTCCCGAAACCCGATGATTTGGGCGAACGGCACAGGGACTGTGCCTGCTACTTTGAATTCCCAGACACGCTCCAAGCCTCTCTTCCAGTTCCCTCAATTGCTTGAAGTCCGCGGTCAAATCGAGCTTGCTCGACATCTTCCCTATTCGCTCTGCCAACTCGCGTGTCCAAGTTATCTCCTGTTGCACGCGTTCCACAGTAGGATTATCGCCAGCCTGAAACATCCAGTCTCGTTCCAGAGATGGAAGTTGTTCAATCAATCGCCGTTGTCTTTCCAACTCCTCTCTGGCCCGTCTGGCCTCTGCCACACGCTTGCGGACAGCGCTTTCCGCCTCCGCTTTCGAGCCGAACACCTGCAAGTTGTCAATCGCGCCGTAGAAGCGGGTACCGGACGTGAATACCGGTGAAATGCGAAATCGTATCGGGCCGCTGCCGTCGCCTTCGTAGGTGAAACTGCAGTTTCTGAGTACTCGTTGTGCTTCCCACTTGCCGGGCCTGACTTGGTGCCGCTTCAGCACGGTACCATCGGTGCGCAGCAGTTCGATTGCCAGTTGCTCCTCGGCGGTCGTCACCTGAGAAAGCGCCTGATAGACGGCCGGTCCCACATCGAACGAAACGGTATAGGTATGCCCCAGGCAATTGGCCGCGAACCCTTTATTCAGCGTGAAGACGTTCTGGTTTGGCTCCCTGGCCACGACCATCAGCGCCCAATCCCCTGGGGTATGCTCCACGAAGTGAGCCGGCATCCCTTCACCCAGCCTCGTCCAGCCCGGCATCGCGTCATATCCATGCTTAATCGGCAGGCCGGTTTGCGCCTGACGGTGGCGCCCCCTCACCGAGATCTCGGCGTTGAAGTCTTCCGTGAACAATGGGGATGCATGCGCAGCAAATGAAAAGAGGGATGCATACAGCAGGCATGCCAGTAATCTTGGAATCATTTCGTCGTCCTTATCGACCATTGTGACGGAACGGGAGGCCTGTGCTGGCGACCTCTTCGTTCGGCGACCTTGGTCAATCAATCTGCACTCGCCCGGCCGGGGGAACCTGCGAAGTAGTTTTCTCCCGGAATTGCTGCGGCGTGCAGTGGTAATGCTCGTTGAAATCGCGTCGAATCAAGATGATTCGTGCCGTAGCATGTCGGCCCTCTGAAGTTCTTGAGTATCTCTGGAATCACCGGAAGTCCTTCAGCGGCATCGTAACCGCCTGACCCGGCGCGACGTGAAGCACTTTTCGCTTCCCATTGAATACGACAGCAATCGTGCGGAGGGCTTTCTTTCCAGCGTGTATCGTTGCCTCGTCCAGTTGGCCTCCCTTCCAGCGGATATCGACCGTGAAGTCTCCCCGTGCCCGCAAGCCGCTTACCGATCCCGTCGCCCATGCTTTCGGCAAAGCCGGCAGCAAGTGAATCTCGCCGGCATGGGAATGGAGCAGCATCTCGATCGCTCCGGCGGTGATGCCAAAGTTGCCGTCGATCTGGAAGACCCGACCCGGCCAGCAACCATTCCATAGGTTAGGATACGCATTGGCAGAAATTCCCTTGTGATAAAATGTGTAGGCGTGCTCGGCACCCAACAGGCGCGCCCAGAGGGCTGTCTTCCAAGCGTTTGACCAGCCCACGACCGTGCCGAACCCGCGTGCCTTCAACGACACGGCCGCTGCTTCCGCAAATTCGGGAGTCTTGCTCCGCGATATCTGGCGACCTGGATACACGGCGAACATGTGAGAAACGTGCCGGTGCTGGTCCTTAGGATCATCCCGGTCGACCATCCATTCCTGGAGCTGACCCCATCTGCCGATCTTTGGTCCCACCAACTTGTCCCGCATACCAGAGAGCTTCTGGCGGTATTCGGGGTCCACGCCCAGTTCCTCTGCCGCCTGAATGGTATTGGTGAAGAGGTCCCAGATGAGTTGTTGATCATGCGAGACGCCATCCTCGGTCGGGCCATGCTCCGGCGACCAACCGTTCGGCGCGACGAGTCGTCCATCGGGGAGCGTCTTCAAGTGATCCTCCCAGTACTGGCAAACCTCTTTGAGATACGGATAAGCCACCGCCGCGAGATACTCTTTGTCTCGACCAAACGCGTAGTGTTCCCAAAAATGCTGGGCATACCAGGCGCTGGCAGGGATATTCCATTTCCACCCCATCCCGCCGAACGGATTGTGGGATGTTCGAATGGTGAAACCCCGAATCGTATCGCCGTAGGCCAGCTTCGTGGCTTTGCGAAACGGCTCCAGCGACGCCGACAGTAGATCGAAAAGGGGCTCGTGGCATTCGGCCAGGTTGGCGGGCTCCGCCAACCAGTAGTTCATCTGCACGTTGATGTTGCTGTGGTAGTCGGCATGCCACGGCGGGTTGTTCCGATCGTTCCACAGACCCTGCAGATTGGCCGGAAGCGATCCAGGCCGTGAGCACGCGATCAACAAATAGCGACCATACTGAAACAGCAGCGCGTCCATTTGCGGATCCGCCTTGCCCTCGCGGATCGCCTGAAGCCGTTGGTCTGTCGGCAACGCAAGCTGGGCATCTGCGGTCTTGCCAAGGTCGACCGCCACGCGGTTGTACAGCGACTGGTGATCTTCAACATGCGCCGTCAGCAGTTGTGGATAGGCCTTCTTCGCAGCCTGGTTCACTTGCTCGGTCACGAGCTCATGGGGGTGCTCACCCTTCCAATTCCTGGCGTAGTCCATCACATAGCTCGTTCCGGCGGCAAGGGTAATGGTCAGGCTGTCGCATCGGCTAAATACCAGCGTGTCGCCGTCCGTCTCGACCGTTCCACCCTCGGCTACAACGAGCACCTGTGCCTCGTACTCCATGCCATTGGGCAGGGTCCCCGCGAAGGTCAATCGGTTCTCCTTCACGGAAGTGCTTTCTTCACGCCCGCCAGCGAGTCGGATATACCCGGAGTACTTGCCGGTCACGCTGGCCGTCATCCGAGAAACGAGAACCTGATCGGGATGACTGCAAAAGGTCTCGCGCACGAACTCGGTACCATCCTGTTCGTAGACAACGCGAACCACGGCCCTGGAGATATTCAGTTCACGCCGATACTTTGTGGCCGCGCTCGTGTCGTCGAAGGCCACGTACAGGTTCCCAAAATTCTGATAGAAACCCATGCCGGGCGCTCGATAGTCCCCGGTCAGGTTCTCGTCTCCTGTCCAGAGACTGTCGACGTTGAACTGGATTCGTTCTTCTTCGACTCCGCCGAAGACCATACAGCCGAGGCGACCGTTGCCTAAGGGAAATGCCTCCTTCTCCCAGTCGGCCGCAGGCTTATCAAGGAAGAGAACGTCATCGGCCGGCGCCAGGTTTAGGCAGAAAAGAACCGTCAGGGCCGCAACCGCAACGACCTTCTTGGTGAACGGGTTGTTCAACGTTTTCTCAATCATCATTGTGTCCTTTCCCCCAATTCTTGTTCGGTTGGGCCAGGGCAGGGATGAATAGGCCCGCAGCCAACGCCAAGCCTGTGCCGGCACGAAGAAACCGTTTGCAGATCATAGAAATCTCGTTCTTCACTCTCTTTGGTCATCGCCCGCGTCGGACTCTGGTTCTTTCGCGCGGTGCACCTCAATTTCCTGCAATCCCACGTTCGGTCCCGTTCCGCCGGCCACCTGGAATCGAACCCAGGTCACGCTCTTGCTTGGAAAGGACACGCTCTTTGCGCTGCCGTCATTGGGAATACCCGACACGACGACGCTGCTCCCATCGCTGAACGTGAGCGTTCCGCCTGCCGCGTGATCCGCCTTGTTTTCCCGGTCCCGAATCACGATCCGGTTAATCTTCCGTCTGTTCGTCCAGTCAAGCTGAATCCAAGGATTCTGCTCACCGGCCGACGCCCAGCCGGAAGGCGTTTCGTCGACGGCGCTGGCAACGGAGAATCGTTTGTCGGGGAATTCGGACGATGCCGTGGCTTTTGCTTCGGCTGCGATATTCAACAGTTGAACCGGAACGAATGTGCTTGCTGGCGCGGGTGAAGACTCCGAGGGCGGCCGGTCGGCTTCCGCGCTGCCCCACTGCCGGTTCGGTTCAGGCCCCAGTACCAACTCAAGCGTTCCGCCATCGGCGTAATTACGGTGAAAGAACCAGCACTTGTACAAGGGAGCCCCATCGAGTTTCGCGGACTGGATGTAGCAATTCGCCGCTGAATTGTTCGTTGTGCGAATGGTGAATTTGTCGCCGGGATAGTGATCCGCGTCGAGATGAATGGTCACGGTGTCGAACACCGGGGCAGTAATCTCGTAGATCGGGTCTTTGCCACAACATCCCCGGATCGAGAACAGGCCCATCGACATCAACGCGCTGACGCCACCCATCTGACCCTGGTCTTCATCTCCGACGCCCAGTCCCGTGTTGTACCCGACATCGCCGTACGCCTTTTCGTTCACCTGCCTTGCCCAGTACTGGCTGAGCCACGGCTTACCGGCGTAGTTGAAAAGATGAGCCAACTGGCAAGACGGCTGATTGCCGTAGTCCACGTAGCCTCCGATGTGCAGAAAGTACCTAGAGGCATCAATCTTGAGTCCTTTTTCCAGCCTCTTGCAGTAATAGTCGGGGCCGCTCATCCGGTTGCAGAGTCCCATCACGTCATGGACGTTGAACCACAGGTGTCCCCAGGCATTGCCTTCGATATACCCCTTGTATCCTTTGCCGTGAAACGGATCGAAGTTCTTCAACCAGGAGCCGTCCCGGTGCCTCGGCATCAAGTAACCGGTTTCCGGGTTCCAGATATTCTCCCAGCTTTTTGACCGGCCCAGGAAGTATTGGTAGTTCGCGTTGTCGCCCATCTTGGCCGCCACCTGTGCCAGAACCCAGTCGCAGTAAGCATGTTCCACCGTCTGACCCGCGGCGAAGGATACGGCTTCGACAGGAATATACCCGCGCTGTTTGTACTCCTTGACCCACTGGAAATTGCCACCGGGATCTCCGAACGGCCCGGATTCATGCATCTTCATCAAAGCCTTGTAGGCCTTGATGATGTCGACGTGCTTCATGTCCATCTGGATGGCGCGGGCGATCAGCGGCGTTCGCTGAGCGCCCGACATGATCCAGGAATGATCACCGGCTACCGTACCCCAGGGGATCCGGTGCTTGGGGTCGTCGTCATAGTGCTGCAGGCTGGATTGCACCCATTCTTCCAAAATGTCCGGATAGGCCATCCCCCAAAGCACATTCAGGTTCCACATCGTCCACCAGAACGAATCCGAGTTGTACATCTTGAACTCGGGCTCGCCGTTCGCGTCCCGCGCCTTGATCTCGGAGAGCCCGACGTTCGTACCGGAACCGCCGGTCACCTCGAACCGCACCCAGCGGACGATCTTGTTTTCGAAGGTGACGACTTTTCCCTCGCCGTCGGCCGGGATGTCGGAGACGTGGATGGTGCTCGAGTCGCTGAACACCAGTTTGCCGCTGTTGACATCGTCCGGCCCCGGTCGGTCATGGATGTCGATTCGATTCAGCGTCGTGTCTCTTGGCCAGGACAGCATGATCCACGGATGTTGTTCTCCGTCCGAGACCCACACGCCGGCCCGTCTTCCTATGATGCCATCCACTGCGTTAGCGGCTGCATGAGCATCGCTTTGCTCGGAAGACGACGTGACGCTAGCCAAAGACGCTACGTTTGTCCGTGGCAAGTCGCGGATCACCAGTTCCGGCCCCATGCGGTCCGGGTATTTGCCGTTGGCATCGCTGCAAGTGCTTCTGCCCAGCAACACATGCCATAGATCGGTATAGAATTTCCGCTTCTGATCAATTGTCCCGCCCTCGACCTCGATGTTGTCCAGCAGCTCGTTCCATTCGGCCCGGCTGCCACTCCTCACCTTGTCGAAGTTCCAATGGTCCAGCTCCAGGACCATGTTCGATCGGGCCTGCTCGATACTGCAATAGGAAAGGGCGCACTTCATTTGCACGACATCGCCGGCGGGCACTTTGAATCTCGGGTAGGCGACGACGGGAGCGCCGGATACTTCGTCGACAGGCCCCAAGTCTCTTTCCTTCCATGCCCGGAATTCTGCCATCGCTTTGTCGAATTGAGCGACAAAGAAGATCTTGTATTTCCTTGAGCCCCCATCAGTGACCATCTGGACCCAGCCCTCCAACTCCGTGTCGCTGACCTTCTTGATGGCACAGTCCGCTGGTCCTGCTTCCTTCAGGAACGTGATGATGTCAAACATGATGTCCGCCGTGCCCTCGTTGGCGAAGGTCCATCGGTGCATGCCGACCCGCATGGTTGAGGTGAGCTCAACGGTGACGCCGTACCGGTCCAAGACGACTTTGTGGTATCCGGCCTGCGCCACTTCCGTTTCGTGGCTGAAGTCCGAGTTCCAGGAATTCGGGCCCCGTGGCTCTACACCGCCGGTCGTGGGCATGACCAGCAACCCCGCGATACGCCAATCACGTACATGCCCGAATCCTTTGATATTCGTTGTGCCGTAGCTGTATCCTCCCCAGAATCCTCTCCCCACAACGGTATCGGGAGCCAACTGGACGAGCCCAAATGGCCGGCTTGCCGTTTTCGTTTGAAATATCCGAGCGCTATTCGAATTGATCAGTGGATCAACGAAGTCCACGGGCTCTGTCTGGGCTTGTGCGATGTGCAGGGCGAACGTCATCAGCAGGATTGTTCCCACCATCAACTTGTTCGCCGGGCTGTGCGGGAAACGATCCAAGCCTTCCCGACAGATGTTCGGCGTCTCGCCGTTTGTGAGCTTCCTCATTCGCAAATGAACTTCCTCCTGCATCTATTCCCGTTGCGTTGCAAAACACCTTACTCGACCATCCTGATTGCAGAGAAACAGGCGTCCCTCGATTGCTGCGAGACTATCCCACTCCGGAGCTCGCTCGAGTTTGTACTCCATGAGTTTTCTACCATCCGTAGCAGAGGCGGCCCAAAGGACTCCCCCCATCCTGCCTTCGTACGCCTTTGCCAGATCGCCTTCTGGGAACAGTGCGGGAGTACCGGCCACGAACAGGACGTCGTCCGCCAACGCAATGGCTTTGCCCGTCAAGGGTATCTTGGTCTGCCATAACTCCCGATACTCCCGTTTCGCTGCCAGCCGCGGCGGCTCATCGGACAGTTCACCGGCAAACAGCGTGTACGCGTTCTGCCGGACGTCGTACGTGTCATAGCGTCCAGGCGGATAACCTCTGACTTCATAGTAACGCTTACCATCCATGACCAGGATGTCCCCTCGCACCCCCAACTGCGAGGTCCAACGATCGTAGTACAGTTCCGTATCAATCGTCCAGAAACTGCGATGGTGCGGCGTTTTCTCAGCAAAGCCGTGCGACGTGATCAAATGGGGCAGGATACGCTCACCTGGGCCGGGTGAGTCGAGGTTCTTCTTGAACGCCTGGTGCCTGAGGAACAGGTGATCTCCTCTGGCCAGCAGAACGTCGTCTTTGTTTCCTTGAACACCGCCAGCACCAGTACCACCCAGCGCCGTGATCTTGCTCACGATCGGATGCCCATTCTCGTCATAGGGCCCGTACAAGTTTCTCTGATGAATCATCCGGCCGGTTTCTGGATCCAGTCCGAACAGGAACAGCCCGCCGTCAACAAAGGAGTTCCGGCCTGCCACAAAATAGGCGATGCCGTCTTGAACCAAAACACTTCCACAAACCGGCCAGGCCGACTCAAGCTGTTCGTGGGCGCAAATCAGCCGATCAGGTAATGCTTTGAACCGCCATATCAATGAGCCATCCCCGGCCCTCAGGCAATACACCCAACCATCGCGCGAACCGAACAAGAGCCGCCCTTCATACCAAGTCGGCGGTGAATCCACGCGTCCGCCAGCCGTGTAGTTCCACTGCAACCTGCCATCATCAGCGTTCAAGGCGCACACGGCGTGCGCGTCCACGTCCGCGACGAAGACTTGCCCCGCCACAATCACCGGCGGGCTGGCACGGGTGCTCAGTTGTGTTTGCCACAAGGGCTTGAGGTGCCCACCTACCGCCGCTTGGGTACTCCCGCTGCGACGAGAATCATGCCGATAGGTTGGCCAATCTTGGTTAGACTGCACATGGTCGGTTGGAGTCTGGACGGATCCGTAGGCCGGTCCTTTTTCCAGTTGCGGGTGAATAGCGATATCCAGGAGTTGGCCGGAGGATCTCAAGCCCGGCTCGGCAGCCAACGCGTTCAACGAGTTAAGTTGCACTTTGTTGCCGCACGAGCAGGCCGGCGGTCCGAGATACAGCAGGCCGTTGCAGGGCAGGTGGCCGATACCGCAGGTGCTGCGTCCCCACGGGGTCGGAAATTCCCCAGAGCCGTCCAACGCCAGAAAGTCGCTGCCCCCGGAGGCCGTATTGATATACCAGCGCGTCGTAATACGGTTCTCGTAGCAGCGATCGTGGCCCATAGGACCTGTGACCTGCTGGGAAAGGGTCTTGATCACTTCGCCGGTCAACGGATTGTAAGCCTTGTTGTTTGCCGTCCAAACGGCGCCGTCGGTCAGCAGTACGTCCGGTGTCTTGTGATGATTCATTCGGGTACTTGCCGTCCACAGTTTCGCGCCGTCCTGGATGGCAAACGCCGTCAGCGATCTTTGCACAGCCAGGTAAACGGCCTGATCGGCAAGAACCAGCTTCACCGTATTTCGCCGCGCTCCCGGCGACAGATACTCTCTTCCCTTCCTACCGCTGCCTGCATCGCCGCCATCCTGCCTCAGATCGGCACGCCAGCGCTGCTCACCGGAATTCCGGTCGAGGCAAGCCACGAAGTCCAGCGTTGCGTAGACCGCATACGGGCCGCGAACGGCCAGGGACGAACCCTGATAGGCGCGCGTGGCGTCGCCCTTTTTCTCCCAGAGCCTACGCCCGGAAACCGCATCGATGGCCACGATCGAACAGGTCGGATTATCGCGATGCACAATCCTGGGGCTGTACACTTCTTCGGGAAAGCCGGTATCGCCAAGCGTGAACTGCCCGCCGCCCACCGAAGACGTATCGACGGGGTCCCCGACGACCGCGAACAGCACACCACGGTCGTAGACGAACTCCTGTGTCATCTCCGTACCGTCGTAGCGTTTGAGAATCTTGCCCGTCGTCGCCTCGAAAACCGTTATCGGCGCATTCAGACCTGGCGTGCAGTACACCTGGCCATCGACGGCGACCAACTGACGCTGCAATTGGGACGGCGTGAGCTTGATGAAGATGTTGGTCGGATGCCAGTCGGGAAACGCGTGCCGCCACAGCACAATGCCGTTGAATGCGTCACGACAGATGAGAGAGAACTTGCCCGGCAAGGCTGGTTGTTCGACGGATGCATGGTCTTCGATCGAGAACAGCCTGCCCTCGGCAGAAATCAGGCTGTTGATTGACGGCATGCCGAGGTGTGAACGGGTCCAGACGGGATCGGTGATCCACTGAAGATGCCGAGGCGGACCCACCACGCTGTCGCGCGCCACCGCATTGTTGTCGGCCCCATGATAGTGCTGCGGCCACTGATCGATATCATTCGGCCACGGCTTGACTGTCTTGTCACCATCGATCCATGCCACGCCATTTGGCGCCAGCACTCGCATGACTTCATCCATCGGCAGCTTGCCGAGGTCGTCCGCGACAACCAGGTTGACGAGATTATCCACATAGGGCAATCGCTCACCCGTCCACGGCGCGACGGACACCTTCCCGTACAGGCCAAGCGACTGAATATGACTTCGGGCAGCGGTCACATCTGCATCGAGGCCGTGTACGACAAAGCCGTCGCCGGCGTACAGTTCCGCAGTGCGTTTTCCGTCACCACAGTAGAGGTGGACAATCAGTCCGCCTTTGACGCCGACAACATCCGCGACGCTGCTTGCATCTTCCTTTGCGCTCAGCACGCTGCCGCACAGCATCAAGAGAGCGGTTAGTAAATAGCGTTTCATCCTTGGATCCTTATCGAATTCGACCGTTTGACTTCGCAATGCAGATCCCATTCAACGCGTCCGGTTGATGAATCGAATCCTTGGCCTAAATCGAAGAGCTATCATGGATTACCTTCTTAGCCGCACTCGACCGCCTTTGGGTCGAGTTGACAGGCAGTGACTCAGGATTCGCTTACCTACGTTCAGCACTTTACTTCGTCATGGCTTCATGCTACCCATCGTCCAAGGACTTGACCTTGACGTTCTTGACCAGCACCACGCTGCCGGGATCGTGTGCCTGAATCCCGATGGTGCCGGACGACAGCTTCCTCGAACCCTGAACGTCGGACGGCTCGTCGTAGGTCAGAACGGTCTTGCCGTCGACTTTCGTCTCGATCGTCTTTCCTCGTACGATGATCTCGTATTTGAACCACTCGTTGTCCTTGGCGGGCGCTTCCAGATTCTTTGCGACGATGTAGATGCTGCCCGTTCTAACAGGGTCTTTGTGCGAGTTGTCGATCTGCGCCTCATGCCCGATCGGCCAGCCCTTGTCTTGATACTTGGTGTGAAAGAAGATGCCGCCGTTCGCGCCGGGCGTGGTCATCACGTCGGCGACGAAATGAAAATCTATCATCTCCTTCCCTTCGCCGTCATAGTAAATCATCGACGGCTTGCCATGGCACTTGATCGCGCAGTCCTCGATCGAAAAGCTCTCCGGGTTCCATTGGTCGATCCGCCAACCGCTGAAGTCCTTGCCGTTGAACAGCAGGATCCAGCCGTCCTGCTTTTCCGCCTCGGTGAGTGTGTTATCCGCGGCGACCGCACCCGTGCAGCAGAGAGCGACAATCAGATTCATCAAGAAAAACAGTCTCATCGTTAGTCCTCCATATCTTGAAAACAACTCACAATCAACAACGCAACAACTCGATATCGACTCATTGCGGTTTACGGATACCTTTGACTTGCTCATACCGGATTCGTCTTCCCTTGGCCGGGTATTGATCGAGGACCGCTTGTAGTACTCACGATCATGGTGTGGTTTCCTTGGAGAGAGCCTTATTCCCCCATGCACTGCACGGTGCCGTCGGCGAGCGAGATGTAGAGGTGCCGTTTCGCGACGGCGATGCTGTCCCAAACAACGGCTGAAGGGAGTTTGTGTTCGGCAAGCTGTTCACCATTGGCGGCTGAGAGAGCAAGGAGACTGCCGCCCAACTTTCCGTTGTAGGTAGCTACGTAATTCTCCCAGGTGGGGTCTTTGAATCTCATCGGCTCGCCGGCCACGAAGATCACATCACCGGCTTTGGTCATCGCCCGCCCGTTGATCGGCAATGGGACTTTCAAATCCTTCCCCATTAGCGTATACGCGTTCGTCCTGGGATCAAAG